>JANMWI010000060.1:0-67449 GCA_031393955.1 Acidobacteriota bacterium
CCGACCGCGGCGTCGCGGCCGCCGCGGTCCTGGCGGTCGCGCATGGCCGGCGGACGCTTGAAACGATGGCGCTGGTGGCGCCCGAACTGGCGACGCCCGAGGAGGCGGCGCGGCTCGACGCCCTCGAGGCCGAGGAAGAGGGACACGAGACCGCCGGACGCGGTGCCGCCGCGCTACTCGAACGGCTGCCGCCGGACGGCTGGGCGGTCGTGACCTCGGCGCTGCACCACCTGGCGGCGGCGCGCCTCGCCGCGGTCGGTCTGCCGTGCCCGTGCGTGCTCGTCGGCGCGGAGGATGTGGCGGCGGGCAAGCCGGCTCCCGACGGCTACCTCGATGCGGCCCGCGCCCTCGGCGTCTCCCCGTCCCGCGCCGTCGTCATCGAGGACGCCCCGGCGGGCGCGCAGGCGGGACGCGCCGCCGGCGCGTTCGTGATCGGACTGCGCACCACGTTTCCCGACGTCGACGGCTGTCACCTGCTGATCGACGATCTCCGCGGGATTCGGCTCGCGGAGCCGGAGCCGGGCTGGCGATTCCGGCTGGTGCTGACCCGGCACGCCGGCGGCTGACGCCGCCGGGCGGTCAGCCGGGCTGGGACGGTTGGAGCAGCGCGTCGAGATCGAGCTGGTCGGAGGGCGTGATGTCCCCCCTCAGCACGCGCTGGATCTGCTGGAGCGCGTAGTCGTTGTCCGCCGCGGTGTTCGAGACGACACAGTCGGCGGGGACGACGAGGTTGGAGTCGCGCATGTAGGCGTCGTTGGCGCTGAAGAGGATGCACCGGATCGGGCGGAAGGCCGTGGGGCGAGGGCATTCGCCCCAGCGCCGAGAAGGATGTCTCGGGGTTCCGTCAGACGGTGGACGATCGCCGGTCGGAATTCGGACGCGGCGCCTGCCGGCGCTCGGACCCCCGGCGGCGCTCGTCGCGCAGCGTCTGGTTCAGGCGCTCGGCCAGCTGGCCGAAGGCTCCGGCAGCTTCCCGCAGTTGCTCGTTCTCTTCCTCCAGGCGCTGCACGGTTTCAATGCACGCTTCGAGCTGTTCGCCTGTGTCTTGGTCAGCCATAGCCCTCCTGTCCCGCACATGTTCCTCGGCCGAGCAAGAAAAGGGCCGGGCCCGCTCAGGTACCCTGGTCCTCTGACGGCATGCCGGGCGGCGGAAGACGTTCGAGCAGCCAGTAAACGACGATCAGCAGGCCTGAGAGCGCGACGAACAGCCGCGCGATGGTCTCCATGCCGAGCCGGGCCGCCGCGACGCCGACCAGGCCTGGCAGCACCGACAGGCCAATCGCCGACGCTGCGATCTGGAAGCCGACGGTGTTGGCGGCATGGTCCTGCCCGACGCGGCCGGGCGTGGTGGCAATCAGGGAGGGGAAAATCGGACCGCACGCCACGCCGGCGAGCAGCAGTCCGCCGGCCGTCGCCGCGGTGCCGACGTTGGCCATGATCAGGACACTGCCAAGCGCAATCAGGCCCAGCGCCGTCCGCAGGATCAGCCGGACCGGCAGGGCTCCCCCGCCCGCCGCCGCGAGAAGCCGCCCGGCGGTCATCCCGCCCCAGAACAGGCTGGCCAGAACCCCCGCCGGGGCCGCCGCCATGCCGCGGCCCTCGGTGAGCAGCGTGTAGGTCCAGACGCCGAGCGACGCCTCGATGCCGGCATACGCGATGAACACACCCATCCCGAGCCAGGCCGCCGGCAGCCGCAGCGTTCGGCGCATCGGCGAACCGTGGCCGGCGGAGGCTTCGCGGAAGCTGCCGTCGCCGCGCGGCCACTGCCGGGCGGTGACGAAAAAGCAGGCTGCGAGGGCGAGCTGCGCCGTCCCCACGATCCAGTAGCCGGTCCGCCAGCTCGCGCCGCGCCGAAGGACGGTCGTCATGATCAGCGGCCCGGTGGCGGCGCCGATGCCGAAGCAGGCATGCAGCCAGTTCAGCATCCGCGCGCTGTAGTGCGTGGCGACGTAGGTGTTCAGCCCCGCATCAATCGCGCCTGCACCGAGGCCGAGGACGGCGCCGAGGCCAAGGACCGCGATCCAGCGCGTCGCCGCCGCGTAGCCGAGCAGGCCGCCGGCCGTCAGCAGGCAGCTCGCGGCCAGCACGACCCCGAGGTTGGCGCGGCGCAGCAGGCGGCCGCTCGAGAAGCTGGACACGACATAGCCGCCGGTCGCCGCCGTCAGCAGGGCCCCGAGCGCGTCGACGTCGACGCCGAACGCCGCGCGCATCGACGGCCAGGCCACGCCGAGCAGCCCGTCGGGCAGGCCGAGGCTGACGAAAGCCAGCGCCGCGAGCGGAGCGACGAGGCGGCGCGAAACCGTCGACGGGGTGGACACCGGGTCCATTATGGCGCGGCTGTGGCCCGGTTCCTTGGAATCGGCGCGCCGGTCGGGTATTGTGGCGGCGCCCATGTTCTTTTCGGCGAGACCGAAAAACCGGGCTGACAGCTGAGAGCTGACAGCCGATAGCTGATAGCTGATAGGAGTCCGCGCGTGACTGACGACAACCGAGTGCCGGCGCCGGACCGGCGGACCTTCATCAAGACGCTGGGGGCGGCGGCGATGGCGCTGGCCGCGCCGCGTTCGACCGCCGCCGCGGGGCCGCCGATCCGCTTCGGGGTCGACATGTACAGTCTCGGCGCGCAGAACTGGACGCCGTTCCAGCAGCTGGAGTTTGCCGCGAAGTGGCACGTGAAGGTCGTCCACTTCAGCGAGATTCGTTTCCTGGGGTCGCTCGAGCCCGACAATCTCCGGCGGGTGCGCGCCCGTGCCGACGAGCTTGGCATCGATCTCGAGATTGGCATGCGCTCGATCTGTCCGACATCGGCGATGTTCGACAAGGCGCAGGGCACCGCCGAGGAGCAGCTCGGACGCATGCTCGAGGCGGCGCGCCTGGTCCGGTCGCCGATCGTCCGGGCGGTGCTCGGCAGCGTCGCCGACCGGCGCGGCGGCATCGAGCGGCACATCGACGCCACCGTCGCGGTCCTGCGCGGCATGCGCTCGCGGGTGATGGATGCCGGCGTCAAGGTGGCGATTGAGAATCACGCCGGCGACATGCAGGCGCGCGAGCTCAAGTCCCTGGTTGAAGGCGCCGGGCCCGACTTCGTCGGCGTCTGCCTCGATTCGGGGAATCCGGTCTGGACCATCGAGGATCCGCACCTGACGCTCGACACGCTGGCGCCGTACGTCCTGACCAGCCACATGCGCGACAGCGCGCTCTGGAACACGCCCGAGGGGGCAGCCGTGCGGTGGACCCGCATGGGCGACGGCAACATGGGGATGGAGCAGTACCTCCGGACCTACATCGAGAAGTGCCCGGGCCGCGCCGTCTCGCTCGAAGTGATCGTCACGCCGCAGCCGCGGATCATGAACTACCGCGATCCGCAGTTCTGGGAGATCTATCGCACCACCCCGGCCTGGGAGTTCGCGCGGTTCCTCGCGCTCTGCGACAAGGGTTCGCCGGTCATCGAGCCGCCCGCCGATCCATCGGCGTCTCCGGCCGCCCGCCAGCTGGAGAGCGTCGAGTCGAGCATCCGCTGGACGCAGGCGCTGCTCGCGAAGATGTAGCGCGCGCCGTTCGCGCGGCTGCCGCACGATCGCCGGTGGCCTGTCGACAACGGCCGGCCGTCAATCTCCAGTTGCCAGATTGGCCCGGCGCGCATACCCTCTTGGCACCAACTTTTTCAGGAGAGGACACACCTATGCGTCTCGTTCACGGTTCCGCGGTGGCGGTCGCCCTTGCGATGCTCGTTCCTTCGACGGTTGGCGCACGCGGCCAGGAGACGGCCCGCGCGGTCGCCGGTGGGGGGATCTCCGTCCCAGGGTGGACCGGCAAAATCGACGCGTCCGAGGAGAAGGGCGGCCAGAAACTGGAGAACTCCAAGCTCGCCAAGGACGGCGACGCCCTGCACGTGACGACCGGCCCGGCCGTCACCTACTGGAATCCGGCCAACAAGGCCGCCGGCAACTACACCGTCAAGGCGACGTTTCACGAGGCCAAGTACATGGGCCTCAACGACCACCCGCATCCGTACGGGATTGTCGTCGCCGGCAACGATCTCGGTGGCGCGGAGCAGAGCTATCTCTACTGCGCCGCCTACGGCAACGGCAACTTTATCGTCCGGGGCTTCGGTCCGGAGCCGTTCCAGATGAACGGCCGCCGCGGCGAGGCCAGCCCGGCGGTGAAGAAGGCCGCCGGCCCCGGTGAGGCGGTGACGCAGGAGATTGCCGTCTCGGTTAAAGGTGACCGCGTCGAGTGCGCGATCAACGGCACCGTCGTGGCCGGCTACGACAAGCCGGCGCTCGTCACCGCCGGCAAACTCAAGTCCACCGATGGCGTCTACGGCCTGCGCTTCGCCCACAACACCGAAGCCACCGTCACCGGTCTGACGATGACCAAGAACTGACGACGGCAGCGGCCGCCGCCGATCGACGATTCGGGAGATCCGCTGTGGATCGTCCGGATCGTCAAGGGGCGGCCGTTTCCGTCCTCTCTCGCATCCCTCCACTCGAGCGGGTCCGCTCGCCCCTCAGAACGTCGCGCGCACGACGAGCTGCACCTGGCGGGCGGGTGTGGCCGCCTCGGTAATGGATCCGAACTGCGGCGTGTTGACGAACCGGTTGGGCGTGCCGTAGTTCGTGGTGTTCAGCAGATTGAACGCCTCGACACGCAGATGCAGCTCCGCCGAGCTGAGCGGCAGTGCCCGATCGAGCGCCAGATCGGCTTTGCTCAGAGCCGGGCCCCAGACGCTGTTGCGCGTCGCCGTGCCGAAGGTAAACGGAGCGGGCGTCGCGAAGGCGTCGGTATTGAACCACCGCGCCGCGCTGCGTTCACCAGCCGGCAGCGCGACCGCGACGCCAGGGACGGCATTCGCGCGAATCGGGTTGACGTTGAGCAGCGTGCCGGCATTCGCCGTATCGCCGAACACACTGACGGTGAACGGGAATCCACTCTGCCACTGGTAGATGAGCGAGGCCTGCCAGCCGCCGAGGACCCCGCGGACGACGCGCGCCGCTGTCCCCGACCCGCCGCGATCGCCGAACGGCAGCTTGTAGATGACGCTGCTGACGAAACGATGTCGGACGTCACAGCCCGCCGGACCCCAGTCGGCTCTCGGATCGTAGCTGTTCTGCGGGACCTCCGCTTCGTTCGCCGGCGACCGGAATGACGGCGCGTCCGTCAGACTGTGCGCGAAGGTATAGCTGGCGAGGAAGCTCAGCCCGCGCGAAAAGGTGCGCCGTCCGAGGAGCCAGACGGAGTTGTAGGTCGAGCGCCCGGTGCTTTCGAGCAGGTTGATCGGGCCCACCGGGAAGGTGAGGCTCTGGACCGTCACGTCCGCCGGCAGCACTCCCAGGTCCGATCCGGGCACGAACGAAATCGTCTGATACGGCCGGCGCGGCTGTACCCCGCCCGGACCCGGCACGGCGTTGTTGACCAGCCGCGATCGATCCAGATTCCTTCCCCACGCGCCGAGATAGCCGGCCTGCATCATGACGTTCGACGTCAGTTCGCGCTCGACACTGACGCTCGCCTGCGTGATGCGTGGGATCTGGAGGTGCGTGTCGATCGCCGTGAAGCCGACCAGGGTCCGCCCGAGCACGGGCGGCGCGAATCCGAACGTGTTGATGGAGGGATTGGCGGCGTTGTTGACCTGGATCTCTGGAAAGACCAGCGGCACGTTGTGCACCTGGTTGCACCAGAGGTTCATGTCCGGATACGAGTAGAAGATTCCGGCTCCGGCGCGGTAGACGGTTCGCTTGGCCGCCGGCGCCCAGGCGAGTCCCGCGCGGGGCGCGAGGTTGTTGCGGTCGGTGTAGACCAGCCCCTTGGGATATCCCCCCTGACCGCCGACGAACGCGACCGGGGCGCCGCGGCTGAAGTCCAGATTCGTCAGGATCTTGTGAATGTCGGACAAGGGCGTCTGAAGCTCATACCGGAGGCCGGCGTTCAGTGTCAGCGACGAGGTGACGCGCCAGTCGTCCTGAACGAAGACATCGTAGGTCATCTGCCGCATGTTCATCGACGGCGTTCCGGCTTGGCGCTGCGCGAGCGCCGGGGTTCCGAGCAGAAAGCTGGCGAGCGGATCGCCGGTGCCGTCGGCCAGCGACGTCTGGCTGGTAATCGGCGAGGTGAACTGGAAGTAGCCGCGGTTCTGGAAGAAGCCGAGCATGTCCCAGACGAACCGCCTGGCATCGCCGCCGAACCGCACGGAGTGCCGGCCGGCGCTCCAGGTCAGGCGCTCACCCGCCTGGAAGTTGTTGTTCCAGTAGCGGCACGGCGTGCACAGCAACGAGTCTCCGATAGGGTCGTAGCCCTGAATGTCGAACCGCGGCAGCCCGTACGCATCGCTGCCGCCGTAGCCGACGCCCCTGATCCCAAGCTCGGTGACCAGGTCGGACCCGTTGGCCGTCTCGCCGAAGCGGTGCAGCCGCATCCGGGCAAAGCCAAACCGGGTCTCGGCCAGCAGCCGCTTCGAGACCGGCGTGACAAGGCTCACGCTGAGGTTCTGGACGCGGTTGCCGTGAAAGGCGCCGAACCCCGGCAGATTCTCCGGAGTGAATCCATTTTCGTCGCTCAGGCTGTAGCGCCCGAAGACCGACGAGCCGTTGCCCCACGAACGATCCAGGCGGATATTGAACGCATCGTTGTTGAGCTCTTGCGCGCGGGTGTCCAGATAGTTGTCGGTCGGGTCGTCCCGGTTCGGCTGGACCACGTACTTCTGGAGCACCTGCAAGGCGACGGGGTTGATCCGGTCCAGCGGAATCCGGTTCCCCGGAAACTGCGTGCGGACGAATTGAGCGTTGGCAGCGCTGATCGGCAGCGCCGGATTGAACGCGGGGTTCGGCCGCGTCGTCTGCGGATCGTAGATTGGCCGCCCGCCCCTGAAGTCGCCGAGCCGCGCCGCGGATCCCGGCACGAACATGATGTGGGACATGTGCTGCGACGTCCGCAGCCCCTCATAGCCCCCGAAGAAGAAGACGCGCCCTCCGGCCGGTCCGCCGAGCGTGCCGCCGAACTGATTCTGCGAGAATGGCGGCAGCTCGCCCGGGTTGGTGAACTCCGGCGAGTCGAAGCGGCTGTTACGCGCGTACTCGTACAGCGACCCTCTGAACTTGAGCGTGCCCGAGCGCGTGACCACGTTGATTTGTCCCGTACCGGCGCCAAGCTCCGCCGTGTACGTTCCGGTCTGAATCTGGAACTCCCGAATCGCGTCGGGCGGCGGGCTGATGACGAAGGTGTTGAAGCTCGGGTCGGTATTGACCGTCCCGTCGAGCAGATACACATTGGCGTTCGGCCGTGCGCCGGCAATCGTGATCGCTGAGTTCTGACCGGGACGCCAGTAGAGCGGGCTCATGTCGCCCATCTGCGCCCCGTGGCTGGTATGGGCGCCGGGCACGAGCAGCGCCAGTTCGAGGAACTGACGGCCGTTCAGGGGCAGCTCGGCGACCTGCTGACGGTCGATGACCTCGCCCACCGCCGCCTCGCTCAGATGAAGAAGCGGCACGGTCTGGGTGACGTCCACCTGCTGCGACACCCCCGCGGGGCGCAGCTGCACGTCGGCCCGGACGCGCTGGTTCACCTCCAGCCGCACCTGCCGCTCGTACCGGTCGAAGCCGGCCAGTTCCACCGTGAGCCGGTATTCGCCAGGCAGCAGTCCCGGGAAGTCGAACGCGCCGTCACCGCTGGTCGTCTGCGTACGGGACAGGCCGGTGTCGAGGTCCGTCACGCCAACGGTCGCGCCGGGTACTGCCAGGGACTGAGAATCGCGGACCTCCCCCGACAGCGCGGCAGTACTGCCCTGAGCGGCGCTGATGCGCGGCAACAGGATCACCACCAGAAGGAGCAGGCCCGCGAGAATCCGCCGATGGAACGTGAAATGCCCCGCAGTCAACATGATGGTTGGGGACTGTAAACGCGCGGCGACCCGAACCGCAATAGTATGGACGAACTATGCTCCTGCACCCCGTCGACTGGTTCATTCTCCTCGCCACCCTGCTGGTCTGTTTCGTCCCGGCGCTGTTCTTCGCCCGCCGCGCCGGCACGAGCACGTCCGAGTTCTTTGCCTCGGGGCGGTCGGTGCCGTGGTGGCTGGCCGGGCTGTCGATGGTCGCGACCACGTTCAGCAGCGACACGCCGAACTGGGTGACCCAGCAGGTGCGCCAATACGGGGTCGCCGGCAACTGGCAGTGGTGGGCGTTCGTGCTGACCGGCGTGTCGACGGTGTTCTTCTTCGCGCGGCTGTGGCGGCGGTCCGGCGTGATGACCGATCTCGAGTTCTACGAGCTCCGCTACTCCGGCCGCGCCGCCTCGGTGGTCCGCGGCTTCCGGGCGGTCTACCTCGGGCTGTTCTTCAACTGCTTCATCATGGGGATGGTGACGCTGGCGGCGTGCAAGATCGCCAACATCCTGTTCGGCATGCCGCCGTGGCAGACGATTCTCCTCGCCGGGGCGCTGAACGTGGTCTTCGCGGCGCATTCGGGGCTGTGGGGCGTGCTCGTCATCGACATGATCCAGTTCTTCATCAAGATGACCGCCGTCATCGCCGCGGCCTATTTCTCGCTCAAGGAGGTCGCCCGCCACAGCGGGCTCGGCGACAGCGCCCTGACCGGCCTCCACACCATGGTCCGCGTGCTCGGCGCGCAGCAGGTCAACTTCGCGCCGGGCGCGCAGCCGATCCGCTCGGCCATCGACGGCAGCGGCCAGCCGATCCTCAACGTGATGCCGAACTTCGCGTTGAGCGAGCTGGCGCTGATGATTTTCATCGTGCCGATGGCGATTGGCTGGTGGGCTAACTGGTACCCGGGGGCCGAGCCGGGCGGCGGCAGCTACATCGCGCAGCGCATGCTGGCGTCGAAGTCGGAAAAGGACTCGCTCGGCGGCACCCTGTTCTTCAATCTCGCCCACTACGTCCTGCGGCCGTGGCCGTGGATCATCACCGCGCTCTGTTCGATGATCGTCTTTCCCGAGCTGAAGGACATTCAGGCCGCCTTCCCCGCCGCCGACCCGCGGCTGATCGGCCACGACAGCGCCTTCCCGGCGATGCTCAAGTTCCTGCCGCCCGGCTTCACCGGGCTGATGGTCGGCGGCCTGATCGCCGCCAACTCCTCGACCATCCTCACGCATTTGAACTGGGGATCGTCGTACCTGGTGCACGACTTCTACCGCCGCTTCCTGGCGCCCAGCCGCGACGAGCGGCACTACGTCGCGGTCGGCCGCGCCTGCACGGTCGGCCTCTATATCCTTGCGGCGCTGCTCAGCCGGCTGCTCGACACGGCGCAGGAGGCGTTCGAAGTCCTGATCTCGATCGGCGCCGGCACCGGCCTGCTCTACCTGCTCCGCTGGTTCTGGTGGCGCATCAATGCGTGGTGCGAGATTGTCGCCATGGCCAGCTCGTTCAGCGTGTCGGTGGTGTTCTTCATCATGCGGAAGAACGGTCACGCGCTGCCGTTCGCGCACGCGGTGCTGTACTCGGTGGCCTTCACGACCGTCTCGTGGCTGATTGCGGCATACGTGACGCCGGCGACCAGCCGCGAACGCCTGATCGCGTTCTACCGGAAGGTGCACCCCTCAGGCCCGGGCTGGACCCGCGTCCGGCGCGAGGTGGGCGTCAGCGAGGCCGAGGCCGCCGCCCTCAGCGATCCGATCGGCAAGGCGACCGCGGGGTGGATCTCAGGGTGCCTGACGATCTGGTCGTCGCTGTTCGCGATTGGCAACTTTCTTTACGGCCGCACCGGCACGGCGCTGATCCTGACCGCCATCTTCATCGTCAGCGGGCTAATCCTGCTGTGGGTCACCAACACGCTCTGGGATCGCGACACCGCTCCGGCGCGGGGCTGACGGCAGGGACACGGGCTGGGAGCGGATCGCGATGGCCGGCTGGCGGCTGGAAGAGAAAGCGGGGCGGCTCAGCGCTGTGACGGAATACTGGGGCGGCGGATCTGCCGCCGCTCGGGAATGACCCAGACCTCGCCGCACGCGGCGCAGCGGAGGTAGACGTACCGTTCCGTCAGCGTCGCGGCCTTGACCGAGCCGTCCGCGCACTTCGGGCACCGCTGGGTTCCGCTCGGCACCGCGGAGCCGTTCGGAGACAGAATCATGATATCGGCACCTTACCGCAAGCTCAGCCGTGGCGCAATCATCCCGACGGAATGACGGCCTGAATTCCCTGATAACGGCATGATCAGGCTCACCGTGTCGGCGGCGCTGGCGGTCTGGCTGATCGCTGGGCCCGTTGTTCCCCCCGATACGACGTTCAGTCCCGGTCGGTTCAAAGCGCATGTCGCGTTCCTCTCCGACGACCTGCTGGAGGGGCGCGCCGCGGGAACGCGCGGCCATGAGATCGCCGCGCGCTATGTCGCCAGCCAGTTCGCGCGGCTCGGCGTGACGCCGGGCGGCACCGGCGGCACCTACTTCCAGACCGTCCCGCTGCTGGAGGCCGCGCGCAGCGGCGCGGCCGCCACGCTCGTCGTGCAGTCGCCGCACGGGACCCGGACGTTTACGCACGGCGGCAAGGTTGCGATCACGGGACCGCTCGCCGGCGGAACCGCAAAGGTTGCCGCTCCGCTGGTCTTCGTCGGCTACGGCGTGACCGACCCGGCGCTCGGCATCGACGATTACCAGGGGCTGGACGTCCGTGGCCGAATTGCGGTGGAGTTGTCGGGCTATCCGGCCGGGATGGACAGCGAAATCGGCGCCCACCTGCAGGGAGAACAACGGCGGACCGCCGCCGCCCACGGCGCCGCGGGCGTCATCTTCATCGCTACCCGGACGGGCGCGAAGGCCTTTCCGTGGGAGCAGCTGATGCGCCGCGCCGGACGACCGCTCACGACCTGGCGCGAGGATGACGGGATCCCGTTCGACCCGGCTGCCGGGCTGCAGGCGTCGGCGCAGATCGAACAGAGCGCCGCCGCGTCGCTCTTCGACGGCGCCTCGCGCACCCTCGCACAGATCCTGGACGAAGCCGATCGGCCGGGCGGCCGTCCGCGCGGCATGCCGCTGCCGGTCCGCGCCGCCATCACGGTGTCGACGACCGTGCGGCGCTACGGCAGCCCGGAAGTCATCGGTATCATCGAGGGGGCCGAGCCGCGCCTGCGCGACGAGTACGTCGCGCTGATGGCCCACGCCGACCATCTCGGGGTGACCGGGACCGGCCCGGGAGACCACATCAACAACGGTGCCCTCGACAACGCGGCCGGCGTCGCGACGCTGATCGAGGTGGCACGGGCGCTGTCCGGAGCGGCCCGGCGGCCGAGGCGCTCGGTGCTGCTCGTCGCGAACACCGCCGAGGAAAAGGGGCTGCTCGGCGCCGACTACTTCGCCCGGCATCCACCGGTGCCGATCGGGCAGATTACCGCCGCCATTGATCTCGACATGCCGATGCTGCTCTACGACTTCACCGACGTCGTCGCCTACGGTGCCACCCACTCGACGCTCGCACCGGTGCTGCGTGAGGCCGCGGCCGCCATGGACGTGGCGCTGTCGCCGGACCCGATGCCCGAACAGGCGGTGTTCGTCCGGTCGGACCACTACGCGATGGCGCAGCGCGGGGTGCCGGCGGTGATGCTGGCGACCGGGATGGCCAGCGGCGGCGCGGCGGCATGGCCGGACTTCCTGGCGCACCGCTACCACCAGCCGTCGGACGACATGTCGCAGCCGATCCTGTGGGCCGCCGGCGCGAAGTTCGCCGAGCTGAACTACCGGATCGTCAGCGCCCTGGCCGATGCCGACAGTCGGGCGCGGTGGTACGCGGGGGACTACTTCGGCAACCTGTTCGCGCCGGAGGCGCCCAAGGCGGGGCGTCCCTGATCAGGACGGCTTGCGCGGCTCCGGGGCCTTCCCAACCTGGATCAGAATCGCCACGTATGGGGCTTCATCCGACCGCGTCGTGACGACGATCCGGGTGCCGGGGCGAATGCTGCGGAACGGCACGGCGACCTTGTCTCTGGTCACTGTCGTCTGCTTCGTCACCGTCACGGTGACGCTTTTGCCGTCAGGCGTCTCCATCGTCAGATGGTCGGACGCGGCGGTCGTGACCGTGCCGAGCACTTTGTGTTCGTGAGCCAGCACGACCGCGACGGCGCAGGCGACGACCAGCGCCGTGAACAAGCCGACTGCCCGGATCTGTTTCGTCACTGGTCGTGTCCTTTGTGAACGGGCGCGGGCGGCAGCGGCGCCCCGTTCAGGAAGTCGTCCGGGTCCATGGCGGGGGTCCCCGGGCCGGTGGGATTCAGCCGCCGCATCAACGCCAGCTCTTCGGCGCTGAGCTGCGGCAGGTGCCGGATGAACTGCACCAGATGCCAGGAGGCCGTCTCGCTTTCGGCGCGGCCATCGCCCCACGCCGGCATGCCGGTGAAGGGCACGCCGTGCTCGATGATGTAGAACAGCTCGCCGTCGGTCAGCTGAAGGGTTGCCGGCAGCGTCATGTCGGGCGGTTTCGGATACAGGCCGCGCCCCATCTCCGTCTGTCCGCGCCCGTCGTTGCCGTGGCAGACCGCACAGTGATCGGCAAAATGCGCGAGGCCGGCGCGGAGCCGTTCCGGACTCGAGCTTCCGGGATTCGCCCGGCGGCGTGCGTCCGCCGGGATCGCCAGACTGCGTGCCGCTCTGGCGACTCTTGTCTCGAGGCGGCCGGGGTGGCCCGCAGCGGAAAAGCCATGGCCCCGTACGACGAGATAGGACAGCGCGGCGATTGACAGGCCGACGCCGAGCATCACCACCATCGAGCTGACGATCCCGCGGCGGGTCATCAACGCATTCCCCCCATGCCGGGCATACTCTGCATGCCCTGCCCCGTCATCGGCTGCGACATGCGCATGTTCCACATCCGCCCCATGGTACCCGCTGGCGGCCGAAGCCGGAAGAAGACCTGGAACGAGACGGGATGCGCGCCGTGGCTGGCGGTGAGCGCTTCGGGGACGCCGTAGAAGGTCATCTGCGCGCCAACCCCGCCGGCAAAGCCGCGCCACCATAGCCGGGGCGCCAGATCGCGGACGCCGCCGATCGTTACGGCGCGCACGGGAGTGCGGAGAGACGGACCTGCCGGGGCGGCATGATGGTCGCCGAGCAGCAGTCCGGTTTCGACCTGAATGATCTCCCCGCGGCCGAAGACCGATAGCCGGCCGGCGCGTCTCGTCGCTTCGACGAATGCCGCGTGGCGGGTCCCGGCCTCAGTGGCATTCGCGCCGTAGGCAGCCGTCACCGCCGTGTAATCCCCGCCGTGGCGGCGGAACCACGAGCCCGACATCGTCGTGCGCTGGATGTTGCCGGGTTCAAGGGTTTCGGGGTGCGTGAGGTGTCCGGTCGACACCTGGAACTCCCAGGCCTCGACCGGCCGATACCAGACGCGCGCGGACACCGAGTCGAGACGGCCGAAGTCGAAGTCCCAACGGTTCTCGTCCGGCTCCCGGCCGTTGAAGAGTGAGCCCTCGACCACCCACGGCCCGCGATCGACCGCCGCCGTAATCACCCCGTAGGCGATGTGGGTCGAATCGAAGGTGTGATGCGAGAGCGCCGCCAGCGGGTTCTCCGCCGCTGAGGCGCGATGCATGAAGGCGACCGGGCCGAGCGCCGGCTCCCCTGCCGGAGCGCCAGCCAGCGTCAGGCCTGTGTCCTGGCCGATCGGCACCCGCCACACGGCCGCCAGCTGCATGAACAGATCGTGGGGATGCTGCCTGTCGATCACCGGCGCCCCGTTGAGCGCTTCTCCGACCTGGAAGATTTCCGCATAGCCGCGCTTCCCGACAGTCGCGGGGTCGAGGCTCAGCATCGCGTTGAGCGTCAGGCTCGAACTCTTCACTTTCCGGGTGGCCATGCCCATCCACCAGTTCGGCACCCGGAACTCGGTGTCCCCGCGCGGCCCGCCCTGCCGGTTGAGCATCGCGAACACCACTCCGTCCTGCATGAACGTCCATCCCGCGCCGGCCTCCGGCATCGACATATGCGGCTGCATGGCGGCGTCACTCGCGGGCGCCGCGGCGGGAACCGGCGAGGCCGGCTGCGCATGTAGAACCACCGCCGCCCCGATCCACAGCAAGGCCGCGCAGCTACTCGAACGAACGAACTCCTTGATCATTTCCGGTCCCTCGACTCGCACGTGAAGACACGTCGTCCGTCAGGCGCGCCGTGACGAACGCTTCAGAGAGCTGAGGTCGGGATCAGACGCGAAGCGGAATACTGAACGGGTGCGAGCGGGCGGAGGGTGGTCTCGCGCGACTAATCGTGACGGCGGCCGGGACGCCGGGGCGCGACATCGTCGTCGGCGGCGCCACGAAAGCCTGGAGTCCGAGCAGCTCGAATTTCGGAGCCGACGGCGGGCCGGTCAGATTCCCATCAGCATCGTGATGATGGATGCACGTGCCCATCGAGGCCGCCGGCGAGGCGGGGCGAGCCGGACCGTCGCAATGCCGTTCGCCGGCAATCACGTTGCTGGTTGCGGCCGGGCGCATGCAGCGGATCAGGCAGGCGTCCAGCGCCAGCGGCAACGCCACGAGCGTCAGGACCACGAGCAACGCCAGCCGTCGACACGCGAGAGTCACCACTCGATCATAGCGCGAACGATGGAGGAAATGCCGTCTCGAATGGTCGAGGTGGTACGTGTCGCGGTCGCTATGTCGTGTCGAAGCAGCCTTCGAACGAGTACAGCAGGTTCTTCCGCTCCCGGCCGGCTGCATCGGCGATCGTCGGTCCGCCCAGCTGCGCTTCCGCGCTGTCGACGGTGGCGCTGTAGCAGCCGTCGGCCGCCACCGCGAGGTCGTAGGTGTCGCGCATGACGCCGCTGTTTGGGCCGTGCCAGACGAGCGTGCAGATCCAGTCGCCAGCGCCGGCGCCGGTGGTGCCGGCAGTGACCTTCCGGCAGCTGGCGGTGACGGTAATATCGGAAGCGGGCAGGCGAGCCAGCCCGAGCTGCGAGAGCTGGGCCTCGACGAGATTCGCGAAGGTCGGCGCGACGGCGCGCTCGATCCGGGCGGACGTGATCGGGCTCGCCCCGCAGCCGGCGGCGGCCAGGACGACGCCGCATGCCGCCATCCGCCGGTGCAGCGTCTTCATCCGGCGATGTCCCGGCGCTGCAGCGCCCGATATGCGAGCGCGAGGCACACCACGACACAGGTGACGCTCACCGCCGCGCCGTCAATCAGCGGACGATAGTAGCGATGCTCCTGCAGGAGCCCGTGCCAGGCGCCGAACGCGGAGGTCATCTGCAGGCGCCGGAACGTGTCCGCGCCGTCTGCGAGCGCGAGCAGTTGCATCAGCAGCGCGGCGACCACCGGCACCCCGACACCGGCGGCGCCGCTCCGGGTGGCCGCCGATACCAGGATGGCCACGGCCAGGAAGCCGAACGCCGGCGGCAGCGCGGAGGCCCACGCGATAGCCACGCCACCGAGCGCCCTGGCGGGCAGGAGGACGACTCCCGACAGATCGACGAGCGGCTGATGTCCGACGAGCAGCAGGCCGGCCGCCAGACTGCCGGCCGCCAGCGCCGTGATAGCCAGCAGCGAGAAGCCGAGCGCCGCGAGCACTTTGCCTGTGAACAGCTCCGCCCGGCTGCGCGAGCGCGTCAGGATGGTCGTCCAGGTGCGGTGCCGATCTTCACCGGCGAACAGGTCGCCGCCGATGACGCTGGTGACGACCGGGAGGCCCCACAGTCCCGCGAAACCCAGCACCACGAGCGGCGTCGCGAAGCCCGAATCCCTGAGCGCGCGGCCATACAGCGTGTCCTCGGGCAGACTGGCCTGCAGCCGCACGACCTCGAGAAACGCAAATGGCCCAAGCATGCACACGCCCAGCAGAATCTGGACGGCCGGCTGCGCACCGAGCTTCGCGCTCTCCACGCCCGCGACCGCCAGGGCGCCGCGCAGGCTCATGAGGCGGTCCTTCGGTCGGCGGGCTCGGTTCCCCGGGCATCGGCGGTGAGCTGCAGAAACATCGCCTCGAGCGAGCGCGCCCGGCGCTCCAGGCTGCGGACGGCGATGCCGGCCTGGCCGAGCGCCAGGACGAAGGTGTCGAGTGCGTCGAGGCCGGCCGACAGGCCGAAGCCCGTCCCCTCAGGCGGGACCGTGACGCGGACGCCGGAGTGACCGGCCGCGAGGCGGATCGCGGCGGCGTCGCTGCTGGTGTGCACGGCGTAGACGTCCGCCGGCGCGCGGCGCCGCAGCTCCGCGACCGCGCCCGCAACCACGACCCGCCCTTCGTGGAGAACCGTCACGACCGCGCAGAGCGCCTCGATTTCCGTCATGTCATGGCTGCTGAGGACCACCGCCGTCCCCTGCGCCGCCAGCCCAGCGAGCAGCGCGCGAATGTCGCGCGCACCGGCGGGATCGAGCGCATTCGTCGGCTCGTCGAGCAGCAGCAGCCGCGGCGCTCGCAGCAGCGCCGCCGCCAGAGCCAGACGCTGGCGCATGCCCGCGGAATAACCGGCGACATTCCGGTCGGCATGCGCCGCCAGGCCGACCTGCTCGAGGACGGACCCGCTCGTGCTGATGCGCGGCGCCGCCCCGCCGGCGTCGAGGCGCTCGAGCAGCCGGAGATTGTCGCGTCCCGATAGATAGGGATAGAACCCGGGCATCTCGACGAACCCGGCGATGCCCTCAGCCAGTCCTCGGCCGGTGTCGAGCGGGGCGCCGAGCAGGCTGATAGTACCGGTGTCAGGCCGGACGAGGCCGAGCAGGATGCGAAGCAGCGTCGTCTTGCCGGCGCCGTTCGGACCGAGGAGACCGTGCAGCTGCCCGGGACGGGCGATCAGGTCGACGCCGCCGAGCGCCTCCCGGTCTCCGTAGCGCTTGGACACACCGAGAGCCTCGAGCGCGAGTCGCTCCACCATGCAGACCTGAAAGTATCGCACACGCGCCGCAGGTAAATTGCCCACGCGTCTGCGTCGTAACCTCTCAGAGACTGGTAATGCCGGCTCACTGTCGAGCTCGGCGAGAGGTGCGACGTGCGGACAACGACATTAGCGCGATGGGCACTGGCCGCATCCGTGACCGGCGCTCTGGTCCTGACGGGGATCTGGCCATCGCCGAATGCGTCCGACGCGGGCTGGCGCCGGACGCGCGTGTCGGCCGCGCAGCACATCCCGGTCATGCCGCGTCCCTCGCCGGTCCAGCACGACGCATTCCGGGCGAAGATTCAGCACATCGTCTACATCATCAAGGAAAACCGATCCTTCGATAATTTATTCGGCACCTTTCCGGGAGCTGACGGTGCGACCAGTGGCGTGATCTCGACCGGCGAGCGGATCGCGCTTGGCCATACGCCGGATCGGACGGCGCATGACCTGGGCCACACGTGGGCCGACACCCACACCGCAATCAACGACGGCCGGATGGATCGATTCGATCTCGTCGAGCAGGGGAACGTCGACGGGGACTTCCTGAGCATGTCCCAGCACGTCGCGTCGGACATTCCCAACTACTGGCGCTACGCCGAGCAGTTCGCGCTCGGCGATCACATGTTCGAGGCGGAGGCGGCCGAGAGCTTCCCGAATCACCTCTATGCGGTGTCGGGGCAGGCCGGCGGCATCATCAGCAACCCCAACTCGCTCAGATGGGGCTGCGATGCTGACGAAACCCGCACCAAGGTGCAGATCCTCGACGCCGCCGGCAACACGACGACTCAGTTCCCCTGTTTCGACTTCCTGACAGTGGCGGATCGCCTGGAGAGCGCCGGCGTGTCCTGGCGGTATTACGCGCCCGTCGCGACGCAGGTGGGATACATCTGGTCGGTGTTCGACGCGATCCGGCACATCCGCGCCTCGCCGCTGTGGGACGAGCGCGTGGTGCCGTACGGCCAGTTCCTGGAGGACGCGGCCGAGGGGACGCTGCCGGCCGTGAGCTGGCTGGTGCCCGACTGGTCGGTCAGCGACCACCCGACGCGTCCCATTCCCGGCGGTCCCCCGACCGTCAGCCTGTGCGAGGGGGAGAACTGGACGGTCCAGAACATCAATGCCATCATGCAGGGCGCGGACTGGCCGACCACCGCCATCGTGTTGACCTGGGATGATTTCGGCGGTTTCTACGACCACGCGCCGCCGCCCCGCGTCGACCAGTACGGCCTCGGGCCGCGCGTCCCGCTGATCGTCATCTCTCCTTACGTCAAGGAAGGGATCGTGTCGCACACGGTCTACGAGACCGCATCGGTGTTACAGTTCATCGAAACACGACATCGGCTGAAGGCCTTATCCAGGCGCGACGTGGAGGCCAACAGCCTGCTTGACATGTTCGACTTCTCGCAGGTGCCAGCGCCGCCTCTGGTCCTGCCGCTGCGTGATTGTTCCTGATCCACGCTGGGCGTCTCGTCGCTCGGACACGGGTCGGTTGCGAGGCACCCTTAGGCTGAAGCTGGATCGGGTAGTTATGATTCCACGCGTCACACCCCGGCTGGCAGCGTTCCTGCGTCTTGTCGTTCTCAGCCGGCCGGCTCCGATGGCCCTCGTGTCGGCGCTGGTCCTGACGGCTGTCACGCCGGCGCTGGCGCAAAGCCCGCCGACTGACCGCGTCGCCGTGTCGCTCACCGGCGGCTACCTGCTGACCGAGCGGACGTTCTCCCAGTCGGTCACGTTCGAGGAGTATTCCGAGGAAGGGTCGCTGACCACCGCCTATACGGTCACGCGGCACCCGACCGCGGACGCCGGCGTCACGGTACGGCTGTGGCGGCATTTCGGTCTCGGGCTGGCGGGTTCGTACCTCCACGAATCCGGATCCGCGCAGGTCACCGCGCTGCTCCCCCACCCCTTCCAGTTCGGGCAGCCCCGCCAAATCTCGGGCCCTGCCGGCGCCGCGCATAACGAACTGGCCGTGCATTTCCAGGCGGCGTACTGGGCGCAGCTCGGGCCGCGCCTCGCCGTCATCGTCTCAGGCGGCCCGTCCGTCTTCACAGTCGACCAGGACTTCGTCGCCGATGTCGCCTTCAGCGCGACCGAGCCGTACGACACGGCGACCTACGACGGCGCCACGGTCCTGCGTCAACGCCAGACGGCCACCGGCGGCAACATTGGCGGCGACGTCGGGTGGCGCCTCACGAGGCATCTCGCCGTTGCCGGCGCGCTGCGATATGCGCGCGCCACGGCGACGTTTCCAGAGTCGGGCGCCGGGCCCGTATCCGTCGGCGGAGTGCACGCCGGCGCCGGACTGCAGCTGCTCTTCTAAAACCGTAGCCGGTTGAAACGGTGACGCGCGCACACCGCAATCCGCGGCAGGCCGACAAGGGATCGAAGTTGAACAAGTATCTCGGGCGTATCCTCGGCAGCGCAGCGCTGGCCGCGCTGCTGATCGGTTTCTCGTCCAGTCCGGCGGCGCCGAACGTCGACGCGCAGACCCCGTCGTTCAGGACCCGCCGCATCCCGGTCATTCCGGCGCCGCCGCCCAGCAACCTGAACGACTTTCGCGCCAGGATTCAGCACATCGTCTTCATCGTCAAAGAGAACCGATCGTTTGATACGTATTTCGGGACGTTTCCGGGCGCCGACGGCGCGACGACGGGGCTGATTTCGACCGGCCAGCGGATCCAACTGCGCCGCGCGCCGGATCGGATGACCCGGGATATCGGCCACGACTGGGAAGACGCCCGCCGCGCGATGAACAACGGCCAGATGGACCGCTTCGACCTCGTCCGCGACGGCAACGTGAAGAACGACTTTCTCAGCATGACGCAGTCGCTTGCCTCGGACATTCCGAACTACTGGAGCTACGCCAGTCATTTCACCCTCGCCGATCGCATGTTCTCATCCCTCGCGGGACCAAGCTTCCCCAACCACCTGTACACCATCGCCGGGGAGTCGGGCGGCGCCATCAATAATCCCAACTCGCTCAGGTGGGGCTGCGACTCCGACATCCGGACCACCGTCGAGGTGGTCGAGCCGAACGGTGAAGTGGCGAGGCGATACCCGTGCTTCGACTTCCGCACCGTCGGCGACAACCTCGAGGCCGCCGGCGTGTCGTGGCGCTACTACGCCCCCTCGCAGGGGCAGCACGGCTACATCTGGTCGGCCTTCGACGCCATCCGGCACATCCGGCAGGGGCCGCTGTGGCAAACCCGCGTCGTCCCGTTCCAAGGGTTCGTCAAGGATGCGACCAACGGTACGCTGCCGGCGGTGAGCTGGCTGATTCCCGACTTCGACATCAGCGAGCACCCGACCGTCGATGCCTTCGCCGGCACGACGATGAGCGTCTCGGTCTGCGAGGGGGAAAACTGGACGGTGCAGCAGATCAACGCGATCATGCGCGGGCCCAACTGGCCGACGACGGCAATCGTGCTGACGTGGGATGACTTCGGCGGGTTCTACGATCACGTCGCGCCGCCGCGGCTCGATCACCTCGGGCTCGGGCCGCGGGTGCCGCTGATCGTCATCTCGCCGTATGCGCGCGAGCAGACGGTCTCACACACCACCTATGAATTTGCGTCGGTGCTGCAGCTCATCGAGAACCGCTACAAGCTGAAGGCGCTGTCGAGGCGCGAGGTCGAGGCCAACAGCCTGCTCGATATGTTCGATTTCTCGCAGCCGGCGGCCCCGCCGCTGATCCTGCCGACCCGGAAGTGCTCGTAGGAGCGCGCGCGCACGCTGGGGTGCCGTGCCGGTCAGGGCACAACCATTCGGCTGTGTCTGGTTCCTCTGCCCTCTAGCTGTGAGAATTGCTGTCCGGCACGGCGCGGACGCCGAGAAAGCGGACGACGTCGCGCAGCGTGACGACGCCGAGCGCCCGGGCGCCGTCGTCGCGGCTCAGGATCGGCAGCATGCCGCTGCCGGCGGCGAGCCGCTCGAGGACGATGTCGGAGGGGTGGTCGGGGTGGGCGTGGACGAGCGCGTCGTCGAGCAGAGTCCGGACCGGCTCGCTGCCCTGCCCCGACGCCATCGCATCGGCGACGCGGGCGGTCGAGACGGCTCCTTCAATCCGCTCGGCGGTGCCGATCAGCCATCCGACCGCGTCCCGGCGCGGCGCCTGGTGCCACAGCGTCGCGATGGCCGCGTCTCCTGGCGCCAGCGGCGGCGGTGCGGTCATGACGTCGGCCGCTGTCCATGTCGTCGGCAGCCCCCGGGTGAGCGCGGTCGGCAGGTGGATGTCGTCCTGCTTGAGCAGGGCATGGTAGACCGGCGTCGGCTGGTAGCGCCGCGAGATCACGAATGCCAGCAGGTTGGCGACCATCAGTGGGACGAGGATCTGGTAGTCCTGGGTGATCTCGAAAATCATGAAGACCGAGGTCATCGGCGCGCGGATGATGCCGGCAAACAGCGTCCCCATCCCGACCAGCGCATACGCGCCGGGATCGGCGGTCGGAAACGGCGCGATGCGATGGACGAAGGTGCCGAGCGCGCCGCCGGCCATCGCGCCGATATACAGCGACGGCGCAAATATGCCGCCGGCGTTGCCGGATGAATACGAGACAATCGTCGCGACGATCTTCAACCCGCACAGCAGGACCATCATCCGGACCGCCATCCCGCCGTTGAGCGCCTGGTCGACATACTCGTAGCCGACGCCGCGGACCTGCGGCGCGACGAGCAGCAGCGCGCCGATGCCGAGGCCGCCGAGCGCCGGCTGCAGCATCCGCGACCAGCCCGGCATCCGCTGGAACGCCGCCCGGGCGCCGAGCAGGGTCTTGCAGAACACCACCGAAATAATCCCGCCGGCAATCCCGAGCGCTCCGTAAGCGAGCAGCTCCGCCGGGTGCTGCAGGTGATAGGTCGGCACGCGAAACAGCGGCTCGTTGCCGAGGATCGATCGCTCGACGATGACGGCCGCGACGGAGGCGACGACGGTCGAGCCGAGCAGTCCGGCGTTCAGATCGCCGATGATCTCCTCGAGCGCGAACAGCACCGCCGCGACCGGCGTGTTGAAGGCGGCCGCCAGCGCCCCGGCGGCGCCGACCGCCAGCAGATCCCGTTGCCGGGCCCGTGGCAGGTTGAGCCATTGCCCGACCGCCGAGGCGAGTCCGGCGCCAATCTGTACCGACGGACCCTCCCGGCCCATCGAATGCCCGGAGCCGATGCAGAGCACGCCGGTCAGGAACTTGCCGAACGGCACCCGCCGCGGAATGATCCCGCCGTGCAGGTGATACGCCGCCTCGGTCTGCGGCACGCCGCTGCCGCGCACCCCGGGGAAGACCTTGACGAGCAGGATCCCGGTCAGCACGCTCACCGCAATCGGGACGATGAACATCCGCGCCGCGCTCGGGTCGAGGCCGAACAGCAGCCGCGTGACGCGGTCAATCGCCACGGTGAACAGCACCGCCGACAGGCCGGCAAGGATGCCGACGACGATGGTCAGGGCGAGAAAGATCTGGTGTTCGCGCAGGCGCAGCTGCTGCGGCGAGATGGTGCGAAAAAACTTCACTGCGCGTCCTTGTCGTGGAGGCCGCCGATGATCAGCCAGCCACGGTCGTCAACCGTCGCCGGCGCGCAGACGGCGGCTGCCCGCCGCACCATCCGGACCGTCAGCGCGACGACCTCCTCGATCGTGTCCGGCGAGGCGCGCAGAGCCGCCGGCGTCATGGCCGGGGCGGCGGCCTCGGCCGCCAGCCCGGTGAGCGTGGCATCGGCGCGGCCGGTTGTGGCGGCGCAGCCCTTGACGCGGGCGCTGGCGTACGAGAGCCCGGCGATCGCGCGCGCCCGGCGGTCGCTGCCGGCGAGGCGCGGCCGCAGCGGGTCGCCGCCGATGACACGCTCGGCGACGCCGCGGACCTCGGCGACATCCGGGTCGTCCGGGGCGCGGCCCGCGTAGCGCACGGCCCGCGGATAGTCGCCGATATTGAACGACGCCCGGGCGGCGCCGGCCAGCGCCGCCGCGTTGCGCGGGTCGCGCGCGAGCGTCCGCTCGAAGTGATCGAGCGCGAGCTGCGCATCACCCGCCCGGAGGAACAGCCGGGCGACTTTGGTCTCGGTCGCCGGGTCCTCGGGAAGATTGGCGCTGAGCACCAGCAGCTCGGACACCGCGCGTTTGCTGTTGCCGTGGTCCAGCAGGTAGTTGATCAGCTCGAACCGTGCCTGGCGCCGGGCGGCGGCGTCCTCGATCCGCCAGGATCCATAGAGTGCGTTGTGGTAGTACTTTTCCGCCGCGGTGGTGTCGCCGCGCTGCGCTTCGATGCGCGCCAGCTGGAGATTGACGGCGGGATCTTCGGGGGCGCGCTCGCGGACGCCGAGCAGCACCTGGCGGGCCGCCTCCTCCTTGTGATCGGCGGCGAGCGCGGCGGCGAGCGCGAGGCGGTAGGCCGGGTTGTCCCCCTCCATGCCGCTGGCCCGCTGAAAGGCCCGGACCGCCCCGT
This sequence comes from Acidobacteriota bacterium, assembly GCA_031393955.1. Lineage (GTDB taxonomy): Bacteria > Acidobacteriota > Vicinamibacteria > Vicinamibacterales > 2-12-FULL-66-21 > JALZOC01. The sequence goes on from JANMWI010000060.1 coordinate 23,233, forward strand.
CGGCGCGGCCGGCGCCGGTGGCCTCCTGACCGCGCGCGAACCAGGTCGCCGCATCCTGGCGGCGAAGCTCACGGTTGGCGGCGGCGGCGGCCCGGGTCAGGATGAATGCCGCGGTCGTCGCGAGGCTGAGGAGCAGCAGCACGACGATCTCTTTCTGCACGAACGTCCGCTCGGGCACGGCGCGGGCGGCCGCGCCGACGTTCGGGTCCGGTTCGTCACTCATTGATGCTCAAAACATCGATCATACTGCCTCGGCCGACGGCGCCTCAACCTCTGCGGGCGCGCCAGCGGCGCGTGGCGCCTATTCGAGCGCGTCGCAGACCGTGGTCAGGACCCGCCGGGCGACGGCGCGGTCGCGCAGCGACACCCCGCGCAGCGCGGTTCGCACGCTGGCCTCGACCGTGCCCCGGGTGATGCCGTTCAGCCGGCGGCCGCGCGCCGTCAGCCGCAGAACGGCGCGGCGGCGATCGGCGGCGTGCGCGGAGCGGACGATCAGGTCCTGCGCCGCCAGCCGGCGCAGCACGCCGGTCAGCGTGCTCGGGTGAACGTGGAGAATGGCCGCGATCTCCCCCGCCGACGCGCCCGGATAGAGCCCGACGATGCGCAGGACGAGACGCTGCATGCCGGTGACGCCGAGCCGCGCCCCCATCCGCTTGGAAGCCTTCTGGAGGGCGTGCTCGAGCGCCCACAGCATTCCCATGAACTGCAGGACGTCAGGAAGAGGGGGGGAAACCGTGGGCATATCTGCTGATAATAGCGTCGGTGCCGCCGCGCGGCGCGCAGATTTATGCGTGTCCAGACCATCCGACGCCGGCAGCCGCCCGGGGCGTGGTCTGTCACATGATCGACTTTATGACCGCCAGTTGATGTCGCTCTACCTGAACGTCGCAGAGGTCTCGAAGCGCTTGAAGTCCGAATAGGTCGCGACGGCCGTGACCACCGACGAGGGCAACGCCCGGTAGTCAGCTGAGCAGCGGCAGACGCTGGAGCTGGTCGGAGCCGTCGCGCGAGAGATCCGGGGCTGAGGGCCTGCCGACGCCGGATGTCGGCACCACTACGTCCGTTCGGGGCGATCGCGCTGGCCGGCCGTCGCTCCAGTGAGTGCACAGGTCCCGCGCCAGCGCTCCGCTTTGACCATGCGGACACGATAAGACCGTGCGGCCTGAGAAGTCGTGAGGGTGGACTGATGAAGGATGAAAATTGCGGCAGGGTCGGGTGACGGAGAGGAGGCCCTTCACAGCTGTCAGCTGTCAGCTCCGCGTACGCAGTAGGATGTCGCCATGATTCGTATGACCATCGGAGCGATCGCTATCGCCGGCCTGGCACTCGCCATGGCGGACGCGCCGCAGACGCCAGTCAAGACCGCGCCGGGGCTCGTGTCGGGGACCGCCGGACGCAACTCCGCGATTGCCGTGTTCAAGGGCATCCCGTTCGCCGCGCCGCCGGTGGGGCCGTTGCGGTGGCGCGCGCCCGCGGCGCCGGCCGCGTGGACCGGCGTGCGGAAGGCCGACGCGTTCTCCCCGAGCTGCATCCAGACGATCGTTACGGAGAAGAAGCCCTGGACGTACGAGTTCATGGCGCACGGCGAGGTCAGCGAGGACTGCCTCTACCTGAACGTCTGGACGCCATCGCCGTCGGGACGCCGGCCGGTGTTCGTCTACATCTACGGCGGCGCGAACGTCGAAGGCTCCGGCTCAATCCCAAGCTACGACGGCGAGGGGCTGGCCTCGAAGGGCCTCGTCGTCGTGACATTCAATTACCGCGTTGGCGTGCTGGGGTTCCTGTCCCACCCGGAACTCACCGCGGAGGCTTCGTACCACGCCTCCGGCAACTACGGGCTGCTCGATCAGATCGCCGCCCTGCGCTGGGTACACGCCAATGTCGCGGCGTTCGGCGGCGACCCGGATCGCGTCACGGTCGCGGGGCAATCTGCCGGGGCGAGCGCCGTCCACAGCCTGACGGCGTCGCCGCTGGCGAAGGGACTGTTCCAACGCGCGATTGCGGACAGCGGGACTGGCGTCACCGGCGCACGGACGATGGCGGATCAGGAGGCGGACGGGGTCCGCTTCGCGGCGGCGAAGAAGGCTGACGGGATCGCGGCGCTGCGGGCGATGCCGTGGCAGGAGGCCGTCGCGCCCGTTCAAGGTCCGCGCTTCGGGCCGGTGCCGGATGGATACGCGCTGCCGGCAGCTGTCCGCGACGTGTTTGCTGCGGGCAGGCAGAATGATGTTCCGACGCTGACCGGCGTCAATGCCGACGAGGGTGGCGCGGCGCCGCATCCGACGGCGACGCTCGAATCGTTTCAGCGCGACGCGCGGCAGCGCTACGGCGCGGCGGCCGAGGAGTTCCTCGCCCTTTATCCGGCGGCGACAGACGAGGATGCCAGGCGCGCGCAGAACGACAGCGCCCGCGACCGCGCCCGCGCGACGCTCTATCTCTGGGCGCTGGACCGCGCGAAAACCGCGAGGACCGACGCGTTCACCTACTTCTGGACCCACACCCTGCCGGGCCCGGATGCCGAACAGTACGGCGCGTTCCACACCTCAGAGGTGCCCTACGTCCTGAACACCCTGTCGATGTCGAGCCGCCCGTTCACCGCCACCGATCGCGATATTGCCGACACGCTGTCGTCGTACTGGGCCAACTTCGCCGCGACCGGCAATCCCAACGGGAAGGGCCTGCCGGAGTGGCCGGCCGTCACGAAGGATCTGCCGCAGACGATGGAGGTCGGGGACCATTTCGGTCCTATGCCGATTGCCGCGACAGCGGCGCGGACCGCGTTCCATCTGCGCGTCCTGCCCGGGAGGTAAGGGGGAGGGTGTGCGTGGCGTTGGTAGCGCGCAAACGACAAATGGGCCTGTTCGATTCCTCAAACAGGCCCATTTTTATTGGTCGGGATGACTGGATTCGAACCAGCGACCCCCTGACCCCCAGTCAGGTGCGCTACCAGGCTGCGCCACATCCCGAAACGAACTACCGCTTCTTCTTCGCCGCCCGCTTCGGCGCTTTCGCCTCCAGCGCGAACAGGTTGTCCGCGGTGGACGGCTCCTGCGGATTGCGCGCGAGGAGCGCCGCGATCTCGTGCAGGCCGCGCTTGACCTGCAGGATCCGCTCGCGCGCGTCGCTGCCGACCAGCCGGTCCAGATCCTCGAGGCCGCTGTCCGAGGCCGGCTCGGGCGGCCGCTCCCCCAGCAGCTTGCGGCGGGCGCCTGCCAGCGTCAGCCCTTCGACAAACAGCAGGTGCTTGATCCGCAGCACGAACTCGACGTCCGCCCGCCGGTAGACCCGCGCGCCCCCCTCGGTCTTCGCGACACCAAGGTCCGGGAACTCCGCCTCCCAGGACCGCAGTACGTACGACTGGACCTGGGCAATCTCGCACACCTCAGGCTGACGGAACAGCGATCGATTCGGAATCTCGACGGTTGTCACACCGGTCATCGGGGCGTGGCGGCAGTATATCAGAGACCTTCGCGCGACGGGACGGAGGATGGGCCGGCGGCCGAGCTCAACGGCCCCTCCCTACCGCTCGCGGCGCCTGACCTGCAGCCGGATCGGCGTCCCGACCAGGCCGAACGTCTCGCGCAGGCGGTTGACGAGGTACCGCTCGTAGGAGAAATGGAACTCGGTCGCGACGTTCGTGAACAGCACGAAGGTCGGCGGCGCGGTCCCCTTCTGCGTCGCATAGAGGATCCGCACCTGCCGCCGGCCCGGGCTGGCCGGCGGGTGAGTCGCCGTCACCGTCTGGATGAAGCGGTTCAGCTCTCCGGTCGGGATCCGCTTGGACCGTGCCGCTGCCACCATGTCGATCGCCTCGAGCACCTTCAGTGTCCGCTCGCCGGTCGCCGCCGAGATGTGCAGGATCGGCGCGTACTCGAGGAACTTCATCTGCTGCCGCAGCTTGTCGTCGAACTCCTTGGAGAAGTCGGTCCCCCGCCCCTTCATCAGATCCCACTTGTTCGCCGCGACGATGATGCCGCAGCCGGCCTTCTCGGCCTCGCCGGCAATCGTCGCGTCCTGGTCGGTCGCCCCCTCGGCCGAGTCGATCAGCAGGACCGCGACATCCGCCTGGCCGATCGCCCGGCGCGACAGGATCACGCTTAGCGACTCGAGCTGGCCGCTTCGCGCCACCCGCCCGGCGCGGCGGATGCCCGCGGTATCGACGATCCGGAACGTCCGGTGGCGCCACGTCAGCACCGCGTCGACGGTGTCGCGGGTGGTGCCCGGTCGCTCGCTGACGATCGATCGCTCTTCCTTCAGTAACCGGTTGAGCAGCGACGACTTCCCGACGTTCGGCCGGCCGACGATCGCGACCGCGGTCTCCTCCGGCGCATCGGGCTCCGCCCCGGCCTTCTTCGGCAGGCGCTCGATGATCTCGTCGAGCAGATCGCCGACGCCTTCACCGTGCTCGGCCGCAAGCTCGACCACAGGCTCGAATCCCAGCTGGTAGAACTCGACCGCCCGCCCGCGCGCCCGCTTGTCGTCGGTCTTGTTGACCGCCATCAGCACCGGCACCTTGACGCTGCGCAGCCGCGAGGCAATCTCGTGGTCCCCGGGCACCAGCCCCTCACGGCCATCCACCACGAACACCACGAGATCGGCGGTTTCGAGCGCCCGGCGGCCGGCAATCACCACCAGTTCATGGAGCGGGTCCTCGTTGGCGCCGAACATCCCCCCGGTATCCACCAGGTTGAAGGTCACTCCCTGCCATTCGCCCTGCTGGGAGATGACGTCACGGGTGGTGCCTGGGATGGCCGTCACGATCGACCGCCGCGAATTGGTGATGCGGTTGAACAGGGTGGACTTGCCCACGTTGGGCCGTCCCACCAGCACGACCTTTGGACCGTGCACACTCGGTTTCGGAGGCATCGAGATCTCTATTTACGACCAGGCTTGACAGCGTAAGTGCCGATATTTATAGTAGTTACAAATCCCGAGGAGCGCCTAAGCATGATCAAGGTTGACATCGTCAACGAGGTGTCCAAAATCGCCGATATCACCAAGGTCAAGGCCGAGGTGGCTGTGGACGCCGTGTTCGACGCGATGCGCCTCTCGATGCAGCGCGGCGAGCGCATCGAGCTCCGCGGCTTCGGCGTCTTCCAGGTGAAGCCGCGCAAGCGCGGCATCGGCCGCAATCCCCGCACCGGCAAGGAAGTGCGCATTCCGCCCGGGCGCACCATCCGCTTCAAGCCCGGCAAGGACCTCCAGAACATCGGAGGCTGATTGTCGTATCCCGCTGACGACGCCGGGGATCCGGCGACAGCCTACCCGCTCGAGCCGTTCGAGGCCTCATTTGCGCCCCTGCGCCACCGCCGCAAGTTCGAGGGGCGGCTCTGGCGGCACATCCTGCTGTTCCTGCTGACTCTCCTGACGACGACGGCCGCCGGAGCGCTCCACTACGCCAGCTTCCTGTCCGAGTTCTCCCACCGGCAGGTGGGACTGTCCTGGGGCCTCCTGCTGCACGGCTTCTGGTACAGCGGCACGCTGCTCGCGATTCTCGGCGCCCACGAGATGGGACACTACCTGCTCTGTCGACGATACAACGTCGACGCGAGCCTTCCCTACTTCATTCCGATGCCGCCCGGAATTTTCCTGACCGGCACTCTCGGTGCCGTGATCCGCATCCGTGAGGCGTTTCCGACCCGCCGGGTGCTGTTCGACATCGGCGTCGCCGGCCCGATCGCCGGCTTCGTCGTGCTCGTCCCGGCGCTCTTCATCGGCATGACGCTGTCGAACATCGTCGCGGCCCCGACCGAGGGCAGCGTCCTCTTCCTCGGCGAGCCGCTGCTCTTCAAGATCGCGACCTACGCGGTATTCGGCGCGGTGCCGGACGCCTCGACCGTGAACATTCATCCGATGGTCTTTGCCGCGTGGTTCGGCATGCTCGCCACGGCGCTCAACCTGCTGCCGTTCGGCCAGCTCGACGGCGGGCACATCACCTACGCGACGCTCGGCCGCTGGTCGACGCCGATTTCGCTCGCCACCGTCGGGACCGCCGTCGCGATGACCTTCGTGTCGATCAGCTGGCTGGTGATGACGACGATGATGGTGGTAATGCTGTTCATGTTCGGGCCGCGCCACCCGCGCGTCATCTATGAGGACGAGCCGCTCGACCGCGGCCGGATCATCATTGCGATCGTCGCGCTCGTCATGTTCATCCTCTGCTTCACGCCCGTGCCGATCCAGCTGCAGGACCTGGTCGGCAGCCGCTAGCCGCCTCTCCGGTCGATTTGTATAGCGCCGCTCGCGGGTGGCCGCGAACGGGGCGCCCCGGTTGGCGCGCAGGCGACTCCCGTGGCGAGCGCATTGTGCCGAGCACCAACTGGGGCTGTTCGCGGACAGGACCCGCCCTGGCGATTTCCATTGCCCCGGCAGGCTCCTCTAAACCAATCGCCCTACAGCACCGTCATCGGATCCACGTCCACCATTGTCCGGCGACGGATGTCCGGCCGGGTGGAGAGCACCGCCTGGAGCGCCTGGCGCATCGCCGGCCGGTGGCTGCCCTTGAGGAACAGCTGCGCGCGATGCTCCCCTTTCAGCCGGCTGAGGGGGGCCGGCGCCGGTCCCAGCACGCGATATCCCTCGCCGCCGATCTGCAGCGCCTTGACGATCTCCCCGGCGTCGTCCATGGCGCCGTCCCGCGTCCTGGCCCGGACGACGGCGTTGATGAGCGCGACCGATGGCGGGTAGCGCATGCCGCGGCGGAAGATGATTTCCTCCGCGTAGAAGGCGGCGTAGTCCTGCCGGCAGGCGTGGCGGATGCTGTAGTGCTTCGGGTAGAGCGTCTGCACGACCGCCTCGCCGCGCATCTCTCCCCGGCCGGCGCGGCCGGCCACCTGGGTGAGGAGCTGGAACGTCCGCTCGGAGGCACGGAAGTCGGCCAGCCCGAGGCCGACGTCGGCCGAGATCACGCCGACGAGCGTGACGCGGGGGAAATCGTGCCCCTTCGCGATCATCTGGGTCCCGACCAGCACGTCGATTTCGCCGGCGCCGAAGCGCCCCAGGACGCCGGCAATCGCGCCGCGCTTGCGGATGGTGTCGCGGTCAACGCGGGCGACGCGGGCGCCAGGAAAGCGAGCGACGATTTCCGCCTCGACCCGCTCGGTGCCGAAGCCGACCTGCTCCAGGTACGGCCCGGCGCAGGCGGCGCAGACCTTCGGAATCGCCGCCGCGTAGTTGCAGTAGTGGCAGCGGGCGCGGCGCTCGGCGCGGTGGACGGTGAGCGACACGCTGCAGTTCGGGCACTCGAGCGTCTCGCCGCACTGGCGGCAGAAGACGGCGGTGGCAAAGCCGCGGCGGTTGAGGAGCACGATCGCCTGCTCACCCCGCGACAGCCGGTCGGCGATGCCGTCGCAGAGCACGCTGCTCAGGATCACGTCCGGTCCGGACTCGGCGAACTCCGCCCGCATGTCGACGACCCGGACGTCGGCCATCGGCCGATCGAGCACGCGCCGTTCGAGGGTGATGAGCGAGTAGCGGCCGAGCTCGGCGTTGTGGAAGCTCTCGAGCGACGGCGTCGCCGAGCCGAGCACGACCAGCGCCCCGGCCTGCCGGCCGCGCACGATCGCGACGTCGCGGCCGTGGTAGCGCGGGCTCTCCTCCTGCTTGTAGGAGCCGTCGTGCTCTTCGTCAACGATGATCACGCCGACCGAGGCAAGCGGCGCGAACACCGCCGAGCGCGTGCCGACGACGACGTCGACGTCGCCGCGGCGGATGCGCTGCCACTGATCGTAGCGCTCACCGTCGGAGAGGCCGCTGTGCTGGATGGCGACGCGCTCGCCGAACGTTTCGCGGAACACCCCCGCGACCGCGGGCGTCAGCGCGATCTCCGGCACCAGCATCAAGACGCCGCGGCCCGAGCGGCGGACGGCGTCGGCGAGCCGCAGGTAGAGCTCGGTCTTGCCGCTGCCGGTGACGCCGTGCAGCACGACCGGCGTGAAGGTGCCGAGCGCGGCCAGCGCCTGGAGGCGCTCGAACGCGGCGGCCTGTTCTTCGGTCAGCTCGTGCGGCGGGCGCGGCGGCCGCGCCGCCAGCGCGGCCCCCTGCTCCATCGGATCGCGCTCGATCCGCCGCCGCGAGATCGCCAGCAGCCCGAGTGCGGCGAGGCGCTTGACGGTCGCGGCGGTGATGCCGCGGGCATCGAGCGCGGCGGTGTCGAGACCGGCGGGAGCGGCGCGGAGCAGCGCCAGCGCCTCGCGCTGGCGCCCGCCGAGCCGGAGCGGAGAGCCGCCTGCCGCGTCAGGGCTGTCCGCGACGTCGATGCCCTGCACCGTCAGCGCCGCGAACCGCACCGTGCGGGATGCGTCGGCCGTCCCTTTGAGCGGCTGCGTCAGCTCGATCAGGCCGTCGCGCTGCAGTGCCTGCAGCGGGGCGGCGGAGCCCCCGGCCTTGACGAGCGCGTCGACGCGTACGACCTTGCCGCCGCTCAGCGCGTCGAGCACCCGCCGACTGGCGCCGCGCTCGGTCAGCAGCCGCGCCTCCCCGATCGACGTGATGCGGACGTAGCGCGCGCTCTCGACCCAGGCGCGCGGCGGCATCGCGGTCGCCAGCGCCTCGCCGGGGCCGGCGGCGTAGTAGTCGGCGACCCACAGCGCGAGGCGGACGACGTCGGCCGGCAGGAACGGCTCGGCGTCGAGCAGTTCGGTGACCGGCTTGATCCCCTCCGGGTCCTCAGCCGTTGCGGTGGTCTCGCTTGTGACGATGCCGGTCAGGGCGCGGTTGCCCAGCGGGACGAGGACGCGGGCACCGACGGCGGGTAATGGCATGTCGTCGGGGAGTGCGTACGTGAGGGCGCCGAGCGCGGGGACGGGAACGGCGACGGCTATCAGGCGCATGCGCGCCTACTCGGCAGGGACAGGCGCCGCGGCGGCCGGCGGGCGGCGGCCGAGCACTTCCAGCGCGGTCTTCAGATCCTCCCAGGCGTCACGCTTGTAGCCGGGGCTGCGCAGCAGGAACGAGGGATGGAACGTCGGAATCAGCTTCGCGCCGCGGAAATCGAAGACGCGTCCGCGCAGCTTCGAGATCGGCTCGGCGGTCTCGAGCAGCGTGCGCGCGGCAAACGCGCCGAGCGCAATCACGACCTTCGGTTCGATCGAGGCGATCTGGCGGAACAGGAACGGCTGGCAGGTCTGAATCTCGTCCGGCTCCGGGTTGCGGTTGCCGGGCGGCCGGCACTTGAGCACGTTGGCGATATAGACCTCATCGCGGCGCAGCCCCATGGCTTCGATCATCTTGGTCAGGAGCTGGCCGGCGCGGCCGACGAACGGCACCCCCTGCTCGTCTTCGTCGGCTCCCGGCGCCTCGCCGACGAACATGATCTCGGCGGTCGCGCTGCCGGTGCCGAAGACGATCTGCCGGCGTCCGAGCGTGTGCAGCTTGCAGCGCGTGCACTCGCCGATGTCGGTGCGGATGTCGGCGAGGACCTCGGCGATCGGGCGGACCAGCACCGGACCGGCCGTCAGGTCGGACGCGGGCGGCAGCGAGGGATCACCAGCGGCGGCGGCTGGATCCGGCGATCCAGCCGGCGCCTCGGCCTGAACGTCGGCGGCCGCCGGCTGGTCGCGCCGGCGCCACTTGGCGTCGCGGCTCATGCCGCTGACACCAAGCTCTTCATAGAAACGAAGGTGATCGGCAAGCTGGCTCATTTCAGCGGGCAATCCTTGCCAGCAGGCGTTCGGCGCGGTCGAGAATGCCGGCGGCAATCCGCGGCTTGGGGGCGAGCGCCAGGGTTTCGTCGCCGTCGCGGCTGATGATCGTCACGGCGTTGTCGTCCGAGTCGAAGCCGCCGCGATCCGCCGCGATGTCGTTGGCGACGATCAGGTCTGCCTGCTTGGACGCCAGCTTGGTCCGGCCGCGTGCCACCGGGTCGCCGCTCTCGGCGGCGAAGCCGACCAGGATCGGGCGATCGCCGCTGCCGCGCCGGCGGCCGAGCTCGGCCAGGATATCGACGGTGCGCACCAGCCGGAGCTCCAGCGGCGCGTCCGCCTTTTCGATCTTCCCCGCCGCGCGTCCGCCGGCCGGCGTGTAGTCCGCCACCGCGGCCGCCATCACCACGACATCCGCCTCGGCGGCGTGGTGCGCCACCGCGCGGTGCATCTCGTCGGCGCTGCGCACGGCGATCACTTCAACCCCCTGCGGCGGCGGCAGCTGCGACGGGCCGGAGACCAGCACGACCCGCGCGCCGCGGCGGGCGGCCTCGGCGGCAATCGCGTAGCCCATCTTGCCGCTCGATCGATTGCCGATGTAGCGGACCGCGTCGTTGTCCTCGTAGGTCGGGCCGGCCGAGACCACCACCATCCGGCCGAGCAGCGACCCGGACGGCCGGAGGACGTGCTCGGCCGCCTCGACAATCTGCTCGGGCTCGGCGAGCCGGCCCTTGCCGATCCATCCGCACGCCAGGAAGCCCTCGCCGGGATCGACGAACCGGACGCCGGCCGCCTCGAGCGTGGCGATGTTCCGCCGCACCACCGGGTGCTCCAGCATGTGCGTGTTCATGGCCGGCGCCATCAGCACCGGCGCGCGCGTCGCCAGGTAGAGGCTGCTCAGGAAGTCGTCGGCGATGCCGTTGGCGAACTTGCCGATCGCGTTGGCGGTCGCGGGCGCGACCAGCAGCAGCGCGATGTCGGTCGCCAGCGCGATATGTTCGATGCTGGCGTTGGCGCCGCGGGCGTACTGGTCGGTGATCACCGGCCGCCGGGTGATCGCCTCGAAGGTGACTTCGCCGACGAACTTCCGCGCCGAGCGGGTCATGATCGCGACGACCTCGTGGCCGCGCTTCTGCAGCCCGCGCGCGACCTCGACCGACTTGTAGGCGCCGATGCCGCCGGTGACGCCAAGGGCAATCAGTGCCATGCGGCCCTCCAGGTTGTGCAGTGCATCACGGTCTCGTGTTGAACGTCGCGACGATGGTTTCGGCGGCGCGCCGCGCCGATCGCAGCCGGGTCCGCTCGGCGAGCACGATCGCGCGCATCCGGTCGACGCAGGCGTCGAGCTCGTCGTTGACGACGACGTAGTCGTATTCGGCGAACGCCGCCACCTCGTCGCGGGCGGTCTGCAGCCGGCGCTGCATGGCCGCCTCCGGATCGGCGCTCCGGCCGCGCAGCCGCTGCTCGAGCACGGCGTACGACGGCGGCAGCACGAACACGCCGACGGTGTCCGGCGTCCGGCGTCTGACCTGCCGCGCCCCCTGGACGTCGATGACCAGGACCAGGTCCTTGCCCGCCTGCAAATCGCGCTCGGCGTCGGCCGCGCCGGTGCCGTAGAAGTTGCCGAAGACGTCCGCCCACTCCAGGAAAGCGTCCGCCGCGATCATCTCCTGAAAGCGGCTGCGGGTGATGAAATTATAGTCGATGCCGTCGGCCTCGCCGGCCCGCGCCGCCCGCGAGGTGTACGACCGCGACATCGCCAGATCCGGCACGCACTGGACCAGCCGTTCGACGACGGTCGTCTTGCCGGTCCCCGACGCGGCGGAGACGACAAACAGCAGGCCGCGGCGCCGCTCACTCAACGTTCTGCACCTGCTCGCGCATCTTCTCGAGCTCCGCCTTCAGCGCGACCACCACTTCCGAGACGGCCGGGCCCTCGGCCTTCGATCCGAGGGTGTTGACCTCCCGGTTCATCTCCTGGATCAGGAAGTCGAGCTTCCGTCCGCACGGCTCCGGGCCGTCCGACAGTGCCCGCCAGTGCTCGAGATGCCCCCGGAAGCGGACGACTTCCTCGGTCACGTCGGACCGGCCGACGAACTTGGCGATCTCCTGCGCGATCAGACCTTCATCGGCGAGCGCTTCGGCGCGCAGGTCCCGCACCCGCGCCTCGAGCCGGGCGCGCAGCGCGGTCACGCCGGCATCCGCTGCCACCGCCGCGCGCTCGAATAGTTCGGCCAGCAGCGCGCGCCGGGCGTCGAGGTCCTTGGCCAGGTAGCCGCCCTCGCGCACCCGCATCCCGTCCAGTTCCTCGAGCGCCGCCTGGACCGCCGCCTCGACCCGCGCCGCCAGCGCGCCGTCGTCGTCCGGCGTCTCGGTCCGCTCGCGGATCGACAGCGCCTGCGGAAAGCGCAGCAAATCTCCCGGCGTCATCGCGCCGGTGATGAAGCCGCGCTCGCGCGCCTGGTCGAGCGCGCCGCCGAGCGCCGCGAGGAAGGCCTCGTTGAGCTCGACCTCGAGCGCCGGCACGCGCCCCTGCTGGACGCTGACCGACACTTCGACGCGGCCGCGGCCGAGCCGCCGCTGGACGAGCGCCCGCAGCCGCGGCTCAACCGCCGCCAGCGCCGACGGGACCCGCAGCTGCAGGTCCAGGAACTTGTGATTGACCGACCGGATCGTCACCCCAATCGTCGCCGCATCGTCATCCCGCGTCAGCGACGCGAATCCCGTCATGCTTTTGATCATGAAACAGATGGCTGCCGGTTCGGCGCACTTCCTCCGAAGATCTGCAGTGAATACAGTTTGGCGTAGACGCCCCCCTGCCGGGCGAGCAATTCCTCGTGGCGGCCAGTCTCGACCACGCGGCCGCGCTCGAGCACGATGATCGTATCGGCGCGGCGGACGGTCGACAGCCGGTGGGCGATGACGAACGAGGTCCGGTCGCGCATCAGGTTCTGCAGCGCGTCCTGGACGAGCAGCTCGGACTCGGCGTCGAGCGACGAGGTCGCCTCGTCGAGGATCAGGATCGGCGAGTTCTTGAGCAGCGCCCGGGCGATCGCCAGCCGCTGCCGCTGACCGCCGGACAGCCGCTGGCCGCGCTCGCCGATCTCGGTCTCGTAGGCCTGTGGCAGCGCGGCGATGAAGTCGTGGGCGTGCGCGGCGCGCGCCGCCGCTTCGATCGCCGCCGCGGTCGCGCCGGTCGAGCCGTAGGCGATGTTGCTGGCGATGCTCTCGTCGAACAGCACCGTGTCCTGGGTGACGATGCCGACCTGGGCGCGGAGCGAGGCGATCGTCGCGTCGCGCAGGTCGACGCCGTCGACGAGGATCGCGCCGCCGGTGACGTCGTAGAACCGCGGCACCAGGTTCACCAGCGTCGTCTTGCCCGCGCCGCTCAAGCCGACGATGGCGACCACCTGGCCGACGCCGACCTTGAACGAGACGTCGCGGAGGATGTTCCTGCCGGGGCGATCGTCGTAACAGAACGTCACGTTCCTGAAGTCGATGCCGTGCGTCAGCCGGGCGAGCGGCCGTGCCGCCGGGCGCTCGATCACCTCCGAGTGGGTGTCGAGCAGTTCGAAGATCCGCTCCGAGGCGGCCATCGCCTGCTGGATGGTCGCGTTGACTCGGCTGAGCTTTTTGATCGGGCCGTACATCATGAACGCGGCGGCGACGAACGAGGCGAATTCCCCCTGCGTCAGCGAGCCCTGCTGGATCTGCGTGCTGCCGTACCAGATCAGCGCCACCACGGCGACGCCGCCGAGCAGCTCCATCAGCGGCGGCAGGATTGCCAGGGCGCGCGTCACCCGCAGGTTGGTGCGATACAGCCGCTGCGAGGCGCGCCGGAAGCGGTCGGCCTCGTGCGCCTCGGCGCCGAAGGCCTTGACGATGCGGTGGCCGGTGAAGGCCTCGGCGGTGACATGCGAGAGATACTCGAGCTCCTCCTGGCTTTTCCGCGTCGTGCTGCGGATGCGCTTGCCGAAGCGGACCAGCGGATAGACCACCAGCGGCGCGCCGGTCACGGCGACGAGCGCGAGCCGGGCGTCGACGTAGAAGAGATAGGCGGCAAAACCGACCACCGACAGCCCCTCGCGGAGGAGATCGCCAATCGTCTCGGAGACCGCCTGCTGGACCTGGTTGACGTCGTTGGTGATGCGCGACATCAGCTGGCCGGTGGTGCGGCGGCTGAAGAACGACGCCGACTGGTCGAGGATGTGCCGGAACAGACGATCGCGGAGATCCCGGACGACGCGCTGGCCGACGTCGGTCATCAGGTAGGTCGAGGCGTAGGCGCTCGCCCCCTTGACGGTGTAGACGACCAGCAGGCGGATGCACCACGGCAGCAGGCCGGTGCCCGACGGCAGGACCTTGTCGATGACCGGCCGGATGAGCGCCGCCACCGCCGCGGTCGACGCCGCATAGAGGACCATCGCCGCTCCGGCAGCGACGAACCGCCCGCGATACGGGCGGGCGTACCCCAGCAGGCGTTGGAGCGGATTCACTCGGTGAACCGGTACTTGAGCAGCACCCACAGCGCGACGAAGCCGTCGCGCCAGGTAATCTTCTTGCCCTCGTCGTAGTTGCGGCCGTCGTAGGTGATCGGCACTTCGTAGACCCGGTAGCGGCGCTTGAAGATCTTCGCCGTCAGCTCCGGCTCGATGCCGAAGCCGTTCGACTCGAGCGTCATCGACCGCAGCACCTCGCTGCGCATCACCTTGTAGCAGGTTTCCATGTCCGACAGCATGGTGTTGTAGAGGACATTGGTGACGAGCGTCAGGAACCGGTTGCCGGCGTAGTGCGTGAACATGAAGACGCGGTGGCGGCCGAGGAACCGGGAGCCGTAGACGACGTCGGCGCGCCCCTCGCAGATGAGCGAGATCAGGCCGGGAAACTCCTCCGGGGAGTACTCCAGATCGGCATCCTGGATCACGACCAGGTCACCGGTGACTTCGGCGAATCCCCGCCGGAGCGCCGCCCCCTTGCCGCCGTTCGACTGCTGCAGCACCAGTTTGAAGCTCAGCTCCCCGGCCAGCTGCGCCAGCAGGTCGCGGGTCCCGTCGCGCGAGCCGTCGTCGACGACAATCAACTCGATGCGGAGCGGCACCGCCAGCACGCGCCTGATGATCTCCTCGATCGTCTCGCGCTCGTTGTACGCCGGCATGACCACCGAGAGCAGCGGGTCAACGAGCTGCCCCTTGAGCCTCGACATCAGCGCGGTGCCCTGGCCTGATACCCGTCCGGGTGCGCCTCGCGCCACCGCCACGCCGTCTCGACGATCACGTCGACCTCCTCGAAGCGCGGTTGCCAGCCGAGCTCGCGCCGGATCCGCGCGCTCGATGCGTAGAGGATGCCCGGGTCGCCGGCCCGGCGGGGCCCTTTCGTATACGGCACCTTCCGGCCGACCACCCGCTCGATTGACTCGAGCACGTCGCGCACCGAGGTCGGGCGGCCGTTGCCGAGGTTGTAGAAGGCGGAGGGGCCGCCGCCCCGCAGCGACTCCAGCGCCAGCAGGTGCGCCGCGGCCAGATCGGTGACGTGGACGTAGTCGCGCAGGCAGGTGCCGTCGGGCGTGTCGTAGTCGTCGCCGAACACCTGGAAGGAGCCGCGGCCGAGCGCCGCGTCAATCGCCCGCGGAATGAGGTGGAGCTCGGGGGCGTGATCCTCGCCGAGCGCCCCGTCCGGATCGGCGCCGGCGGCGTTGAAATAGCGCAGCGTCACGGCGCGCAGGCCGTAGGCGGTCTCGTAATGCGGCAGCGCGTGCTCGATCGCGAGCTTGGTCTGGCCGTAGGCGTTGATGGGCGCCTTCGGATGGTCCTCGGTGATTGGCGTCTCGATTGGATTACCGAACACCGCCGCCGTCGACGAGAAGACCAGATGGCCGACCCGTTCGGCGACCATCGCGTCGAGCACCGCCAGCGCGCCGACGACGTTGTTGCGGTAGTAGCCGGCGGGATCGCGGACCGAGTCGCCGACCGACAGCCACGCGGCAAAGTGCATCACCGCGTCGACGGCGTGGTCTCGCAAGGCCGCGCGCAGCCGGCCGCTGTCGTGAATGTCGCCGTCGATGACCGCCGTGGCATGACCGGCGGCCTCGGGGTGCCCCGCCGACATGTTGTCGTAGACGATGACGCGATGGCCCGCCTCCGCCAGGCTCTTGACCGCGTGACTGCCGATATACCCTGCGCCGCCGGCGACCAGCACGCTGCTCATGGACGTCCTATCGAAAGATACGTGAACCCGTGGCCGCGGATCTGGTCGGGGTTGTAGAGGTTCCGGCCGTCGAAAATCACCGGGTCGCGCATCAGCTTGCGCATCCGCGGGAAATCCGGTTCGCGGAATTCATTCCATTCCGTGACGATGACAAGCGCGTCCGCGCCAGTGAGCGCCGCGTAGCCGTTCTCCGCGTACTTGATCGAGGACCCGAAGATCCGCTTCGCCACCGCCATCGCTTCCGGATCGTACGCCTGGACGACAGCCCCCTCGTCGATCATCCCGGTGACGAGCGGCACCGACGGCGCCTCGCGCATGTCGTCGGTGCGCGGCTTGAACGCCAGGCCCCAGACGGCAATCCGCTTGCCCTTGAGCGAGCCGAAGTGCTTCCGGAGCTTGCCGAGCAGGCGGAGCTTCTGCCGGTCGTTGACCGCCTCGACCGCCTGGAGGATGGCGAAGTCGTAGTGTTTCGCCGCCGCGAAACTGAGCATCGCCTTGACGTCTTTCGGGAAGCAGCTGCCGCCGTAGCCGACGCCCGGAAACAGGAACGACGATCCGATCCGCCGGTCGGCCGCGACCGCCCGCCGCACCTGGTCGACGTCTGCCCCGACCGCTTCGCAGACGTTGGCGACCTCGTTCATGAACGAGATGCGCGTCGCCAGCATCGCGTTTGCCGCGTACTTGCAGAGCTCGGCGCTGGCGCAGTCCATCAGCATGATCGGCGCACCGGTGCGCGTGAACGGCGCGTAGAGCTCCTTCATCAGCTCCGCGGCGCGCGGGTCCTCGGCGCCAATCACGACCCGATCCGGCTTCATGAAGTCTTCAATCGCCGCCCCCTGCTTGAGGAACTCGGGGTTGCTGACGACGCTGAAGGGATGGGTGGTCTCGCGGCGGATGACGTCGCGGACCATCGCTGCCGTGCCGACCGGCACCGTGCTCTTGTTGACGATGACCTTGTAGCCGTTCATCGCCCGGGCAGTGTCGCGGGCGACGGCCAGGACGTGCTGGAGGTCCGCCGAACCGTCCTCCCCGGTCGGGGTGCCGACGGCAATGAAGATGATCTGGGCGTTGCGGACGCCGCGCTCGAGCGCCGTGGTGAACGCCAGCCGCTTCTCGGCGCGGTTGCGCCGGACCAGCTCCTCGAGGCCGGGCTCGTAGATCGGAATCTTGCCGCGCTGCAGGCACTTGACCTTGGCGGGGTCCTTGTCGATGCACACGACATCGTTGCCGTTTTCAGCCAGGCAGGCCCCGGCCACGAGGCCGACATACCCACTCCCGACGACCGCAATCTTCATCCAATCAGCCTTCCTTCCGCACAGGAAACCCCTAACGCTAGCACAGCCGAAAAAATAGTGTCAATCCATTGAACGACAAGGGTTTGTCGCACTTTCGTTGTGCTACGATTCGGCGCGCGTGCGCATCCTGATGGACTACCGGCCCGCGCTCCGCCAGCGGACCGGCGCCGGCGAGTTCGTGCACCAGCTGGCCCGGGCCCTCCAGGCCCGGCTCTCCGGCCCCGATATCCTGACCCTTTTCTCGAGTTCCTGGAAGGACCGGCTGCCCCCTGCCGTCGTCCCCGGCGCACGGCAGGTCGATATGCGCGTGCCGGTATCGGTGCTGAACCGGGCGTGGCACCGGCTGGAATGGCCGCCGGTCGAGTGGTTCGCCGGCCCCGTCGACATCGCCCAGTCGATGCATCCGCTGCTCCTGCCGTCGCGCGGCGCGCAGTTCGTGACCATTCACGACCTCCACTTCCTCGATCACCCCGACCAGACCGCTGCGGAGATCCGGAGGGATTATCCGGCGCTGGTCCAGCGCCATGCCCGCCGCGCCGCCGGAATCGTCGTACCGTCGGAGCATACACGCGAGGTGGTCGCCGGGCGCCTCGGTATCGATCGGGCGCGGCTGGTCGTCTGCTCCCCGGGAGCCCCTGACTGGACCCCGCGGACCGCTGCCCCGGCCAACGGCCCGATCCTCTTTGTCGGCACCGTGGAGCCGCGGAAGAACCTCCCGGGACTGCTGCGCGCCTATGCCGCGCTCGTCCGGGCCGACGCCGGCGCGCCGCCGCTCATCATCGCCGGGCGCGCGGCAGTGCCGCTCGACACCCGCGCGGTCGTCGACGGCGTGGCGCTCGAGGGACGCGTGCATCAGCTCGGATACGTGGACGATGCCCGGAGGGAAGAGTCGTACCGGCGGGCCTCGATGCTGGTGATGCCGTCGCTCGACGAGGGCTTCGGCCTGCCGGTGCTGGAGGCGATGACGATTGGCGTCCCGGTGGTCGCGTCGCGCCGCGGGTCGCTCCCCGAAGTGCTCGACGGCGCGGGGCTGCTGGTGGAGCCGGACGACCATGAAGCGATGGCAGCGGCGATGCGCCGCGTTCTGGATGACCCGGCCGAGCGCGCCCGGATGGTCAGCGGCGGCCTCGCCCGGGCCGCGACCTACAGCTGGGACGCCGCGGCCGGCCGGCTGCACGCCGCCTACGCCGCCGCTCTGGCGGAACGGGCGCCGGCGTGACGCTCCGGATCGGCGTCGACGCGCGCGAGCTGCTCGGCGACACCACCGGCGTCGGGCGCTACCTGGGCGAGCTGATGCGGCGATGGGTCGGCCGGCCGGACCATGCGCGGCGCGAGTTCCTGCTTTATTCCCCCGAGGCATTGCCGCTGGCGCTGCCGTCCGGCCGCGCCACCGTCCGCGTCGTCGGCCGCGGCCGCGGCACGTGGTGGGAGCAGACCGCGCTCAGGCGCGCCGTCCGCTTGGACCGGCCGGACGTTTTCTTCGCACCGGCCTACACCGCGCCGCTCGGCCTCGGCATGCCGGTCGTCGCCACTGTTCACGACATCTCGTTCGAGGCGCATCCGGAGTGGTTCCGGCCGCGGGAGCGCTGGCGACGGCGGTGGCTGACGCGGCGCACGGCGGCGGCCGCCGCGGCGGTGCTGACCGACTCCGAGTTCTCGCGCCGCGAACTGGAGCACCGGCTGGGCCTCCGGCCCGAGCGCATTCGCGTGATTCCACCGGGGGTGTCGACACCGCCGGCGTCGGCGGCGGCGGACGGGCGCGATCCGATGGTTCTCTTCACAGGGTCGCTGTTGAACCGCCGGCGGCTGCCGGACCTGATCGCGGCGTTCGCTGTCGCGGCGGCGGACGATGCGCGCGCCCGGCTGGTGATCGTCGGCGCGGACCGCACCTGGCCGCGGCAGGATCTGGCTGCGGTCGCAGCGGCGCACGGCGTCGCGGCGCGCGTCGATCTCCGCAGCTACGTGACCGACGACGAGCTGGCCGGGCTGTACGCACGGGCCTCGGTCTTCGCCTTCCTCTCGGAATACGAAGGCTTCGGCCTGACGCCGCTCGAGGCGCTCGGCGCCGGCGTGCCGGTCGTCGTCCTCGATACGCCGGTGGCGCGCGAAGTCTACGGAGACGCCGCCGAGTACGTGCGCCGTGGCGATATCGCCGGGACGGCGCAGGCGCTGCGCCGCTGCCTGCGCGACCCGTCGGCCGGCGCCGCCCGGCTTGCCGAGGCCCCCGCCGTCCTGCGGCGATACTCGTGGGACCGTGCCGCCGATGAGACGCTGGCGGCGCTCGAGGGAGCCGCACGGTGACGCCCCGGCTCGCCATCGTGATCGTCAACTTCAACGCGCGCGAGCATGTCGAGAACTGTCTGGCGTCGCTGGCGGCGGCGCCTCCGCTGACGCCGCACGAGACGGTGGTCGTCGACAACGCCTCGGCCGACGGCAGTGCTGCCGCGATCCGGGGGCGGTTTCCGGGGGTGGCGGTGCTCGAGGAGACGGCCAACCGCGGGTTTGCCGCCGCCAACAACGTCGGCATCCGCGCCACCCGCGGCGAGCTGGTGCTGCTGCTGAACAACGACACGCTGGTGCCGGCAGGTGCGATCGACGCGCTGGTCGAGCGGCTCGACGCCCGGCCGGAGGCGGCGGTCGCGGGGCCGCGCCTTGTCGATGCCGCAGGCGAGCCGGAGCTGTCGTTCGGACCGATGCTGTCGCCGTTCGGCGAACTGCGGCAGAAGGCGATCACCGGCCTCTACAGGCGGCGTGTCGCACCGGCGGCGGCGTGGGTGCGGCGGGTGACGCGCGTCGAGCGCGAGGTCGACTGGGTCAGCGGCGCGTGCCTGCTGGTGCGGCGGAGCGCCGCCGAGGCGGCCGGCCTGATCGACGAACGCTATTTTCTGTACACCGAGGACGTCGATTTCTGCGCCGCGATCCGCGCGCAGGGCCACCGGGTGTTGTTCACCCCGTCCGCGGCGGTCGTGCACCTGCGCGGCCGCTCCCGCGCCACGGCTCCGGCCGCCTCGGCGGCCGCCTACCGCCGCAGCCATCTGGCGTTCTATGCCAAGCATCATCCCGGATGGGTCGGCCTGCTGCGGCTCTATCTGCGGCTGAAGGGCCAGCTCCCGCGGTAGAATTCGGCGGGATGGCCATGGTTTCCGGACGTTTGCCCCGCCGCCAGCTCTGGTGCCGCGGGCGATGAGGATCGCGATCGACGCGCGGAAGCTCCGCGACTACGGGATCGGGACCTACATCAGGAACCTGCTGCGCCACCTGTCCCGGATCGACGCCGCCACCGAGTACGTCCTGCTCTGCCGTGCCCAGGACTGCGCGTCGGTCGAGGAGCTCGGCGAGAATTTCCGGGCGGTGGCGGAGCCGGCGCCGGCCTACTCCTTTCGTGAACAGCTGCGGATTCCGCTCGATCTGCGGCGGGAGGGAGTCGATCTGTTCCACGCGCCGCACTACGTCCTGCCGCTGCTCACGCCGTGCAAGTCGATCGTGACGATTCACGACTGCATCCACCTGCGGTTTCCGCAATACCTGCCGAGCCGGCTGGCGTATGCGTATGCGCGCTCATCGCTCTGGGTGGCGACGCACCGCTCGAACCGCGTCCTGACGGTGTCGGAGGCCTCGAAACGCGACATCCAGCAGTACTTCCACGTCCCGGAGCGCAAGATCGACGTCATCTACAACGCCATCGACGAGCGCTTCGGAGAGACGCCGCCGGCCGACGAGGTCGAGCGGGTGCGCGAACGGTATCAGCTGAACGATCCGTTCGTGCTCTACGCCGGGAACATCAAGCCGCACAAGAACCTCGAGCGGCTGATCGAGGCGTTCCACACCCTCCGCCGCGACGGACTGGAGGATGTGAAGCTCCTCCTCATCGGCGATGAAGTCTCGAAATATGCGACGCTGCGGCGCGCCGTGCACAAGTACAAGCTGCACAAGCACGTCCGGTTCTTCGGCTTCGTCCCCGACCAGACGCTCGCGGTGCTCTACCGCCTGGCGGCGGTGTTCGTCTTTCCGTCGCTGTACGAGGGTTTCGGACTGCCGCCGCTCGAAGCGATGGCCAGTGGCACGCCGGTCATCACGTCCAACGTCTCGTCGCTGCCGGAGGTGGTCGGGGACGCCGCACTGCTGATCGATCCGACGCAGCCCGACGCCATCGCGGCGGCGATGCGGCGGGTGCTGACTGATCCGGCGCTGCGCGACGACCTCCGCCAGCGCGGACTGCGCCGCGTGCAGGAGTTCTCGTGGGACCGGTCGGTCCGCCGGGTGCGTGCGATCTACGAAGAGGTGCTGGCCGAGTGAGCCCGCAGCCGCAGCCGCGGGTGGCGATCGTCCACGACTGGCTCACCGGCATGCGCGGCGGGGAGAAGGTCCTCGAGGCGATTTGCGAGCTCTACCCCGATGCCCGGCTGTTTTCGCTCGTCCGGGTCCGCGGCAGCGTCTCGCCCCGAATCGAGCGCCACGCCATCCGCACCTCCCCGGTCCAGTGGCTGCCCGCGGCGGGCCGCCGCTACCGGCACTATCTGCCGCTCTTTCCGGCGGCGGTCGAGCTGTTCGACCTGGACGGTTACGACCTGGTCATCAGCAGCAGCCACTGCGCGGTCAAATCGGTCATCCGCACCGGCCGGGCGACCCACGTCTGCTATTGCCATTCGCCGATGCGCTACGCCTGGGACCAGTTTCCGGCTTATTTCGGCCCGGAACTGGTCGGCCGGGTCGCCAGCCGCCTGCTCCGACCGGTCATGGCCGGGCTCGCCCGCTGGGACGCCGCGACGGCCGGGCGGGTGGATGCCTATATCGCCAATTCCCGCTATGTTGCGGGGCGGATCCGCCGATACTATAATCGCAGGTCGGCCGTTGTTTATCCGCCCGTCGATACTACGTTTTATCGCCCCGGCACCCTGCCCCCGGAACGGCGCGATCGCCGGTTTCTGGTGGTGTCCGCCCTGGTTCCCTACAAGCGAATCGACGTGGCCATCGAGGCCTGCCGGATCGCCAGGACTCCCCTGACCATCGTCGGCCGGGGACCGGAGGAAGCACGGTTGAGGCGGCTGGCAGGCCCGGACGTTGAATTCCTGGGCTGGCGCCCGGATGAGGAGATTCGAAACCTCTACGGCCGGGCCGCCGCGGTACTGCTGCCGGGGGTCGAGGATTTCGGGATGGTGCCGATCGAGGCTCAGGCGTGCGGCACGCCTGTCGTCGCGCTGGGGGCCGGCGGCGCATGTGAAACCGTGGAGGACGGCGTGACCGGGGTGCTCGTGGGCGACGAATCGACAGAGGCCTTCGCCGCGGGGCTGGCCCGGGTCGCGGCGCTGTCCCTGGACCCCGCCGCCATCCGCGCCAACGCCGAACGCTACTCGCGTGAACGCTTCATCACCGATTTCCAGGCGGCCGTCGCCGACGCCATCGCGGCGCGGGCGGTGGCGCCATGATGCGGCGCTACAACCGCCTGCTGGTGCTGTTCTACGTCATTGCCGATGCGGTCCTCGGCATGACGGCGTTTGCGCTCGCCTATTTCGTCCGCTTCCGCGTCCTCGATCACTTCCTGCCGATCACCAAGGGCACGCCCCCGTTCGATCAGTATGTAACGATGATGCCGTTCATCGGCCTGATCGTGCCGATCGCGTTCCAGGTTCAGGGCACCTATCGCCTGCGGCGCAGCCGGTCGCGGGTCGACGACTTCTTCGCGGTCTTCGTCGGCACGATCCTCGCGGGCATCCTCGGGCTGGTCGGGTCGCTCTACTTCCAGACCTATTACGCCTCCGATGCGATGAAGGACCTCGGCGCCTACGAGGTCTCGCGGCCGGCGCTGGCGCTGTTCCTGACCTTCAACGTCGCGTTCGCCTACGGCCTGCGCGAGATCGTCCGCGAAGCGCTCGAGCGGCGGTGGCGCGCCGGCATCGGCCTCAAGCGGGTGCTGATCGCCGGCGCCAGCGATCTCGGCCGGATGGTCGCCGACAAGGTGCTCGAGCATCGCGAGTTCGGCTTCAAGATCGTCGGCTTTCTGGACGACCGCGCCGCAGGCGACCACATCGGCTACCGCGGCCTGCCGCTGCTCGGGACGCTGACCGACGCCGAGGAGATCATCCGCCAGGAGCGCATCGACCACGTCTACGTCGCGCTGCCGCTCGAAGAGCACGTCAAGATGCTCGGCATCGTCGAGGCGACCAACCGCGAGGGGGTCGAGGTCCACGTCGTCCCCGACCTGCTCCAGTTCATCGCGCTGCGCGCCCGGCTCGAGAACCTCGACGGCGTCCCGATCATCAGCCTGAACGACGTGCCGCTGCGCGGCTTCAACAGCCTGCTCAAGCGCGCCATCGACTTCACCCTCTCGGGCTGCGCGCTGGTCGGCCTGGCGGTGCCGTTCGTGACGATCATGGCGCTCATCCGCTACACCTCGAAGGGGCCGGTCTTCTTCAAGCAGGAGCGGATGGGGCTCGACGGCAAGGCGTTCAACGTCTACAAGTTCCGCTCGATGTACCCGGGGGCTGAGGACGAGACCGGTCCGATCTGGGCGCGCGACGACGACCCGCGCTGCACCCCGGTCGGGCGCTGGCTGCGCCGGCTCGATCTCGACGAGCTGCCGCAGCTGTGGAACGTGATGCGCGGCGACATGTCGATCGTCGGTCCGCGCCCCGAGCGCCCCTACTTCGTCGAGCAGTTCAAGCACCGCATCCCGCAGTACATGCTCCGCCACAAGGTCAAGGCCGGGATTACCGGCTGGGCCCAGGTCAACGGCTGGCGCGGCAACACCTCGCTTGAGAAGCGCATTGAGTACGACCTCTACTACATCGAGAACTGGTCGGTCGGCCTCGATCTCAAGATCATGTGGCTGACGGTCCTGCGAGGCATCCAGAAGCATGCGTATTAGGAAGCTGGCAGCTTCCAGCTTCCAGCTTCCAGCCGGAGGGGCGTGCACTCGTCCGATGGTCGGGGTATCAATCGCCGGTTTTGATCCAACGGTCACGATGCAGATGGCGCGCGGTCAACGATCAGCACGGGCATGACTGCGGAAGCTGACAGCTGAGCGGGAAGCTGGAAGCGGGAGGCAGGAAGCCGAAGGAGTGTATGTCCCGAATCGTCATTACCGGCGCCGCCGGCTTTATCGGCTCGCACCTGTCGGAGGCGCTGCTCGACCGCGGCCACTCGGTCGTCGGTATCGACAACCTGCTGACCGGCGATACGGCCAACATCGCGCACCTGGCCAGCCGCGACTTCGTGTTCATCAAACACGACGTCACCAACTACATCAACGTCGATGGTCCGGTCGATGCCGTCCTGCACTGGGCCAGCCCGGCCAGCCCGATTGATTATCTCGAGCTGCCGATCCCGACGCTCAAGGTCGGCGCGCTCGGCACGCATAAGGCGCTCGGCCTGGCTAAGGCGAAGAACGCCCGGTTCGTGATCGCCTCGACGTCGGAGGTCTACGGCGATCCGCTCGAGCATCCGCAGAAGGAAACCTACTGGGGCAACGTCAACCCGGTCGGACCGCGCGGGGTCTACGACGAAGCCAAGCGGTTCGCCGAGGCGATGACGACCGCCTACCATCGCTATCACGGCCTCGACGCCAAGATCGTCCGGATCTTCAACACTTATGGGCCGCGGATGCGGCTGCGCGACGGGCGCGCGGTGCCGGCGTTCATGAGCCAGGCGCTGACCGGCGAGGACGTGACGATCTTCGGCAGCGGCCGGCAGACCCGCAGCTTCTGTTACGTCTCCGACCTGGTCGACGGCATCATCCGGCTGATGGAATCGGACCTCAACGATCCGGTCAACATCGGCAATCCGCAGGAGATGACGATCGAGCAGATCGCGAAGGAGATCATCCGGCTGACCGGCTCGAAGAGCAAGCTCGTCTACCGCCCGCTGCCGGAGGACGATCCGAAGGTGCGCCAGCCGGACATCACCCGGGCGCGGACGCTGCTCGGCTGGGAGCCGAAGGTGACGCTCGAGGAAGGGCTGACGAGAACGCTGGAATACTTCCGAACCAAGATTTAGCCAGCCGGCTCAGTGCCCGAGCCGCACCACCTTGACCAAGTAGTCGAACGCCGAGATCACCGAAATCGTCAGCGCTGCGTAGACGCAGGCCGTGACGAGCGGCGAGGTCAGGCCGAGATAGTTGAAATAGAGCGTCACGACGCCGGTCAGGATGTAGGTGGCGGTGGCGATCTTGCCGAAGATCGACGGCCGGAAGGTGCGCGGGCCGATCGCCAGGTTGACGACCGCGACGGTGACGACAATCGTGATGTCGCGGCTGAGAACGAGGACCGTAAACCACAGCGGCAGGCGGTTGGCGGAGCCAATCCCCGGCAGCGTCAGCATCACGAACATCGACACCAGGAGCAGCTTGTCGGCCATCGGATCGAGCCACGCGCCAAGCGTGGTCTTCTGGCCGGTGCGGCGGGCAATCAGCCCGTCGAAGAGGTCGGTCACCCCGGCGGCCATGAACGTCGCGAGCGCCCAGCCCTGATGCCCGTATAGCACAAGTATGACGAACGGCGGCACCAGCAGCATGCGCAGCAGCGTCAGCTGGTTGGCGGCCGTGAGATTCATCGCGTTCGCCGCCCGGCGAGCTCCTCCAGCTTCCGCATCGTCTCGACCGCTTCCGCGCCGGTGACCGGCCGCGACAGCTGAAAGGTGCTGTCGCCGGCAGCGACCATCACCCCGGCCTGAACCGCCATCGCGGCCGCCGGATAGCTGAGATGTCCCGGCGGCAGGTCGGGAAACCGGATCCGCGCCCGGCGCCATCCCGCCGCCTGGGCCGGACGATCCGCGCCGATCACCGCCAGCGCGCGCGCCGCCGCCGCCGCCAGATCGCCGCGGCGGACGATCGCGTCCGGCTGGAAGGTATGGTTCGGAAACGCGTCCATGATGCCTGCCCGCGATACGGACAGGATCCACGGGCCGGCCCAGTTTCCGCGGGTATCGGTGAGGACGACGGCATTGTCGCGGCGCGCGCGCTTGACGACATCGGCGAGCCGGACGCCGAAGAGCGACGCCAGCTGCGCCCGCGTCACCCTCGGGGATGACTCAATCGACCGGTATTCCTCGGGCATCGTCGCGAACGCGGCACGCTCGCGCAGCTCGTCGATCCGCGCGTCGAGCGCCGGGCTCGGCTCGAGCGTGACGGCCGTGCCGTAGGCGTCGGCCGCCAGGGCGAACGCGCTTTGGGCCTCGTAAACTTCGCCGAGGGTGATGAAGGCTCGCGGCTCCGACGGGCTGAGCTCAACGGCTTTTTCGGCGTGCCGCAGCGCCGCCTCGAGATTGCCGATCCGCCGCTCGACGGCGGCAAGCTCGCGGTAGAGAAACGGACTGTCGGGTGACGCCGTCAGGCTCCGTTCGTAGATCAGCTGCGCCTCGTCCAGCCGGCCGGCCTCGGCCGCCTGGCGCGCCGCGCCGACGTCTTCCTCCAGCCCCCTGAACCGAAGGACGTCGATCCGGCCGCGCAGTCCGCTCAGCGCCGGGTCGGCCTGGACGGCCGCCTCGAAGCTGGCCAGCGCCGCTTCGCGCTCGCCGAGCGCCAACAGCGCGTCGCCGCGACCGGCCAGCGCCGGCGCGTAGGCCGGTGCCACCGTCAGAGCGCGGTTGAAATGCTCCTGCGCCGCGCGCGCATCCTTCCGCGCCAGCGCAGCGTAGCCGAGGCCGCCCTCCGCTGGATAAAACCCGGGCGCCTGCTTCAGCACGGCGGCAAAGCTCCGCTCCGCGCTGCGCAGGTCGCCGAGCTGCAGCCACTGCCAGCCAGCCTCGTGGCCGGCGGCGGCGGCCTCTGGGCCGAGCCCGGCCGGCACGGCCAGAAAGATGAACTCCGGAAACTTCGGCGCCGTGACCGGTCCCGGCGGGACGGCGGCGCGCTTCGGCTTCGCGCAGGCGCCGGCGATCGCCAGGCAGACGAGGAGCATGACGCTCCCCCACCGCGCCTGCCGGAGTACCGCCGCCCTCGTCACGACGCCTGCACCACGGCGCCGGCGAAGCGCTCGACAAGCCGCCTCGGTACGTCCGCCTCGATCGCGACGCGCCCATCCGACGCGACATGGCTGACGATCCGCCCCAGCCGGTACAGCAGCGCAATCTGCTCCCGCTGCCCGTCAACCGCGTCGAACTCCACCCGCACCCGGGCGGTGTCGAGCCCGAGCCGCCCTTCCATGACGGCAATGATCTCGTCGCGGCCGTCGCCATTGAGCGCCGAGACGCAGAGTGCGCCGGGGTTGAGCGCGCGCAGCCGGGCGCGCTCGCCGGCGTCGAGGGCGTCGCACTTGTTGAAGATGTCGACCGAGGGCACGCGGTCGGCGCCGACTTCCGCCAGCACCGTTCGCACCGCCTTATCGTGGCGCTCGCGATCCGGACTCGAGGCGTCGATGACGTGCAGCAGCAGATCGGCGGCGGCAACTTCTTCGAGCGTCGCCCGGAAGGCCGCGACGAGCGAGTGCGGCAGGCGGTCGATGAAGCCGACCGTGTCCGAGACCAGCAGCTCGCGGCGGTCGGGCAGGCGCACCTTGCGCACGAGCGGATCGAGCGTGACGAACAGCGCGTCGGAGGCGACGGCGTGGTCGCCGGTCAAGCTGTTGAACAGCGTGGTCTTGCCGGCGTTGGTGTAGCCGACCAGCGCCACCGTCGGCACCGCCCCCTTCTGCCGGCGCTCGCGCAGCTGCGTGCGGCGGCGCCGCACGGTGTCGATCTCGTCACCGAGAACGCTGATGCGGTGGCGGATGCGCCGGCGGTCGGTTTCGAGCGTGGGTGCGCCGGGGCCGCGGGTGCCGATGCCGCCGCCCAGCCGCGACAGCGCCGCCGCGGAGCCGACCAGTCGCGGCAGCAGATACTTGAGCTGCGCCAGCTCGACCTGCAGCTTGCCTTCGCGCGTCCGCGCGCGCCTGGCGAAGATGTCGAGAATGAGCTGGGTGCGATCGAGGACCTTGCGGCCAAGCGCCTCTTCGAGATTCCTGAGCTGGGCCGGGCTCAATTCGTTGTCGAAGATGACGACGTCGGCGTCGAGCTCGTCGCAGGCCAGCGCCAGCGCCTTGACCTTGCCGCTGCCGAGGAATGTCGCGGGATCCGGCCGCGGCCGATCCTGCATGACGCGCAGGACGACTTCGGCGCCGGCCGCCGCCGCCAGGCCGCCCAGTTCGTCGAGGACGTGATCGGGATCGAAGTGGCGGGTGGCGTCGTTGATGAGACCGACGAGCGCGGCCCGCTCGCGTCGATCCGGCGAGGCCCCGCGCCGGGCCGTGTGCGCTGTCACTCGAAGAATTGTACCACGCGCTCCCACGGCACCGCGCCGGCGCGGATCAGTACAGGACCATCCGCCCCAAGCGCGACAATCGTCGACGGCGGACCGCCGGGGGCGTCGCCGCCATCGAGCACCAGATCGACCTTCGGCAGCAGCGCCAGCGCCTCCGCGGCGGTGCGCGCCGGGGCGTGGCCGGAGGGATTCGCGCTCGTTGCCGTGACGCAGAAGCCGAGCGTGGCGGCCAGCGCCCGCGCCGTCTCGTCGGCCGGAACGCGGACGGCGACCGTCAGGTCGGCGGCCAGAACGGCCGGCGTCAGCAGCGGGCCGGCGGGGACGACAATCGAGAGCGGGCCCGGCCAGAACGCCTCGGCCAGGCGCCGGCCGCGGTCGTCGAACCTGCCGGCCGCTTCGGCCTGCGCCAGGTCGGCGGCGATCAGCGGCAGCGCGACGCCGTCACGCCTCCCCTTCAACTCGAAGATCCGCGCCACCGCTGCCGCCTGCCGCGGGTCGGCCGCCAGGCCGTAGACGGTGTCGGTGGGAAATGCGATCACGCCCCCCCCGCGCAGCCGTGCAGCCGCCTCGACGAGACCGGCGGCATCGGCCGGCACGATCCTCACAGCTCCTCCGGCGCCGGCGCGGCGGGGCCTGGCAGCGGCGTCGCCGCCATGACGCGCAGCACGAGTCCGGCGATCAGGAGCAGCGCGAGCGTATCGAGCAGGAAGACGCCCCTGATGCTGGTCGCCCCGAGGATGCCGCTGACGATCGGACTGAGCGCCAGTCCGGTCAGCGAGGCGGTGGCGAGGAAGCCGAAGCCGGCGCCGCGCGCCGCGCCGGGAATGACGGCGCTGGCGGCGGTGTAGGCGGCGGTCGTGGCGATGCCGATCGCCAGGCCGAACAGCGGCGTCGCCGCCAGCAGCAGCCAGGCCGCGCCGGCCAGCAGGTAGATCGCGGTGCCGACCGCCGCAACGCCGACGCTGCCGGCGATGACGTGGGGCGCCGAGGCACGGCGCAGCAGCGCGCCGCAGGCATGATGGCCGAGGGCACCGGCGGCGGCGGCAATCGAGAAGACGACGCCCGACACGAGCGCCACGCGATCGGGCGGGGTGCCGAGCTGGGCGACGTAGAGCGGCAGCACCGGGCCGAAGCTGCGGTCGACGAACTGCAACCCGAACACCACCAGCATCAGCAGGATGAAGTTCTCGAATGCAAGGACATTTCTGAAGGTGACTCTCCCAGCCGACGCCGGCTCGGTCCGGTGCGAAACCGTGCGCTCATCGTAGAGCACGAAGACCAGCACCAGGGCGATGACGTAGAACGCCGCGGTGACGAGAAAGGCGTGGCGCAGGCCGACGACCTGCGCGATCGCGCCGCCAATCAGCGGGCCGATCGCCGGGCCGAGGCGCTGCGCCGTCTGCACGTAGCCGATCGAGTAGGCGACCCGCTCCGGCGGCGCCGAGTCCGCCGCCATCGTAATCGCCAGCGAGCCGTAGCCGGCAAACAGCCCCTGCGCCGCGCGCAGCGCAAAGACGTGCCACGCCTTGGTCGCCGCCGCCATCGCCGCCATCAGGAAGATGAAGCTGAGCAGCGAGCGCTCGATCATGACCTTCCGCCCGTAGCGATCGGCCAGCCGGCCCCAGAACGGCGACAGCAAAGCGGTCATCGCCGGCGTCACGCCGAGGCTGACCCCCGACCACAGCGCGATCGCGCCGACATCGTGGACGCCGAGCTGCTGGAAATACAGCGGCAGGAACGGCATCACCAGCGTGAAGCCGGTGAAGCCGATGAAGCACGCCGCGGTGACGGCGAACAGATTGCGGCGCCACGTCATTCGGGTGGCGGCAGCTCGCAGCGGGTCGGCCGGTCGTGGCGGTAGCCGAGCACGTAGTCGGCCTGCATGATCTTGTGGATCTCGCGCGTGCCCTCGTAAATCACCGCCCCCTTGCAGTTGCGGTAGAAGCGGCCGACCGGATATTCGTCGGAGTAGCCGTTGGCGCCGTGGACCTGCACGGCGTCGCCGGCGGCGCGCTCGGAGGCGACCGTCGCGAACCATTTGGCCAGCCCGGTCTCGCGCGTGCTGCGGCGGCCGTTATTCTTGAGGAAGCCGGCGCGCAGCCACAGCAGCCGCGCCGCTTGATAGTCCGACTCCATCTGCGCGATCATCTCCTTGACGAGCTGGTGTTCGGCAATCGGCACGCCGAACGTCCGCCGCGCCAGGGCGTACTGGCTGCTCGCATCCCGGCACGCGCGGATCAGGCCGGTGGCGCCCGCCGCGACGGTGTAGCGGCCCTGGTCGAGCGCGAACATCGCGATCTTGAAGCCCTCGCCGGGCTCGCCGAGGACATTCTCCTCGGGCACCTCGACGTCGTCCATTTTGAAGAAGCCGGTGTTGCCGGCGAGGATGCCCCACTTCTCCTTGAGCGTCCCGCTCGAGAAGCCCTTGAAGCCGCGCTCGACAATGAAGGCACTGATGCCGGAGGTGTCGCGGCGCTTCTTCTTCTCGAGGTCGCTCCAGGCGAACACCAGGAAGTTGTCCGCGACGTCGGCAAGCGAGATCCACATCTTTTCGCCGGTCAGGAGATAGCGGCTCCCCTTCTTCACGGCGACCGTCTGGATGCCGCGGACATCGCTGCCGGCGGCCGGTTCGGTCAGGCCGTAGGTCGCGATCTTCTGTCCCTGCGCCTGCGGCACGAGGTAGCGCTGCTTCTGATCCTCCGTCCCCCAGGTCAGCAGCGACAGGCAGTTGAGTCCGGCATGGACCGACATCACCACCCGCAGCGAGGTGTCGACGTATTCGAGCTCCTCGCTGATCAGCCCGAGGCTGATGTAGTCCATGCCGGCGCCGCCGTATTGTTCGGGGACCGAACAGCCGAGCAGGCCAAGCTTCGCCATCTGCGGCAGGATGCCCGGGTCGAAGCGGTGCTCGCGGTCCAGCTCGCGGATGCGCGGCGCCACTTCCCGGGCTCCCCATTCGCGCACCGATTGCTCGAGGAGCTGCTGTTCGTCGGTCAGATCGAAATCAATCATGGTCCTCCCCGCTGGAAACCGGCGCCGGCGTCAGGCCGGCGCGACGTCGACGATCGCCCCTCGCGACAGCCGCATGACCGCTTCGGCGCTGCCGCCGTTGACGGCGAATTCGAGATGATCCGAGCTGCCGAACAGTCCGCAGACCTCGCCCGGCCTGATATCCGCGTAGGTCCCGACCACCCCGGTGATGCCCTGGCCGCCGACCGTCACCACGACCGGCCGCTCGCGGGCGAACGCGTCGAACGCGCCCCGATCGATGTTCGTGACCAGATTGCCGAACCGATCGGCGAGCAGCACCACGCCGCGCAGGTGCCCGCCATCGGCGATCGGCAGTGCAATTTCGATCCGTCGCGGCTCGGGCAGCGGGCGGCCGAGCGCGGCCAGCTGGATCCCCTTCGCCAGCCACGCCGCCGCCGGCGCGAAGCGGTCGCGCCCTTCGAACGTGCGGCTGATGGTGGGACGGGCATACCGGCGCTCGGTCAGCTCGACGACCTTCCGCGGTGCCGCCGCCCGGAAGACCGCCGTCAGCAGGCCATTGTCGGGGGCGACGAACCGGTAGTCGCCGGTGTCGGCGGCGAGTCCGCGGCGCGCCGATCCGACCCCCGGGTCGACCACGGCGAGGAAAATCGTGCCGGGCGGGAAGTAGCGGAAGGCGGCCGCCAGCTGCAGCGCTCCCTCGAGGATGTCGTGCGGACGAATGTCGTGGGTGATGTCGACAAGGGCCGCGTCGGGGCAGATCCCGAGCATCACGCCCTTCATCGTCCCCGCGTAGTGATCCCGGGAACCGAAATCGCTCAGCAGCGCGATGAGCGGGCGCACGCGTCCCTCAGCTCTTGCGGCGGAGCAGCATTTCGCGGGTGTTGTGTTTGAGCAGGAACGAATCGGAGACGACCAGGCCGTCGAACATCTTGATGATGTCGCGGTTGGCCAGGACGTGCTTCGCCCCGCCGGCGCCCGGATGCTGGCGATGGCGGAGGCGCTTGTCGTCGACGATCTCGTACTTGAGAAAGGGGGCCCGCGGCGACGCGGTCGTCGCGAAGAAGCCCATCACCGCGCCGCCCGGCCGCAGCATCCGGATGATCTGCCGCGCCAGCGCCTGCGCCGCCGGCTTGGGAAGGAAATCAAAGAAATCCCAGCAGAGGACGCCGTCGACGCTCGCGTCGGGATGGCGGAAACGGGTCTCGAGCGCGGCGGGGAGCTCGCTGAGCGTGCCGGCCCTGGCGTGGCGATCGTAGTCCGCGAAGAGATCCTCGATGAACAGCTTGCAGCCAAGCCGCTCGCCAAAGAACGCGACATTGGAGCCGATCACCGGGCCGAAGTCGATGAGGACGGGTTCGGGCTGCGCGGCGACCACGCTCAGCAGTTTCGGGAAGGCCTTCGAGGCGACGGACGCCTCCTCACCACGCGGCGCCGGAGCATCGGCCGCGTCGTCTCCCTGGCGGGGTCGTTTCCCGCCCCAGCGGAGCAGATCTGACAGCATGGCTCGAGGAATTCGCCGACGGCCGGGAGGCGAAGCCCCCCGGCCGGATTGTCTTACCGGCCCGCGCCGGCGGGTGCCGTGGTGGACGTCTGCGGAGTGGCAGCGCCGGGCGTGCCGCCGGGCGTGCCCGCCGGTGCCTTGGCGTCAGCCTTCGGGTCGCCCTTCGGGTCACCCTTGGCGTCGCCGGACTTGCCGGACTTCTGCATGTCGATGCTGCCGCGGAAGTGCGCCCCCTCGGCAATCGCGACGCGGGGCGCGGCGATGTCGCCGTCAACCGAACCGTTGTCGCGGATGTCGACCTTGTCACTGGCCGAGACGTTCCCGGTGACCTCGCCGAGGATGATGACGGACTTGGCGAACACCTGCGCCTTGATCTTGCCGTTGGCGCCGATGGTCAGCACGTTCTGCCGCAGCTCGATCTTGCCTTCAACCTGCCCCTCGATGGTCAGGTCTTCGCTGCCGTTGAGCTCGCCCTTGATGACGACGGATTTACCTATGTTCACAGCAGTCCTCTCCTGTCCACGCAGGGCATCGCCGGCGGCCGCCGGTCGCGATGCGACGTCCGCAGCATGCGGCACGTTGGGCGGTTGCGCCGGGGCTGGCCCGGGGCTCGCCGGTGCAGTCGGCTTGACCGCTTCATCCCGTTTCCACATTTGGCGTTCTCCACACTTCGAAATGTTGGTCTTTCCGCGGCTCTGGCAGCAGGGTCTGCCGAGTATACGAAAGCCCCGGACGCCTGTCTAGTCCTTTCAGCCCTGAGACTTAGCGCGGGTGCTATGATGGGGGATCGCCATGCGGATCTACTTCGACCACAATGCCACGACGCCGGTCGATCCCGCCGTGGTCCAGACCATGACGACGATCCTCACCGAGGAGTACGGCAACGCCTCGAGCGTGCACCATTTCGGCCAGCGCGCCAAGGCCATCCTCGATGACGCGCGGTCGTCTGTCGCGGCGCTGATTGGCGGCGAGCCGTCGGAGGTTGTGTTCACGAGCGGCGGCACCGAGTCGGACAATTTCGCCATCCGCGGGGTCGCCGAGGCGCTCGAGCCGACCGGCCGCCGCCACCTGATTGCCAGCGGTATCGAGCACGAGGCCGTCCTCAACACGTTCAAGGCCCTGGCCCGGCGGGGCTGGCGCACCACCCTGCTGCCGGTGGACGTGTCAGGGCTCCTCGACCCGGCGGCGCTCGCCGCCGCGCTCACCGACGACACCGCGCTCGTCTCGGTGATGCACGCCAACAACGAGGTCGGGACCATTCAGCCCGTCGCCGAACTGGCCGCCGCCACCCATGCCCGCGGCGCCATTTTCCACACCGACGCGGTGCAGTCGGTCGGCAAGATCCCCGTCGACGTGCGTGCGCTAGGCGTCGACCTGCTGTCGCTGTCGGCCCATAAGTTCAACGGGCCGAAGGGGGCGGGGGCGCTGTGGATCCGCCGCGGCACGCGGGTGACGGCGATTCTCACCGGCGGCAAGCACGAGCGCAGCCGCCGCGCCGGGACCGAGAACGTACCCGGCATCGGCGGCCTTGGCCAGGCCGCGCGGCTGGCCGCCGCCAAGCTGCCGGCGGAGGCCCGCCGCGTCGCCGCGCTGCGCGACCGGCTCGAGTCCGGCATCCTGGCGGCGGTCTCCGGCACGGTCGTCAACGGCACGCGCGATTCCCGCGTGCCGAACACCACCAACATCAGCTTCGAGGCGGTCGAGGCCGAATCGCTGCTGATTGCCCTCGACCTCGAGGGCGTCGCGGTCTCGACCGGCTCGGCCTGCTCGTCCGGCACACTCGAGCCGTCGCACGTGCTCCGGGCGATGGGCCTGCCCTCCCCCCGCACTCAGAACTCGATCCGGTTCAGCCTGGGCGCCGGCAACACCGACGCCGACGTCGATTTCGTCGTCGCACGCCTGCCGGGGCTGGTCGGGAAGCTGCGCAGCCTGACCGGCGCGCGGGTCAGGAGCTGACGTGCGGGTCGTCGTCGCGATGTCGGGCGGCGTCGATTCGTCGGTCGCGGCGGCGCTGCTCGCCGGAGAGGGGCACGACGTCGTCGGGCTCTCGATGCAGCTCTACGATCACTCCGATCGCGAGGGGGGCACGAAGTTCGGGAGCTGCTGCACGCTCGACGACCTGCACGATGCGCGGCGGGTCGCCGCGCGGATCGGCATTCCCCACTACATCGTCAACTTCGAGCGGCAGTTCGCCGAGACCGTCATCGCCGACTTCGTCAGCGAGTACGCGGCCGGGCGCACGCCGATTCCGTGCGTGCACTGCAACGGCGACCTCAAGTTCGCGACGCTCGTCGGCCGCGCCGAGGGCATGGGGGCGGCGTTCGTCGCCACCGGACACTACGCGCGGGTCGACGTCGACCCGGCAAGCGGCGGCTACCGCCTGAAGCGCGGCGCCGATCCGGCCAAGGATCAGTCGTACTTCCTGTTCACGCTCGACCAGGCGCAGCTGGCGCATGCGATGTTCCCGATTGGCGATCTCGACAAGGCCGCTGTCCGGGCGCAGGCCCGCGAGCTCGGCCTCGACGTCGCCGACAAGCCGGACAGCCATGAGATCTGCTTCGTCGCGGATGGCGATCATGCCGCCTTCCTCGAACAGCGCACCGCGCTGGCCGGCGCCGGTCCGATCCGCGACGGCTCGGGACAGGTGGTGGGCCGGCACGACGGGGTCCACCGCTTCACGGTCGGACAGCGCAAGGGCCTGGGGCTGTCGTCGCCGATTCCGCTGTACGTGGTTGGCATCGACGCCGCCGACCGGAGCGTGACAGTCGGGCCGAAGGAAGCCCTCGAACGGACGGAGCTGACGGCGTCCCGGGTGAACTGGATTTCGGGGGTCGAGCCGGAGGCCGGTTTCCGCGTGACGGCGCGGATCCGTCACCGTCACCGCGAGGCGGCCGCGATCCTCGAGCCCCGTCCCGGCGGCGGCGCGCGGGTGGCGTTCGACGCGCCGCAGAGCGCGGTCGCGCCGGGCCAGGCGGTGGTGTTCTACCGCGAGGACGTGGTCGTCGGCGGCGGCTGGATCGACTGAACCGGCCCGGCCGCGGCGGCGGCACGCTCGGCGATTTCCGCCGCACGGTCCGGGTCGCCGAGATGCTGCGGCAGGCCGTCGACGAAGTGCTCGGCGTCGAGCGCCGCCATGCACCCCGTGCCCGCCGCGGTAATCGCCTGGCGATAGACGTGGTCCTGGACGTCGCCGCACGCGAATACGCCCGGCACCGTCGTGTGGGTCCCCATGTGGGTGCAGATATAGCCGTTGGCGTCGAGTTCAAGCTGGCCGGTGAAGAGCGACGTGTTCGGTGTGTGCCCGATCGCCACGAACACCCCGTCGACCTCGATCTGCTTGCGCTCGCCGGTGCGGTTGTTGACGAGCGTCATGCCCGTCACCTCACCCTTGCCGCCGTCGTGAATCTCCTCGACGTCGGCGTTCCATTCGAATGTGATCTTCGGGTTGGCGAACGCCTTGTCCTGCATGATCTTCGATGCCCGCAGCGTGTCGCGGCGATGGACGAGCGTGACATGGGAGGCGAACCGCGTCAGGAAGATCGCTTCCTCGAGCGCCGAGTCGCCGCCGCCGACCACCGCGATCGGCTTGCCGCGGAAGAAATACCCGTCGCAGGTCGCGCAGGTCGAGACGCCGTGGCCGAGCAGCGCGCGCTCGGACGGCAGCCCGAGCAGCCGCGCCGACGCGCCGGTCGCGATGATCAGCGACAGCGCGTGATACTCGCCGTCAGAGGTCTTGATGGTAAACGGATGGCTGGCGGTGTCGACCGACGACACCTGGCCGCGGATGATCGTCGCGCCGAACCGCTCCGCCTGCGCCCGCATCTCGGTCATCAGCTCCGGCCCCATGATGCCGTCGCGATTCCCGGGCCAGTTCTCGACCAGGGTGGTCAACATCAGCTGACCGCCCGCCTCCAGCCCCTCGATGACCAGCGGCTTGAGGTTGGCGCGGGCAGTATACAGAGCCGCCGTCAGCCCGGCCGGACCGGACCCGATGATGACGGCGTTGTGGAGCGACATGCGGCAACCTTCCCCTGTGGCCTTCAGACGTGCTTGTCGATCATCTTCTTGAGCGAGTCCTTGTCGGCCAGGCCGACGACCTGCTCGACAATCTGCCCGCCCTTGAACAGCAGCAGCGTCGGAATGCCGCGAATGCTGAACCGGCCGGCCACGGCCGGGTTGTCGTCGACGTTGAGCTTGCCGATCGTCACGCGACCGTCGTAATCCGTCGCCAGCTCTTCAATCGTCGGGCCCAGTCGCTTGCAGGGGCCGCACCACTCAGCCCAGAAATCCACGAGGACCGGCTGCGCTGCCTTGATGACGGACTGGTCGAAGTTGGTGTCGGTGAGCGTGGTGACCTTTTCGGATGCCATTAGGGTGCCTCTGGAGAAAGTTCGGACGCCGCTTCTTCATACACTTTGACATACTCGCGGGCCGAAACGTCCCAGGAGTACTCATCCTTCATGCCAGCGAGCTGCAACTGCTTCCACGCACTCGGCTTCTGGAACAGTTCGAGCGCGCGGCGCACCGCCGCCACCAGCCCGGCGGGGCTGAAATCGGAGAATTTGACGCCGTTCGGCGAGGTCTCGCCGGTGTCCCGGATCGTATCCCTGAGGCCGCCCGTGGCGTGCACGACCGGCACCGTTCCGTAGCGGAGGCTGTACAACTGGTTCAGCCCGCACGGCTCGAACCGGGACGGCATCAGGAAGATGTCGGCGCCTGCCTCGATTTGATGCGCCAGCCGTTCATCGAAGCCGATCGTCGTCGAGACCCGATTCGGATAGCGGGACGCCAGCGCGCGCCAGGCGTCTTCGTACGGCCGCTCGCCGCTGCCCATCATGACCCAGCCGGCGTCGAGCGCCATGAGGTCGTCGGCCGCGGCGGCGAAGAGGTCGAAACCCTTCTGATCCGTGAGCCGGGAAATGAGCCCGATCAGCGGCCGTGCCCGCGCGGCGCTGTCGGCCGCGAGGCCGACGGCCTCGAGCAGCCGCGCCTTGGCGCGAGCCTTTCCGGACAGATCGGCGGCGTTGAAGGAAGCGTCGATCAGGTCGTCGCGCTCCGGGTTCCACCGCTCGGTGTCGATGGCGTTGAGGATGCCGCAGATGTCGGCGGCCCGCCGCTGAAGCGTCCCGTCGAGACCGAAGCCGAGCTGCGGCGTGAGAATCTCGCGCGCGTAGGACGGACTGACCGTCGTGATCCGCTCGCTGAAGTTGATGCCACCCTTGAGGTAGCTGATCTGGCCCCAGTATTCGAGCGCCTGCACGTCCATGACTTCCCAGCCGAGCCCCACCGCCGGCAGCGTCGCCGGCGGGAAGACGCCCTGGAAGGCCAGATTGTGGATCGTGAAGATCACCGGCACGCGGCCCACCACGGGGTCGTGCGAGAGCTGCATCTTCTGGAACACCGGGACCATGCCGGTCTGCCAGTCGTGGGCGTGAATCACCGCCGGGCGCTCGCCGCGCAGGCGGAGGAACTCGAGGGCGGCGCGGCTGAAGACGGCGAAGCGCCAGGCATTGTCACCGAAGTCGCCGGCGGCATCGCCGTAGAGACCGTCGCGGTCGAAGAGCCCCGGGCTGTCGACGAACACCGGCGTCACTCCGCCCCGTGCCGCGCCGACGTGAAAGGTCAGTTCGACGTCACGCTCGCCAAACGTCACCGTGGTGCGCTCGGCACGGGTACCTGCAACCGGCACCGACCGATAGCGCGGCAGGATCAGCGTGACGCTGTGCCCGAGGCGTCCGAGCGCGTCGGACAACGCGGCGGTGACTTCGGCAAGGCCGCCGGTGTGCGCGAACGGGTGGGCCTCGGACGTGATGATCGCCACGCGCAACGGCGCGGCCGCCGCCACAGCCGCGGGTGCCGCTGGCGGCGGCGCGATCGGCCTGGACGCCGGCGATTTCGGCCGGGCCGCCTTCGCGGCACCGGACTCAGGCGACGCTTTCGCCGCGGGACCGGCCGGAGCGGACTTTGTCTTCACGGGCGGCGCGGCTTTCACGGGCACCGCGGGCTTCGCCGGGACGGCACGCTTCTTCAATGCGGGCTTCGCCGCGGCGGCAGGCTTCTTCGAGGAAAGCTTCGCGGCGGCGGCTGGCTTCGCGGGAGCAGGGGTCTTCGCGGGAGGAGCGGGCTTCGTGGTTCTTGACGGACCGTCGGAGACTGGCGACTTCGGTCTTGATACTGGACGCTTCTTCTCGGGCATTCGCACTCATGTTATCTGCTCGCGGCGGCGCCATCAATCGGGAAACGCCGGACAGACGCATCGCCGGCGGTACGCGCGCCGAGTTCTGGCATACTGCCGCATCGTGAATCGTCCAACCCTCGCCGTCAGACTGCTGATTGCCGCCCTCTGCGCCGTACTGCACCCGGCCGCGATCAGCGCGCAGACAACCACTGCGACGCTCGCCGGACGCGTCCGATCGCACGACGGCGCGTCGCTCGCCGGCGTGCCGGTCACGCTCGACAGCGATGCTCTCATCGGCCAGACCCGGACGGACGTGACCGGAGACGACGGCGAGTTCCGGTTCCCCGGCGCTGCCGCCGGGGCGGTACCGCCTGCGGGTGGCCGGGGTCGGCTATCGTCCGGTCGAGGGACCGCTCCAGCTGCACGCCGGCGGTCGCGTGCGGGTCGACACGGCGCTCGAGACCGGGGGCGTTTCCGACCCGCCCCTGGCGCTGGCGTCTCCAGTTCGCGCCGCGCAGCCGTCCGTGCTGTCGACGACACTGACGGCAACGGTGCTCGAGACGACGCCGATTGAGCCGCGCACCGGGCCAGGGGCGATGACGCTCGCTCCGGCGATCGACCAGGCCGACTTCAGCGCCTTCGGTGACGCCGGTGCGGCGGCGAATGGGTACCGAGTCGAAGGCCTCGACGGCAGCGATCCGGAGCGCGGCGCTCCATGGGTCCGGCCCGCGTACAGCTGGATCGAGGAACAGCACGTCATCGGTCCGGGCGCCGGTGCCGCGTTCGGCGGCTTCACCGGCGTGACGTCGGCGACACTGTTCCGATCCGGCGGCAGCGTGTTTCACGGGCTTGCCGACGTGCGGTTCCGGAATCAGTCGCTGACCGCCGCCACCGTGTCGCCGGACCTGCTGACCCTCAATCCCGCGCTGGCGCCGCCGCAGACCGATCTGGTGATCGAATCCTCCGCGCAGATCGGCGGGCCGCTCCGCAGGGGCCGCGCGTGGTTCTTCGCCGGCGTGGAATTCGAGCAGGCGCGCGAGACGCCTGCCGGCTATCCTGCCATCCGGCCGGCGGGCATCTCCGTCTCGAACAGGACCGTGCCGTCGCCGTCGGCGAGCTCGCCGCGGCTGATTTTCAGGCCGACCTGGCGCCGC
Organism: Acidobacteriota bacterium; assembly: GCA_031393955.1. Classification (GTDB taxonomy): domain Bacteria; phylum Acidobacteriota; class Vicinamibacteria; order Vicinamibacterales; family 2-12-FULL-66-21; genus JALZOC01. The sequence continues at coordinate 63,427 of JANMWI010000060.1, forward strand.
TCGGACCGCGACACGCTCACCGCGTTCGTGACCGCCGAGCGCGCCACCGGCCAGGCGCGCGACGCCGGTCCCCGCGTCGCCCCCGAGGCGACGCTCGAAGAACGGGCGCACACGATTGCCTGGGACGCCCGATTCACGCGCATCCTCTCTCCCGCGACCGTGTTCGAGGCGGGCTATGCGGGTTTTGCGGGCGCCGACGATCGGCAGCCGTATGACGGCGAGACCCCCGGGTGGTACGACGTCGCCGCCGATTACTACGCGGTCAACGCGCCCTACTTCTTTGATGCGCGGCGCACCCGGCAGCAGGCGCGGGCGCGGATCTCGAGGCTGATGGGACGGTCCGGCGCCGGCCATGACCTGCAGGCGGGGATCGACATCGCGCAGAGCGCGGCGCGCAGCGACTACGGCTACCCCGGCGGCCGATCGATCGATGCGGCGGGCGGGGTGCCGCGCTTCGTCTATCTCTGGGACGGCTCCCGCCGCGACAGCTCGAGCCGGCAGGTCGCCGCTTACGCGGAAGACGGCTGGGGCGCCGGGGCGCGGCTCAGAATAGAGCCCGGGGTGCGCCTCGAGTGGACCACCGCCAGCAACCGCCACAGCGGCGCCCGCGTCTACGACGCTGTCTCGATCGCGCCGCGGCTCGGGTTCACCTGGCAGGCCGGCGGCGCCAGCGTCGTCCGCGGCAATTACGGCTGGTATTACGACGACCTCACGCTGGCCCGCGTGGAGGGGCTCGACCCGGGCATCGCGGCGGTCTACGGCGCGCCGGTCGATCGCCAGCTGCGGATGACGGGCGCCGCGGTGATCGTCGCACCGGCTCCGATCCGCCGGGCGGCGTCCAACCTCGTGCCGCCGCGCCTCAAGCAGGCGGTGCTCGGCATCGAAGAGCACGTCGGTTCGCGGCTGACCGTCGCCGCCTACGGCATCGATCGGCGCAGCGATCGGTTCGTCGAGGATGTGCTGCCCTTCAGGAGCGGCGACTTCGTCAAGGCCACCCTGCGCGACCCCGGCCCGGACGGGCTCACCGGTACGGGAGACGAGACCGCCACGGTCCTCGATGTTTACAGCCAGCTGTCCGATCCGGCGCGCAGCGCGCTCGAGATCACGAATCCCGCCGGGACTCTTCGCAACTATCAGGGGGTTGCCGTGACGGCGTCGGTGACGGCTGGTGCGCGCGGCTACCTGCAAGGGTCATGGGTGGTCTCGAAGACCACCGGCAACATCGACGGCGACAGCGCGGCGCCGACGGCCGAATACGACGGACCCAACACCGACCCCGCCCTGCAGCCGCTGCGCACCGGCCGCGTCTCGGCCGACCGTACGCACATCGCGCGCGCGTTCGGCTCGTACCGGCTCCCGTTCGGCGTGCTGGTCTCGGCGGCGCTCTTCTACGACAGCGGGCGGACGTTCACGCGCACGCTTGGCGTGCGGGTCAACGAGCGGCGCCTCGATGTCTTCGCCGAGCCGCGCGGCAGCCAGCGCTACGATCCGGAACGCCGGCTCGACGTCCGGGTGGCCCGCCATTTCCCCGGCCTCCGCCGGGTCGCCCTGTCGGCCGAGGTGTTCAACGCGCTCGACGCCGCCACCGTTACGGCGCGGGTGACGCGGTCGGGGCTGCAGTACTTCATGCCGACGGCGGTGACCGCCGGGCGTCGGATTCGCCTCGGAGCGACGTATCGCTTCTAGGGCCGCGCGCGCCGGTGGCGATGCGTCGGTCGGTTGACTTAGAATCCCAGCCGTGCCCGAACCCCAGATTCCTCCCCCAGCCCGATCCGAGTCGCGCGAGATTGCGGAGCTCCGCCGGCTCAAGCAAGCGCAGCCCGATCTCGGCTCCGCGGTCGATCTCCAGGTGGAGCTGCTGCAGCTGCAGCGCCGCGTCCAGTCGCGCGTCTCGCTGCCGGCCATCCGGCTCGACAAGGACTATCTGAACGGCCTGCTCGGGAAGGGCCCGCTGCTGCAGTTCGAGCATCTGCCGATCGACTGGGGAGATCTGCGGTTCCTGCTGCGCGCCACGGCCGCGGCGATGCGCAGCCATGAGGCGCTCGAGGAGCGGGACTTCAGGCGGGTGGAGGCGCTCTGCCGGGATACCGAGCGGCTGCCGGCGGTGCTGCGCTCGTGGTACGAATCGGCACGGGCCGGCGCTGCGCCCATCACCGAGGAGGCCGCCGGCCTCGAACCGGTGCTGCTGCAGGCGATGCGCCCCTTCCTGACCCGTTCGGCAGACGCGATCATGGCGATGACCGATCTGATCGGGTGGGTCGGCGGCTCGTGTCCGCTCTGCGCCGGCGAGCCTGACTTCGCGGTGATCACGCCGGCCGCCGATCGGATTCTGATCTGCGGCCGCTGCTCGGCGCGGTGGCACTTCCACCAGCTCACCTGCCCGTTCTGCGCCAATCGGGACCGGAGTCAGATCACGTCGTTCGCCAGCCGGGACGGACAGTACCGGATCTACGCGTGCGACGTCTGTGAGCGGTATTTGAAGGCGTTCGACGCGAGGCGGGCGTCGCGGCCGGTGATGCCGGCGGTCGACGGCGTCGCGACCCTGCCGCTCGACGCCGCCGCCATCCAGAAGGGCTACAAGTAGCCGCTTATTCCTGCTGCTGTGCCTGCTGCTTGACGAACAGCGCCGACGCCTTGTCGGACATCCAGTTGAACAGGTGCCGCGTCTCCCAGAACCGGCCGGGATTGGAGCGCGCACCGAGCACCACGACCGCCACCTGGTTGCCGGTCGGGAGCCGGAGCAGCGTCGCCAGGCAGTAGCCCGCCTTGGTGATGAAGCCGGTTTTGCCGCCGAGCACGTCGATGTCCCCGCCCATCACCAGCCGGTTGGTGCTGTGGATGCTGATGGTCCGCCGGTCGGTCGGAAAGCTGTAGGTCGCCGTCCGCATGATCGGCGCGATCCGCTCGTCTGAGGCCGCGAACGAAATCAGCCGGGAGAGATCGTAGGCTGACGAGACATTGGCCGGATTGAGACCGGACGGATCGGCGAACGTAGTGGCCTCGAGCCCGAGCTCCAGCGCCTTTTCGTTCATCCGTTCGACAAAGGCGGCGGTGCCGCCATGCGACACACGGGCGAGGATGCGCGCGGCGGCATTGTCCGAGGCAATCAGCGTCAGGTGCAGGACGTCGCCGAGCTTGAGACGGTCGTTCGCCTTGAGATGGGTCGTCGACGCCGCGTAGACATCGCCGCGCTCGACCGTCACCGTCTGATCGAGATCCGGATTGTCCTCGAGAAAGACGACGCTGGTCATGACCTTGGTGATGCTGGCAATCGAGCGCTTGTCCTGAGCGTTTTCCTGCCAGAGCACCTCACCGGTCGCGGGATTGAAGATGATCGCGGCGGCCGCGCGCACATCCGGCACCCGCTCGCCATTGGCGTCGGTCTTGTACCGGGGGGTCATCGCGTCCTGGAGCGTCCGGGCGGCCTGCAGCCGCTGGAATTCGTGTGCACGGGCGGCGGCGCGGGCGCGGGCCAGCCGGGCCTTGCGGGCCTGCGACGCCGAGGCCGAATACGCCGGCTTGACCGCGGGCCGCGGGGCAGCCCGGCGGGCCGTTGTCGAGGCGGCCGGTGAGGCCTTGCGTTTCTGGGTCTTCTGCGCCGCGTCCGACGAGACCGGCAGACAGACCGACACTCCCAGCAGGAGCGCACACACACGGGTAACCAGCAGGGGCTTAATCAGACGCACGAACCCTCCGTGACGAACGGGAAAGGCACCTGCCGGCTGGGAACAGCGGGTGCGGAATAGGTGGAACGATACGGAGTGTAACAGCAAAACTTCCACCAGGGCAACAAGTTATATAGCTCTACTGCCATGGACTGACGTCTTTCTGGTCACATACGCCCCGGATGCTCGCGCATCTGTCCGCATACAAGACGGATACCACGGCCATACCGTGCAGTCGCCGTGCGGGCAAGTCCCGGTGAACACTGCCACACTCCGTCTATCGGCGCCTGCCCGCCCCGAAAGCAGCGCGCACTGAGGCGGAACGGTGGCGCGGGACGAGGTGCCTGCGGTTGACATT
>JANMWI010000092.1:0-29781 GCA_031393955.1 Acidobacteriota bacterium
CCGCCGTGGCGCGGTCGACCGCGCCGTACGGATACGCGAAACAGCGAACCGGCCGGCCCGTGATCGCTTCCAGTGCCGCCCGGCTGTCGATCATCTCCTCCAGACGCACGGACGATGGCTGGTCCGGCAGGGAGAGATGGCTGATCGTGTGCGCGCCAATCGCCATGCCGGGGATCCGCGACAGCTCCCGCACTTCCGCCGCGAGCATCGGCCGCCGTGCCGCATCAGCCGGCCGGCGGCCGCTCCACTCGAACAGCGCCGCGACGAGCCGATCGCGCCCGTCGCGGGTCCCGTGCACGAGCTCGTCGTGCAGGCGCGCCATCGCCACGGTGCGATCCGCAGCGGTCGCGGTCGGCAGCGTGCACGGCGTCCCTGCCAGCGCGATGGTGAGCAATTCCGGCACGGCCTCACCGCCATCGAGGATGCGTTCCAGCGCATCCCACCAGTACTCGCCAGGTGTTTCAAGCCACCGGGTCGTGCAGAAAAATGTCGCCGGCATCGCGTCTCGCGACAGCTGCGGCGCCGCGGTGGTCAGATTGTCGAGATACCCGTCGTCGAACGTCAGCGCCACCGGCCGCTCCGGCAGCGTCTCCGGCGGCATCTGCAGCAGCTCCTCGAGCGGCAGGACCGTGCAGCGGTCGCGCAGGTACGCCAGATGGCGCTCGAACTCCGCCGGCGCGGTCGCGAGACCATGCGCGTCCGGTCCGGACCCGACCCGGTGATACAGCAGCACCACGCCGCGAGGGGCGGCGCGCTCCGGATGGCTCGTCTTCCGCGCCCGGATTCCGGTCAGTGCGGGGAAGTACGGATCGACGACGTCGTACTCCTCCGCCGTCAGCTCCTCCGCCGCGAAGCCGTGCAGGAAGGCGGTGGTCGTCAGGACGTTGCCGAAGACGTCGCAGGTCATGTGCGCCGGCCTGAATCCGCCCTCGACGAGCCGCCGTGCGCCGGCCGGGGTCAGGCGCCAGAAATCTCCGTCGCGGCCGTACTCGAGGCAGACGCGGCTGGCGGCGGGAAACGTCGCGAGCAGGACGCCGCCGGGGCGCAGCAGCCGGTCGCATTCCCGCAGCGCCGCGGCCATGTCGTCGAGGACGTGCAGCGTCTGCGTGAGGATGATGCAGTCGAAGCTCGCGTCCGGCACTCCGGGCGCGGAGCGGAGGTCGGCGACGACCGTGGCATTGCCATTCGAGCCGTCGACGTCGAGGACGTCGGCGCTGTCGACGCGCGGTCCTCCGAACGCCTGCGTGAAGTCGCTCTCCTGAATCTCGAGCACGGCGCCGCGCACGTCCGACGAATGAGCGGCGAGGAAATCCTCGATGTAGCGGCGATCGATCGGGGTGCCCCGGTCGTAGCCCCAGTCCCGGCTGAGCGGATCGAGGCGCCGGAGATCACCCCAGTCGACCGCCGACTCGCTGTGATGCTCGAGGTAGGCGAGGTGATGCGCCGCCTCGGCCCGCAGGCGGTCGAGCGCCGCGAGGTCCGCGTCCCGGCGCGCGAGCAGCTCGCGGTGGACTTCGCGCGTCCGGCCGAAGCCGACTTCGCGCTCGACGAGCGCGGTCCGCATGTGGACCGCGGCCGCGTCGCTGTGGCGCTCCAGCACGTCGCGGAACTGCCGCAGATCTTCGTCGTCGCTCACGGACGATCGCGTCATTGCCGCGGCGTCGCGCGCCACCAGCGGGCCCGGCAGCGGGAGGAGCACGGCCCCGGCGAGCGCCAGCCTCAGCCAGAACTCGTACTCGACCAGGCCGCCAAGCCGTTCGTCGAACGGCGCGCGCTCCCACACCGAGCGCCGGCAGATGAACACCGGCGGCGTGCGGGCCGGATCGGCGAGCAGCGCCGACGCCTCGACGGCGGGCGGCCCCCAGACGGCGGCATCCATTCCTCCGGCGGCGAGCACGCGTACGTCCGGTGCCACCGCGACGACCGATTCGTCGCCCCTCAGGACGGCTGACGCGCGCTCGAGCAGCGCCGGCGCCGGAATGAACCCGCCGGGGATGACCGCCACGTACTCCCCGGCAGTCGAGCGGATCGCGGCATTCAGGGCCGCGCCGGGCCGCTTCCCGGGGTCGACAATCGTCGCGCCGTGCCGGGCCGCGACCGACCGGGCGAGGGCATCCTCCGGACTTCCGATGACCGCCATCTCCACCGCAACGCCGCGCTGCCGTGCGACCGCGTCGGCCGTCGCCAGGAGCGGCGCGCCGCCATCTCCGGCGCGCAGCAGAACGGTGACCGCCAGCCTCACCGCTCTCCTCTCCGGACCACGCCGAAGACGCGGCGCAGCGGCGCCGAGAGGCGCCAGCTCCAGGAGGTCCGCAACGCCTGCACCTCGGCCTGAAGGGAGGCGACGCCGGCGCGCAGTGACCCCGCTTCGCGCTCCAGATCGCCGCGCTCGAGCCTGAGCCACTGGAGTTCGTCCTGTTCCGCCCTGGCCGCCCGCACCTTCTCGACCTTTCGGCTGACCGCGGCCAGGTGCTCGCCGGCCCGGCGCAGCGCCGGTTCCAGCGCCGCGATCCGATCCCGCTCGAGATCCGCGACCTCCCGGCCCAGGTGCAGCGCCTCGCGCTCCTTGGCGACCATCACGTCGACGAGGTGCTCCCGGTATGCCGCTTCATGCTTCGCCAGCAGCACCTCGAGCGGACGCCGATAGGCCTGGGCATCGAGCATCGTCCGGCTCATCGATGCGGCGCGGCGGCGGTAGTAGAACAGCACTTCGGGAATGATTGTTCCCGCCCGGCCGCTCTCGACGATACGCAGCCAGAAGTCCCAGTCTTCGCACCCCTCGCGCATCGATTCGTCGTAGCCGCCGACGGCGTCGAACGCTTCGCGCCGGACCAGCGCCGCGCCGTTGACGGTGTTGCGGGCGAGCAGGGCCGGCAAATCACAGCGTGCCGGCGTCCAGGTCCAGTGCTCGTCGCCGAAGGTCTCCAGCCAGTGCGACACGAACGCGACCGCCGGCTGCTCGTCGAGCAGCCGCAGCCCCTTCTCGAACCACGACGGCGCCAGCCGGTCGTCGGCGTCGAGCGCGCAGAACACCTCGCCCGAGGCGTGCCGCGCCGCGTGATTGCGCGCCGCCGGCAGGCCGCGATTGTCGGTCCGCAGCACGCGCACGCCTGGTCCGGTCATCGCGGACAGCCGCGCCACCGTCGCCGGATCTGTCGAGCCGTCGTCGACGATGAGGATCTCGAAGGCCTGGCAGGTCTGGGCGCGAACGCTGCCGACCGCCTCGTCGATGAACGCGCCATGGTTGAAGCACGGCAGCAGCACCGAGATCCGCGGCGTCATCGGAGCGCCTCCGCCGCCGGCGCGTCGGTCAGCATCTCGACATAGCGCTCCGCGACGCTGGCCGCGGGGCCCGCCATGACGATTCGGCCGCCTTCGAGCAGCAGCGCGCGCTCGCAGAAGGCGGCGACGGTTCGCGGCTCGTGGCTGACGAGCAGCATCGAGTGGCCGGCGCGGTGCAGCTCGCGATAGCGGCTCTGGCAGCGCTCCTTGAACTCGGCATCACCGACAGCAAAGATCTCGTCGAGGATGAGGACCTCCCGCACCGCCCGGAACGCGACCGCGTAGGCCAGCCGCGACGCCATCCCGCTCGAGTAATGCCGCAGCTCGAGGTGGGCGAAGCGCTCGAGTCCGGCGAACTCGAGGATCGATGCTGTCGCCGCGCGCAGCTCGCGCAGCGTCAGCCCCATCACGGTACCGAGCAGCTCGATGTTGTCGATCGCATCGAGGTCGGGATTCCAGCCGACGCCGAGCTCGAGAATCGGCGTGATCGCCGCCCGCGCGTCGACCGTGCCGCTGTCGGCGGGATAGATCCCCGAGACGATTCGCAGCAGCGTGCTCTTGCCGGATCCGTTCCGCCCCATCAGGGCGAGGCTCTCGCCGCGGCGCAGCTCAAAGCTGACCTCGTCGAGCACCCGCAGCCGCTCGGTCGGACGCGGCCGGAAGAAGTCCAGCGCGTGCTCGCGCACGGTCTCGCGGCGGACCGAGGGAATGACGAAGCTCTTCGACACGCCGCGGACGTCGAGAACGGCGGTCACGTCAGATCTCCTCCGCCACGCGGGGGGCGCGCATCGCGTAGATGACGCTGCCGAGGCCGAACACCACCGCCGCCTCGGCAAAGAGCAGCAGGTGGGCCAGCGGCGATGGCGCCCGGCCGTCGAGCAGCACGCTGCGGGCGAACAGGATCACCGGCGTCGGCGGCCAGATGTAGAGATAGACGTGCAGGCGCTCCGGCAGGACGGCAATCGGATAGACGATCGGCGCCAGGAAGAAGCCCGCCTGCGTGACGACTTCCCAGACCTGGTTGAGATCCCGGTAGCGCATGAACAGCACGCTCGCCGCCAGCGAGAAGCCGGAGACGATGGCGAACAGCAGCACGAGATAGAGGACATACAGTCCGACCGCCCACGCCGCGGGCGGACGCCCGGTGAGCGCCAGGAACGCCAGCAGCACGACCGAGAACAGCAGAATTGTAATCACGGCGTTCGACGCCGAGGTCACGACGATGATCCAGGAGGGGAACCGCGCCTTGGTCAGGAGGTAGCCCTTGGCGCGGAGCGACAGCAGGCCGGTCTTGGTGGCTTCCTGAAAGAACTCGTAGAGGAAAAGCCCGATGATCAGATCCAGCCGGTACTGAGCCTGACCGGCGAACACGTACGAGAACACGCTGAGGAGAACGAGGAACATCGCCAGGGGCTTGAGCAGCGCCCAGACGAAGCCCCCGAGCGTGCCGTGATACCGGGTCTTGAAATCGGTCCGCACCAGGGTCCAGACCAGCCCGGCGAACCGTCCGCGCTCAGGCCGGACGTGTGTGATAACCACTGGGACCATCGAGGGGGAACCCTGATACTATACGGCCATTCCCAGAAAAATGGTCTCTGGCCAGGGGCGTGAATGCCGGTAGCGTCGCTTCGCATCCTGCACGTCGTCCCGTACTACGACGAGGCCTGGGCCTACGGCGGCATTCCCCGGGTCGCGACGGCGCACGCCCGCGGCCTGGCGCGCCGCGGCCATCGCGTGACCGTCTGCACGACCGACGCCCGGGATGCGGACGCCCGGCTGCCGCGGCCGGCGGTGTCACGTCACGGCGTCGACGTCCACGCCTTCCGGAATGTTTCGAACTGGATGGCCTACCACTTCCAGGGATTCGCGCCGCTCGGGCTGCGCCGCTACCTGCGCGGCCACGCGGGTTCGTTCGACATCGCGCACCTGCATGCCTGCCACAACCTGCCCGCCACCATGGCGGCCGCGGCCTGCCTGCACGAAGGGGTGCCGTTTGTCCTCTCCCCCAACGGCACCGCCCGGCCGATCGAGCGCCGGGTCGCGGCAAAGCGCTTTTTTGCCGCCACGCTCGGGCGGCGGCTGCTGAGCGGCGCTCACCGCGTGCTGGCGGTCACCGAGATCGAGCGCGGCGACCTGATGGCGATGGGCGTCGCGCCGGCACGCATCGCGATCGTCCCCAACCCGCTCGAGGATCTCGATCGCACCAATGCCCCGGACGCCGAGCGCTTCCGCCAGGCGCACGGCCTCGGCAGCGCGCGCATCGTCCTCTTCCTCGGCAAGCTGACGCCGCGGAAGGGCGTGGGCGACCTGATCAACGCCTACGCCGCGCTCCGCCGGCCCGACGCCGTCCTGGTCATCGCCGGCAATGACATGGGCGCCGGCGCCGCCGCCAGCGCGCTCGTCACCCGTCTCGGACTCGAGCGCCAGATCGTCCGCACGGGTCTGCTCGAAGGCGTCCAGCGGCTCGATGCGCTGGCCGCCGCGGAGGTCGTCGTCTACCCGTCGCGCGACGAGATCTTCGGCCTCGTCCCGCTCGAGGCGCTGCTCTGCGGCCGGCCGGTGGTCGTCTGCGGCGACAGCGGCTGCGGCGAAGTGATCCGCTCGGTCGGCGGCGGCCTGCTCGTCCCGCCCGGCGATCCGCCGGCGCTGGCACAGGCGATCGAGGCCATCCTGCACGACGCGCCGCGCTGGCAGGCGCTCGCCGCCGCCGCGGGCCTGCGCGCCCGTGCGCGCTTCGGAACAGACGTGGTCTGCGGACAGCTCGAGCGGATCTACGCGGAGATCTGCGGCGCCAGCGTCGTCGCGCGGAGGACGGCGTGAGCCCGGCCGCGATCGGCGTGTCGTTCGTCGTCCCGGTGCTGAACGGCCGCCGCACGCTCCGGGCGGCGCTCGACGCGATTCTCGCCCAGCGCGACGGCCGGCCGTTCGAAGTCATCGTCGTCGACGACGGCAGCACCGACGGCACCGGCCGATGGCTGCGCCGTCTCGATCGCGACGGCGTCATCCGGCTGCTGGCCGGCCCCGCGCGCGGACCCGCGGCCGCGGTCAACGCCGGCATCCGCGAGGCCGCCCATCCGATCGTGTGCCAGATCGATCAGGATGTGATCCTGCATCCCGGCTGGCTCGCGGTCGTGCTCCGCGGGCTCGCCGACCAGGGCGCGGCGGCGGCGCAGGGCCACTACGTCGCGCCTCCGCAAGCCGGCCTGCTCGCGCGGGTCATGGGGCTGGACCTCGAGCAGCGATACGCCGGGATGCAGGGGCCGGTCGTCGATCATGTCTGCACCGGCAACGTCGCCTACCGCGCCAGCGCGCTGCACGACGCGGGACTTCTCGACGAGCGGCTTGGCTACGGCTGCGACAACGACCTGAGCTACCGGCTGGCCGGGCGCGGACACCGGCTGGTCTACTGCTCCGCCGCGCGCGCCACACACTACTGGCGGGAAGGCTGGCGCGACTACCTGCGGCAGCAGTTCGGGGTCGGCTACGGGCGCCTCGACGTCGTCGCACGCCACCCGCGGCGGGCCGGGGGAGACGATGTCTCGGGCACGCTGATGATGCTGCACGCGCCGATGATGCTTGGCGTGTGGCTGCTCATCGCGTCCGCGGCCGTGGCCGGGCTGGCGGGCTGGCCGTGGCACGTGCCGGCGGCGCTGGCCGCGGCGGTCGCCGCCTTACTCTTCGCGGAGCGCGCGGCCGCGGGCCTGCGGGCGTGGCGCACGAGCGGCGAGCGTGCCGGCCTCGCGTTTCCGTGCGTGCATCTTGCCCGCGACGCCGCCTGGGCGGCGGCGATCGTCGTCTGGCTGCTCCGCCGCGTGACCGGCCGGTCGTCGGCGCCGGCGCATTCCCTGCTGCGCCGCGGCCGGCTGCGGAACCACGACGACGCCCGCGACGCACGGAGCGGCGTGCGTCCGGGCTCGCTGCTGGTGGTCGTCCCGGCCTTCAACGAAGCGGCGAATCTTGCCCGCGTCGCGGCTGACCTCCGCCGTGCCGTGCCCGCCGCCGACATCCTGATCGTCGACGATGGGTCTGATGATGGCACCGCCGAACTGCTGCCGCGGCTGGGTGTCGCATGGCTGACGCTGTCGGAGCGGATCGGCGTCGGCGGCGCGGTTCGCACCGGCATCCGCTACGCCGCGCGCGCCGGCTACCAGTACGTCGTCCGCGTTGACGGCGACGGCCAGCACCGCGCCTGCGATATCGGACGGCTGCTGCTCCCCGTCCTCGCCGGTCAGGCCGATGCCGTCATCGGCTCGCGGTTCCTGACGCGGCGGCCGCGCTCGAGCGTCCGCCGGACGAGCCAGTCGGCGCTCGCCCTCATGCTCGGCACCTTGACCGGGCGCCGGGTCACCGACCCGACGTCAGGGTTCTGGCTGTTCGGACCGCGCGCGCTGACGCTGCTCGGGCGGCATCATCCCGGCGGCTATGCGGAGCCGGAGTTGATCCTCTTTCTGCACCGCAATCGCCTGCGCGTCGCGGAGGTGTCCATCCGGATGCGGCCGCGGCTGTCGGGGCGCACCTCGCTCACCGCCGCCCGGACCGCCGCCGCCTTCGCGCGGACCGCCCTTGCACTCATCGTCGTGCCCATCAGGCGGATGGTCGGGAGTGCGCCGGGTGACTGACGCCGTCCAGATCGTCTCCATCGCGGTGAGCGCGGCGCTGCTCGCGACCGTCGTCGAGCTGGTCCGCCGCCGCGCGCTGACGGAGGAGTATTCGTTCATCTGGATCGTCTGCGGCTGCGCGCTGCTGGCGTTGTCGCTGTGGCGCCACGTTCTGGATATCGCGGCGTCGGTGCTGGACGTGCACTACCCGCCGGCGGTGCTGCTGCTCGTCCTGACGCTGTTTGTCGTCATCGTCTCGCTGTATTTTTCGGTCGTCGTGTCGCGGCAGCGTCAGCAGATCGAGCGCCTGGTCGAGGAGCTGGCCCTGCTCGACCATGACGTCAGGCGCCTGCAGGGGCACCGGCAGACGACGAACGGCGGACCGTATCCTGGCCGTATCGGCCCTGCAGATGGTGCCACGTCCCGCGTGCCACCGCCGCCAGACCGCTGAGCCGCGGCGCGCCGGCGGACGTGAGCACGTAGGCGGTGTTGAGCGCCACGATGACGGCGGTGTGCAGCAGACGGAGCGCCGGCGGGCCGACCCGGGCCTGCAGCCGCAGGTGATTCCGGGTCGCGTAGTAAACGCGGCTCGACGAGGATCGGCCGATCGTCCGCCCGCCTTCATGATAGGCCACCGCTTCAGCGACCACGACCGATCGCAGCCCGCGCTCGGCGGCGCGGAGACAGAAGTCGATGTCTTCGAACGAGAAGAAATAGGCGGGGTCGAACAGCCCGAGCTGCTCGAACACTTCGCGCCGGATCAACATCACGCAGCCGCTGACGGCGTCCATCTCGACGGCGGCCGCCGCCGGCTCCGACGCGCGTTGCCCCGACCCGATCTGGCGCATCCGCCCGGTCCGCCGCGAATAATGAATGCCCGAGGATGCGATCCAGCCGGGCTCCTCGCGCGACAGCAGACGCGGGGCGGCGATGCCGATCGAGGCGTCCGACTGGATCCGCGCGAGCAGCGCACCGATCGCATCGGGCGCCAGGACCGCGTCGCTGTTGACGAGCAGCACGAAGTCCGGGTGGCGATCGAGCGCGGCACGGATGCCAGTGTTGCAGCCGCCAGAGAATCCGAGATTCTCCGGATTTTCGATGATCTCGACATCGCCCAGCGACTCGCGGAGCCGCGGGACCGACGCATCACCCGAACCGTTGTCGACAATGACGATACGTGCGGGGGGCGCGAACGACGCCTGCAGTGAACGCACCGCCAGCCAGGTCTGGTCGGGTGTGCGGTAATTGAGGACCACGGCGGCGACCGACGTCGCCGGCACGGGCGGCGGCGCGGCGCGGCGCCGTTCATCCACCAGTACACCGTAGAGCCGCCGGAGGTTCGCGGCATCCTCGTCGATCGACATCGGCGGCGTGATGCCGTCGCGCAGCCGCGTCAGCAGACCAGGCTGGTCGATCAGCCGCTGCAGCTGCCCGGCGAGCGCGGCGACGTCGCCCGGTGGAAACAGCAGGCCGTTGACGCCGTCCCGCACCATCTCGGCCATGCCGCCGAGGTCGGATGCAATGACCGGCACCCCCGCCGCGAACGCCTCGCGGATGATGAACGGCGCGTTCTCGATCCAGATCGAAGGCACGGCGACCACGTCGGCGTCGAAGAGCGCCGCCGCCATCTGCTCGTGAGGGAGCGGACCGAGGCGGCGGATTGCCGGATGCCTGAGCCGCGGCGCCAGCGCTTCGGCGTAGTCGTGCCGGCCGTGATACGGCCCCGCGGTCCCGAACAGATCGACTACCGCTGAGCCAGGCGGCAGCCGCGCGAGCGCGTCGAGCAGGATGTCGGGCGCCTTGGTCGGGATGAGTCCGCCGGCAAAGACGACGCGCAGCTGCGGAGAAGTCGACCGGTGGTGTCCAGCGAAGGGTGCCAGGTCGATACCCTGCTCGCACCGGATCAGTCGTTGTTCAGCAATGCCGACACTGCGGAAGTGTTCGGCCATGGTGCGGGACGGCGCGAGCACGCGATCGAAATGCCGGACCACCTGAGTCATGTGCGCCAGACGCGCCTGGCTGGCCGCGCGCGTCCGCTGCGGCGACGCCGCGCGATCGAACGCCGACGCGGCGACGCGCACGGCCGCCGCGGCACCGGGGATCGGCAGCCGCCGGATCCAGCGTCCGGCCTGACCTGCGACCGGACCCGGCAGCGCCGCGGCCGGGATGCAGCGGGCGCAGCCGCCGTCCGCCGCACCGGCGCAGCGCCGGCCGTCGAGGTCGAACAGCTGGCCGCGATGGCAGATTAGCCAGTAGTCGTTGAGGGTCAGGACGAGCGGTATCCGGCGGCGCGCCACTTCGGCCGGCAGGCGGCTCGACAGGCATGTCAGGTGCTGGACATGGACAACGTCGGGACGGAATTCGTCGAGCACTGCCGCCGCCACCGCGAGGAGCCTGGGGTGCTCGTAGCTCTCGACAAACGTCGCGCACGTCTGGAACGTGTTGTTGATCGTGAAGAGGCGCACCGCGCCGAGCGCGCCGCGCCGGAGCGCCAGATCGGTCCGCGCCGGATCCGACTCGCGCGTCAGAACCGCGACCTCGACGTCCGGCAGCGCGGCAAGGGCACGCGACAGATCGCGGGTGTACACCTCGGTGCCGCCGCAGGCGGCGGGAGGAAAACCATGAACGACAAGCAGGATGCGCATCAGATGCGCCCCGTCCGCCGCCTGTCGCCGCCGTCCGGCGACGATCGTCCGCCCAAATACTGACCGAGCGGCCACGCGACGCCGAGGGCCGCCCCGCGCAGCATCGCGGCCGTCCGCCCGGACGGCTCCGACGCCGCAATCCGCAGATGCGCCGGCACCCTCGTGGCGACGGCGCGGAGCAGCGAGCCGAATGTCGGAATGGTCTGAAGGCCGAACAGCGCCCGCAGTCGCTGGTGCACGAGGTAGGTGCGCTCCAGTTCGTAGCGCACCGGCCGTTCGTGAGAGTGTTGCACCACGGCGCCGGCCGCGTACGCGATCCTGAACCCAGCGCGAAGGACGTCGCGGCCCCACTCGAGATCCTCGGCAATCGGCGTCCGCCGGAACGGATGGTCGCGCCAGACGCCGAGCCTGACGCATGAGCAGACGTTGTCGAAGGCACAGGCGTCGTGGCACTCGGCGGCCGTCATCGCGCCGAGCTCGACCCCGGTCAGGGGGCCGACGACGCGCGCCGACGCGCGGGCACCGGCCCAAGCCGACAGATGATGCGCCATCAGGCGGCTTGCGCCGGGAGCCGGCTGCTGCCGGGCGAAGCTCCCGGCCACGCGATCATCGGCGAGCAACGGCGCCAGCAAGGCGTCGATCCAGCCCGGCCCGACCGGCACCGCGTCCTGAACCAGCAGTACCGCGAAGTCCGCGGTGTCTGAGGCGCAGGCCAGTCCGGCATTCCGGGTCTCGCCGTGGTTGAACGTGCCTCGCGCGACCGGCAGGATCCGCGCGCCGCGGCGGCGCAGCCGCTCGACCGTCCCATCACTCGATCCGGAATCGAGCGCGATGACCGAGGTTTCCACCCCGCCGCCCTGGTGCTCGATCGCGTCCAGCACGTCCTCGAAGCCCGGCCCGGCGTTGAGCGTCGGGATCACGACCGGCACCCGGCGCGCGCTCATGGCACCGGCACGGCGCCTGCCGACCGCACGCGCCCGTAGCGCACATCCCACTCGGCGGCGTCCTCGGCGATCGTCTTCACTCGCGGCGCCGCCGCCGCCAGGCGGTCGCGCAGGCCAGGTTCGGCGACGATCCGGACGAGTGCCGCGGCCAGCGCCGATGCGGACGCCGGCTCGACGAGCAGCCCGTTCACGTCGTCTTCAATCAGATCGGCGATGCCCCCCATCCGCGCGCCGACGACAGCGACGCCGTGCATGAACGCTTCGTGGATGACGAGCGGCGAGTTCTCCGGCCAGAGCGACGGGACGACGAGCACGTCCAGCGCGTCGTAGATCCGCGCCAGTTCTGTGCGATCGAAACGGCCGTGGAACGTGACCGGCCGGCCCGACGCCAGCCGCCGCAGCCGCGCGGCGTAGTCGGGGAAGACCTCGGTGTCGCCATGGAGATGGACCGCCACGCCGCCGCTTATCAATCGCAGCGCCTCCAGCAAAACGTGCGGACCCTTGTGCCAGACAAGGGTGCCGACGAAGCCGAGGCGGAGGGGGGAGTCCGAAGGGTTCCGGGTTCCGGGTTCGGGGTTCCGGGTTTCAGGACGGTTCGGGATTCCGGGTTCGGCGCCCACCGGCGGGGCGAAGCCGTAGTCGGAGATCTCGACGCGGCGGGGATCGAGACCCAGACGGACGAATTCGGCGGCGATCGACGGCGACGGGGCGACGAACAGGTCGACCGCATCGAAAACGCCGCGGGCGTCGGCGAGGCGACGCTCGATGTCGGCGGCAGTCACGGGCCCGGCGTCCAGGGCGGTCGCGGCGGCCGTCATCGCCGCCGGCGCCGCGCGCCGCATCCAGACCGCGGCCCGGCCGAGCGCCCGCCCCCCCGGCAGGCGCGTGACGCGGCCGGCGGCCATCTGTCCATGAAACGGGGACTCCCCGAAACAGCGGCTGCAGCGCACCGGGTCGATGGTCTCGCAGACGTGCTCCTCCGCGACATGGACGCGCTGGCCCCCGGACGGGCACACCAGTGTGTAGTCGTGAAGGGTGGCAACCACCGCGGCGCCGTGCTGCCGGGCGAGCCGCGGCAGCGCGAACGACAGATTGAGCAGGCTGTGAAGGTGGACGACGTCCGGCCGGACGGCGTCGAGCGCGTAACCGAGCTGCTCGGTGATCCGCGGCGACTGATAGCTATGCGCGAACTCGCGGCATTCCCAGTTGTTGACGATCTCGACGACCGGCAGGCCGTCGTGCGCCCGCCAGCGCAGCGTGCCATGGACCGCTGCCGGATCGTACTCGGCCGCCAGCACGAACACATCGTGGCGCACCGATTGCGCGCGGGCGAGCTCGAACGCGTAAATCTCCGAGCCCGCCCGGTGGCGCGGCAGGAAGTCGTGAATCGCGTGAAGGACGCGGAGCCGGCGGCTCATCGCCCCTGATCCTGCTCCGCCGCCAGCCGCTGGTTGCGGGCGACGCACTCCGCCACGCCCGCCGTCGCCGGGGCGATCAGCCGCGCCTCGCCGCACATCCGCGCCGCCGAGTGATAGTCCCTGAAGGTGTGCTCGAACAGGCTGGCCAGCTGCAGCCGCGCCAGCACGTTGGCGCTGTCGCGGGCCAGGGCTTCGCGGTAAAAATCACGCGCCCGCTCCGGATTCCCCTCGAGCAGCGCCAGCGCGCCAAGGTTGGTGTAGCCGCGCGCAAAGCCAGGATCGATCTCGAGCGCGCGCCGGAACGCCTGCTCCGCTTCGGCGGTCCGTCCCGACTGCGCCAGACAGATGCCAAGGTTCGTGTAGGCATCCCGATCGCGGGGATACAGTTCGACGACGCGCTGGTAGGCGTCGATGGCGCCACGACAGTCGCCGGCCTCGCGCAGCGCGTCAGCCAGCGCGTAGTGCGGCTCCCACATCCCCGCGGCGTGCGGGATTGCGGCGCTCCAGAGCGTCACCGGGTTGGACCACACGGCGTTGCGCCTGACGGTCAGCACGCCGAGCGCCAGCAGCACGGCGCACGGCAGCGCCACGAGCGCCAGCGGGATCTTTGCGGCGGCGGGACGCCGCGCCAGCCAGTGCGCCAGGCCGCCGGCCGCGATCGCGAACACGCCGCCATTGGCGAGGTAAACGCGGTGCTCGGCCATGCCTTCGCGAAGCGCGATGACGCTCGAGGACGGCGCCAGCGCGGCGAGATACCAGATCACGCCGAACGTGACGATCGGCGCGGCTCGCCGTACCCGCACCGCCAGTACGATCGCCGCCGCCAGCGCCACGATCGCCGCAAGGCCGGCCGGATCGGTCAGGGTGGTGACACGGTGGACGGCATGCATGATCGACTGGCCGTGCGGCCAGACCAGCAGTGCGGCGTAGCGCCAGATGACGATGCTCTGGGTCAGCAGGTTCAGGAGGGCGGCCTGGAGGCCGGGCGCGGCGGACGCGGCGCCGAGCGCAGCCAGCCGGACCAGTCCTGCGACCATGACCAGCGCGAGTGCTGGCAGGACGTAGCGCCGGCGCCGCCGCCGCCGCGCTTCTTCCCCGCCCGGACCGAGCAGCCAGTCATAGGCGAGGAGGACCACGGGCAGCATCACCGCGACTTCCTTGGAGGCGAGCGCAAGCGCCGCAAAGGCGAATGCCAGGACGGCCGGCAGCGTCCGCCCCGACGCCATGGCGCGGCGCGCCGCCAGCAGCGACGCCACGAACCACAGCGCGCAGAGCAGCTCGGATCGTCCCGAGATGTAGCCGACCGCCTCGCTCTGCAGCGGGTGGAGGGCGAAGCCGGCGGCGCCGATGAAGGCCGCCGCGCGTGCGCCGCGCGTCAGCCCGCTGTCGGCGAGCAGCGCCAGCAGCAGGTAGTAGAGCAGCGCCGCAACGCCGGCGTGGAGCGCGATGTTGGTGGCGTGGAAGCCTGCCGGTTCGGGTCCCCAGGCCAGGCGGTCGAGCGCATACGACACGTTCACGACCGGACGGAACGGGCTGTAGACGAGCAGGAACCTGACGTTCGACGGATCGACGATCGACGGATTGGCCGTGACCGTGTCGCGGTCATCGTAGACGAATGGATTGTGGAGGGCGTTGCCGTAGGCCGCCACCGCCAGCAGCGCCGCGGCCAGCGGCGGCAGCCAGCGCGGCACGGCGCTCGAACGGGCCGGCCGGCGTGTCAGCGGTGCTCGCGGCATCGTCGACGCTGGAGAGCAGGCTCGGGCCGAATCAGCGGATCCAGCCAGGAGGGGCGCCCGCCTGGCGGGCCTCTTCTTCGATCGTGATCATTTCCTTCTTAGCGTCGTCGATTTCCTTGGTCACGCGGCCGAGCTCGGCGATGGCCTTCTGCCGGTCTTCCGCGGCCTTGGCGCGCTGATAGGGATCGTCACGATTGACGGCATCGGCCGAGAGCGCGTTGATACGGCTCTGGAGCGCCTCGGCAAAGGCCTCGCCGCGGCGCTGGGCCTCCTGCGCCTGCATCATCCGGCCGCGCCACCAGGCTTCGTTCTTTTCCTCGCCGTCGGGCTTCGTCGCGGCGGCCTCGGGTTTGTCCTTCGCACCAGCCTTGTCGCCGGCGGCGGGCGGTGTGGCCGGAGGCAGGCTGCCGGCAGGAGGCGCAGCGGCGTCCGGAGGCTTCGGCAAATTCCGGTTCGAATAGACCTTGCCGGCGCCCTTGAGCGTTTTCCGGCGCTCCTGCTCCTTCTGGGCGAGCTCGCCGAGCGTGGGCGATTGCGCACGCAGCGCCGGCGCCGCGCCGGCCCACAGCAGGGCCGCGGCAAGTGCGGCCGCCAGCGATCGCCGCCATGAACGAGAAGTTGGACAGGCCATAGGGGTCTCTGTGCGGCAGTCTACCAGAGGGACGCCGCGGCGACGCGGCCGATCATCGGCTCGCGGCGCCTCCCGCCGTCGCCGCCGTCTGGGCGGGGGCCGGCGGCTGAACCGGCGGCCCCGAGGCTCCCTGGAGGCTGGCAATACGGCCCCGAACCGCCTCGGCATCCTGGGCGGCCGGCGACAGCCGCAGGTACTCCTGATACGCCGCCGCGGCCTCCGGCCCTTTGTGGAGCTGCTCGTAGCTGATGCCGAGCGCCTTCCGGAACGAGGCATCCGCGGGCTGCAGCGTGATGGCTTTCTGATACTGCTCGACCGCACCGGTCTCGTTGCCGGCTTTATGGAGCGCCATCGCGAGATTGAACGCAGTCGCGTAGTCGTCCGGGAACAGCCCCTGCGCGCGCCGGTAGGACGCGATCGCCTCGTCGCTCCGGCCGCTGAGACCGAGCGCCCGGCCGAGATTGAAATGATAGGCCCAGCGCGTCGGAATGATGCCGATCGCCCGTTCGAGGTACGGGATCGCTTCCTGCGGCCGGTTCAGCCGCACCAGCACCTGGCCAAGGTTACTCAGCGATTCGGCGTCGAGCGGATTCTTCTTGACCGCTTCCTGATAGCGCTCGAGCGCCGACACATAGTCCCCGGCTGCGTACGCGGTCGTGCCGGCGCCTGACGGCTCCAGATACGAATGTTCCGCTGGCGCCTCGGCCGGAGCGGCGTCAGGCGCGGCCATCGGCGCCGCGCTGCGCCGCACCGCCATGGGATCGGACGCCGGGGGGACCGCCGCCGTCATCGCCGGCTCCGCACCGCGCATCACCCACAGACCGAGAACGGCAACGGCAAAGACGCCCGCCAGGATGCCGGCCGCCATCCGAAGGGTGCGGCTGGACGCGCCGCCCGCCGGAGCATCGGCGAGCGTCAGGTGGGCCCGGCAGCGCGGGCAGCGATCCCGATCGGCCCGCACCTTCGCGCCGCACGCCTGGCAGACGGCTGCCGCCCGGGTCATCGGATTTCGCGCCACGACAGGATGCGGACGCCGACCTGGCCGATGCCGTTGTTGAAGTCCTGCGGATCGCCGAAGGCCTCGACCTTGGCGCCGGTCGCGCCGGCGGTGCCGATGTAGAGATGCTGGTCGACGATGAACGGGGCGGTCGCGCGCCCGGCCAATGTCTTGAAGACCGGCGTCTCGTTGGTGTCGATGCGGCCGTTGGCGTTGGCGTCGTAGGCCGCCCCGCCCGCGTAGGTCAGGCCGTAGATGTTGGCGCTGAAGTCGGCGCACGGCGTCGACGCCGTCTCGGTCGTGGTCGAGTAGAACACGATGTCGCCGGCGACCGAGGGGGAGGTCGACGGCCGCTCGCCGGTGGCCAACCCGCTGGTGTCGCTGACGGTCGCGAGGCTGACGGAGAACTTGGTCGTCGAGCCCGCCGCCGGCGAGTTGTCCTTCAGACCGTAGAGCTTGAACGTCCCGGTGCCGCCCGGCGTGCTGCTCGCGAGCAGGTCGCTGCCGGTGGCGAAGAACATGTAGACATCGGCGCTGCCGATGAACAGCAAGGCCGACGAGGCGTAGATCGGCACCGCGGTATCGGCCATCAGGCTGGCGGTGATCACGCCGGCGGTGGTGAAATTGAACCGCCAGTAGCGCCCGTCGATATCGCCGATGTAGGCCTTCGACACCGCGATCGAACCCGACACGCCGGCGGCGGTCGGGTCGGCATGGAGGGCGTTCTTCCGGCCGTTGCCGGCGACGTCGCCGATCGAGACGCAGCCCGAGCCGCTGCCGGAGCCGCTCGAAATGGTCGGGCAGGTATTGCCGGAACTGTTGCCGAACGGCACCCCGGTATTGACGTCGAGGACGTAGAGCGCGTTGCCGGCCTTGGGCGCTGATGCGCCGCGGTTCGGGATCAGCGTCTCGATGTCCGGGAAGTAGCCTGACCCGGAGATCACCACCGTCTGTGCCCGGGCGTTGTCCAGCGGGCCGACGGCCGGGTCCGACCAGGTGAAGCCGACGGTCTTCTCGATGTAGGTCGCGGTCGCCTTGAGATCGCCGTAGAGGCGCAGTTTTCCGCCTGGCGTGCCGTCCGCCAGCGTGAAGGTATTGAAATAGGCCGGATCGAAACTGTCGTAGTTCGGGAACGCCCACTTGAAGACGATCGACTCGTTGACCGTGTCGTAGCGCGCGAGCATCGACGATACCGCGCCGAGATCGTCGAGCGTCGGGTCCACGCCCATGCCCGCCTCGGTGACGTCGAACGCCTGGTAGAAAATGCCGCCCGGGCCCTGGCCGAACAGCAGGAGGCTCCGCCACGCCCCGCTGATCTTGACCTCGGCGATTTTTGGCGAGCTGTCGACGAAGTAGTCGAACTGATCGACCGACTGGCCGTCGGTCAGGCTCTTGAGCTTCGGCAGCAGGTTGTAGGGAATGAACGCCCACACCTCGTAGCCGGTCCGCGCGTCGATGGCGTGCATCATGCCGTCGTTCGAGCCGACGAAGATGATGCTGCGCCGGGTGTTGTGATCGCCGGCGAACGTGCCCGGCGCGTCGGTCCGGCCGTAGACGTTATCCGGCGGCGGATCGAGCGACGGGGCGTCCATGATGGCCGGCGTCGAGCCGATGATCGCGCCGAGACCCTGGGCGCGAACAGCGGTGATCACCGTGCTGGTCGAGGCGCCAGTGCCCATCGCCGCGGTGAGGGTCGCCGCATTCGCGGTCGTAAACGCCACGACCGAGCCGCCGCCGCTGCCGTTCGGGACATAGGTGTAGATGTTGCGCGTATTGGGATCCGCCGGGGTACGGGCCATGCCGGCCAGCGACGGCCGGCTGTCGAGGTCGGGCCACAACCGGGTTCCGTCCTGAATGAACTTCCAGCCGGTCGGCCGGGTGCTGTCGGCGACCGGCTTGAAGGCGCGGAACGCCCGGAGCGTCCCGTCGAATCCGGGCAGGCGGAAGCCGGCCGTGACCATCATGTTGCTGCGCTGCGGCAAGGGCAGACCGCCGGGGTTCGACGTGATGTCGGTGTTCGGCAGCGTCGCGCCGCTAACGTCGCGGGCGTTCTTGAGGTTGACGGTGCCGATGACCGGGCTGACCGGTTGGAACTCGCTGGTCGCGCCGGCGTCGAACTCGACCGACCGCCCGAAACCCATCTGGACGGCATAGTCCACCGCCGCGGTCACGTCGGCGGCGGTCGTCGCGGCCCGGTAGACGCCGCCGCTGTTGGTCGCGATCGTCTGCAGCGAGGCGACATCGGCGGCATTCGGCTTGACGCCGACGACGACAATCGGGACACGCTTGGTGACGCCTCCGCCGGTGACCGAGAGGAACTGGGAAGCGGTCGTCGAGGCGTTGTTGCTCGCGGTGTAGGCGGCATCGCCGTTGTCCTTGCCGCCGGTGATCAGGACGACGACGGTGTTCCGGCAGGTCCGGTTGGCGGCGGTATCGGCCGCCATAGAGGCGATCACCGCCGCCTTGGCGTCAACCAGGGCGAAGTTGATCGGCCGGTCCTCGTAGCCGACGCCGCCGGTGCCGGCCGGAATCAGCGCCGTGCCGTCGTTCGGGCCGCGCGCCAGCAGCGTGGTAATCGTCGTCGCGGTATTGGCCGCCGGCGTGACCACCACCGTGCCGGCCGGCGCGGTCGCCTGAGCGTAGTTCGGGGTGATGACGCTCGGCGCGTAGATCGCGTAGTTCCCGGTGGTCAGCGCCGGGTTGCACGGGTTCGAATCCTTGCGCAGCGCCTGGCTGGCATCGCTGACGAGGACCGGCCGGTCGCAATTTGCGCCGGCGCGCCATGCCTGCCCGCTCTGGCGCAGCTTGACCAGACCCCAGCGGAACGTGCTGCTGCTGTTCTCCGACACCGCAGCCGACAGCCCCTGTTTGGCGATGTTGTAGCGCGTTGGATCGAGAAAAGCCTTGTCGGCGGCGGCGGTGTTCGAGGTCAACGACGAGGCCGCATCCCAGACCGCGGCAGTCGCGGTGATGAGGTCGCTGGTGTACTTGCCGGGCGCCGTCGCGTATTGCAGGTTGCGATAAGTGCGGCGGTAGCTCTTGGTCGTCGCCGTGTTGATGTTCGAGAACGACGGCATCACCGCGGCGTCGTCGGCGACCACGTAGTTGTTGGGATCGTAAAAGTTGCCGCTGCCGTCTTCCAGCATCCGCACCGAGGTGTCCATGACGACAACGATCGTCGGCGGCACGCGCTTGATGAACAGCAGCGGGTCGAGTTGGGCGAAGGCGGTCGACGACGACCACAGCGCGACCAGAATGGCGAGCACCGCCGTCGCACCGCGCCGCCGGAAGCGGCTGGGCGACCGGCGCGTGCGGCGACGCACTCGAACTGGCCGGGTCGTGCGGGACATCAGCTTCTTCCTCATTACTGAACCACCAGGCCGCCGGTCGACAGGCTCATCCGCATATCGCCGAGCGTCTGACCGGGCGTCTGCACAGCCGCCTTGCGGGCGCGCTGGTTGAGCTCTTCCTGACCGCGCTGGGCGATCTGGCCGCGCTCGATTTCCGTGCTCGAGGTGCGGGCGACGGTGACTTCGATGACCTTGCGCGTCCCCTTCGGGCCGAGCGCCTCGGCATGCAGTGTCAGCGTGCCGTTGACGTCCGCATAGGGATCGCCGTCGATGACGCCGCCGGTGCCGTCGGCCGGATCGTCCGCGACCCAGACGGCGACATACATCGAGCTGTCGATCTGGTCGAACGGCAGCAGCGAACTGAGCGGGCCCCACGCGAACAGCTTCCACTGCGGGTTGTTGGCCCCCCACAGGTTGAGCGCATCGGTGTCCGCCTGGAGCTGGCCGGTGGCGGTATTCGTGCCGCAGCACAGCGTCATCGTCCCGCCGGTCGGCAGCGTGATGGTGGCGGTCATGCTGCCGTCGGCGAAACTCGACTGGACGGTGCCGTTGAGGATGTCGTTCCAGCGCGGCACCAGCAGCAGGTCCTGGACGACCCGCTCGACCGCCGCGTCGGCGGCATAGAGCGCCTCCTGGCTGTCGCGGTAGTTGCCGGCGATCCGCGTCTCCGAGGTGCTGACCATCACGACCGCGGCGCCAAGCGCGGTCAGCAGCATCATCGCCATTAGGGCGATGATCAGGGCCGACCCCTCCTGATTCGACAGCCGCGCGCGCCACCGTGCTGTGATTGCCATTACCGTGTCAGGTTCAGGTTGCGGGGGGACACTTCGAACTGGATCTGGTAGTCCGGCACGTAGCGGTCGCCGCCGACCGCGGTGCCGGCGTTCGTGAACCTGGCCGCGTCGTTGCCGCGCAGGCTGGCGTTGCCGGTCTGCATCCGCATCGTCACCTTGACCTTGCGGATGCGCAGCAGATCGACGTCGAACTGGTTGTCGCCGGCGCCGCAGTACGGTCCGTCCGTCAGCACGGCGGCGGTCAGCTCGACCAGCGAACCGTCGGTCGCGGTCATCGCCGCCGGCCCGATGTAGTTGCCCGATACATCGTAGAGGCAGTTCGCGGTCCCGAGCAGCGGCTTGGGCCACAGCGGCGGATTCGGATCGCCGTAGTACTGGAACTTGAGATCGACGACGTTGTCGACGAGCGCGACGTCAGACGAGTGGCCGTCGTACTTCATCAGCTGCCGCGTCGTGCGATCGAGGTAATAGGTGTTGCTGACGATCTGCGTGACCGACGCGCCGACGTCGTAGCTGTAATTCAGGTCCTGGCCGCGGTGCTGCAGGTGGCCGGCGGCGTCCTGGACGTTGGTGATCTGGAACGTATCCCAGTGGCCGGCGGTGTCGAAGATGACGACGCTCATGCCCACGGTGAAGCCACAGAGCTGCTGGCCCGAGGGGCAGTTCGGCTGGTTGGCCACTTTCAGCTCCGCGGAATTCGGCGGCATCGACTGACTGATGGTCGTCTGCGAATAGCTGTTCGGGATGTAGGTCAGGGTGATGCGATCGTCTGTAAAGCTGCCGGCACCGGTCGTTGGGTCGGCACCGGTGTCACCGACGCGGCGGGGCACGATTGGCGCGAAGAAGCCAATCAGCGAACCGGTGACCGGCCCCTGGTAGGGGCCCGCCCCGGCAATGACCAGTTCCTTGAAAAGAACATCCGAGCCGACGCGCATGCGCTGCTGGATGTCGCTTACTTCCGGCTGCGCCTGGGCGCTGCCCTGCGCCGGGTTCATCATCCGGAAAATCGATCCGGTGACGACCAGCATGATGGCGGTCGAAATCAGCAGCTCGACGAGCGAGAAGCCGGCCTGCGGATCGAGGGCGCGGCGGCGCGGGCTCATGATGCCTTCCTCGTCTTGACGCTGACCAGCAGCGCGTCCGGCAGCATCCGCGTGCGGGTGTAGGCGGTCGCGACGCGGGTCGCCTCGCTGGCAATCGGGGTGACCAGCACCTGGAGGACCAGCGTATTGTTCGGGTTCGTCGGCAGCGGCTGAATCGCCCAGCGGCGGATGTACATCGCCGTCCCCGGCGGCGTCGTGCCGGTCCCGACCCAGGTACCGTTGGCGTCGAGGAAATCGACGTAGCCCGCCGTGTTCTGTTCGAGCGTGTCGGCCGGCGACGGGTTCAACCCGGTGCCGGTGGCAGTGGTCGGATAGACGGCCAGATTGGTCGTCGTGTCGGTCAGCGGCAGCCCCTGCCCCTGCAGGTCGAAGCCCCAGGTCAGTCCGCGCAGCTGCTCGAGCTTCTGCTCGGCCATCACGGTCGTCGAGGTCTGGCCGCGGGCGATGTAGTTGACGCGCTGCGACATCGCGAAGATCTGCGCGACGCCGAGCGACACGATCGTCAGCAGCGCCATCGAGATGATGACCTCGATCAGGCTGAAGCCGCGGCTACTGGAGCTGAATCTTGCCAGTGGCATTGATCGTCACCGTCTTGGACTTGCTCTCGCGGGTGATCGTTAGCGTCACGACGCTGGCGATCACCTGAGGCGTGCCGGAGACCACTTCGTTGGCGGTACCGTCCGGCGAAAACTGAATGTTGCTGTCCGTCACGGTCGCCCCACCCGGCAGCGAGCGGACCGGCCCGTCGAAATTGGGCCTCGTCATCACGTCGTTGTCGGCCGCCGGAAACGGATAGGCCGAGTTGAGGCAGCGGTTCGACGCGCCGTCGACCGCCGCGCTGACGACCTCGACCCGCCGGAGATAGCCGGTCGCCGGGCAGTTGGTGCGGACGCGCATCACTCGATTGGTCGCCACCGCCTTGATCCGCGCATCCTGCAGCTCGCGCTCGACCAGGCGGGCAGCGTCATTGAGCTTGATGCTGGAGGTCATGTTGGTCATCACCGGCAGCGCCACCGCCGCCATCGTCCCGATCAGGGCGACCACGAGCATCAGCTCGACGAGCGAGAAGCCGGCCGACGGCCGCCTGGGAATCATTGGATGGGGTTTGAGCAAGAGCATGGCCAGCCCCGCCTGGAGGCCCTGATTCGGCACCCTAACCGTGGGTAAGACCGTGGTTTACGGGCACAGTCGGCACCGTCGCAGCAGCCACGGATCCGTGCCGATGTGCTGTTTTGGTACCCGGGCTGACAAATCTGCAGAAGAGCGGCGGGAACGCCGCAGGCCGACCGAAAAACGCCCGCTGTCAGGGCCGCCGGAGAGGCAGCGATACGGTCAGCCGCGCGCCGCCGTCGTCGGTGTTGGCGGCCTGGATCCGGCCGTTGTGGGTGACGATGATTTTCTGCACGAGCGCCAGGCCGAGACCGGTCCCCTTGGCCTTGGTGGTAAAGAACGGCGTGAAGATCTTCGACTCGACGCCCGGCGTGATCCCGGGGCCGTTGTCGCTGACCGCGATGCGCAGCGCGCCGTGGACGTCGTCGTCGGCGCCGTCGATCGCCACGCGGGGCGGAACGTGGGCGTCGGAGCAGGCCTCGAGCGCGTTGCGGCACAGATTGCTGAAGGCCTGGCGGAGCAGCACCTCGTCCCCCTCGACCATGCCGAACGTGCCGCTGACGCTGACGTCGCCGCCGCGGGCGCGCGCCTCGCCGCGGATTTCCTCGGCCGCCCGCTCGATGATGCCGCGCATGTCGACCGGCGCCAGCGCCAGCTCCGCCGGCTTGGCGAAGTTGAGGAAGTTGGTGACGACTTGGCCGAGCGCCTCGGTCTCGTCCCGGATCCCCTGCACGTACGGGCGGAACTCCGGCGGCAACTGGTCGAGGACCAGCAGCCGCGCGTAGCCATGAATCGTCGCCAGGCCGTTGCGGAACTCGTGGGCGATGCCGGCGGTCAGCTCGCCGAGGCGGGCCAGGCTGTCCTTCAGCCGGAGCTGCTCCTCGAGCTCGGCGACGTCGCTGAGATCAGTGAACAGGCAGATCGCCCCGTGGGCCTGCCCGGCTTCGTCGAGCACCGGAGAAACAGTGATCCCGAGGTGCGTCGCACCGACCGCCGGATCGGTCATCTGCACCGCCCGCCGCACAATCGGTCGCATCGTCGCCAGGCACTCGGCGACCACGCCGAACATCGGCGCGGCGTGGCGCAGCACGTCGCGGTAGTGGAGCCCTTCCTCGATCGTCTCGGGGAGACCAAGCAGGCGGCGGCCGGCGGGATTGAGAGTGCGGACCAGCCCCTCCTGGCCGACGACCAGCAGGCCGGAGGTCATGCTGGCGATGATTTCGCTGCTCAGCCGCTCCGAGGCCTCGGCGCGGGCCTTCATCGCCCGCTCCTGGAGTCTCAGCGCCTGCAGCGCGTCCTCCATCGCCGTCGCCATGAAGGCGGCCTCGCCGCGGACCGGGCCGGCGCTCTTCGCGGTGTCCCGCGCGGCGGCAAAGATCCTGAACACCGCGAACGCGAGAATCCCCGAGAGGCCGCCGACAATGGCGGTCAGGCCGAGAAGGAGATAGCCGGCTTGGGTCATACAGCTGAGAGCTGATAGCTGAGAGCTCTAATAGAATCCCACATACCACGCGATCAACCGCTCGCCGACGAGCGAGGCGGCCAGGGCGCCGAGGGCGAGAAAGGTCCCGTAGGGCAGCGCGTATTTCATGTCGCCGCGCTTGAGCGCGATGACGAGCACACCAATCAGCGAGCCGGCGACCGACGACAGCACGAGCGTCACCAGCACCAGCTTCCAGCCGAGGAACGCGCCGATCATCGCCAGCATCTTGACGTCTCCCCCGCCCATGCCTTCCTGCCCGGAATACCGGTAATAGGCCTCGCCAATCAGCCACAGCGCCCCGCCGCCGATGAGAATGCCGAGCAGGGCGTCGACGAGCCCCGGCGGGAACGCCACGCTCGCCGCCAGGCCGATGACGATGCCGGGGAGCGTGATGACGTCGGGCAGCAGATGATGCTCGAGGTCGATCGCGAACAGGACGATCAACGCGCAGGCGAAGAGTAACCGGACGACGAGCAGGCCACTCCACCCGAACACCGCGGCGTGGACCAGGAAGACCGCGAGCGTGACGAGCTCCAGCGTGGGATAGCGGATCGCAATCGGACCGCGGCATTTGCGGCAGCGTCCGCCGAGCAGCAGGTAGCCGGCCACCGGAATGTTGTCGTACCAGCGCAGCACGTAGCCGCACTGCGGGCAGCGCGACGGCGGGCGGACGAGCGACTCCCCGCGCGGCAGCCGGTGGACGCAGACATTCAGGAAGCTGCCAACCGACAACCCGAGCAGCACCACAATGATCCAGTGGAGGGTGTCGACGCTCATCGCGGGTGCACCGTCTCGTCGGGCATCGGCCAGAGCGGCGATTGCGGGCCGACGTGGACCCGGCCGGTCGAGGGCTCGAGCTCGTAGGGCACGCCGGCGGGGTCGAGCGGCACGCCGCGCAGCAGGCCGCGGGCGATCAACGAGGACCACGCATAGCCGCCGCCCTGCGCGCCGACGCGCCGCAGCGCCGCCTCGAGCTGGTCGAGCTGGTCGAGCGCTTCGATCTGCAGAAGCGAGCGTTCGGCGGACGTCCGGATCCACGCCTGCTCGGATTTGAGGAGCTGCTGCCACATGAAGCGGGCGGTGGCGCGGTCGTTGCTGCGGGTCAGCATCGAGGCCGCGAGCGACGGCAGCCAGTTCGGCGCGCCCGGCTGCTCGGCGGCGCGCTGGAACCAGTGGCCGGCGGCCTGGTAATCCCGCAGCCGCCAGTAATAGACGAAGCCGACATCGTGATAATACTCCCACTTCTGCGGCATCGCCGCGATCCCCTTGCGGAGCAGCGCGACCGCCTGATCGGGCCGGCCGGGTCCGCCCGGAGAGGGCTCGCCGAGGAAGATCGCGCCAAACCGGTAGGCGATGTTGAAGTACGGGTCGAGTGTCGTGGCGATGTCGAGCAGCGGATAGAGCAGCTGATAGCGCGGGCCCGCCGCGCCGGCGCGGGCGTCGAGACGGTCGCCGCCGTAATGCTGGAGCGCCCGCACCCAGTAGACGTCGGCGGCGAGCGCCTGGAAGCCGAACGTCAGCCGCCGCATCGCTTCGGGCGAGCGGACGTAAAGCACGCCGGCGCGCAGCGCCTCGTTGCGAGGGTAGCGCAGGTCGCGCACCGCTTGGAGGAGGATCGCCCCGGCCAGTGCCGCCAGGGCGAGGCCGGCGAGCGGCAGCCGCGCCGGCGCGGCGGTCATTTGAAGTCCCGCCGGGAAAAAATCAGCGTCGCCGCGGCGACGAGCGCCGCGATGTAGAGCACGCCGTTGCCAGCGGTGGCGGCGAGGTAGCCGGCCGGGACCGGGAGGCCGTGAACGACTTCGGTCTTGACGTCGAAGGCGGCGAAATCCGGCAGGACGTGGTACGCCGCCCGTGCCAGCCAGACGACCGGCCGCGCATTGACGATCGCGTCGAGGTGGCGGAGGTCGGCGTTGAAGCGGCCGGCGATGTAGATACCGAGCGTCAGCGCCGCCGACAGCAGCGGCGTCGAGAACGTCGAGAAGAACAGCGCCAGCGCGGTGACGACCATCAGCTCGATGGTGATGAGCAGGACCGCCTTGAGGAGCGCCGGGTCGACCGCCGGAAGTTCGGCGGCGGCCTTCATCGCCGGCGTCTGGACCCATCCCATGTACGCGAGCACGGCATAGAGCGCCACGGTCATGACCGCGACATTGACGGTCAGCGTCAGCGCCAGTCCGAGGTATTTGCCGAGGATGAACTGGCTCCGGCTGAGCGGCTTGGCGAGCAGGGCGTAGACGCTGCGGCGCTCGACCTCCTTCGAGACCAGTCCGATGCCGATGAAGATGGCGATGAACAGGCCGAAGATCGACGTCGCCGCCAGCCCGAGGTCCTTGATGATCTTGACGTCCTGCCCCGCGGTCAGCTGGCCGAGGATGTAGGAGGCGGCCATCAGCAGCACCGCGAACGCGACGAGATTGTAGGGCACGCGGTCGCGCACCGACTCCCGGAACACATTGACGGCGACCGTGCGGATGACACGCATCAGGCGCCGCTCCCGGGCGTGTCGCCGCGCGCGCCGCGCCCGACCGCGGCGACCCGCTGCATGAAGAAGTCTTCGAGCGAGTCGCGCAGCGGATTGAGCGACACCAGGGTGCCGCCGGCGGCGGTCAGTTCAGGCAGCAGCCGCTCGGGCGGCTGGCTCAGGGACAGCTCGAGCGTGTAGCGCCCCGGGGAGATCTCGGTGGCGCGGCCGGCCGCCGCGCCAAGCCGCGCGATGACCTCCGGCGTCAGGCCGGCGACGACCAGCTCCCAGCCGCGCGCCTGAAAGGCATGGAGGTCCGACAGCCGGCCCGCGGCCGCCAGCCGCCCGGCCGCGACGACCGCGACGCGGCCGCAGAGCGCTTCGGCATCGGCGAGGATGTGCGAGCTGAAGAAGACGGTCCGGCCCTGATCGCGCAGCTCGAGGATCAGCGCGCGAACGTCGCGTCGGCCGATCGGATCGAGCCCGGACATCGGCTCGTCGAGGAACACGACTTCCGGGTCGTTGAGCAGCGCCTGGGCGATGCCGACCCGCTGGAGCATGCCCTTCGAGAATTTGCGCAGCTGCAGCCGGCGCTCGGACGCGATGCCGACCCGGTCGAGCAGCGCGCCGATCCGCCGGCGGCGTTCGGCCGCGTCGTAGCCGAACAGGCGCCCGAAATACTGCAGCAGCTCCTCGGCCGTCAGGTAGTCGTAGAAGTAGGGGTTCTCCGGCAGGTAGCCGATCCGGCGCCGGGTGGCGACATCCCCAGCCGGCCGGCCGAGAATCTCGGCCCGTCCGGCGGTCGGGAAAATCAGCTGCATCAGCAGCTTGAGCGTGGTCGTCTTGCCGGCGCCGTTCGGGCCGAGGAACCCGAACACCTCGCCGGCCGGGACCTCGAGGGTGAGCGCGTCGAGCGCCCGGTAGGGACGCTTCCGCCAGAAGCCCACCGCGTAGTCCTTGGTGAGCGCGTCCGTGCGGATGGCGGCAGGCATGGTCAAGGCGTCATAGCCGGACTACTTCGCGCGCTGCAGCTCCACGGCAATCAGCGCGTCGATGTACTCCGGCGGCACGACGCCGGCGGGCAGCTTGCGGCCGTTCAGGAAGAAGGTCGGTGTCGATGTGACGCCGAGCAGGCCGCCCATCCGGGCATCCGCCTTGACCTCCTCGAGCGCCTTGGCATAACCGCCGTTGAAGTCGGCTATCCCGCCGACGTCCTTGGCCGCCTCCCGGACGTTCGATGGCGTCAACGAAATCTGGTGCTCGTAGAGCCAGTCCTCCATGACCGCCGCCTTGCCGGTCTGCCGCGCCAGCACCACCGCCGCGGCCGCCTCGCACGCCGCCATGTGGTTGCCGCCCGGCGCGTTCGGGTTGCACTCCCCTTCGAGCGGGAAGGCGCGCGCGATGAAGCGGACCTGCGGATTGCCGGCGTACTTGGCGATCAGCCCGCGATACGACTCGTGGGCGCTGCGGCAGTGCGGGCACTGGAAGTCGCTGAAGCCGGTGACCACGACCTTGGCGGCGGGCGCGGGGTTCGACATGTCGACGCGCGGCTGCATGTCCCACCACTTGATGAGCTCGGCCCGCTGCTGGTCGGTCAGCGTCCCCATCGGCGCGGCCGCCTGCGGCCGTGGCGGCTCGCTCGGGAAATAAGCGATCACCGTGCCGGCGCCGACGAGGTAGAGAATGGCGAGCACCAGGGCGGCCGGACTCGAAAACAGGTGGCGAATGTCGCGCGGCGCGCGGCGAGGCAGTGTGGTCATGGGAACAGTCGTGGCTCCACCGGCAATGATGAACAGGGCAATCACGGCGGCATACGTCGCCGCGCAGAGCATGCAGAAGGTCTTGAGCTGGATGTAGGAGGCCCACGCCAGATACAGCGAGAAGGCCAGCGCGATCGTCGACAGCGCAAAGACGTAGGCCGGCACCGACTCGCGGACCCGCGACGCCGGCGCGCCGCCGAGGCCGACGAGCAGCAGAACCAAGACGAAGAACAGCACGCCGAAGATCGCCACCGGGACGCCGAACAGGCTGCCGTATCGACTGAGGTAGGCCTGCGTGCAGCTGACGGTGGCGTTGACGTCGCAGAAGCTGGTGTAGCCCGGATTGGTCAGCAGCTTGTAGTGCACGACGCTCGAGGCGGACGCCGCCGCGAGGCCGAATGCCGCTGAAGCAAGAAGAAGCGTCCGGCTTGTGGTGGTCATGAATGAGGCTCAGTTGTACTGCGCGCACCGGACGACGGTCAAGAGCGCCCCGCCGGCGGGCCTATTTCAGCTCCCCGCCATGAGGCGGCGGACCGGTCTCGGGCATCTGGCCGGCGAAACTGGTCTCGTCCGCCAAGACGACCCGGTCGGTGTTCGTGGCGAAGAACCGCCGCCCGGAAATGCCCGGCCGCAGCGGATCCGCGGTCAGCTGATAGCCCTGCACCAGCGGCTCGCCGGTGCAGGACTTGTCGTCGAGGCTGAGCGGCGTCCCTCCCATTACGAACTGGTAGCCGGATTTCTCGAGCGGGTCGCCTCCCAGGTCGGGGCTGAGGAACGCCGTGCCGGTCTGCGGCATCGGCACGGTCAGGGCCGTCAGGGTCGCGGCGTAGTGCTGGCTGCCGCAGGCCTGTGCGAAGGCGAACTGTCCCTGATTGACCGCGCCGAGCGTGGCAATCGCCGAGGCCTCATTGCCCTGCACCCGGGCGTGCAGGTAGATCCCCATGCTGATCGACGCCAGGATCCCGATGATGGCGACGACAATCAGCAGCTCGATGAGCGTGAAGCCTCGCGAGGCCCGGCGGGTCGGCATGGGTGGACAGGCAAAAAACAAAAGGTGAGGCCTTTGCGAGGCCCCACCTTGATTATGACCCGAACCGGTATTACTGAACCGGGGTCGTCGCCGTGTCGACGAGCGCCGCGGTGAAGGTCGTGCCCGTGTTGTCCTGGAAGATCGTCGCGCGCTGGTCGGTGCCGAACGAACGCTGACCGGTCGAACCGATCGACGAAGGATGCGCTTCGGCGAAGTAGGAGGCGATTGCCGCCGCCGCCGAGGTGTTGCAGGTCGCCGCCGCCGCGACCACGACGGTCACCAGCAGGCCGGGGCCGGCATTGACGATGTAGCCGCTCTTGACGACGGCATTGGCGTTGAGGTCGGGGCTGATGAAGCCGGCGGTGCTGCCGGTCGGCGCCTTCGCCAGGTCGGCCAGGCTCTGGGCGTAGCCGCCGCTCGCGCAGCTCGACGAATAGGT
>JANMWI010000131.1:0-4175 GCA_031393955.1 Acidobacteriota bacterium
GCTCCATCAGGGACGAAACACCTACGTCATCGAATTTCGTGGCCGTGACGGCGCGCGTGTCGACGTCGGGACCGTGCGGACGAGCGCCCGGATGGAGATGCCCGGCATGGCGATGTCGGGCAACGCCGAGGTCAGCCGGACGTCCGTGGCGGGACGATACGAGGTAACCGCCAGCTTCGGCATGGCGGGCGCGTGGAAGATGGCCATCGAATGGACGGGTCCGCCCGGTCCTGGCTCGGTGAACTTCGAAGGGACAGTACGATGATCAAGCGATTCCGGAGCGCGGCCGCGGCCACGCTCCTCCTTACGGCCGGCGCGAGCGCGCGGGCGCAGCCCGGGGCATTACCGCTCGCCGCGCGATATCTCGATCCCGCGGCGGGTGTGACGGCAGACGCCGCGGTGGCGCGCGCGCTCGGCAGCGAGCCGGCCCTTCGCGCGGCGAGGACGGAGGTGGATCGGGCGAAGGGTCTTCGCTTGCAGGCAGGGCTGCGGCCCAATCCCGCCGCCGTCCTGATGCAGCAGACCGAGCCGGGCGGCACCGACAGCCAGCGCCGCGTCGAGATCATTTGGCCGCTGGATCTGTTTCGCCGGAGCGGCCGCGTCGCCGTGGCCGAGCGGGAGATCGAGGCGGTGCAGTTGACGGTCGCGGATCGCGAGCGGCTGCTGGCGGCCGCAGTCCGCACCAAGTACGGTGAGGTCGCCGCGGCGGTCCGCGATCTATCGGTCCGCGATGAGCTGGTGGCGTCGACCGCGCGCCAGGTGGCGCTGCTGAAAGCCCGAGTGGCCGACGGGGGATCGCCGCCGCTCGAGTACAACATGGTCGAAGCCGAACGGCGCCGGCTCGACGCCGGACGGCTGCTGCTGGCAGGACGTGTCGAGCGCCAATTGATCGAGCTGAAGCGGCTGCTCGGCCTGGCGCCTGGCGATCCCCTGGCCTTGCGGGAGAGCATCGAGCAGCTGGTGGCTGGATCGGGGGCGCTGCCGGCGATCGCGACGGCGGCGGCGCGACCCGACGTTGAAGAGGCGCGGGCGCGGATCGGGGTGGCGGAAGCCCGAATCGAGCGTGCGACGCGCGAGGGTCGGTTCGACGTGGGACTGGTCGGCAGCTATTCACGGATGGATGCGGGCTTTCCGCAGCTGGGCCTGACCCCGACTGGTGATGCCGAACGAGTGCGCGGCCTGTTTCATTACCTCAGCGCCGGCGTCTCGGTGTCGCTGCCGCTGCGCAACCGGAATCAGGGGGAGGTGGCTGCGGCCATGGCCGAACGGTCTGGTGCGGCCGAACGGCTGGACGCGGCGCGGCTTGACGCCGATGCCGAGGTGGCCGCCGCCCGGGCGCGTGACGAGCGCGCCCGCGGCGCGCTGGCGATTTACCAGGACGGCGCGCGTGAGCTGTCGAAACAGAATCTGGACGTGGTCAGCCAGACGTACGAGCTCGGGCGGGCGACCGTGTTCGATGTCCTGGCCGAGCAGCGCCGGTATCTCGAGTTCGAGCGGGACTACAGCGAAACCCTCCGTGAGGCCTACGACGCCCGGATTGCACTGCGACGGGCGCTGGGAGATGTCCGATGAGTCATCGAGTCACGCTTGGCTGGCCGGCGCTGGCGGCGGCCGGCATCGCATTGATCGCACTGGGCGCCGGCGCGGTATACCTGCTGGCGCCGAAACCACCGGGCTCTGTTGAGCGGACGGCTGTGGCGCTGGTGCCAGCGGCGCGGCCGGCAGATGCAGGGTCGAACCGGACAGTGACGCTGACTGCGGAGGCCGTCAAGCGCGCCGGCATCGCGATCGTCACCGTCGCCGGCGGCGCCGGAAGGTCGTCCGTCGTCCGCCTTCCTGGAACGGTCGAAGCCAATGCCTACAAAGAAGTGGTGGTGACGCCGCTCGTCGCCGGTCGAGTCACACGGGTGCTGGCCGAGCTTGGCGACCAGGTGCGGAAGGGGCAGACCCTGATGCAGATCTACAGCCCTGAGCTGGCCGACTCCCAGACGCGGTATCTCTCCGCCCAGGCGGAGCTCGCCGCGCACGAGCAGGAGCTGGCGCGCACGTCCAGGCTCACGGCAATCGGCGCCGCCAGCCGCCAGGAAATGGAGCGGCTCGACGCAGAGCACACAGCGAAACGCGCGGGACTGCAGAGCCTGCGATCGCGCCTCGTCCTGCTCGGCATGACGGCGGCGGCGATCGACGCGATGTCGCCGGGCACGGAGGTTGCCGCCACGACCAGCGTTCCGGCGCCCCTGGCTGGCGTCGTTACCGAGCGCGCCGCCAATCTCGGGCTGAACGTCGACAGCTCGACCAAGGTGTTCACGATTGTCGATCTGTCGTCGGTGTGGGTGGTGGGGGCGCTCTACGAGCGAGATTTTGCGCGTGTCCGGCTCGGCAGCGCGGTCACCATCACGACCGACGCCGATCGCGATCATCCGCGCCAAGGACGAGTGAGCTATATCGACCCGCAGGTCGATCCGCAGACCCGCACGGCGGGGGTCCGCGTCGAGGTGGCGAATCCTGGTGCCACTCTCAAGCTCGGAATGTACGCCGATGTCGCTATCACGACGGCGGCGGCGGATCAGAGCGCAGTGACGTTGCCGAGGAGTGCGGTTCAGACCGTCGGGAGCCGTCAGGTCGTTTACGTCGCCGGCGACGCCGGCACGTTCACCGAGCGCGAGGTCCAGCTCGGCGACGCCTCGGGAGACCAGGTCGAGGTGCGATCGGGCATCCAGCCGGGCGACCGCGTCGTGACCACCGGCAGCTTCTTCGTCCGGGCCGAACGCGAGCGCCTCGGCGCGACCTCTCCCGCGGCGGCCGAACCGGCGCCAGCGGCGGCATCGGCCGACGCGGTCCAGAAGGCCACCATCAAGGTCGTCGCGACCGGCTTCCAGCCGGCGCGGCTGTCCCTGAAGGGCGGCGTCCCGGTGCGCCTGACGTTCGTGCGCACCACCGACCAGACCTGCGCCACGGCGTTGGTCTTTCCGGGTCTCGGCCTGCGCCGCGATCTGCCGTTGAACCAGCCGGTCGAGATCGCCTTCACGCCCGCGCCCGGCAAGACGGTTGATTTCGTCTGCGGCATGAACATGCTGCGCGGCGCCATCGTCGTCGAATGATCATCAGCAAGGAGCGAACGAGATGCCGCGTGTCATCGTCTGCGACGTCAATGAAACCCTGCTCGACGTCAAATCCCTGGCGCCGCACTTCGTCACGGCGTTTGGCGACGCGGGCGTCCTCAAGGAATGGTTCAACACCGTGCTGCTCTATGCCGGCGTCGAAACAATTGCCGGACCGTACCACGATTTTGGCAGCATCGCCGGAGCCGCGCTCGACATGACCGCGGCGGCGCGCGGCGTCACGCTCGCGGCGGACGATCGCTCGCGGATCCTCCAGGGCATGCGCACGCTGCCGGCGCACCCCGATGTTCGCGACGGGCTGCAGACGATGCGGGACGCCGGGCTGCGGCTGGTGACGCTGACCAATTCCGCACCGGCGGTGGTCGACGCGCAGCTCGCGCACGCCGGCCTGACGCCATTCTTCGAGCGGGCGTTTTCCGTCGATCCGGTCCATCGCTTCAAGCCGGCGCCCGAAACGTACCGATCCGTCTCGGACGCATTGAACGTGCCGCTGGATCAACTGCGGCTCGTCGCGGCCCATGGCTGGGACGTCGCGGGGGCGATGCGCGCCGGCTGCGCCGCCGCGTTCATCGCCCGTCCTGGACAGGTGCTGTACCCGCTCGGTCCGCAGCCGGACATCACCGCGCCGGACCTCGCGCGGGCGGCGACGCTGATCGTCGCCGCCGAGCGCTGACGGCGTGGAGCCTGGCGTCCGCAGACGCGGGCGTGAGGGCGTCCGGTCAGTGCAGGCGGCAGGGACTCGAGAACTGCGTCCGCGGCAGGTCGGCCGGCCCGCCGGCAGCGGCCGGGCGGCGGCTGTCCTTGAGCCGGCGCGGTGGTCCTCGTCGGTCCGATCGTCGCCGATCGCGATCACCGCCGTCTCCGGCACCGCCGCCTGCTCGATGTCGTGCGCGACGACCGCCTTGCTGACGCCGCGCAGGCGCACCTCGATGACCTTCTTGCCTTCGAGCCCGCTCGCGGTCGTCAGCCGCACACCGCCGTCCTCCAGCGCCGCCGTCACCGGCAGCCGGTTCGATACGATCATCAGCCTGCTCGAGTTCATCCCTTTATGAT
>JANMWI010000135.1:0-16943 GCA_031393955.1 Acidobacteriota bacterium
ACAGCGCCGTGCGCGCACCGCCGATGTGCAGATAGCCGGTGGGCGACGGGGCAAAGCGGACGCGGATCATGAGGCTATTATCCCGCTTCCCGCTTCCTGCTTCCCGCTTCTGTTTCCCGCTGGGAGCGGGGAGCGGGGAACTGTTTAGAATATCTCCCCGAAGTAGGACCAGAAATACTCGCGCGTCTTCTCCAGCCGCGAGCGGTGGCGCCATTCGGCGAGGTCGAGCCGCTTGGCGGACTGCAGATCCTTGTCGAAGTCGGCGAGAAACCGCGCCGCCAGGGTCGTCGACGACACCGCGATATTCAGCTCGTCGTTCAGCTCGAGCGACCGGTTGTCGAAGTTGGCCGATCCGAACATGCTCCACGCGCCGTCCACCACCATCGTTTTGGTGTGCATCATCGTCGGCTGGTACTCGAAGATCTGGATGCCCATCGACATCAGTTTGTCGTAGGCCTCGCGCGAGGCGTATTTCACCGGCATGGCGTCGGTGACGTCTCCCTCGACGAGCACCCGGACCTTGACGCCGCGGGCGGTCGCCTCCCTGAACGCCCAGTCGCTGGACTCGTCGATCACGAAGTACGGCGTGGTGATTTCGATCGACTGCCGCGCCGAGGCGATGGCAAGCAGGTAGAGCCGCTTCAGATCGTTGCTGCCGCCGGTTGGTGAGCTCCGCAGCGCGATCGCGGCGCCGCCGTCCCCGAGCGGCGGCGGCTCGTCGTCGAGCTCCGGCGTCACCTCGCCGGCCGTCTCGATGAAGTTCTCGTAGAAGCTGGCTTCGACAGCGCGGACGATCGGACCACGCATGCGGACCTGGGTGTCGCGCCAGTGCTCCTTGTCCTGCGCGTGGCCCAGCCAGTGATCGGCCATGCCGACGCCGCCGCTGAACCCGACCGCGCCGTCGACGACCAGGATCTTGCGGTGGGTGCGGTAGTTCACTTCTTCGAGGGAGTACCAGCTTGGAGAATTGAACTGCGCGACGCGGCAGCCGGCCGCCTTCAGCCGCTTGATGTCCTCGTCCTTCATCCCGCTGCCGCCGATGGAGTCGACGACGATGTTGACCCGGACGCCACGCCTGGCGGCTTCTTCGAGCGCGGCGCTGAACTGGCTCGCGACCTGGCCGTCCTCGTAGATATAAGTCTCGAGGCTGATGCGGCGCTTCGCGCCTTTGACGGCGTCGAGCATCGCCGGAAAGATCTCGTCGCCGTTGTCGAGCACGTCGAATTCGTTGCCGCGGGTCAGGTCGCTGCCGGTCAGCCCCGCCTGATATGCAGCATGCCGCGGCTCCCGGGCGCCGACGGCGCTGCGCACCTTCAGCGTCACCTGGTCCTGCGCCAGCATCAGCAGGACGGCGACGACCGCGGCAACGATGAACAGAATAAAGAACGCGCGCTTGACCGGAGACTTTGTCATCAAACCGCGAATCTGCAATTTCGAGGCCGTGGACGAGTTGACCGGAGGGTGTCAGGGCTCTAGACTCCGCCGCAGCCGCCCACCAGGGCAGGAGGACCACGTGAATCGACGGACATTTCTCAAGGCGCTTGCCGCCGCCCCGGTCATCGGATGCGGCCTGCCGGGGCGTGCCGCGGCGGCACTGCCGGCGGCGAAAATCACTCGCGTCCGGATTTACCGGCCTCCCACCCTCAACCCGCTCTTCAACCAGAGCAACATGGTCGTGACGGTCGAGACCGACATCGGCATCACCGGCATCGGTGAAGGGGGTGCCAAAGACACCCTTGAACAGTGCGCCGGCACGCTGATCGGCAAGAACCCGTTCCGGATCGACGCGATCTGGCAGGAGGCCTACCTCGCCTGGTTCTATCCGCCGGGCCGCGAAAAAGCGCACGCGCTCGGCGCGCTCGACCTGGCGCTGTGGGATATCAAGGGCAAGGCGCTGGGACTGCCGGTCCACGAGCTGCTCGGCGGCCGGGCGCGGGACTACTGCGAGTGCTACGCGACCGGCGGGGCGACGCCGCCGGGTGCCCAGCCCGGGGCGCGCATCAGCCTCAAGGACCGGGCGGCAGCGACGATGGCGGCCGGCTACCGGGCGTTCCGGATGGGAGCCGGCGAGACCGCCGTCGGCGAGGTCTTCGACACCCGGACGATGGTCCGGCAGGTCGCCCGCGACTGCCGCGACGTCCGAGAGGCGGTCGGGCCTGACGGCAACTGGTGCATCGATTTCCATCAGCGCTTCGATTTGAACGATGCGCTGCGCCTCTGCCGGGCGATCGAGGACTACGAGCCGTTCTTCGTCGAGGATCCGGTCCGCGACGAGAACGCGCTGCAGGACATCCCCAAGCTGCGGCAGATGACGACGGTGCCGCTGACGCACGGCGAGGAGTGGGGCCTCAAGTGGGATTTCAACCGGCTGGTCGAGAGCCACGACGTCGACTTCATCCGCTCGACCCTGCCGAACGTCGGCGGCATCACCGAGATGATGAAGGCGGCGGCGCTCTGCGAGACCCACGCGGTCGGCATCGTCCCGCACTTCACCGGGCCGATCGCCACCGCCGCGCTGGTCAACTGCCTGTCGACGTTCTCAGGCCCGGTGCTGATGGAATACAACTACGGCGGCCGGCCGATCGACTACCTGCCGGAGTGCCTCGACTTCAAGAACGGCAAGGCCTACACCAACCAGCGGCCCGGCCTCGGCGTCACACCGGAGATGAAGCTGCTGACGCTCATCGGCGAAGTGACGGAGCCCGGCCGCCGCAACGTCTTCCGGCGCCCGGACGGTTCGCTGTCGCACTGGTGAGGAGGCGTCATGCCTGGCGGCCGTGAATCCAGCTGAAGGATCGCCGCGGCTGCTGCTCGAGGGTCCGGGCGACGCGCTCGGCCAGCCGCTGATAGCGGTCGGCCTGCCGGCAGATCTCGTCCTGCGCCGCGGCGGCCGCACCGCTCACCCGCCGCCCGGCGATGTCCCACGTCGTCACCAGGTGCTCGATGATGCCGGCATAGTCGCTGACGGTGTAGACGCCGAGCCGCTGGGCGATGATGGCGAAGCGATCGAAGAGGTCGGGGTCGCGGCCGTCGGACATCAGCCGGCCCGGCATGGCGATCTGGCCGCGCAGCATCGCGCGGAACGCGAGGACGCCGCCAGCGGGATCCTGGTCCAGCACTTCGCTCATCATCCGCGTGTAGAACGTTTCGTGGCGCGACTCGTCGCCGGCGATGATGCCGCAGATGCGGCCGAGGGTCGCGTCCCCCTGCCGGCGCGCGATCCGGCCGACGTTGGCGTGCGAGATGCGGGTGGCCCGTTCCTGGAACGAGGTGTAGACCAGCAGGTTGTAGGGATGGGGATGCGTGCCCGAGTCGAAGCCGTTGGCGAGGAGATGGTGGACCGTCAGTTCGACGGCGCGCATGTCGACCCGCCCGGTGAGACGCAGGTATGCGTTCAGCAGGTCGCCGTGGCGGTTCTCCTCGGCGGTCCAGCCGCGCAGCCAGCGCGCCCACGGCCGCGGCGCCGTGCCGCGGTCGTCCTGCACCAGACCGTTGAGCGCCATCGAGTAGCTCGGCAGCGCCTCCTCGGTGACCATGTCGCCGACCAGGACGACCAGCAGGTCGTCCGAGAGCGCGTGCGCCGCGCGCCGCAGTTCGTCGACCTCCCCGGACCAGCCGTCCGCTTCCAGGTTCGGCAGGTAGTCGCTGGGCTGCCACGCCTTGTCGACATCGACCAGCAGATCGAGATTGCCCGCGACCGCCGGCTCGACGGCAACGATGACCTCGGCCTGGCTGCTGGCGATGTCAGTCTCTCGGCTCACGGCGTGGTTCCGCCGTCAGGCGGCGGACTCTCGTGCGTTCCCGGCCAGCGCGATCGGGTTGGCGCTGCTCCACGGCTCGTTGAACAGCATCCGGCCGCAACCGTTCTTGACCAGCAGCAGCTGGAACAGGCCGGTGTGGCGCTCGAGGAAGGCGGCCTCGCACGATCCAAGATAGAGGTCCCACATGCGGATGAAGCGCTCGTCGAAGCCGAGCGCGCGGACGCGATCGAGATGGCGGTGGAAGCGCTCGCGCCACGCCCGCAGCGTGCGGGCATAGTGGGTGCCGCGATTCTCGGCATGATACATCGACAGCGTCGTCGTCCGCGCCAGCGACTTGAGGATCTCGCCGACCGAGGCCAGCTCGCCGCCCGGGAAAATGTACTTTTCAATCCAGTCAGGGGCGCCGTGATAGCTCGGGAACCACTGGTCGTCGACCGTGATTGTCTGCAGCAGCATCGATCCGTCCGGCGTCAGCAGCCGGTCGGCGGCGGCGAAGTAGTCGTCGTAGTGGCCAAGCCCGACCGCTTCGAACATCTCGATGCTGACGATCTTGTCGAACTGCCCGGTGAGCTCGCGATAGTCGGACCGCAGGACCTCGATCCGCGTGCCGGGCTCGCCGAGCCGGGCGCGCAGAGCGCGGACGTGCCGGAACTGCTCCTCGCTGATCGTCGTCGTCGTGACGCGGCAGCCGTAGCGGGCCGCCGCCCAGGCGGCGAAGCCGCCCCAGCCGCTGCCGATCTCGAGCACGTGATCGGAAGGACCGAGCGACAGCTGGCGGCAGATCTGATCCACTTTGCGCATCTGCGCCGCCTCGAGCGAGTCGGCCGCGGACTCGAAGCTGCCGCATGAATACATCAGCAGCTCGGCGTCGAGGAAGAGCGCGAAGAAGTCGTTGCCGAGATCGTAGTGGCGGCGGATGTGGCGGCGGCTGCCGGCGAGCGAGTTGTCGCGGAGGCGGCGCGCCACCGCGCCGGCGAGCTGGCGGAAGGCGCCGGCGACGCGGCTCCGGCCGTCGAGGAGGCGCCGGTTGCGGAGCATCAGCCGGGTGACCGCGACCAGATCGGGCGTCGTCCAGTCGCCGTCCATGTAGGACTCACCCAGGCCGATGTCGCTGCCGGTCAGGGCGCGCAGGAAGAAGCGCTCGTCACGTATGACCAGGGCGGTGTCGAGTCCGCCCGGCTCGCCGAAGCGGTAGGTCTGACCGGGGCATTCGAGCGTCAGCGTCC
This sequence comes from Acidobacteriota bacterium, assembly GCA_031393955.1. Lineage (GTDB taxonomy): Bacteria > Acidobacteriota > Vicinamibacteria > Vicinamibacterales > 2-12-FULL-66-21 > JALZOC01. The sequence goes on from JANMWI010000135.1 coordinate 4,988, forward strand.
CGCCCCGGAGCTGCTCGAGACCCGACAGGAATGCGGCCTTGGCCCACTTGGTGATCACTGTGCTCGCTCCATCTCTTGACTGGTGGACACCGCCGCACGGGCGGTGAGTGCGGCGCGCTCATCGACGCCGTCCGGGGTCGCGCGAGGAACCACCGGCACGCCCTTCCACCACAGGCGCAGCGCCTGCCAGTGGATGCCGGCGACCACGCCGGCGGTCATGACCGGATGGCGGACGAGCGCCCGCCGAACTTCCGGCGCCGCCCACGGCCGTCGGTCGAGCAAGAGCGTCGCGTCGAAGGTGACGGCCCCTGCCTGGTGGGTTTCCATGTGCGCGACGAGCCGATCGGCCGGCGGCGTCAGCGCGAACGAGTAGTCGAGGTCCGCCGGCATGAACGGCGAGACGTAGAGTGACTTGGCGGCGGACGAACGGAAGGTCGGAAACGCCGGGTCCCGGCGGAGCCAGTAATTGTGGGCGCCGCCGAACGTGTTGCTGACCTCGGCGAGGACGAGCGCCAGACGATCGTCGCGGTCGAGGCAGTAGAAGAACGAGATCGGGTTGAAGCAGTGCCCGAGGTAGCGGAGGTGGGTCAGCACGAAGATGCGGCCGCCGGGGAGGGCGATGCCGCGACGCGCGGCGTCGGCCTTCAGCCGCTCGCGCAGGGGCCGCGACGGATCGCCGAGGTGATCGCGATCGTCGAAGCTCGCCCAGTTGAAGCGGTTGCGGCTGGTGAACCGCGACACCGCCATCAGTTCGTCAATCCGATCGATGTCGAGCAGCACCATGAACAGCGGGTAGGTGAACTCGTGCGCCACCGGGGTGAAGCGGCGGTGACGCAGCGTGCCGAGAAAGACGCCAGACTCGATCACCACGACACCCCGAGCGCGGCCGCGACGCGGATCGCCGAGGTCAGCCCGTCCTCGTGGAAGCCGTACCGCCAGTAGGCGCCGCAGTAGTGCGTGCGGTTGACGCCGCTGACCTCGCCCCACTGGCGCTGGGCGCGAATGGCATCGCGGGTGTAGAGCGGATGGCGGTATTCCAGCCGCCGCAGCACCGCCCGATCGTCGAGCCGTCCGTCGGGATTGAGCGTGACGCAGTACTGGTCCTTCGCCCGCAGTCCCTGCAGTCGATTCAGATCGTAAGTAACCATCGGCGCCGCGCCGGGGCGGTCGCCGAGCAGGTAGTTCCACGACGCGCGTGCCCGCGCCTGACGCGGCAGGACGGAGCCGTCGGTGTGCAGCCAGGCGGTGTTGGCGGTGGTCGTGAAGCTCGAGAAGACATCACGCTCGCGGTCGCTGGCGTCCGCCAGCAGCGGCAGCACCTGGTCGCCGTGGCAGGCAAAGACGATGTCGTCGACCGTCATGGTTGGACGATCCCGAAACGCGATCGTGACGCCGTCCGGGCCGCGGCGCACCGACTGGAGCACCGACCCCTGATGAATCTCGCCCGAGATCGAGGCGGTGAGGCGCGGGATGTAGGTGTGGCTGCCACCGGCGACCACCTTCCACTGCGGCTGGGCGGTCATCGACAGCAGTCCGTGATTGGCGAAGAAGCGGACCAGCGTGAGCGCCGGGAAGGACCGGATGGCGTCGAGCGAGGCGGACCAGATCGCGGACGCCATCGGCAGGAGGTAGTGGGCCGTGAACGTGTCGCCGAAGCGGCGGGCGTCCAGGAAGTCGCCGAGCGTCTGGCGATCCGCCTCCGCCGATTCGAGCAGCGCCGGCGCCTCACGATTGAACCGGGCGATCTCCCGGAGCAGGAACAGATGCGTGCGGCTGAACAGATTGCCGCGCTGCGCGAAGAAGCCGTTCGCGCCGCGGCTGCTGTACTCGAGACCCGTCTGCCGGCAGGCCACCGCGAACGACATGTCCGAACCGCGCGTGGCCACGCCGAGCTCGGCGAAGAGTCTGACGAGATTGGGATAGGTGCGGTCATTGTGCACCAGGAAGCCGGTGTCGAGCGCCAGCGCTCCGTCCGGCCTGTCGATCATCACCGTATGGGTATGCCCGCCGAGGCGGGTGTCCCGCTCGAAGAGGTGCACCCGGTGCCGACGGCTCAGGAGATGAGCGGCCGCCAGCCCGGAAATCCCGGATCCGATGACCGCGATGGTCTTCATGCTGGCTCTACGAATATCAATCCTGAATAGATTTGTCAATAAGTTGTCCATGACAATGTATGGACAAATGCCAACTGTTGCGATAAGCTCTGGGACGTTCGCGGTAACGGAAACAGGGAAGGCTATGGCACACACATTCAAGCTCGCGGCGATCGGCGCGGTCGTCTTCATGGTGCTCGACGGTCTGTGGCTGGGCGTCCTGATGAAAGGGTTCTACCGCGACCAGCTCGCGCCCATCGTCCGGCTGTCGGACGGCGGCATCGCTCCCAACTGGCCCGCGGCGTTCGTCGTCTACGTGCTGCTCGGCACCGGCATTGCGATCTTCGTCCTGCCGAACGCCGGGACGGTCATGGCCGCTGCCGGCTGCGGCGCCCTGCTCGGCCTGGTCATCTACGGCGTCTACGACTTCACCAATTTCTCCACGCTCCGGCAGTACCCGTTCGTCCTGACGCTGGCGGACACGGCGTGGGGCACGTTCGCGACCGGCGCCTGCGCCGCCATCGTCCGCCTCGTCGCCCGGTGAGCGGCATCCGCTATCCAATCCGCGCTGCCTCGAGGCTGACCGGTCTCGGGATCGACACCCTGCGCGCGTGGGAGCGCCGCTACCAGGCGGTGGCGCCGGGCCGCGACGACCGCGGCCGCCTTTATACCGAGGCCGACATCGCTCGCCTTCGCCTGCTCCGGTCCGCCGTGGAAAACGGGCATGGCATCGGCCGGGTCGCCGGGCTCGACGACGAGGCGCTGGCGCGGCTGGCCGCCACGCCGGTCTCGGGCGCAGCGACTACGCCGGCCGCGGCGCTGCATTCAACAGTCGACACCGCCGCGCTCGACGCCGCGCTGCGACGGCTCGATGCCGCGGCGATCGACCATCAGATCGGCCGTTTGGCGCTCGCCCTGCGGCCGATCGAGTTCGTCCAGCAGGTCCTGATGCCGTTGCTCGTCCGGGTCGGAGACGACTGGCACCATGGCCGCGGCGGCGTGGCGCACGAGCACCTCATGGTGGCGTCGATCCGGAACATCCTCGGCGCCTTTCTGCGCATGCATACGCGCGCGGATGCGACGACCCGGCTGGTCCTGGCGACGCCGTCCGGCGATCGCCACGAAATCGGGACGCTGGGCGCCGCGATGCTTGCCGCCAGCAGCGGATTGGGCGTCATCTATCTGGGACCGGACCTCCCGGCTCGCGACATCGTCGACGGCATTGCTGCCGCGGGCGCCCAGGTGCTCGTCCTTGGCGTGACCGCCGGGCCGGCGATCCGGCCGATCGAGCACGAACTGCGGACGATCGTACGCGAGCTGCCGGCGGAGGTGGAGCTGTGGATCGGCGGCGGCGACGCGGTTCGCCATGCCGCGATCGTGCGTGGCCGCGGGCTGGTCCTGCCGGACTACGATGCCTACCAGCGTGAGCTCGTTCGCCTCGGAGGGCGCGTCGCTTGACGCTGTCGCCATGAGTCACACCACCGCCGCCATCGCCGGATTGTCGGCAGCCGTCGGTTTTCTGACGATCGTCTGGGTCGTCAGTATCCGAATCAGGAACGCCGGCATCGCGGACATCTGCTGGGGGCCCGGCTTCGCGCTGCTGGCCTGGCTCTACTTGGCGCTCGCGCCGCAGCGCACGCCGCGCGCATGGGCGGTGGTCGCGCTGGTCTCGGTGTGGGGCCTCCGACTGGCGATTCACATCTTCACGCGGAGCCTCGGCAAGGGGGAGGATCCGCGCTATGCGGCGATGCGCGCCGGGCACGGCGAGGCGTTCCGGTGGCGCAGCCTGTTCGTGGTTTTCTGGCTGCAGGGGGCGCTGTTGTGGTTCGTGGCGCTGCCGGTGCTCGTGGCTGTCCTCGCCGCACGTCCGGCCGGCCTGACCGCGCTCGACGGCGTCGGCCTGCTGCTGTTCGCGATCGGCTTTGGCTTCGAGGTCATCGGCGACCGCCAGCTGGCGCGCTTCCGTTCGGATCCCGGCAATCGCGGCCGCGTTCTCGACAGCGGGCTGTGGCGCTACACCCGGCATCCGAATTACTTCGGCGACGCGACGCTGTGGTGGGGATTGTTTGCGATCGCCGCCGCCGTCCCGGGCGGATGGCAGACGCTGCTCAGCCCCTGCCTGATGACGTTCCTGCTCCTGCGCGTCTCGGGTGTCTCCTTGCTCGAGGACGGCCTCAAGACGTCAAGGCCAGGCTACCAGGACTACATCGACAGGACACCGGCGTTCGTGCCGTGGTGGCCGAGCGCGCCGCGGTGACCGCCGGCAATCAGCGCCGCGGCCGGCGGGTATCGGTGCGCTCGAAGCGGCGGAATTCGGCGATCGTGTAGCCGAGACCGCCGGCGGTCAGCAGAAAGACGAACAAACCGGCCAGGAAGATGGTGGTGTTCATGGCCGCTACCGTCTGCCGCCGAGCAGGTTAAAGTAGATGCCGGCGCCGAGCACCGACGGCACCCACAACCCGACGAACATCCCCGCCTCGCGGTCGGGCGGCGCGAACGCTCCGAACCAGAGCGCGACCGACAGCAGGAACGACAGAAACGCCGCGCCGAGAATCAAGTAGTCCTGGAGCTTGAACATCGCTGCCTCTTTCTGACTGGCGGGAACAGCCGCGCGCTACCCTTCAATCTTAGGGGAGAACGTTCGCGGCCTGTCCTTCAAACGACGTGCTCATCCGGGCCGTTTTGAACGGGATGACAGACGGCGGGCAGGTTGTTCGCGGGATGAAAAGCGCCACGCTATCGCGCGGCGCGAGCGAGCGTCGTCGCCGACGTGGTCGCCATCGCCTCGTAGTAGCCGACGAAGCGGGCCGGTTCGGCGTGCTGGCCGTACGGCTTCAGGTTGTGGGCCCAGCGGAAGCCGATCGGCTGGTAGCGCAGCTCGGCTTCGACGACGAACGGCCCGGGCGCGCCGGCGACGTCGATGGAATACCGGGTGCGGTCGCCGCCGGCGGCGAAGTCCGCATCCTCGAGCGCCGCGCCGTGCACCGCGATGTCGGCATCCGCCGTCCGTTTGTCGAAGCCGCGCGGCAGCAGGCGGTTGTCCTTCAGATAGCCGATGCCTGACAGCAGGCCGGTCGTCACCCGTCCGGCGGCGTCGCCGATGATGCTCTCGTAGATCTGAACTTCGTCTCCGCTTCGGACCTCGAGATGATGGGGCTCGAACTTCAGCGGATCCGCATCGTTGTCGTTGCCGCGAATCGACCCGTCGGGGTTGAGGCCGCCGGACTCGAAGACGGCAGTGCCGGCGGCATCGCGCACGGTGACGTGCAGCCAGGCGCGTCTCGACGGATACGCCGTCGGCAGCTTGTGGCCGCCGAGGTTTTCGACGATGACGTCGGCGCGCAGGCGGCCTCCGTCGACGACAACGTTGTCTATCCGGACCGCCGCCGATTCCGCGGCGAGATACCTGACGGTGCCCTCCGCCGCCACGGCCAGCTCGTGCGGCAGCGCCGCGACCTGGAGCGGGTCGCGGTAGCGGTTCAGCATGTACTGCATGAAGAAGTTCGCGCCGACGAACGAGTGGCGCCGGACGCCGTCGCGGGGCAGACCGAAGACCCGCGTGATCGGCGCGGGCTCCTCGACCGCCGGCATGTGGCACGACTGGCAGCTTTTCGTGTCCCGGTACTCGCTGTGCTGCCACTCCTGGAACGGCACCTGTTCGGGCAGGCGGCCGATGGCGGCGCCGCCGGGACCGAGCGCCGTGGTGATCAGCGTGTGACAGGTCGCGCACAGCTCCGACTGGCGGATGTGATCGCCGCGGGTCGGCCGGTAGCCCTCCGACGAGCTCAGCATGATGCGGCGGTGGCCGGCGTCGACGTCATACGGGCCGTACTCCGCCCGGCCGGCCGAATCCGTCGTCCCCTCGACGACAAAGCCGCCATTGAAGCTCGCCGGTGTGCCCAGCCGCTCGGTGCTGATCTGGTGGCAGACGGCGCACGTCACGCCGTCGGCCGCGGCGCGGCCCTCGCTGGTCTCGGCCGAGAACGGCAGATGGGCGAAGACTTTCCCGTGCTCGCCGCGCAGCTTCGCGGCGTAGCGCGGGATCGGCATGTGGCAGGTCGAGCACTCGTCCTCGATGGCGGAGGCGGCCGCCGGATGATCGACCGTCTCACGCCGGACACTCGCCTGCCAGTACGGGTCGCGCGAGGAATTGGCCATGATGCTTGCCCGCCAGGCGAAGCCGATCGAGACGTCGGCGCCCGACGGCGTCAGCAGTCCGTTGTGGCAGGCGACACAGCGATCCGAGGTCTGGAACTCGGCGGCCGGCGCCTGCGGCGGCGCGGCGCCGGCAGCGGCGCTCAAACCGCCAAGCAGCGTCGCCGAGGCGACCGCGACCGCCGCCAGCCACAGGCGTGACGCCGTCACTTCCACCCCTCGAGGAGCCCGCCGTCGAACCAGTCCCACAACAGATAGAACGCGACCTGCTTCGAGCGCCCCGCGGTGTTGGCGACCGGCACCTGCAGCCCGAGGCTGGCGCGGATGTGCTGGCGACGGTTGAGCGTGACCTGGAACTGCGGCATCACATCCACCGTCGTCCTGGCGCCGTCTTCGAGGTCGCGGTCGGTGATGAGCTCCAGCATCGGCGACCACATCCGTCCGACCCCGCCGTCCTGCCGGAAACTGGCGCCCAAGGCCGCCCGGCCGAACACTGCGCGCGGCGTGTCGCGCCGCGACGTCGGCTGCTCGGTGCCTGCCTGCGCCTGCAGAAACAGGTTCGACGGCAGCAGCTGCCCGTACGCCGCGAACGCCTCGAACACCGTCACGCCGCTGCCGAGCCCTTTGGCTTCGTTGCCGGTCGGCAGGATCACTTCCCCCTGGGCGCTGAGAATGGAGTGGGCGCTCGCGAGCATCACCCGCTTGACGCCGATGCCGACGTCGCCGACGCCCCGCGCCAGCTCACCCGCGGCGTCGTGGAGGCTCGCCAGCGGGATCGAGACCTCGAGCTGGTTGCGGATGCCGAAGCGATGCTCGTAGGCAATCTCGTGGGTGACGTCGGGCGCGCGCTGCGCGCCGACGACGGTCGTGACGACGGTCTCGTCTTCAGGGAACGCCTTTTCGGTGGCCAGCGGCCGCGGCAGGTTGAGCTCGCCGCGCGGCCAGGCGGCGTTTCGACAGAACGTGCGCAGGTGGGCGATGACGGCGTCGATCTGGGCGGCGCTCAGCTGCTCGGCAAACGCCGGCATGACCCGCGAGAACCCGCGTCCGCGTCCCCCGTCCCGGATCGTCGCCTTCCAGTCGACGTTCAGTTCGGGGGTCGTGCCGGCGCAATCGGTGAAGTCCGGAAACGTCGCCGGCTTGTCGAAGCCGACCGTCGTATCGGGGGCCCCGGTGCCGTCGGGACCGTGGCAGCCGGCACAGCCAGCCTGGTAGATCGCCGCCCCGGTCGTCAGCCCCTGCGCTCCCGCCTGACCCCCTGCGGCGGGCGCGGCGGCGGCCGCGACTATCAACAGGAGCAGGCAGAGACGCACGCTTTATGTATCCCACACCCGTCTCACCGGCGGCAACATGGCCAGCCAGCTGACAGCTAACAGCTGAGCGCCTGTGGAATTGCTTGCCACTCCCGACGAGTCCCGTGTTACTCACGTTTCGTCCAGTGGTAAGCGGTGACCCGTGGCCGTCGAGCTCTCCCGAGATGTCGCGCAGAAATCTTCCGTACGTGGCGATCGGGGACCTGAAAAGCGTCCCCGTCGGTGTGGTGAGAAGTTTGTCGGTCTGCCAGGGTGGCGACCGAGCGCAGCTGTGTAATGTCAAAGCAAGCGGGATGCCATTCAGCTGTCAGCTCTCGGCTATCAGCTCTGAGCCGTCCCCCTAGATCCCGCGTTGTATACTCGAAGAGCCTTATGACCCGCATGGCTCTGTCGATGCGCCGCGTCCTCTGGCTGGCGTGCCTCGCTCTTCTGCTCGGCACGCCGCGTCTCGACGCTCGGGACACCGCCTTCGTCGCCGACTTCGACGGCGACGGACAGCACGACCGGGCGACCCTCACCCGGGAAGAGCCCTCCATCCTCCGCGTCTGGCTCTCCTCGACCGAGACCACCGAGATCATCCGCAGCGGCGAGCCGATCGTCCATCTCGCGGCGGCCGACCTCGACGGCGACCGCCGGCCCGAGCTGATTGCCAGCGGCCGCACCGCCGCCCTTCGGATCTGGACCCGCGGCACCCGCGGCTTCCACGCTTACCGCCCCCGCCACACGCCGCCGCCGTCCGGTTTCAGCCATTCCGCCCGGCGGGCGTTCGACGACGGTCCGGCCGAGCCGATGGAGGCGACGCCGGCGCCAGCGCCGGTCGCGCCGTGGCTGGGGGTGCGGCTACCGCACGGCGCGCCCGCGTTCAACGCCTGGAACCACACGCGGCGGCCGGTATCGGCTGACATTGCTGCCCGCTACGTCACGGCTCGCGGCCCCCGCCCTCCCCCCGTCTTCCTCGATTAGTCGACTTCTGCCCCTGTCAGCACGCGACGGCGCCGGCCGCGCGTGGCCGGTGTGTCGTTCGCACCGCTGACGCGGGTCGGCCAATCGTGGTTGGCGTCCCCGAAGGGGCGTGACAGGGCGGCATGCATGCGTATCGTGTTGGCGGACATCAAGGGCGGCGACGGCTTCACCAGCAAGGACACGGTGGCGGGCGGTTACGGCTCCCGGCTGCGGCCGTTCTCACGGGTGACGCGGGTGATCGCGCGGCTGAAGCAGGGGTTCCATGACCTGCCCAGCGTGCATCTCGCCTACGCCGCGGCGCTGGCGGCTGGGGCAGGGCACACGGTGGCGGCCTCCGGCGGCGAGCTCGTCGACGCCGACGTCGCGATCGTTCTCTCGTCGCTGGTCGATCACCGGCGCGAGACCGCATGGGCGCGCGCCATGCGGGCGCGCGGCACGCGGGTTGGCTTCATCGGTCTTGCCGCCCAGAAGCTGCCGCAGTTGTTCGCGGACTCGGCCGACTTCATCGTCGACGGCGAGCCCGAAGCCGCGTTGATCCGTCTGATGCAGGGAGAGACGTTGACCGGCGTGGTGCCAAGCCCGCAGCTCGACGATCTCGACGCGCTGCCGTTTCCGCAGTGGGAGCCGGTCGTCTCCGGCCGGCGGCGGCTGCGCGTGCCGTTTGCCGGCCGACCGGTCGGCGGCGCGCTGCCGCTGCTGGCGTCGCGGAGCTGCCCGGAGTTCTGCACGTACTGTCCGCACCGCATCCAGTCGAAGTACCGGTCGCGGTCGGTGGGCAACATCCTCGACGAGCTCTCCTGCCTGCTGGACACGCGCGGTCCGCTGCATGTCGTCTTCCGCGATCCGCTGTTCTCCCAGGAGCGCGACCGCGTCGTCGAGCTCTGCGACGGCATCCGCGCCCGGCGCCTGCCGCACACGTTCGAGTGCGAGACCCGGCTCGACCGGCTCGACATCGAGCTGCTGACGATCATGCATCGCGCCGGCCTTCGCGCGATGAGCTTCGGGGTCGAAGCGGTCGCGGCGGCGACGCTCAGCAAGGTCGGACGCCGGCCGATTCCGGAGGCGCACCAGCGCGCCATCCTTCAGAAGTGCCGCGAGCTCGGCATCGTCACCGCCGCCTTCTACGTGATGGGGTTCAACGACGACACCCGGGAATCGCTGAGTGCGACGATTGACTACGCGGTCGAGCTCGGCTCGACCGTCGCGCAGTTCAAGATCCTGACGCCGTACCCAGGCACCCCGCTCTACACACGGATGAAGGCGACGATTACCGAAGCCGACTGGGAGCAGTTCGACGGCTTCACGCCGACCTTCGATCATCCCAACCTGAGCCATCGCGATCTGCGGATCCTGCTCGGCAGCGCCTACACGAGGTTCTATATGCGGCCGTCGTTTCTCGCCAACTACCTGCGCATCACGACGCCGGGGCTGCGCAGCCTGGTCACCGCGCTCGACGAACGCGTCGGCCGCAAGCACACCCGCCACGAAGCGATGTTGATGGAACGGCAGGCATCATGTTGAAAGCCATTTCGCGGTACGGGGCGCGCGTCATACCGGGGACGGTGCAGCTCATCGCCGAGCTGGAACGCACGGGGCAGCTCGTCGAGGGGCCGCACGTCGCGGCGTTCGAAGCCGCCTTCGCGGCGCGTCTGGGCGGCGTCCACGCCGTCTCGACTTCCTATGGCCGGATGGCCTTCTATTACATCCTGAAGGCGATGAACTTTCCGGCCGGCAGCGAGATCGTGATGCCGGCGCTGACCTTCTGGGTGATGCCGGAGATGGCCCGCCAAGCCGGGCTGACGCCGGTCTTTGCCGACGTCGACGCGGCAACCTTCAACATGACCGCCGCCTCGATCGAGCGGGTCCTGACGCCGCGAACGGTGGCGGTCGTGCCGACGCACCTGTGGGGCCTGCCGTGCGACATGGACGGGATCCTCGAGCTCGCCGCCGGCCGCGGCCTCCGCGTCATCGAGGATTGCGCGCACGCGCTCGGCGCGCGCTACCGCGATCGTCCGGTCGGCACGCTCGGTGACGCCGCCATCTTCAGCTTCCAGACCCTCAAGCCGCTCAACGCCTACGGCGGCGGGATGGCGGTGATGCGCGACCCGGCGCTCGCCGCCCGGGTCGCCAGCCGTGCCGCCGCCGAGCCGCTGCCGGGACTCGAACGCGTCAAGGGGCGGCTGTGGAAGGGGCGCGTCCTGCGCATCGCCACCCGGCCTGACATCTTCAGCTGGACGCTGTTCCCGATCATGTATGTCGGCGCGCGCCTGCAGTGGAGCATCGACATGTATTTCTGGGAGAAGATCCGGCCGCTCGCGCCGTTGCCGGAAGACTACCGTGAGCGCTTCAGCAACGTCCAGGCGGCAATCGCGCTCGCCGGCCTCGCCAGGCTCGACGCCTGGACCGCCGAACGGCAGCGCCGCGCCGCGCGGATGAGCAGCCTGCTCAACCGCGTCCCCGGCGTCCGCGTCCCGGTGGTGCCGCCGGATCGCAGCCACGTCTTCTACCAGTACTGCACCTACGTCCCAGGCCGCGACGTCGTCGTTGACGGCTGCCTCCGCCGCGGCGTCGACCTCGAAACGCTGCACGTCGACATCTGTACTGAGATGGAGCTGTTCGGGCGCCGCCATGCCGCCGCGCCTGGCGCCCACCACGCGGCGCAGACGATCCAGATCCCGATCTACGAATCGCTGACCGATCCCCAGATCGACCGCGTCGCCGCCGTTGTCCGCGACGCGGTGCTGTCGCTGCAGGCACGCGGCGCGGTCGGACGGGCGCAGGTGTGACGCTCTGGGGTCTCGATGGGCCGCTCGTCTACCTGGCGATCATGCTTGCGGCGATTGTCGAGGGGGAGATTGCGTACGTCGCCGCGTCGGCGCTGGTCGCGCATGGCCGGTTGCACCCGCTCGGCGTCATCCTTGCCGGCGCCACTGGCGCGGCGATTGGCGACCAGCTCTACTTCTACGCGCTGCGCGGCCGGCTGGCGCGCTGGGTCGGCCGCTTTCCGTCCATCAAGCGCCGCGCCGAACCGCTCGTCGGACGCGTCCGGCGCCACGAGACCGCGATGGTGCTGATGATCCGGTTCGCGCCCGGCCTGCGCGTCGCGATAGCGGCCGCGTGCGCTTACGCGAACGTCCCGGCGCTCAAGTTCACCCTGCTCAACAGCGCGTCGGCGCTGGTCTGGTCGGTCGTGCTGATGGCGCTCATCGCCTGGGCGGGTCCGACCTATCTGGCGGCAATCGGCCTCGACGGCTGGAAAGGGGCGCTCCTGATGGGTGCCGTCGTTATCGCGCTGCTGCGCGCGGCCGGCTGGCTCGAACGGCGCGCGATGGCCACCCCGGGCTGAGGCGGTCGCCGGGCCGCTACGCCGCGCCGGCGGCTTTCGGCCTGCCCGTGACGACGCTCACCGCCGTGCCGACGATCACCACGGCG
>JANMWI010000007.1:0-72371 GCA_031393955.1 Acidobacteriota bacterium
GGTCCGCTTCTCCCGCACGTATCCGGTCTCGAAGTTGGTGCCGCCGAGCGGTACGCCGGCGAGGTTCGGCAGCGGGACATGGGAGAGGATGTTCTTGGCGATCGGGCTGATCCGGTTCGCCGGGATCTGGTTGTTCGGGAACGGCGTGCGGCCGGTGCCGTCGGGGTTTCCGGTTGCCGGATCGTAGATGATCGTCGGCGACGCGCTGAAGTCCCCGGACCGGAATGGCACCTCCGGCAGGTCGGCCCGGGTGATCCGGCCGCTGTCGTCCTGGGTGCGCACGTAGTCACCGAAGAAGAACAGCTTGTTGTGCATGATCGGCCCGCCCAGGGTGAAGCCGCTCTGCAGGTACTTGGTCTGCGGCACCTTGGGCAGCGACGAGAACGGATCGCGCGCGATCGTCGCCTCGGTGTTGCCGAACGCGAAGGCGGTGCCCTTGAAGTCGTTCGTCCCGGACTTGAAGGTGACGTTCGTGACCGCCCCGCCGGCGCGCCCGAACTCGGCGTCGTAGTTGCTGGTCGTGACCGCGACGGTTTCGATCGCCTCCGCGGAGGGAATCAGCACGGTCAGCAGCCCGGTCTTGTGATTGTCGTCGGTGCCTTCGAGCTGGACGTTGTTCGCGAGCCGCGACTGGCCGTTGACGTTGCTCGACAGGCTGTCCTGCGAGTTGAAGAATTCCGAGTGGGGACGGAACGGACGCGTCGCGCCAGGCACGATGACGAGCATGCCCTGGAAGTTCCGATTGAAGCCGAGCGGCATCTGGGTGATCTGGGCGCCGTCGATGATGCGCCCGGTATCGGTCCGGTCGGTCTGGAGAATGGGGGTCTCGGCCGAGACCGTCACCGACTCGCTGAGCGCCCCGACGCTCAGTCCGATGTCGACGCGGACCGTCGTGTTGACGTCGACGCCGACGTTCTCGCGCACGAACTTCTTGAAGCCCGCCAGTTCACCCGCCACCCGATAGACGCCGGGCGACAGGTTCGCAAAGTTGTAGTTGCCGGTCGCGTTCGAGACGGCCGTGCGGCTGATGTTGGTCCGCACTTCGGTGGCGGTCACGGTGGCGCCCGGCACCGCCGACCCGCTCTCGTCCTTGACGTTGCCCAGCAGCGTGCCGTTGGCGGCCTGCGCAAAGGCAGACGCCGGGACGAGCAGCGCGAGCATGAGTACAACGGAGCACACGAACCACGCGCCTCCGCCAGGTGTTGTGGACGCCTTCGACGAACTCCGGCGCATCTGGCTGCCTCCCTAGGAAATGGATAATACGAAACCTGAGTCCTAGCGGCCCTGCCGGCGTGACTCAGAGGCGCACATCTTACCAGCACTGACCTGGGGATCGACGTTTGTTGAACCTCGCCCATAGAAGGGACGATTTCGTCGCCTTCCGGGTCTCAGTGTGAACAAGGGAGACTTCTTCCGGCGCAGCACGAGCGTCGCCGAGGTCTATCCGGATCGGTACATCCGCGACACCCCGGCGGGCGCCCGTGACGCGCCCGCCGCGGTCCTCCCGGGGCCTCTTCGGGCTTGACGCCGCGCGCCGCGCGCCGCAATATGGTGCGCCCTGGCGCCAGCCGCGCCTGGGACCGGTTACGCGGGGTCGCCACCTTTCCCCGTGGTCGCCACATTCTCAAAGGACAAATCTGTGCTGCATTCCCGACGCCGGCTGGGCCCCTTGTGTGCCTGCCTCCTGCTCACCGGCCTGATGGCGGCCCCCGCCTCGGCGCAGTTCGACACCGCCCGCGTCGTCGGCACCGTCAAGGACAACACCGGGGCGGTCGTCCCCGGCGCGACGGTGACCCTCTCGAATCTTGACACCGGCATCGCCGCAACCCGGGTGTCCGACGAGAACGGCAGCTTCGAGTTCCCGAACGTCCGGATTGGCCGCTACAAGGTGACGGCCGAGCTGCACGGTTTTTCGGTCGCCCTCGCCGACAACGTCGCTGTGGCGGTCGGCGCACGGCAGCGGGTCGATCTGCAGCTGCAGGCGGGGCACCTGACCGAGACGGTCGAAGTCGTCGGCGCGGCGACGCGCCTCGAAACGGACTCGAGCCAGCGGGGGCAGGTCATCACCGGGGACCAGACGCGCGCCTTGCCGCTGAACGGCCGCGAGTACTCGGCGCTGGCGCTGTTGACGGCGGGGGTCCGGCAGTCGGCCATCGGCACCGGCGGCTTCACGCCGCGGGAGGGCTCGTTCAACGTCAACGGCCTGCGCAGCACGTTCAACAACTTCCTGATCGACGGCGTCGACAACAACGCCTACGGCACCAGCAACCAGGGCTTCTCCAATCAGGTCATGCAGCCGGCGCCCGATGCGATCGCCGAATTCAAGGTCGTCACCAACAACATGAGCGCGGAGTACGGGCGCTCGGCCGGCGCCACGATCAACGTGGCCTATCGCAGCGGCACGAACCAGTTCCACGGCTCGGGCTGGGAATTCGCCCGCGACACGCGGTTCAATGCGACCGGCTTTTTCAAGCCCCCCTCGGGCAGAAAGCCACCGCTCGTTCGAAACCAGTTCGGCGGCGTGTTTGGCGGACCGATCGTCCGCAACAAGGCATTTTTCTTCGGTGATTACGAGGGCTTCCACCAGCGCCGCGAGCTCGTCGCCACCTCCACGATCCCGACGCTCGCGCAGCGCGGCGGGGTGCTCGGCGTGGCGGTGCGTGATCCGCTGACCGACGAGATCATTCCCGCCGGCGCCCCGATCCCGCTGACGGGGTTCGCGCGCAAGGTCCTCGCGGGCCTTCCCGATCCGACCACCGCCGGGTCCACCAACAACTACGTGACGCTGCAGCAGTTCAAGAACGTGACGGACAAGGCCGGGGGCAAGGTCGACGTCCAGGCGAGCCCGCGCCTGTCCTTCAGCGGCCGCGCCGGCTACCGCGATGCCGACATCACCGACCAGCCGCCCATTCCTCTGCCTTCCGGTGGATCGGGCAACGGCTTCACCTACGTCACGAACAAGCAGATCGCGCTCGGCGCGACCTACATCCCCACCAACACGTCGCTCCTAGAGGCCCGCTTCGGCTGGTCCGACACGATCGGCGGAAAGAATCCCCCGGCCCTCGGCAGCGGCAGCGCCGCGGACCTCTACGGCATCGCCGGGCTGCCGTCGGATCCGCGCGTCGCCGGCGGCCTGCCGACCCAGCTCATTACGGGGTTCTCCGACCTCGGCCGCCAGGCGACGAACCCGCAGTGGCAGTTCCCGACGGTGTTCAACCCGAAGATCAACTACACCCAGACACGCGGGCGCCACTCCCTCAAGACCGGGTACGAGTTCCAGCACATCCAGACCCAGGTGCAGGACGTCAATCCCCTCTACGGCCGCGACCAGTACGCGGGCCAGTTCACGCGTCCGGCCGGGGTCGCCGCGAGCAACCTCTATAATCTCGCCGATTTCATGCTCGGCCTGCGCAGCACCTACGCGCTCAGCAACATCCTCGTCGCCAACCTCCGGCAGAACATGCACTTCGTCTACGTCCAGGACGACCTCCGGCTGAATGGCAGGCTGACGCTCAATCTCGGTCTGCGCTACGAGTACGCGACCCCGCAATGGGAGAAAGACAACATCCTGTCGAATTTCGACCCCGAGCGGCGCGCGCTCTTCCCGGCAACCAGCGGCTCGGTCGAAAATCGTTCGACCATCCGGCCCGATCGCAACAATTTCGGCCCGCGCCTCGGCGCGGCCTACACGATCACGCCGAAGACGGTGGTGCGCGGCGGCTACGGCGTCAGCTACGTCCACTTCCATCGCGCCGGCGGGGCCAACATCCTGCCGATCAACGGCCCCCAGGTCGTCACCGCCGTGGTCGGGCAGAGCAACCCGCTCGATGCGGCGTTCCGGCGCACGGAGCAGGGCTATCCTGCCGGCCTGACCGATCCGTCCCGCTTCAACCCGCTCGCCGCGAACATCACCTACATGCCGCGCGACTACCATTCGAGTCGCGTGCAGAGCTGGTTCGCGTCGGTCCAGCGCGAGCTCCGGCGCAACATGATCCTCGACCTCGCCTACGTCGGAAATGCCGCCGACGACCTCCTGCTCTTCGCCAACTACAATCAGGCCCAGCCGAACAACAGCGCCGGCACGATTCCTCTTCAGGCCCGTCGTCCGATCCAGGGCTTCGCCGACATCACCTACGCCTTCAACGGAGGCGAGTCGCGATATCACGCGTTTCAGGGGAAGTTCGACTGGCGCCTGCGCGCCGGCATGTCGGTGCTCAGCTCACTGACGCTGTCGCAGACCAAAGACAACGGGTCCGGGTCGCTCGAGAATCCGAATGGCAATTTCCCCGCGCCGCAGGACTTCTACAACCTGAAGGGCGACTTCGGGCTGTCCGGCTATCATCAGCCGTACAACAACACGACGAGCGTGGTGTTCGACCTGCCGTTCGGGCGCGGCCGCCGTTTTCTCTCCGGCGTACCGGCCGCCGTCGATGCCCTGGTCGGTGGCTGGCAGCTCGCCGGCATCAACTCGATCTACGCAGGTGAGACCGTAACGCTGACCTACACGGCCCCTCCCGCCTTCCAGGTCTCCACCATTCAGCAGGACTTCCGCGGTGCGAACAACTACCGCCCGAATCTGCTCGGCAACCCGGTCCTGCCGGCGTCGGAACGGACGCCGAAGCGGTACCTGGACCCCGCCGCCGTCGTCATTCCCACTGACCCGAGCCAGCCCTTCGGCAACGCGCCGCGCAACAACATTCGCGGTCCGTATATCTGGCAGGTGGACTTCGTCGCCGGGAAGCGCTTTCCGATGCCCTGGCCCGCCGGCCACGCCGAGTTCAGGCTCGAGGCGTTCAATCTGTTCAACCGGACCAACTTCCGCGCGCCCAACGGCAACCGCAGCGCGGCGGCCTTCGGCACCATCACGACCACTTACGATCCGCGCCAGCTGCAGCTGGGGATCAAGCTGACGTTCTAAAAGCTATCCGCTGCCCGCTTCCCGCTTCCCGCCTCCGGCAGTCCGCGCTCGGCTCCGTGTGCGAGCGGGCAGCGGGTAGCAGGTAGCAGGCAGCGGGCAGCGGGCAGCAGGCAGCGGGAAGCATCCATGATCAAGTCGTTCGTCATCGCCGTGCTCGCCGCCGCCGCCGTACAGACGCCGGCCCCACCGCCAGTGAAGAAGCAGTTGATCGCCCATCGCGGCGCGTCGGCATACGCCCCCGAACACACGATCGAGGCCTACAAGCTGGCGATCGCCCAGGGGGCGGACTTCGTCGAGCAGGACCTGGCGGTGACGAAGGACGGGGTTCTCGTCTGCATCCACGACCTGACGCTGGAGCGGACCACCAATGTTGCGGAGGTCTATCCTGATCGCTACAGCCGCGATGTCCCCGCCGACGGGCGCGCCGCCGCGCCGCCGGCCAGCGCCGCCGGTTCGCCGGTCGCGCCGCCGCGCCACTGGCTGGTCAACGATTTCACACTGGCCGAGATCAAGCGGCTGGACGCCGGGGCGTGGTTTGCGCCGAAGTTCGCCGGCGCAACGGTCCCGACGTTCCAGGAGGCCATCGAGACGGTCCGCGGCAAGGCCGGGTTGTACCCCGAGCTGAAGGATCCGGAGTTCTACAGGCGCCGCGGTATTCGCACCGACGTGCTGCTGGCAGGGATGCTGCGGAAGTACGGCCTGGTGGCGAACCCTAAGACGCCGGTCATCATCCAGTCGTTCGATGCCGCCGCGCTCAAGCAGCTGTCCCGCAGCCTGCCGCAGGTGCCGCGGGTGTTTCTCGTCGAGCCGCGCGACGCGGCCGCGCTCGATGGTGCCGCCAAGCTGAAGGAGATTGCCGGGTGGGCGTCCGGGATCGCCCCCAACAAGGCCATCATCGACGCGTCACCCGCGTTGGTTCAGCAGGCCCACGAGGCCGGGTTGACGGTCACGCTCTGGACCTTCAGGGCCTCGACGACGACCTTCCCAACGGTCCGCGACGAGATGGAGAAGTATCTCCACTCGCTCGGCGTCGACGCCGTCTTCACCGACAACCCCGATCAGTTTCCGAGACGCTGAGGCTCGACCGGGTCGGGCGCGACGACGGTTGCCTCGGGGATGCCGTGGCGGCGGCCGATGCACAGGTCGTAGAGCCAGCCGCCGAGCACCGCGCCGATCGGCGGGGCGACGACCGGCACCCACCACCAGCTGTGACCGGCGCGGAAGACGTCGCCGCCCCAGCCGGCCAGCGCTGTGAACAGCCGCGGCCCGAAGTCGCGGGCCGGGTTGATCGCGTAGCCGGAGTTGAAGCCGAACGACGCGCCGACCGCGACAACGATCAGCCCGACCAGGATCGGGCCCTGGCCCGCGGCCGGCGGCGCGTTGCGGGTGTCGGTCAGTGCGAAGATGACCGCCATCAGCAGCGCCGTGCCGACGATCTGGTCGATCACACCGCCGGGAAAGGTGCTGAGGAACGCCTGCGGGTAGGTCGCCCAGATGCCGGCCGTGCCGTGGGCCCCGGCGACCTGCCGGATGCCGCCGTCGAACGCATTGAGCGCCTCATGGTAGGTCGCATAAACGACCGCCGAGGCGGTGAAGGCACCGGCCAGCTGGGCGAGCGTATAGGGGATCACCTTGCGCCACGGGAAGCCGCGGTGCACGGCCAGCGCGATCGTCACTGCCGGGTTCATGTGCGCGCCGGAGACGCCGCCCGCGACGTAGCACCCCAGCGTGACCGCCAGTCCCCACACCAGATTGATCGCCAGCTGGCTGCCGGCCGCGCCGCCGCTCAGCACGAACTGGGCAACGACGCCGACGCCGAAGGTGATGAGAACGAAGGTGCCGAGGAACTCGGCGAGCAACTCGCGCCAGTCGTCGTGCAGCCGCTTGGCCATGGACTCCTCGAGGGAATGAATTCCGGTGCGATCGGCCGTCCGTCGGCCGGGGGCTGCGGGAGTATACAGCACCCCGTCCCGGGGACGGGCCGGCGCTCGAGTTCGATTACACTCCCGGGAGCGGTCCATCCCGGATCGCGCTGACGCTCCGGAGCCGACGTGCCCTACATTCTCGCCCTCGATCAGGGAACCACCAGTTCGCGCGCCATCGTGTTCGATCACGACGGCGCGATCGTTGCCGTCGCCCAGAAAGAGTTTCCGCAGATTTTTCCCAAGCCCGGATGGGTCGAACACGATCCTCGCGAGATCTGGACGTCGCAGATCTCGGTCGCGGTCGAGGCACTCGGCCGGGCCCAGGTCCGGCCGCGCGACATCGCCGCCATCGGCATCACCAACCAGCGCGAAACCGCGGTCGTCTGGGACCGCGAGACCGGTGAGCCGATCTGTAATGCGATCGTCTGGCAGGACCGGCGGACCGCGGAGTTTTGCGACCGGCTCAAGGCCGACGGCCACGAAGCGCTGGTCCGCGAGCGGACCGGCCTGGTCATCGACGCCTACTTCTCGGGCAGCAAGGTGCGCTGGATCCTCGATCACGTGCCCGGGGCGCGGGCGCGCGCCGAGGCGGGAAAGCTGGCGTTCGGGACGGTCGATTCGTGGCTGGTCTGGAAGCTGACGAGTGGCGCGGTCCACATCACCGACGTCAGCAACGCGTCGCGGACGATGCTGTTCAACATCAACACGATGGCGTGGGACGCCGAACTGCTGACCCTGATCGGCGTGCCGGCGAGCATGCTGCCGGAGGTGCGGACGTCGAGCGAGGTCTACGGCCGGGTGTCGACCAGTCTTGGCGTCGCCGACGTTCCGATTGCCGGGATTGCCGGCGACCAGCAGGCGGCGCTGTTCGGGCAGATGTGCGTCAGCCCCGGGCTGACCAAGAACACCTACGGGACGGGCTGCTTCCTGCTGCAGAACACCGGCACGCGGCCGGTGCCGTCCGCCAACCGGCTGGTCACGACGGTCGCCTGGAAGATTGGCGACCGCACCGAGTACGCGCTCGAGGGCAGCGTCTTCATCGGCGGCGCCGTGGTGCAGTGGCTGCGCGACGGCCTCGGCCTGATCGCCAAGTCGACCGACGTCGAGCGCCTGGCGGCGTCGGTCGAGGACAACGGCGGGATCTATCTCGTCCCGGCGTTCGCTGGCCTTGGCGCGCCGCACTGGGATCCCTATGCGCGCGGCATGATCGTCGGCATCACCCGCGGCACGACCGCCGGCCACATGGCCCGCGCGGCGCTCGAGAGCATTGCCTACCAGGTCGGCGATCTGCTCGAGGCGGTGTCGCTCGACTCCGGCATCCGCCTGCAGGAGCTGCGCGTCGACGGCGGCGCCTCGACCAACGACGCGCTGATGCAGTTCCAGGCCGACCTGCTCGGCGTGCCGGTCGTTCGGCCGGCCGTCACCGAGACGACCGCGCTCGGCGCCGCTTACCTGGCGGGACTGGCGGTCGGCTTCTGGAAGTCGGCTGACGAGATCGCCGGCCAGTGGCGCGTCGATCGCCGCTTCGAGCCGGCGATGGCGCGTGCCGACGCCGAACGCCTGCGCGAGCGGTGGCGCGAAGCCGTCAATCGCTCGCGCGGCTGGATTCCGTCGAGCCGGGAGGCATGAGCGACCCCGGTCTGTTCTCCCGCGACGCGATGCTGGCGCGCTACCGCGCCCACGACGGCCCGTGGGACTTCGTCATCGTCGGCGGCGGCGCGACCGGCGTTGGGATTGCGGTCGACGCCGCGGCGCGCGGGTATTCAGTGCTGCTGCTCGAGCAAAGCGACTTCGGCAAGGGGACCTCGAGCCGCAGCACCAAGCTGGTGCACGGCGGCGTCCGCTACCTCGAGCAGGGCAACATCTCGCTGGTCATGGAGGCGCTCAAGGAGCGCGGCATCCTCCGCCACAACGCCCCTCATCTCGTCAGCAACCTGCCGTTCGTGGTGCCGAACTACGACTGGTGGGAGACGCCGTTCTATGGCATCGGGCTGAAGGTCTACAACCTGCTGGCCGGCAAGTACGGCTTTGGGGATTCGTCGATTCTGTCGCGGGAGGAGACGCTCCGCCGGCTGCCGACCATCAGGACCGACGGCCTGCGCGGCGGGGTCGTCTACTACGACGGGCAGTTCGACGACTCGCGGCTGCTCATCAATCTGGTGCAGACCGCCGCCGAGCAGGGGGCGGCGCTGCTCAATTACGCGCCCGTGACGGCGCTGTCGACCGCGGCCGACGGCACCGTCGACGGCGTCGCGGCGCGTGACCTCGAGAGCGGCACGAAGCTGCGGGCCGCGGCCCGCGTCGTCATCAACGCGACCGGCCCGTTTGCCGACGGTGTGCGGCGGCTGGCGGATCCCCAGGCAGTCCCGCTCATCGCGCCCAGCCAGGGCATTCATCTGGTGTTCGACCGTTCGTTCCTGCCGGGCAGCTCCGCGATCATGGTGCCGCACACCCGCGACGGGCGCGTGATGTTTGCAATTCCCTGGCATGGCCACACCGTCGTCGGGACGACCGACACGCCGATCGAGACATCGGTGCTGGAGCCGCGCGCCCAGGCGAGCGAGGTCGCGTTCGTGCTCGAGACCGCGGCGCTCTACCTGCACAAGGCGCCGACGCGGGCCGATGTGCTGAGCGTCTTTGCCGGCATCCGTCCGCTGGTGCGATCGGGCGACAGCCGCCTGACGGCGGCGCTGTCGCGCGATCACACCATCCACATCGATCCGTCGGGTCTCCTGACGACCGCCGGCGGCAAGTGGACGACCTACCGGCACATGGCGGAAGACACGGTCGACCAGGCGGTCGACTTCGCGCGCCTTCCGGAGCGTCCGTGCGTGACGCGCGAGCTGCCGATTCACGGATCCGAGGAGCCGGCCGGCGAGCGCGACATCTGGAGCCTCTACGGATCGGATGCACCGCGTATCCGCGATCTCGAGCGCGAGGACCCGGTGCTCGGCGCACCGCTCGATCCCGCGTTGTCCTGCACCGGCGCGCACGTCGTCTGGGCGGCGCGGATGGAGTTCGCCCGCACCGTCGAGGACGTCCTGGCGCGGCGCTGCCGGGCGCTGTTCCTGAACGCGGCGGCGGCGATCCGGATGGCCCCGGCGGTCGCGTCGCTGATGGCGCGGGAGCTTGGCCGCCCGGCCGGCTGGGAGCGTGCTGAGGTCGCCGCCTTCGAGCAGCTCGCCACCGGCTACCTCCTCCCCGACGGGGACACTCACCTTTAGGCTAAGTCGTTGATTCTGTTGGCCAATTTCCAAAATGCCCTCCGATCGACGTTGATCGGGACTCTTTGTGGCAATTGCCTCATCAAATCAACAACTTAGCGTTAAGGTGAGTGTCCCCGGAACGCATCGAAGGGCGCTGGACGCGGCGATCCGGCCCATGCCATCGATTCGCCCAGTCGAATCAATGACTTAGCCTAAAGGTGAGTGTCCCCGTTAGAGGCGGGGGAGGGAGAGGCCGCCGTCGACATGAATCACGGAGCCGGTGGCGTAGGGCAGGTCTCCACGGACCAGGGCGGCGACGACGCGGCCGACGTCGGCGGGCTGACCCCAGCGCCCTTCGGGGACGAGCCCGTCGGCGATGCGGCGATCGTAGATCTCGCGGACCGCGGCGGTCATGTCGGTCGCGATGATGCCGGGCTGGACCTCGTAGACCGGGATGCCGTCCGCCGCCAGCCGCGCCGCGAACAGCGCCGCCGCCATCGACAGCCCGGCCTTGCTGACGCAGTAGTCGCCGCGATTGACCGACGCCAGTCGCGCTGACACCGACGTGATGAACGTGATCGACGCGCGGAATCCCGGCTCGTCACGTTTGCGCGCCAGTTGATCGTGCGCGATCGCCTGGGTCAGGAAGTAGGGACCGCGCAGATTCGTGCGCACGATCTCGTCGAAGCTCTCCTCGGACGCGTCGAGCAGGTCGGCCCGCAGCCGCGGCGCGCGGCCGGCATTGTTGACGAGCGCGGTGACCGCTCCGCACTGCGCGCGGACCTCATCGACCAGCCGGCGGCGGTCGTCCGGACTCGCCAGATCGGCGGCGAAATAGCGGACCTCCCGTCCATGACGCCGGAGCTGGTCCAGCACGCCCGCCACTTCGCTCGCGGACCGCAGCCCGCAGATGGCGAGGTCCCAGCCGTCCACTGCGAGCGCCTCGGCGATTCCCAGCCCGATGCCGCGCGACCCGCCGGTGACGAGCGCGACGCCGCGCGCGCTCATGACGCCGACACCCCGCCGAAGAACGTCAGGTAGGGGGATCCGTCGGTCAGCCGCTTGACGTAGAGCGCCGCTTCGCGCGCGTGATAGTCCCCCCACTGACTCGACTCGCCGCGGGGGACGGACGCCCCCGGCGGCACGTGATCCCAGCGGTTCGGCCAGTGATAGACCGAATGCAGCAGCAGCCCCTGATGATTCGGGTCGCGGCTGATGTAGGCGCCGTCGGGATCGAACAGCGTCGCGAGCACCTGCAGGCCGGCCTGTTGATAGCGGCCGGCGGCCAACGCATCGCCGCGCGCCGCCAGCACCCGCGCCAGCCGCAGCAACCCCTGTGCCGCAATCGCCGCCGCCGAACTGTCAACCGGCTCGTGATCGTTCTCCGGCTCGGCGGGCCGGCTGCCCCAGTCGCCGAGCGCGGCCAGACCGGGAGCTCCGGCGTCCCAGTACGGAATGCCGTCAGCCGCGGCGATCTCCACGTAGTAGCTCGACGTCGCGGTCGCGGCGTCGAGCATCATCGCCTCGATATCGGCCCGCCCGCCAAGCGGTTCAAGCACGGCATCCTCGACGATCGCCAGAAACTCCAGCTGCTCCGCAAAGCCGAGCATCGCCCAGGCAAGGCCGCGCGTCCAGGTACTGAACGGCGAATAGCCCTGCTGCGTACTCGGGCCGCGATACGTGCCATTGACGACGTTGAAGAGGCTCTCGTGCGCGGTCCGGCCGCGGACGTCGAAGCGGTCCCGGCCGCGTCCGAAGTAGACGTTGTACTGCGCGGTCGCGCGGGCATGCTGGACGAGGCGGTCGAGCAGGCTGACGCGCGCGTCCTGTTCCTCCATCAATCGCTGCCCGAGCAGGTGGCCGAGCGCCAGCGCCCGCAGCGAGCGAATCGTGTCGACAAACAGCGAGTGCGGGCCGTTGAACGAATGAATGAAGCCGCCGTCTGGGATCGTCGTCCAGCGGCGGGCCTGGACCGCGCCGCTGACCTTCAGCGCCAGTTCGTAGAACTGGATCTCCCAGTGGCCGGCCTGAAACCGTCCTTCGCGCGCCAGCCGCCACAGGGTGCCGTAGGTGCTGACGTTGTTGAAGCCGTGATCGTGGACGCCGACATGCGTTAGATGGGGCGCCATCCGCTCCACCGTCCGGTTGCGGCCGAGCGCGAGGAACGCCTCGTCGCCGGTGGCGTCAAATTGCAGCAGCGCCGAGCCGAACTGGAACCCCTCGGTCCATTCCGTCCAGCCGCGGGCGCGGTAGCGCCCGTCGACGGTGAAGACCGGCGCGCCGTCCGATCGCGACCAGCCGGCCTCGATCGACCGGATCTTGCCGGCCGACAACGCAAACAGGTTGTCGACAGCCGGCAGCAGGTCCTCCGGTGTGCGCGTTGTGGTCAGCTCAATCATCGTCGGCCCGGACCGAAACAAATATCGGCGGTTCTGCGAAAGCGCCCCATTATATGGTGCGTGAACGTCCACCTCGTCGACGGCACCTACGAGCTCTTTCGCTACTACCATGCGCTGCCGCGGGCGCGGCTCGCCGACGGCACCGAAGTCGCGGCGGTGCGCGGCGTCCTGACCTCGCTGCTCGGCATGATCAACCGCGGCGCGACGCACATCGCGGTTGCCACCGATCACGTCATCGAGTCGTTCCGCAACGAGCTCTGGGCCGGCTACAAGACCGGCGCCGGCATCGAGCCCGATCTCCTGTCGCAGTTCCCGCTGCTCGAGGAAGCGCTGGCGCTGGCCGGGATGGTCGTCTGGCCGATGGTCGAGTTCGAAGCGGATGACGCACACGCCGCCGCGGCCCGCGCCGCGGCCGGCGATCCGCAGGTCGACCAGGTCATCATCTGCACCCCCGACAAGGACCTCGCGCAGGCAGTGGTCGGCGCGCGAATCGTTCAGCTGAACCGGCGCACCGGTGTCGTCCTCGATGAAGCCGGGGTGGTCGCGAAGTTCGGCGTCCCGCCGGTCTCCATCCCCGATTACCTGGCGCTCGTCGGAGACGCCGCGGATGGCTATCCGGGCCTGCCCGGCTGGGGCGCAAAGTCGACCGCCGCGGTGCTGGCGCGGTTCGGGCATCTCGAGAACATCCCCGACGACCATCGCGACTGGCACGTCAACGCGGCGTCAGCCGCGACGCTGTCGCGGACGCTCGCGCGCGACCGCGACCTGGCGCTGCTGTTCCGGACCCTGGCGACGCTCCGCACCGACATCCCGCTGTTCCCGTCGATCGAGGCGCTGCGCTGGGACGGCCCGACCGCCGCCTTCGAGGCGTTCGGCCGCCGCCTCGATGCAGGGGTGACTGAGAAAGACAGGCCACAGCGGCCGCCGCGCTAGCGGAGGGTCAGTGGATTTCCGGCTCCGCGATCGGCGCGGTGCCTTCGAGGAAGTCGAAGTCGCAGCCACGGTCGGCCTGGGTGACGTGCGCCGCGTACATCCGCCCGAAGCCGCGCGGATACTGGACCTGCCGCGGCGTCCATCCCTCCCGCCGCCGGGCGAGCTCGTCATCGGTGACGCGCAGCGTCAGGCTGCGCGCGGCGACGTCGAGTTCGATGATGTCGCCGTCGCGGACGAACGCCAGCGGGCCGCCGACGAACGACTCCGGGGCGACATGCAGGATGCAGGTGCCATAGCTCGTGCCGCTCATCCGCGCGTCGGAGATCCGCACCATGTCGCGGACTCCTTCGGCGAGCAGCTTCTTCGGAATCGGCAGCATGCCCCACTCCGGCATCCCCGGCGCGCCGAGCGGTCCCGCGTCCTGAAGCACCAGCACCGAGTCGGCCGTCACCGGCAGCGCCGGGTCATCGATCCGTGCCTCGAGATCGTTGTAGTTGCGAAAGACGACCGCCGGTCCGGCATGGCGCAGCAGCCGGCGCTCGGCGGCGGTGTGCTTGATGACCGCGCCATTGGGCGCCAGATTGCCGCGCAGCACCGCCACCCCGCCCTCCGGGCCGACCGGCCGCGCCCGCGTCGCGATCACCGCGTCATTGCAGACGACAGCGTCGTCCAGGTTGGCGCCGAGCGTCCGGCCGTTGACGGTCAGGCATTCGGTCGAGAGACAGTCGCGGAGCCGGTTGAGCAGGCCGCGCAGTCCGCCGGCGTAATAGAAGTCCTCCATCAGGAACTGACCCGACGGACGGATGTTGGCGAGGAACGGCGTCCGCCGGGAGATCGCGTCGAACCGGTCGAGGTCGAGTTCGGCCCCGGCCCGGCCCGCCATCGCGATCAGATGGATGATGGCGTTGGTCGAGCCGCCGAGCGCCATCGCCGCCGTCACCGCGTTCTCGAACGCCGCGGTCGTCAGGATCTCGCGCGGGGTCAGCTGCTCCCAGACCATGTCGACGATGCGGCGGCCGGCGGCGGAGGCCATCCGGGAGTGCGCCGAATCGGCGGCGGGGATCGAGGAGGCGCCCGGCAGCGTCAGGCCGAGCGCATCGACCGCCGCCGCCATCGTCGACGCCGTCCCCATCGTCATGCAGGTGCCGAACGACCGGGCGATGCCGTCCTCCATTTCGCGCCAGGAGCACTCGTCGAGCATGCCGGCGCGCCGCTCGGCCCAGTATTTCCAGACATCGCTGCCCGAGCCGAGCACCTGGCCGCGCCAGTTGCCGCGCAGCATCGGGCCGGCAGGGACGAGCACGGCCGGGATGTTGGCGCTGGTCGCGCCCATCACGAGCGCCGGGACCGTCTTGTCGCAGCCCGCCATCAGGATGACGCCGTCGGCAGGATAGGAGCGGAGCGCTTCTTCGGCCTCCATCGCGAGCAGATTCCGGTAGAGCATCGTGCTCGGCTTCATCAGCGTCTCGCCGAGCGTCAGCACCGGGATTTCCATCGGGAAGCCGCCCGCCTGCCAGACGCCGCGCTTGATCTCCTCGGCGCGGTTGCGGAAGTGGGCGTGGCACGGGTTCGCGTCGCTCCACGTATTGAGGATCGCGATGATCGGCTTGCCGGTGATGTCTTCGGCGCTGAAGCCCGCCTGCTTGGCGCGCGAGCGGTGACCGAACGATCGCAGGTCGTCCTTGCCGAACCAGCGGTAGCTGCGCAGTTGTTCCGCGGTGATGCGCGGGCGACTCATGCGTCGGCCTCGGCCAGGGCAATGGCGACCGGACGAAGCTCGCGGCGCTGCTCCGAGTCGAGCGCGGAGACGAACGGCGGAATCGGTCCGGAGGGGGCGATCCCGGCGAGCTCGGAGGCGTGATGGAGGACGCGGGCCGGTCCCCACGCGTCGCGCAGGTCTTCGAGCGGCATGAACAGCGCCCGGAGCCGTTCTGCCGACGGCCAGTCGCCGTCCGACGCGGCGGCGAAGAAGTCGCTGCAGCGCCGCGCCGCGAGACACCCCGAGCCGGTGGTCATCCCGCCAAGCCCGATGTCGCGAAGATGGACGACGGCGGGACGCTCGCCCATGCCGCTGATGACGCGGTGCTTGTCGACCCGGCGGAGCAGGCTCGCCAGATACGCGTCATCCGATGGATCGTCGCGCACGACCGCGTATTTGATTGCGACCGCCACACCGTCCGCGACGAGGCGGCCGACCGCGTCGAGACCGGGCTCGAGGTCGTGACCGAAGCCGTCTTCGGACTTGAGGTAGAGAATCAGCGGCACGCCGCAGGCGTCGGCGATGTCGCGCATCCCGGCATCCATGCCGGCGGCGTCGCGCGGATCGCCGCAGGGAAGGATCATGACCGTGCGGAAGGCGTGGCGGCGGAGCAGCCGCGCCTGGTCGATGGCGCGGCCGAACGAGGGCCCGACGCTCGGGATCGCCCAGCGCGGCGCCGGAAAGGCGGCCAGCCAGCCGAGCAGCGCCTCGTACTCTCCGAGCGTGATGTGATGGAGGAAGGCGTTGCCGCCGTACAGGTAGCGCGTGATGCCGCCGGTCTCGATCCGGCGAGCGACGAGTTCGGCGGCGTCGAAGTTGAGCGTGCGCCGGGCATCGTCGTGGCGGGGCAGCGGCGGGACGGCGAACACGCCGCGCAGGTCGTCGAGGCTGATATCGGCCATCTCAGCGGCCCTTCCGGGCGGGATACGCCCGTGTCACGCCGTTGCGGCCGTTCGACACGCTGAAGCTGCCGTCGTCTCTGGCCGTCACCATGAGGCCGTGCGCCGACGTCTCGTCCGTATTCGCGATGTGGTCGGTGATGGTGTTCGCGTCCGCTCCGGCGGCGACGGCGGTGTGGAGCTGCCAGAAGTCGAGCAGTCCAGGCGAGGCGTGGACGATCCGCCATGCCGCCGCGGCGCCCCCCTTGGTGGCGCCGTTGTTCATGATCGCAACCCGGGGCGCCAGCGCATGGACCAGCGCCGGCGGGCCGGACTGCTCGTTGCCATGATGCGTCGTGAGATAGAGATCGGCGGGTCCGAGCAGGTTCGCCG
This sequence comes from Acidobacteriota bacterium, assembly GCA_031393955.1. GTDB lineage: Bacteria > Acidobacteriota > Vicinamibacteria > Vicinamibacterales > 2-12-FULL-66-21 > JALZOC01. The sequence goes on from JANMWI010000007.1 coordinate 16,412, forward strand.
GGCATGCCAGCTGGAACTCCTTGTTCCAGGTCAAATCGCCGAGGTCCACCATGCGGAAGGCGCCGTAGCGAATCACGAGTCCGATCGAGCGGGCGTTCTCCGACGGATCGTCCGGCTGCGGCTGGTGCGCGGCGCAGAGCGGATTGGCCGCGCCGCCGCCCGGGAGCGGAGTACGGATGGTCTCGCCGGCGGCGGCGACCACCGAGACCTCGACGCCGGTGAGCGGGATCGTGTCGCCCGGTTTGACCTGGAGGTGCTTCTCCTGCGCGCGCCGCGCCAGATACGCGGTGTAGCCCGGATCGGTGTCCTTCTCGACCGTCGGCCCGTGATCCACGAAGGTGGCGACCGGCACGCGGGCGGCAATCGCCGGCACGCCGCCGACATGATCGGTGTGGTAGTGCGTGACGACAACGAAGTCGAGCGCCTTGACGCCGGCCTGCTTCATCGCCGCCTCGATGCGGCCGGCATCGCGGCCGTCGAAGCCCGGCCAGCCGGCGTCGATGAGCATTGCCTGCCGCGACGGGGTCACGACCAGCGTCGCCTGGCCCCCTTCGACGTCGATGACGTAGATGTCGAGGGTCCCGGCCGCCGGCGGCGCCGCCACAGCTGGCGCTGCGGACGCGCACCCGATCAACAGAAGGACGACAAGTCGAGACAGCAGGCGCATACGGACGGTCTCCTGCGCGGCGTGCGCGCGATAGCGGACTGTGAGTGTAGCGTCCCTTGCCGCGGCGCTCAAACGACGGCGCCGGGGCCGGAGGCGTCGGGTTTGGGCAGGCGCAGCTGGCTGACGATCAGCGCTTCGGCAAGGAGCACCCCGACCAGCACGAGCAGGCCGCCCACGTAGCCGCCGGTCGACTCCCGCAGCCAGCCCATCATCGACGGTCCCGCCGTTCCGCCGAGATTGCCGATCGCGTTGATCAGCGCAATCCCAGCTGCCGCGCCGGTGCCGCCGAGGAAGAGCGGCGGGATCGCCCAGAAGACGCTCATCACCGAGCGCTGTCCCATCTGCGACAGCGTGAAGCTGAGGACGAGCAGCCAGATGCTGTGCTGCGACAGCGCGGCCAGCAGCAGACCGGCCGCCGCCGTCAGCGCGCAGGCGGCGACGTGGAACTTCCGCTCGCCGGTGCGATCCGAATGCCGGCCGACGAGCACCATCGCGACGAGCGCCGCGGTGAAGGGAATGGCGGTCAGGAGGCTCAGGCTGTAGCCGCCGCGGCCCGAGGCCTCCCGCAGCATCTTCGGCAGCCACAGAAAGATGCCGTAGGTCACCGAGGTGTTGAGGAAGTAAACGACGCAGAGCAGCCAGACGCGGCCGCTCGCCAGCGTCCGCACCACCGAGACGTGGCCGCCCGCGGCGCGCCGGGTCTGTTCCTCCCGCATTGTCTCCGACAGCCAGGTGCGATCGGCCGGCGGCAGCCAGTCCGCCTGCTCGGGCCGGTCGGTCAGGACGCGCAGTGCGAGCACGCCGAGGACGACCGCCGGCAGCCCTTCGACGAGGAACAGCCACTGCCAGCCGCGTAGGCCGAGCCGTCCGTCGAGCGCCAGCAGCGCCTCGGAGATGGGTGCGCCGACGATGATCGAGGCCGGTGCGGCCATCATGAAGAGCGCGCCGGTCCGGGCGCGATCGGCCGAGGGGATCCAGTAGGTGAGGTAGAGGACGAAGCCGGGGAAGAACCCCGCCTCGGCAATGCCGAGCAGAATCCGCGCCGCGTAGAACGAGCGCGGCCCGGTCACGAACATCATCCCCATCGAGACGAGTCCCCAGCCGATCATGATGCGGGCGATCCAGCGCCGCGCGCCGACGCGCTCGAGCACCAGGTTGCTCGGTACCTCGAACAGGCAATAGCCGAGGAAGAACAGCCCGGCGCCGACGCCGTAGGCGGTGTCGCTGAGATGAAGGTCACGCTGTAGCGCCTGGGCCGCGAAGCCGACGTTGACGCGGTCGATATAGGCGACGACGTAGCAGATGAAGGCGAACGGCACGATCCGCCGGGTGACGCGGCCGATGACCCGGGCGCGGTTCTCGGCCGGGGTCTCGAGAATGGCGGGGGTCACCGGCGGCACTCCGGGCCATTCCGCGGCGTCGGCGTCATGCCCAGGCGTGCCGCAGGAACCGGACGAAGTTGCCGTGGGCGATGTTGGCGATGTCGTCGGGGCCGTAGCCGCGGGCGGCGAGCCGCGGCGGAATGCGCGACAGGTCGGCAATCGTCTCGACGTCGGCCGGGCATTGTTCGCGGCCGAACGCGCCGTCGAGGTCGGAGCCGATGCCGCAGTGCAGGGCGTCGCCGGCCACCTGGCAGATGCGATCGATGTGATCGATCACGGTCTCGAGCGTCACGCCGGCACTCTGCGGCGTGGTCGTGCCGCGGACCCAGCCGGGGGCCAGCATCCAGGCGTCGAACGCGACGCCAATTACCGCGCCGCGATCGACGAGCTCGCGGATCTGCTCGTCGGCGAACTGTCGGTTGTGCGGCACCAGCGCGCGGCAGTTGGAGTGGCTGGCCCACAGCGGACCGTTGAAGTGATCGAGCGCGTCGCGCAGGCTGTCGTCGCAGAGGTGCGTGACGTCGAGGATGATGCCGAGCCGCGCCATCTCGCGCAGCAGCTCACGGCCGGGGGCGCCCAGTCCGCCGGTGGCGTTCGTCCCCTGGGCATAGACGCCGGGGCCGTAGTGGGCCGGCCCGATCGCCCGCAGCCCCTGCGCGTAGGCGCGCTCGAGATGTGCCAGCGTGACGATCGAATCGGCCCCTTCGAGGCTGAGGACATAGCCGACCGGGGGGGCCTCTGCGGGAGACTTCCACGCCTCGAGGTGGGCATCGAGCGCCTGGCGGTCGCGGATCTGAATCAGCTCGCCGCGCTCTTCCATGGCGCGATACCAGGCGAGTTGCCCCTGGGTCATCGCCCAGGCCTGTTCCGGCGAATGCCAGCCCGGCAGCTCGCTGCCGCGCGCCACGTAGCGTCCGATCAGCGTCGCGACGCAGAGGCCGACCCCGCCCCGCCGCATCTCCGCCAGCGAGACCGTGCCGCGGCCGCGGTCCGGCTTGTCGGCCATCCCGTACTCGCGCTCGCGGATTTCCTCGATCGGCCGGGACAGATCGCGATTCCATTCGAGGGCGTTCATGGCGAGGTCGAGATGCGCGTCGAGAATCAGCATGGCAGGGGCGGCGGCGGGAGCGGCCAATGGGCGTCCACGCGCCCCGGAAGCTTACTCCAAGGGGACTTGTCGATTGACGGGAAAGTCGCGGTCGCATACAAGAGACGCCATGCTTCGCCTGCTGACTGGCCGGTTCCTCGTCGCTGCCGCTCTGCTGGTGGTCTGCACGCCGACCCTCCACACCCAGGAGCACCGCCACCCGGCCAGCGACGGCGCGCCCTCCGCGATCGTCCCGCTGCAGCCGCTGGCCGCGCAGGTGCGCCGCATTCAGGCGGCGCTGGACTTCGTCGGCGAGCCGCTCAGCCCGGAGGAGCGCCGGGAGTTGAACGATGCCGTCGCGATCGCCGACGAGGCGGCCGCGGTCGCACGTCTCCAGACCGTGCTCGATCGCCGCGTCCTGGCAACGGTACGCATCAATCCGGAGAGCCGCGTCAGGGTCGAGCCTGGCGCCGCGGTGCCCGAGCTGGTGCAGGGCGGGATACGCACCTTTCTAATCAAGGTCTTCAACGAGGCCGGCATCACCGCGGCGCTGGCGGTTCGCAGCCCGAACAGCGGCCGCGTCTTCGTGCCGTCGAAGGGCGGGGTCGGGGTGCCGCAGCCCGAACAGGTCCTGACCAGCCGGGACGTGCGCGAGCGCTGGGCGGGGATCGCGCTCTACACCGATCCGCCGATGCGGGCGCGGCTGTCGGGACTGCCGGTCGAGTATGCGTTGCTCCAGGTCTACGGCGGTGATGCCGGCCAGCGCACCGCGACGCTTGCCTTCGACGTCGGACAGGGCACCGAGGACATCGGCTTCCGCAACGATCTCGACGTCCTCTTCACCGCCGTGCCGGCGCACCCGATCCGCCTCCGCGTTGTCGACGAGAACGACCGCCCGGCGACTGCCGGCTGGCTGATCACCGACCAGGCGGCCCGGGTGTATCCGGCGCTCTCGAAGCGGCTCGCGCCCGACTTCTATTTCCAGCCCCAGGTTTACCGCGCCGACGGCGAGACCGTCGAGCTGCCCGCCGGCACCTTCGACGTCACCATTTCCCGCGGTCCCGAATACCTCGCCGAATCGCGACAGGTGACGGTGTCGGGGCCGACAGAGTGGCTGGTCCGGCTGGTGCGGTGGATCAATCCGGTCCGCTACGGGTGGTACCCGGGCGATCATCACATCCACTCGGCCGGCTGCTCGCACTACGAGAACCCGACCGAAGGCGTCCTCCCGAAAGAGATGTGGCCGCAGATTGCCGGGGAGGCGCTGAGCGTCGCGTCGGTCCTGATCTGGGGGCCGTCCTACTACTTCCAGAAGCAGTTCTTCAGCGGCACGGATCATCCGCTCTCGACCGCCGAGACGCTGATGCACTACGACGTCGAGGTCTCCGGCTTTCCGTCGAGCCACGCCGGCCATCTCGTCCTGCTGGGGCTGACCGACCAGGATTATCCCGGCGCGAAGCGGCTCGAGGACTGGCCGACCTGGACGCTGCCGATCCTCCGCTGGGCGCGCGGCCAGAACGCCGTCGTCGGCTTTGCGCATTCAGGCTGGGGTCTCGAGGTCCGAAGCCAGGCGCTGCCGAACTACGAGATGCCGGCGTTCGACGGCATCGGCGCCAACGAGTTCATCGTCGATGTCACGGAGCCCAACGCGGTGGACTTCATTTCGGCCGGGGACACTCCGTATGTCTGGGAGCTCAACATCTGGTATCACGTCCTGAATGCCGGCTTCCGCACCCGCATCAGCGGCGAGACCGATTTTCCGTGCATCACCGACGACCGCGTCGGCCAGGCTAGATCGTACGCACACGTCGACGGCCCGCTGACCTATCGCAAGTGGATTGACGCGATCCGCGACGGCCGCTCGTACGTCTCGGACGGCAAGAGCCATCTGATGGACTTGACCGTCAACGGCGTCGAGGCCGGCACGCGCGGCAGCGAGATCCGCCTCGATCAGGCCGGACGGGTCGAGGTCACCGTCACGGCGGCGGCGCGGCTCGAGACGGCGCCCGCGGACGCGATTCGCCGTGCCCGCTACGATCAGAAGCCGTACTGGGACCTCGAGCGCGCACGGATCGGCGACAGCCGTGACATACCGGTCGAGCTGGTCGTCAACGGCGCCGTCGCGGCGACCCAGAGGATGCCGGCCGACGGCGCCGTGCGGACGCTGACCTTCAATGTGGCGCTCGACCGCAGCAGCTGGATTGCCGCGCGCATCCTGCCGTCGTCGCACACCAATCCGGTCTTCGCGGTGATCGGCGGCCAGCCGATCCGCGCGTCGCGGCAGAGCGCCCAGTGGTGCATCGACGCGGTCAATCAGTGCTGGACGCAGAAGGCCGGCCGGATTCGCGGCGCCGAGCTGGAGGCCGCCCGCGCCGCCTATGACGCGGCGCGCCGCGTCTATCGCGAGCGTCTCGCCGAGATGCGCTGACCGGGTCGTCGTCAGCGCTCCACGGATGTCGTGCGGACTGAACCTCGTCAGTACCCGAATCGACAGTGTTCGCGGTACTAACGTATGCTTGTGCCGAAACGATGACGATCCGGTCATGACTGGAGCCACGGTGAAGATCTGGAACCAGTGGCGCCGCTTATCCCACCGCGCGGCCGCCGTTCAATCCCACGTCGTTCTCTTCACCCTGTACACCGTCGTTGTCATTCCGGTGGCGACCGTGACGCGTATCAACCGGAAGGCACGGGTCGAGGCGCCGGTGTGGCATCCGTTGCCTCAGGACGCACCGAGTCTGGAATCGGCGCGCAGCCAGTCCTGATGAACATCCTCGGCCTTTCATGTTTCTTTCATGACGCGGCCGCTTCCCTGGTCGTCGACGGTGCGGTCGTCGCCGCCGCGGAGGAGGAGCGCTTCTCCCGCATCAAGCACGACTTCGCCTTTCCGGAGCGCGCCATCGCGTTCTGCCTGCGCCAGGGGGGGCTGACCGGCGCCGACCTCGATTACGTCGTCTTCTTTGAGAAACCGTTCCTGAAGTTCGAGCGGATTCTCGCCTCCGTAATGACGACGGTGCCGCGGTCGGGCGGCGTTTTCCGGCAGGCGATGACGGCATGGCTCCTCGACAAGCTGTGGGTCAAGAACCGGATCCGCGAGAGCCTGCGTATCGCCGCCGATCGCATCCTGTTCGTGCCGCATCACCTGTCGCACGCGGCCAGCGCCTATCTCTGCTCGCCGTTCGACCGTGCCGCGATCCTGACGGTGGACGGCGTCGGCGAATGGTCGACGACGGCGATTGGCCGGGGGGAGGGGTCGGCCTGCGCCCTCACCGACGACATCCGGTTTCCGCATTCAATCGGTCTGCTCTACTCAGCCTTCACCGCCTTCCTCGGCTTCCAGGTCAACGAGGGGGAATACAAGGTGATGGGGATGGCGCCGTACGGCACGCCCCGCTATGTCGACAAAGTGTGGCGGCTGGTGCGGACCTCGCCCGACGGATCGTTCGAGCTCGACCTCGACTACTTCTCGTTCCATTACTCCGCGACGCGGACGTTTAACGACAGGTTCGTCGCGCTGTTTGGTCCGCCGCGCGAGCCGGAGAAGCCCTTCTTCACGGCGGTCTCCGGCTATCCGTCGTATTTCGGCGCGGTGCCGGGCAACCTGGGCGAGCTCGAGGCCGAGAACCAGCATTACGCCGACATCGCCGCGAGCATCCAGGTCGTCACCGAGGAGCTGGTGCTGGGGCTCGCCCGTGCCGCACAACGGCGGACCGGAGCGACCGCGCTGTGCATGGCGGGCGGCGTGGCGCTCAACAGCGTCGCCAACGGGCGCATCCTGCGCGAGACGCCGATCACTGACTTGTACGTCCAGCCGGCCGCCGGCGACGGCGGGGCCGCCGTCGGTGCGGCGCTCTACGCCGCGACGTCGCTGCTCGGCGAGCCGCGCCGCGGCCTGATGGAGCACGCCTATTGGGGGGAGGCGCACGGCGGCGCCGCTGTGGCGGACGCGGTGCGCGACGCCGGCCTGCCCGCCACCGGGGAGCTGGACGAGGACGCGCTGATTGCCCGCGTTGTCGAGCTGCTGGCCGGCGGCAGCGTCGTCGGCTGGGCCCAGGGGCGGTTCGAATTCGGACCGCGGGCGCTGGGCAACCGCAGCATCCTCGCGGATCCGCGCCGCGCCGAGATGAAGGACATCGTCAACACGAAGATCAAGTTCCGCGAGCCGTACCGGCCGTTCGCGCCGTCGGTGCCGGTCGAGCACGCGGCGCGCTACTTCGCGCTCGACGACCCGGCGCGGCAGATGCCGGCGCGGTTCATGCTGCTCGTGACCCCGGTGCGGCCCGAGGCGCGCGAGACGCTGCCGGCCGTGACGCACGTCGACGGGTCGGCGCGCCTCCAGACCGTGTTCGAGCACACCAACCCGCGTTACCATCGGCTGCTGTCGGCGTTCGGGGACGCGACCGGCGTGCCGGTGCTGCTCAACACCAGTTTCAATCTCAGGGGAGAGCCGGTCGTCAATACGCCGGCCGAAGCCATGAGTACGTTCCGGCGGAGCGGGATGGATGCGCTGGTGCTCGATCGGACGATTGTCTTTGCGACCAAGGAGGGGCGATGAAGGCGGCGCGCAATGTCGCGGGCGGTGCGAGCACCATCCGCGAGCTGTTTGCATTCCTCGGGGCGCGCAAGCGCTGGTGGCTGGTGCCGTTTGTCGCGACGCTGCTGCTGGTGGCGCTGCTGCTGCTCGTCGGAGAGGTCACCGGGATTGCCCCGTTCATCTACACCCTCTTCTGACCGCCCCGCGCCGCGCTGGCCCGTCCTGATCGTAGCCGGCGTCCTCCTGACGGCCGCCGGGGTCGGCGCCGCCCTCGGGGTCGCGGAACTTGTGCTCCGCGCATCGCATTTCAGGTTCCGCGCCATCCCCGAAGTGCAGTTCGGCTGGCCGCAGCCGCAGGTCATCCAGAACGAATTCCAGCGCGATCCCGACCTGATCTGGGTCACGCGCGACTACCGCGAGCGACTGGCGCGGGCCCGGCATGCGGCGGTCATCTTCATGGGCGATTCGTGCGTCGAGTTCAGCAACTACCCGGAGATGGCGCTCGCGCGGCTGGCTGCCACTGACCCGCCGCTGGCGGCGGGGGAGAAGCTGGCGGTGCCAGGGTGGTCGACCGAGCAGGGCCGGGCGCAGCTGCAGCGCGATGTGGCGCGTCTTCATCCGAAGGTGATCGCGGTCGAGTTCGGATGGAATGACCACTGGGACGCGCTCGGCCCCCCCGATGACGAGGTTCACCCCGGGCCGGTGACGGCGTGGGCGGCCGATCATCTGCGCGTCTACCAAGCGTGGCGGAAAGCCCGGCTCGGCATCGAATCGCGTGCCGCGGCGGACCCCGCGCGCCGCGTCAGTCTCGTCCGCTATCACGACAACCTCACGGCCATCGTGCGGGGCGGCCAGCGCGCCGGGGCCAGGGTCGTGCTCGTCACCGCGCCGTCAGGACACCAACCCGGACGCGAACCCGCCTACCTGCAGGCACGGCATCTGCGGAATCTCGGAGCGCTGGTGCCGCTCCATCAGTCGTATGTCGCCATGACCCGGCAGGTCGCCGGTGAGACCGGGGCCGCGCTGTGCGACGCCGCTGCGCAGGCGGACAACGCCGGGCCGACTCGCGGCAGTTATTTCCGAACCGACGGGATTCACTTCACCGAGGCGGGAGACGAGTTCATGGCCGGCGTCGTGTCCGGCTGCATCTCGCTCGCGGTCCATTGACGATCGCCGACCGCCGGGCGCGGTGGCTGCTCGCCGCCGCGGTCGGTGTCTTTTTCCTTTACGCCGCCAACTTCCTCTACTTCTTCGTGGACGACGAAGGCATCTCGTTCGTCTATGCGCAGCACCTCCTGCGCGGGCAGGGCCTCATCTACAACACGATCGAAGGCCGCGTCGAGGGCTACTCGAACTTCCTCGACGTGATGATGAACACCGCGATCCTCGCCGCGAGCCGGGCGGCGGGATGGCCGAAGCTGTCGGTGTTCTTCACCGGCAAGGCGGTATCGCTCCTCGCCGGCATCGGCACGCTCGTGCTGAGCGATGCGTCGATGCGCCGCCTGCGGAATGTCGAGGCGCCCGGCCTGGCGGCCGGGCTGCTGATGCTCGCGACCGCCGGACCGCTGGCGCTGTGGAGTTGCTCATCGCTCGAGACCGTTCCCTTCGCCTTCCTGGTTTCGCTGCTGGTCTTCGCGCTGGTCAGCGGCGGGGAAGGGGAGTCGTCGCGCCGCGACGCGTTGGCACTCGCCGCCGCCGTCGCGGCGTCGCTCGAGCGGCTGGATGGCCCGATCTACGTCGCTGCCGTCTGCGGGGCGTGGTTCCTGACCGCCGGCCGCGCCCGCCGCGGCGAGCTGTTCCGGCGCGTCGGCGTGCCTCTGGTCTTGATCGTCGCCGCCTATCACGGCTGGCGGGTGCTGTACTTCGGCGACTGGCTGAACATGCCGGCTTACACGAAGGTGCTCTACAAGCTCGGCTCGGCGGCCAACGTCATCGTCAAGGCGCCCGAGCAGGGGTACTTGCGGCAGTTCGTCGGCGTCTATGGCTGGCCGGCGGTGGCAATCGCGGCAGCGGGCGCCGTGGCCGCGGCGATGAAAAGCCCGCCGGTCCGCCCGGTGCTGCTGGCGCTGGCCGTGATGATCGTCTACGTCGGACGCGTCGGCGACTGGATGTTCGGGCTGCGTTTCATGGTGCCGCTGCTGCCGCTGATGGCGATCCTGGTGGCGCAGACGGTCACCGTACTGTGCCGCGGACGCGAGCGGATCGCCTGGGCGGCAACGCTGGCGGTCGTCTGCTGGTGCGGCTACCGGGCGGTAGTGTTCGAGCGCCGCTACGAAGCCGTCGAAGGCCGGGTGAGCTGGCTCCGCCAGCCGTCGCTCGAGGCCGACCGCTACTTCAGCCCCTACGACAAGGTCTGGCGCGCCGCGGCCCTGCACATTCCCCGCGGCTCGCGCCTCGCCTACAACCAGGCGGGCTTCGTGCCGTTCATGCTCGACGCCGAGAACGTCGACGACCTCGGCATCTGCTCGCGCTTCTACGCGCAGCTGCCGACGCTTGGCGTCTTCTTCACGGAAGTCGGCCGTTACGCACCGCTGACGACGGCGCCGGTTGTCGAGGCGACCGAGGCCTACCTCCTCTACCAGGACGTTCCGCTCCTGATTCAGCGCGCCGACCTGCTGCGCTCCGGAAACGGCGGCCGCGTGCCGGCGACGCTGATCGGCGGCTACTACGAGCTGATTGAATCGGTTGGCGATACCGATGCGATTTACCGCCGGAGCGGGCGGGATGCCGCTGTCTACAAACAAGACCCCTCCGCCTTCACCGAGAATCTCGCGCACGTGGCGCGCCTGCGTTCAGCATCGCTCGGCGGAAAGTCGGTCGCTTACCGCGACATTCCGCCGCGGTTCCCGTTCCTGCGACAGCGATCCGGGCGCCTGACCGCCGCCGGCCGCGGGCTGTTCGAGGTGCGCTTCGCGGACGCCGACGTCGGCGTCTCGGAGTTGTTCGTCAATGCGGTTTCGGCGGATGCGCCAGTCACGCTGACCTTCGAGCTGGCGTCTTCCGATGGGACCGTGCGCTTCACCACCGCCCGCGAGGTCGGACCGGGCGCACCGGGCCAGATGTCGGTCGCTGTGCCGCCTGGCACGCGTGCCGCGGCTCTGCGCGTGACGCAGTCCGGCACGAACCCGCTCAGCGTGGAGCTCGATGATCTGCGCGTGCTCGGTCAGAGTCGCGAGCTCGCCGCCTACATCCGGTCGCGATTGACCTTCCCTCCCGACTGACGCGTGCGGGCGTCCCGCCTTCGCTCAAGCGGTCGTCTTGTCGCGACGGACTGCGCGAGTCGGGCTGCGGATGCGAGGAGACGCTGCTCGCGAGCGAGGTCGCCGGCACGATTGGAGTGACTGGCTCAGCGTACGAACGGCTGACCGTCGTGGGCGCAGACGCGCTTGGCCTGCTGAATCAGTTCGAGGTTGCGTTCGTAGGAGGCGCCGGCGGCGGCCGCGTGCGGCGGATACTGGTGCCGGGCATACACCGGGTACGCCTCGGTGCGCAGGTGCGCCAGCATGTGATGGCCGGTGCGGGTGGCACGCTCGTGCCGCACCGCGCTGACGTCGATCGGCGCGACGACAATCCGCTCACCCGGCCCCGGCGACGCGTCGGCGAGCATCCGGCCGTCGAAGTCGACAATCTGGCTGCCGCCCGGCCACGAGTACGGCGGGTAGTGGCGCAGGCTCGCCCCCTGATTGGCCGCCACCACGAACGCGGTGTTCTCGAGCGCCCGGCACCGGTTGACCGTCGTCCACCAGTTCATCGGCTCGGTCGCTCCCCACGGGTCCATGTAGGCGGAGACGCGAATGAGCACCTCCGCGCCGTTGGCGGCAAGCTGCCGGATCGCTTCGGGAAACAGCCAGTCGTAGCAGATCGCGCAGCCGAGGCGGCCGATCGGCGTGTCGGCGACCGGGAACAGCGGATCGACGTAGCCCTCGAGTTCGTGGGGGCTGGTGTGGACTTCATAGGGAATCCACGGGTTGACCTTGCGGTACTTGTAGAGAATCCCTTCAGGGCCGATCAGGCAGGTCGTATTGAAGACCACGCCCACCCACGCCGGATCGGCTTCGAGCATCGAGCCGCTCTGGATGTAGACCTGGTGCTGCCGCGCCTTGTCGTGCAGCCGCTCGGTGTGCTCGTTCGGAATCTGCACCGCGAGCTTGTCGAGGAGCTCCGCCACGGTGGGGTAGATCGGCGCCGCGTGCGCGAACTCCGGGAAGACGATCAGGCGGACCGGCAGAAAGGGGGCGCTGCCAGCGACGGCGGCGTCGACCATCGCCAGCATCCGGTCGGTGTTCGCCGCCATCTGGCGGCGGTCGAGCGGGTTCGGCAGGTCGGTCTGACAGGCCGCCGCCGAATAGCGAAGCACGGGATCCATGCCGCCTCCTGCAGGTGTCACCGCGCAGCCCTGTCGATTGGCGGCAGGTCGCTGCGGACGATACGCGTGTTGTAGCGGGACAGATAGTCGCGATGCGCGGCGCTGTCCGGGTAGTGCTCGGATGGACCGTAGGGATACTGCGTCATCGAGTGAAACGGCAGCGGATTGGTGAGGTGCGGACTCGCCGAGTTGATGTCCATCTCCTTGCTGTAGCCGTCGGCGTAGAGCAGGAAGGTTCGGGTCCGGCCCTCAGCCAGCGGCGGCAGCGCCGCGGCATCGAAGCTGAGTGCAATCTCGTCCCCCGGCTTCGCGATCACGTACATGTCGTCGGTCCTGCGCAGCAGATCGCGGACGTCTCCCTCCCGGGTGTAGCGCCCCGGCATCACCTTCCAGGTGCTGTCCCGGCTGACGCGGCTGTAGTCGTAGAGGTACGGCTCGCGGCCGTCCGGCGTGACCTCGGCTGAAAAGCCGCGCCAGCGCAGCGACGCCGACACCGGATCGAGGCGCGTCAGGTGGGTGGCGGCGCCCCCTCCGGAGGTGTCGACGAGGATGCGGTCCCAGTAGATCCGCATGTTGGTGTCGATCTTGACCCGGCGTCCGTGCGGCAGCCTGCCGCGCAGATCGACGACGACGGTCTGCGGCCGTCCGACCGGGATACCGACGTCCTCGATCAGGGTGTGCCAGGCGCCGGCCGCATCCTGCGCCGCGAGTGAAGGGGCCTTCAGCGCCAGGCCGCGCTGGAAGCCCGCGACGTTGTCGCTCGAGAACGCGTAATCGGTCCAGCCGGTCATCAGCAGCACCGCGCGATTGGCGTCGGGGCCGAGGTCGAGCGTCAGGGTGTGCGGCTCGGCATAGCCGCGCGGCTGAATCAGCGGGAAGTCGTCCGGCGACTGGCGGTCGAGGGCGGCCACCTGCGCCAGCACGTCGTGGCCGTGGTCGTCTGTCGCCGCCGCCGGTGGATGCGCCCCACGAGTCGTCGCCAGCGCGAACGGCGGCAGCGGCGCCTCCTTGAGCCCCTCGTTCGGGAAGACGTCGGTCCCATCGGGGTGATCGACGGCGACGAGCTGCAGTCGATCGACGAACAGCGCCTCCTCGAGCTCGTTGGTGACGCGGATCTCGTAGCGCCCGTCGCGCGCCTTCAGCTGACGCGGATCGATCCGCACGTACTCGTCCGGATCCGGTGCCGCATGCTGGCCCGGCGCCACCCAGTAGCCGAGCTCGCCGCCGCCCATGAAGTCGGTGACGAACTCGAACGCGGAACCGTTCCAGGTGAAGAGATACGGGCACGACGACGGCTTGCGATTCAGCTCCGTAACGGTGACCGGTGGCAGCGTCCCCGCCGGTGCTGCCGGCGGCAGTTCGGCTTGGACCGTGCCCGACGGCCACAGCACGCGCACGACATCGGCGGCCGCGCGCGAGCCGAGCCCGAACAGGATGTCCGCCGGCGCCGCGGATGGTACGGCGGCCGACGTCTCGAAGCGCTGCCGCAGGCTGCCGGCGCGGATGTCGACCTTGGTGCCGGCCGCCGAGCGGTTGCTCTGCTGCGCTTCGAGCCGGACCCGCACCGCGCGGTGGCTGGAGCCGCCGTCGTTGCGCCATACGCGCAGCCCGCCGTCCGACTGGCGCACCACGAGGTCGGTGTCGCCGTCGCCGTCGAGGTCGCCGGCGGCGGCCGACTGGTAGGTGACATCACCAGCGGGGTGAAGCGCCGCCAGGCTGGCGCGTTCGCTGACGTCCTCCCAGCGATCGCCGAGGTTGCGGAGCATGACCGCCCCGGCCGGACGCAGGACGAAGAGATCGAGCAGTCCGTCGTTGTCGTAGTCGAGCAGCTGTGCCGCGACCGCGCCGGCGGTCGCCGCCGCGGCGGGCCGGGAGACGAAGCGTCCGCGCCCGTCACTCAGCGCGAAGATCCCGGGCGCATCGCTACGGCCGAGAAAGAAATCGGTGAAGCCATCCTTGTTGATGTCTCCCGCCGCAACCGCTGAATAGGCGCCCGCGCCGGGCAGTCCGGCATGCTCCGCAGCATCGCGAAAGGACCCGTCGCGGACGTTCTGGAAGAGCACCGGCCGGGCGTCCCGCCGGACGACCAGCAGGTCGATGTCGCGGCGGTTGTCGAAGTCGGTCGGCACGACGGCAATGGCCGACGCCCCGCCGCCGGTGACACGGGCTTCGGCGGTGATGTCCGTGAACGTGCCGTCGCCATTGTTGCGGAGCAGCTGATTGGCCGCCGCGCCTGCCGCCGGCGTCTCGCCGGCGATGAAGACATCGAGATCGCCGTCGTGGTCGACGTCGACGAACGCCGCTGTCCGGGCCGGATGCGGGAACGGGGGCAGTCCGCTGACCGGCTCGAACCGGCCGGTCGCCAGCTGGTGCAGCAGGCGGCTGCCCTTGTCATCGACGACGAACAGGTCGGGGCGCCCGTCGTTGTCGTAGTCGCCGGCGACAACGATGCCGGCGGAGGTGCCGGCGGCGGGCGCGAGGCCTGCCGCCTGGCTCGCGTCAGTGAAGGTCCCTTTGGTACTTCGGTAGAGGCGAACCCCGCCGGCGGCGCTCTCGACGATGTCGAGGCTGCCGTCGTTCCTGAGGTCGGCGAGGATGACGCTGCCGGCCGCGCTAGGCGCGGCGGGGCGGGCGCTGCGGAGGGCATCCGGCGTCGCATCGGCAAAGGTCACGGCCGGCGGCGCGGCGTCGACGAGATCGCTCTCGGCGCCGGTCGAGGCCAGCGCCTCGGCATACGGCCCCTGCTCGAGATAGGTCTGCGAATAGGTGCGGGCGTACGGTGTGCCGCGCAGCGTCTCGAAGCGCTTCATCGCCTCGGGACCGCCCGGATCCTGTGAGCGGGTGAGCGCCATCGCCAGCCCGTAGGCGGCAGTGGCGTTGTAGGGCTCGGTGGCGGTCGCCTCGCGCAGCAGCGTGACCCCCTCGGCGAACTTGCGCTGCTGGGTGTAGACCTGGCCGAGGTTGACCTTCGTGCCGACGTCGGTGGGATCGAGCTCCAGCACCTTCTGGAATGCCCGCACCGCATCATCCGGCCGATCCTGGACACGGGCGATGAGGCCGAGCAGATAGTAGGGCTGGGGCGACGACAGCTTGCCGGCGGCGGCTTCGGCCTCGATGCGGGCGGCGTCCGGCTTGCCGCCGTAGAACTGCGCAATCGCCAGGTTGAGGTGCGCGAGCGGCAGATCCGGAACCCGCCGCAGCGCCTCCTGGAAGGCGGTCGCGGCGGCGTCGAAATCGTATTGTTCGAGCCGGGCGACGCCGACGTTGTTGGCGCGATACGCCGCCTCCCGCGCATCGGCGGCCCCCGCCTGGGCGGCCGCGACTGCACGAACCGGCATCCACGCGCGGTGGCCCGGCGCGGCCGCCGCGACGAGAGCTGCGACCGTGGCCAGCGTGCCGAGGTGGGATGTGCGCATCATTTGCCCTGCTTGAACGGGACGTGGGCGACGAGGCCCTTGCCCTCTTCGATGGTGATCGATTCGTCAGCGCGGACGCCGCTCACCGTCTCTTTGCGCCCCGACGGCCAGGTCACCTCGACCGCCCGGACTGCCGTGCGCGAGCCAAGCCCGAAGGTCAGCGGCAGCTCGCTCTGCGAGCAGTAGCTCGACGCCGTCTTGACCATGCTCCACTGCGCCGCACCACTCTCGGGGACGATCCGGACGCGGGCGCCAATCGCGTCGCGATTGGACGTCGTCCCGACGAGGCGGACGCGCACCTTGTGATTGTTGCTGCCGCCGTCGTTGCGGAGGAGCCGCGCCGGGCCGTTGTTGGCGGTGACGGCGAGGTCGAGGTCGCCGTCGTTGTCGAAATCGCCGTAGGCGGCGCCGCGGGCAACGACTGGCCGCATCAGCGCCGCGCCGGACGCCGCCGTCACCTCGTCGAACTTCCGGGCGCCGGCATTGCGGAACAGATGCGCCGGCTCCGCGTAGGAGACGCGCGGCTGGACGCTGCTGATGTCGTCGGCGACGTGGCCGTTGGCGGCAAAGATGTCGAGCAGGCCGTCGAGATCGAAGTCGAAGAAGAAGCAGCTGAAGGTCAGCGTCAGCAGCGACGCCTTGCCGACCGTCGAGGTCGGCGCCTCGTCGATGAACAGCCCCGTCCCCTCGTTCGAATAGAGCGCCATCATCTCGTTCGAGAAATTGCCGATGACCAGGCTCTGGCGGCCGGAGCCGTCGTAGTCGGCGGCGTCCACGCCCATCCCGGCGCGGGCGACGCCGGCCTCGTTGAAGGCGACGCCCGCCGGCATGCCGACGTCGACGAAGGTGCCCTTGCCGCTGTTCTGGTAGAGGCGGTTCGGCTGGGTGTCGTTGGCGACGAACAGGTCGAGGTTACCGTCGCCGTTGTAGTCGATGAGCGCGATGCCGAGGCTCTTGGCGGCCGGATCGTACAGCCCGGCCTTGCGGGTGACGTTCTCGAACGTGCCGTTGCCGTTGTTGCGGTAGAGCGTCGGGCTCTGGCCCTTGTACGACTCCGGCGTGCAGTACGACTTCGTCTTGCCGTTGAGCGTGCAGCGGATGTCGGTCTCCGGGGTCCACTGGACGTAGTTGGCGACGAACAGATCGAGCTTGCCGTCCTTGTCGTAGTCGAACCACGCCGCGCTCGTCGAGAAGCCCGGATCGCCGACGCCCGATTTCGCGGTGACATCCTCGAAGCGGCCGTTGCCGAGATTGTGGAACAGCTTGTTCGGGCCGAGGCAGGTCAGGTAGATGTCGGCGCGGCCGTCGTTGTCGTAGTCCGCGACCGAGACCCCCATCCCGTAGACCTCCACCGCCAGGCCCGCCTGGCGCGTCACATCGGTGAAGGTGCCGTTGTGGTTGTTGCGGTAGAGCGCCGGATACGACGGCGGCGCGGCGCGCCCGGGCCAGTTGCGCGAATTGACGAACAGCAGGTCCTGCCAGCCGTCGTTGTCGAAGTCGAGAAAGGCCACGCCCGAGCCGAGCGTCTCCGGCAGCAGCTTCCTGCCGGCGGCGCCGCTGGTGTGACGGAACGAGATGCCGGCGGCGGTGGTGACGTCGACGAACTGCGGTCCCGCGGCGGCGCCGGGCGCGGCGCCAGCCAGCGCGATTGCCGCGAGTCCGACCGCGAACAGGACGGCCAGCCGCGCCATGTCAGCGGCTCCCCGCTGCGGCCGCCCGGTAGGGAAGCGGCGCGCCGCCGGGCCGGAGCTGATGTTCGTGGATGGGCTGTCGCTCGTTGTTGTCATCTTCATGAAGCTGCCGGTACGGGCCGGTGATCGCCTGCGCGGATTCGTCCGCTTTGAACCGCTCGTAGAGCACGCGCTCGTGCGCCGACCGCGCACTGTCGCCGAGTCCCTGCCAGCACAGCATCAGGTTGTAGTGGGCCTGCAGGTCCTCCGGATCGATCGCCAGGACGCGGTCCAGTTCGGCGACCGCCTCGCGGAACTGCCGCTTCAGGAACAGCACCCGCGCGAGCTGATTGAGGACGACCCGGTCGCGGGGATACTTCGCCGATGCGATCCGCAGATGGGTGAGCGCCTCGTCGTAGCGGCCGAGGCTCTTGAGCGCGGTGCCGAGGAAGAAATGCGTCTTCGCAAGACCCGGATCGACAGCCAGCGCCTTGCGCAGCACCTCCTCGGCGCCCGCCATGTTCCCCTCCTGGACGCGCGCCCGGCCGACGTTGACCCAGCCGTCGGCGTAGCCCGGCTCCATCTGCGTCACTTTGAGGAAGGTCGCCTCGGCGTTCTTGATGTCCCCCTGCAGCAGCAGACCGATGCCGTAATCGTTCCAGCGCTCGCGCACCGACGGGTTCATCGCCGTGGCGGCCGAGGCCGGCGCCTCCGCCGCGACGATGCGCAGCGTCGCCGTGTTTTCGGCCATCACGGTGGTGGGGATGTCGGGAATCGCCTTGAGCCCGCCCGAGACGTGGGCGGTGCTGCCAGAAAACAGCCACTTCCCGTCGTCGTAGCCGGGGGCGACCGGGCCGGGTTGCGCCGGGTCGCGGACGCCGGCGTAGGCCCACTGCGTGTTCCACCACGCGAACTTCCGGTAGTTGACGCGCGCCCGCAGTGAAATCTTCCCCGCGGCGTCGTCGGGAATGGTCAGCCGGTAGTGGACGGTGTCGGCGGCGCCGGGCGGGATCAGCCGGACGTAGGCCACCGAGCGCGCCGCCCAGGCATTTCGCTTGTTGATCGGATTGCCGTGGGCGTCGAGCGCCAGGCTGCGGTAGAAGTGGGCGCCGGGATCGACCGGCCCGCGGCCGCCGTCCGCGGGGGCGCCGCTCTGGAGCAGGATCCGGCCGCGCTCGTCGACCGCCTCGAGCTCGACCCAGACGTCGAAGGCATCGACGGTGCCGCCGGGAAAGAAGTGGCCGACCTTCCGCGTCCGGACGACAACGTCGACGCGGACCGACTCGCCGCGGCGGACGACCGCGTCGACCTTGCCGAGCGGGGCGACGACCTCCTCGGTCGGCGCGAGGAAATTCTGCGCGGCGCCGAAGTTCATCGATTCTTCGCCGACCGCGAACGTGCTGGCCGTCCGCGGCTCGTTCCCCGTCGGTGAACCGACCGCTTCGCCGGGAGCGGCCTGCGGCGTGCGGACGAACCCGAAGATATCAACCGAGATCTGGCCGTCGCGGAGGAAGTCCTGCGCCGCCTTCAACTGCACCGCGTCGCCGTTGACGAACGGGACGGCGGTGTTGGCGGCGGCAAACCGATGCGATCGGATCAGCCCGTGCTTCGCCGCCGGATCGTCGGACTTGACGAGCGGCATGTGGCAGTCGGCGCACTTCATTGGCGTCTTCGGGTAATAGAACGAGCGCGCCCCCTCGCCGGACACCCCCGAGGCCTGCCAGTTGTCGTAGTCGTTGAAGCCGCGGAACCAGCGGTAGTCGTTGACCGGGCGGTCGAGGTGGACCTTGTGGCAGCTCGAGCAGAACTCCGGCGTCTGCTCGGTGTGGAACGGCTTCAGGAACGCCTCGCGATGCGGCTGCGGATCGATGAACGTCAGCCGGTCGTGGAGGAACTTCAGCACCGGGTTCTCGCTCGCGGCGAGGTCGTGCAGCGGCGGGTATTCGATCTCGAAGTCTCCCTGGCCCATCGTGCTGCCGACGTGAGTGATCGAGTGGCACGACGTGCAGGCTAGCCCGGCCTGCGCTTCGGGGGTGTCGATCTGCTCGCGGATCGGGCGATCGAAGCGGCCGTTGAAGAACACCGCATGGTCGTGGCAGCCGGCGCACCACTTGGACGGCTGGGTGCCGACCGTGTCCTGCATGTATTCGATCGACTTGCGGTACCACTGATTGTTGAACGACGAGAAGTGGTGCATCGAGGAGCGCCACTCGTCGTAGATGTCCTTGTGGCAGCGGCCGCAGGTGGCGCTGGTCGTGAAGAAATCCGCGGGGATGATGCCGTTGACGTTGGTGTTCGCGGACGACGGGAAGAACGGGCTCTTCGGCCCGCGCCCCTCCTCGGCCATCGTCGCCGGCACCACCGCCGGGTTGCGGACGGTGTAGCGCGCGCGGGCGTCCGAGCGCTGGACGTGGATCACGACCGGTACCGCGATCGCCAGCACGGCGCAGGCGGCGCCGGCGGCCAGGATCCGCGGCCGCCCGGGTTCGCCGCGGCGCAGGCCGTGCGCGGCGTAGACCGCCGCCACCGCCGCCGCGCCGACGACGCTTAGCCAGATATGAGTCGGCAGCAGCCAGCGCCACCGCCCGGCGGCTCCTGCCACCATGATCAGCAGCCCGGCGATTGCGCCGGCGGCGGCGAGCGTCGTCCCGGCGAGGGCGAGACTCCGCGGCGCCGGCGCCAGCGCGCGTACGGCCCGCCGCCACGGCCTGGCGGCCAGGATCCAGATCCCCACCGCCACGCCGAGCGCCATGTGCAGGACGACGTTGGCGAAGTAGAAGACGGTCGGGCTGGCGAACGCCGCCAGGTACGCCGTGTTGACGAGCAGCACAGCGGCGGCGAGCCACGCGATTGTCGTTCTCGAAAGGTGATTCATACGGAGGCGGAGAAGAGGCGGCTCTGGTCTGCGGGGCACCCGCAGGGCCCCATCGAAGCGTAGGACGCCCGCGGTGCAGGGTCAATAACGTAAATCGGCTAGCCCCGGCCGCCTTGCAGTCACGGCGCGGCGGCGCTAGTATTCAGCGGCCCATGCGGCGCATCCACGGCAGAAGTTTAGCGATGGCCGCGCTCGTGGTCATCGGCGCGTGTCCGGCCGCGGCCCGGCAGGCGCAGGCGTCGCCAGCTCTGCGGGAGCTGACGCGGATCGAGGACATCCGCGCGCTGTCCCAGGATGGCGGCGCGCTCGGCTATCCGGTCCGCATCCGCGGCACCGTCACCCACTTCGACGAATGGCAGAAGACGACGCTGGTCGTGCACGACGGCGCGTTCGGCCAGTTCGTGCTCAACCCGGTGGACCCGGCCAAGGCCGGCGCCTGGGCGGACCTCCACACCGGTGATGTGGTCGAGATCGCCGGGCATACGGTGCGCGGCGGCTTCGCGCCGAATGTCGTCCCCGACTACGTCCGCAAGCTGGCTCGCGCGGCGCTGCCGGCCGGCCGCGCCATCGCCTACTCGGCGATGCTCACCGGCCGCTACGACTGCGACTATGTCGACGTCGTCGGCGTGATCCAGCGCGCCTGGCTGTCGTCCGATCCGCAGTCCCACGTCATGTTCGCGGATGTCGCGCTCGAGGACGGCATCGTCCGGGCCGCGTTCTGGGACTATGCGTCACCGGCCGATCTCAAGCGCTTCGTCGACGCCCGCGTCGAGCTGCGCGGCAACATCGGCACGATTTTCGGCCGCACCGAGCAGCTCCGCGGCGTCTCGCTGTTCGCCGGCCGGCTCGGCGACGTCCGCGTGCTCGAAGCGGCGCCCGACCCGTTCGCCGCCCCCGAGCGGGCGATCCGCAACATCTACAACTATTCCGCCGCCGGCGAGGTCAACCGCCGGATCCGGGTCCGCGGCGTCGTCACCGCGCGTATCTCGGGGACGCCGGTGGCGATGAGCGACTTCACGACCTCGGCGACGTTCCGCTACCTGGTCAACGTGCTCTACGTGAAAGACGACTCGGGCGGCGTGCGGATCGAGACCGAGCAGTCGCCGAGCCTGGCGGTCGGCGATCTCGTCGAGGCAGCAGGATTCCCGGCAGTGACGCCGGGGAAGCCGATCCTGCGCAACGCCGTGCTGCGGGTAGTCGGCCATGGCGGCACGCCGCCGCCGCTCGACGTGCCGGCGGATCGCGCGTTGACGCCTGACCACGACGCCGAGCTGGTACGGATGAACGGCCGCCTGCTGAGCGTCGTCAGCGGCCCGGCCGAACGCATGCTGGTGCTGCGCGTTGGCGACAACATCTTCAACGCCGGCCTTGAGGCGGTGCCGTCGAGTGACGCGGTCGACCGGATGCGCCCCGGCAGCCTGCTCTCGGTGATCGGCGTGTATTCCTATCAGGGTGGTCCGCCGCCGGCGTTCCAGCTGTTCCTGCGTTCGCCCGACGACGTCCGGGTGATCGCGGCGGCGCCGTGGTGGACGATGAGCCATACCGTCGTGATGCTCGTCATCCTGGCGATCGCCGCCGTCGCCGGCGGGCTGTGGATGCGCGCGGTGGCCCGCCGCAAGCGACAGCAGTACCAGGCGGTCCTCAACGAACGGACCCGGGTCGCCCGCGAGCTGCACGACACCGTCGAGCAGGGGCTGGCCGGCATCACCCTGCAGCTCGAGGCGGTCGCGGGCAGTTTCCAGACCGCCCCCGAGGCGGCGCGGCAGTCGCTCGACGTCGCCCGCCAGATGCTGCGCTACAGCCTCGAGGAGACCCGCCGCTCGGTGATGGACCTGCGCTCGCAGGCGCTCGAGAGCCGCGATCTGGCCGGCGCGCTGTCGAGCCTGGCGCGGCAGATGACCGTCAACACCCGCGCCGAGGCGCACGTCCGGGTGAGCGGGACGCGGCAGGAGGCGGATGCCGCCGAGGATCATCACCTGCTGCGGATCGGCCTGGAGGCATTGACCAACGCGATCAAGCACGGCGGCGCGTCGCGCATCGATCTCGAGCTGCGGTTCACGCCGGAGACGACGATGCTGGTGGTGAGCGACAACGGCTGCGGGATGGAGTCGGCAGAGCGGTCGTCGTCTGGCGCGCATTTTGGACTGCAGGGCATCCGCGAGCGGGCCGACAAGCTCGGCGCGATGCTCGACATCGTCAGCCGGCCGGGGCAGGGCACGCGGCTGGCCGTGACGGTGCCGATCCGGACGAAGAAAGTGTTCGCCGCCATCCAGGGTGGGGAGTCATGGCAGCCGAGCTGAAGATCATGCTCGTCGACGACCATTACCTGGTCCGGATGGGGCTGGCGAGCATCATCGCGCTCGAGCCGGACATGACGGTCTGCGCCGAAGCGGCGACCGGCGAGCAGGGGATCACGCTCTACCGAACACACCGGCCGGATGTAACGTTAATGGACCAGCGGCTGCCCGGGCTGTCGGGATCCGACACCACCCAGGCGATCCGGAGGGAATTTCCCGAGGCGCGGATTCTGGTGTTGTCGACGTATGTCTGCAACGAGGAAATCTACCGGGCGCTTCAGTTCGGCGCGATGGGCTACCTCCCCAAGTCGGTGCAGCGGGAGGAGCTCGTCCAGGCGATCCGCCGGGCGGCGTCGGGGCGCCGGCACCTGACGCCCGAGGTCGCGGCGGTGCTGGCGGACGAGATGTCGCGGTCACGGCTGTCGGTGCGGGAGCTCGACGTGCTGCGGCTGCTGGTCAGTGGCCGTCGCAACCGGGAAATCGCCTCGATGCTGGATATCACCGAGGGCACCGTCAAGCTCCACGTCAGCAGCATCCTGGCGAAGCTGTCCGCCGCGGACCGGACAGAGGCGGTGACCGTCGCACTGCAGCGCGGCATTGTCCAGCTCGACGCCTGAAATGACGTAAAAAGCATTGGGGTATGTCTTTAGACATATCCCGCCATCTACCATCGGCCCCTTGCATTTCCTCCCGACTCAGCCTAATGTCTACCCGCTAGTACGAACGGGCTAGCTCTGTCCGGGGGCCAGCGCTGCGGCGGTCTGGTCTCCAGCCTGTTCTCTGGCGCGTGCAGTTCATTACGTTTCGTTCGAGGGAGGCAAATGCAGCGAGCACTTTCCCACCGGTCGGCCGCCGTGGCCTCGGTCCGCTGGGCGCTAACGGCTCTGTGCGCGGTTCTGCTGGCGAGCGGTACGCTGCTCGGCCAGGGATCGACGACCGCGACGATTCGCGGCAACGTTCAGGACTCGAGCGGCGGGGTTCTCCCCGGCGCGACGGTCACCATCACCAATACCGGCACCAAGGCCGTGCAGTCCGCCGTCAGCGATGACCGCGGCCAGTATCAGTTCGCCGGCCTGTTCCCGGGCACCTACGACCTGCGCGCCGAACTGTCCGGCTTCAAGTCGTACGAGCGTAAAGGGCTGGCTCTGAGCCCAAGCGACAACCGCGGTATCGACGTCCGCCTCGACGTCGGCCAGCAGTCGGAAACGATCACCGTCACCGGTCAGCAGGAGGTCATTCAGACCCAGACCGGCGCGCGTGAAGGCGTGCTGAGCGCGAAGCAGATCGACAACCTGTCGGTCATCGGCCGCAGCGCTCTCGAGCTGCTCCGCATCCTTCCCGGCGTCGTCACCGAGTTCAACCAGGGGGAATCGGTCAGCTTCGGCGGCGGCGCGAACAACACCCAGGGCTACACCGTCAACGGCATCCGCTCGTCGGGCAACACGGTGTCGCTCGACGGCTCGTCGCTGATCGACATCGGCAGCAACAGCGGTCTGATCGTCACCCTGAACAATGACATGGTCCAGGAGGTCAAGGTTCAGAGCTCGAACTTCGCTGCCGAGTATGGCACCGGCGGGATGAACGTCGCCGGCGTCACCAAGTCCGGGAGCTCGGCGTTCCACGGATCGGCGTACTACTACTCGCGCGACTCGAAGTTCACGGCCAACGATCGCTCGAACAGCATCGCCGGCACGCCCAAGCCGAAGAGCAAGTATCAGTATCCCGGCGGCAACATCGGCGGTCCGATCACGTTCGGCGACAGCTACACCAAGAACCGCGACAAGCTGTTCTTCTTTGCCGCCTTCGAAGCGCAGCGTCAGCAGGTCGACTCCGGGTCGCGGTTCAACCGCACCTATACCCAGGCGATGCGCAACGGCGACTTCAGCGAACTGCTCGCCAACCGCGGCTCCAACCTGAACAGCCGCGTCGAGCTCAATATTCCACGCGGCTTCCCGGGCGCCGGCGGCCCGGCGCCGAACAACGACATGCGGCCCTACATGACGCCGCTTGGCAAATATCTGGCGAGCCTCTACCCGCTTCCCAATTACAACGATCCCAAGAACCTCTACAACTACGTCTACAGCGCCTTGGAGCCCTCCAACCGGACGGACTTCAAAACCCGCGTCGACTGGAACATCAGCAACAGCACCAAGGCGTACGTGCGCATAGCGCGCGAGGGTGAGGCCAACGAGAACCCACGCGGCGTGTGGTGGGGCCCCTCGGACGTGGCGCTGCCGTCCCCGAACATCGGTGAGAACCGCGGCCGCTCGGTCGCCGGCAACGTCGTCTCGGTGCTCAGTCCGACGATGACCAACGAGGCGCTGGTCAGCTACAGCCGGCTGACGCTCGACAACCACTTCAAGGATCCGGGCAGGATCCTGCAGGGTGCCGGCGGCGTCACGTTCAACGGTATCTTCCCGGCCGGGTCCACCAGCCCCTACCTGCCGACCGACATCATCCATGGATGGGGCGGCAGCGGCCAGGTCGGCAACATGTGGGCGGCGGCCAACGACGTCTACGCCCACAACGACGCACTGCAGTTCAGCGACAAGCTGACCAAGCTCGCCGGCAGCCACGGTCTCAAGGCCGGCGTCTCGATCGAGCGCGGACAGAAGCAGCAGAACTTCCAGAACGAGGAGGCCGGGCGGCTGTGGTTCGGCTCCGACAACGATTCCGGCACCGGCAACTCCGCCGCCGACCTGCTGGTCGGCCGGATCGGCCAGCTGGAGCAGGGCACCGCGGCCAAGGGCAAGCCGGCGCCGGGCGAGCCGTTCGGCGAATTCCGTTACTGGAATTTCGATGCGTTCGCCCAGGACGGCTGGAAGGTCCGCAGGAACGTGACGCTGGAATACGGCGTGCGCTTCGGCTACTGGACGAATAACAAGGAGCTGAACGGGCTCGGCGGCTACTTCACCCCCTCGCTCTACGACAAGTCGAAGGGCTCGTTCCTCGATCCCGGCACGTTCCAGCGCGTCAACGGCGTCTGTTACGTCTACAACAACTGCGCCGGGGCCGGCGTGCTGCCGAATCGCTCGCCGTTCGCTCTGCCGCGCGTCAATGTGGCGTGGGACATCGACGGCGAGGGCAATAACGTGCTCCGCGGTGGATACGGCATCTTCTACAACCGCAACATGGGCAACGTCGAGTACGACAACACCCTGCGGCTGGCGCCGAACGCCTACCAGGTCAACACCAGTTTCTGGGACGGCAGCAACTACGGCAACGGACTGGGGCTGACCTACGACACCGCGCACGAGGCGACGCTGGCCAACCGTATCGGCAGTCTCGGGATTAGTTCGCTGACGGCGAACTCGTTCACCTGGCCGAAGACGCACAGCTTCAGCCTGTCCTACGCCCGGCGAATCATCGGCAACCAGGTGGTCGAGGCGAGCTACGTCGGGACGCGCGGCCGCGATCTGGTCAGCCGCAGCAATGGCAACGTCATGCCGTTCGGCGCTTTGAGCAGGGGCACCTTCAACGGGGTGGACCTCTCGGTTCCTGCCAACCGTGTCGCGGTCGCGAGCGTCAACGACAACCTGGCGACGTTCCGGAAATACAACGCGCTGAACAACATCACGCTCTACGACTTCCGCGGCGTGACCAACTACGACTCGATGCAGGTCACGCTCAGCAGACAGACGGGGCGGCGGCTGCAATACTTCGTCGCCTACACCCTCGCCAAGAGTGAGGGCACGCTCGGCGGCGAGTATTCGAGCATCGATCCCTACGACCCGAAGCGCACCTATGGGGTGCTCGGCGAGGACCGCACCCACGTCCTCAACGTCTCGTGGAACGCGTTCCTTCCGGACGCGGCCAAAGGGGCGATGAACAACCCGGTCGGCCGGGGGCTGCTGAACGGCTGGCAGCTGTCGGGCATCTCGTCGCTGGCGAGCGGCATTCCGATCCGGCCCACGTTCAGTGGTGACGCGGGCGGCAGCGGCATCGCCGCGGCGTATTTCGGCACGACCGACGTGGTCGGCCCTAGCAATAGCGGCGGCAATGCCCTGTCACCGACCTACACCTGCGACCCGCGTGCTGGCGGGACCAAGGTGGGAGAAAAGATCCTGGACGTCAACTGCATTTCCGTACCTGCCTTCGGGAAGAACGGCGACCTGGTGCCTCCTTACAACATTCGGACACCGACACGAACGAATCACGATCTGACGCTGTTCAAGAACTTCGGCATCCGGGGCGACCAGAAGCTCCAGTTCCGGGCCGGCTTCTTCAACATCTTCAATCAGGCGTTCGCCAACACCAACATCGGCAACGACATCAACCTGACGCTCGAGACGACCTGCAAGTCTCGGGTGGATGCGCCGAATGGCAACGGCGGGACGCAGAACGTCTGCGATCCAACAGCCGGATTCGACTTCACCAAGCAGACCAAGGACAACTTCGGCAAGATCAACCTCAAGCGCGGCCACCGCGTCATCGAGTTCGTGCTGAAGTACTACTTCTAAGGTAGCTGCCAGCTTCCAGCTACCTGCGACCAGCAACGTCGGTGAAGAGGAGAAGGGCGGGCCCCGCCCTTCTCCTCGTTCTGTTTGAGGGACGCCTAAGTCGCTGCCCGCTGACCGCGGCCCGCTCCAGTCTCCCGTCACCAGCTGAGCTGCCCGGGTTGGTTTGCCCGTCAGCCTTCGGCGGCACTCCGCTCCGCTCTTAGAACGGAAACCGAACCGTCGAACCGGAACTCTGAACCTCTCTCCGCTGTTACAATTGGGAAATCCTGAAGTTCTCCAGCGAACGCCAGATGTCCTTGTTCCGAGTGTGGTCATTCGTTCTGATGCTGTGCTTCGCGATCATGACGTCAGCGCCCGCGGCCGCGCAGGGACCGGAGCCGGGCGCGGCGGCGGACTTTGAGCGGCTGTTCGCGCGTGCGCTCGAGCTGCAGCAGGCCGGCGACACACTTGGGGCGATCGACACCTACAAGGCGGCGCTCGCGATTGTGCCGGACCGCGCCGATGCCCACTCGAACCTCGGCGCGGCCTACGTCAAGCTCGGACAGTACGACGACGCCCTCGCGCAGTACGAGGCGGCGCTCGTGCTCGACCCGATGAACGCGCCGGTGCGCCTGAACATGGCGCTCGCGTACTACAAGTCGGCCCGGCCCGATCGGGCCATCCCGCAGCTGCAGCGCGTCCTCTCGGCCGAGCCCGACGCGCGCAATGCGTACCTGCTGCTCGCCGACTGCTATCTGCAGACCGGCCAGAATGCCGAGGTCGTCACCCTGCTCAAGCCGCGCACGGCGATGTTCGACGGAGACCTGGCGTACGCGTTCCTGCTTGGCACCGCGCTGCTGCAGACCGGAGACGCGCTGGAAGGGCAGAAGTACGTCGATCGCATTTTCGGCGCCGGCGAGTCCGGCGAGGCGCACCTCCTGATGGGCACGGCGCATCTCGGTCGGCAGGACTATCCGGCCGCCAAGACCGAGCTGCAGCGGGCGATAGAACTCAACCCGCGGCTGCCGACCGCCCACTCGCTGTATGGCCGCGCGCTACTGGCTCTCGGCGAGCAGGCGGACGCGGAGCGGGCGTTTAACGAGGAGCTGGCGCTGAACATCAACGACTTCGAGGCCAACCTGCAGCTTGGCAACCTCCGCAAGGGGGCGCAGCGCTTCGGCGACGCGTCGACCTATCTGGAGCGCGCGACGACGATCCGTCCCAATGATTTGACGGCGAGAAAGCTGCTCGCCAGCCTGCGCCTGCAGACCGGCAGAGTCGAGGAAGCGGCGCAGATGCTGGAAGGCATCGCCAGGGATGCGCCGGAGTTGATCGAGGTTCACGTGCAGCTCGCCACCGCCTACAACCGGCTGAAGCGAAAAGACGACGCCGCGCGCGAGCGCGAGATTGTCGATCGGCTGACCGCGGCGGCGCAGGCCAAGCAGAAGGGGGCGGCCGTTCCACCGATCGTCGCTGCCGGAGAGGGACGATGACGCAGCGGAACACGGGGGTCGCGGCGGGCGCGCTGATACTGGCGATGCTGGCGGGTCCAGCTGGAAGTGCGGCCGCGCAGAAGCGCCAGGCGCCGGCAACGCCGGCCGCGCAGAAGACGGCGCCCGCGGCGGGGCGGGCGGCCGGCGACGCCGCGTTCGATGCCCTGGTGGCGGCCGGTGCCGAGGCGCGGCAGGCCGAACGCTGGGAGGAGGCGATCGGCTTGTACGCCAAGGCGGTCAAGATCAAGCCCGATTACGTCGAAGGGTACTGGTATCAGGGCACGTCCTATTACTCGCTCGACGACCTCGCGGGCGGCGCCGAGGCGTTCCGGAAAGTCGTCCGGCTGGCGCCCAAGAACGGCGCCGCGTATGCCTTTCTCGGCCTGTGCGAATTCGGATTGAAGGAGTACGATCGCGCCCTCCAGCATCTCCTCCAATCGAAGATTCTCGGCGTCGGCGATACCGCCGATCTCGGCAACGTCGCGCGCTACCACGCCGCCATCCTGATGACGCGGATCGAGCAGTTCGAGCAGGCGCTCGAGACGCTCGGCGAATTCGCCAGCGAGGGCAACGACAATCCGCGCATCATCGAAGCGATGGGGCTGGCGACGCTGCGGATGCCGATGCTGCCGGTCGAGGCGCCGCCGGACCGGCGCGAGATGGTGCTGATGGCCGGGCGCGCCAGCTACATGATGGCGACCCGCAACACGGCGGCCGCGGCGAAAGCGTTCGAGGCGCTGGCGGCGCGCTATCCCGAGACGCCGAACGTCCACTACGCCTACGGCGTCTATCTGCTGCAGGAGCAGTCCGATAAGGCGCTCGACGAGTTCAAGCGCGAGCTCGAGATCCAGCCGGGCCACGCCTGGTCGGTGATGCAGATTGCCTTTGAATACCTCAAGCGCAGCGACGGCGCGGCGGCGCTGCCGTGGGCGCAGCAAAGCGTCGCCGCGGCGCCCAACGCCTTCCCGGCGCACAAGGCGCTCGGCCAGGCGCTGCTCGAGACCGGCGACGTCGACGGCGCCATCAAGGAACTTGAGATCGGCATCCGGCTGGCGCCGGACAGCCCGGGGCTCCACTTCACGCTCGCCCGCGCGTATCAGCGCGCCGGGCGGATGGAGGACGCCACCCGGGAACGCGAGCTGTTCACGAAGCTCGACCGCGACGCCCGCACGCAGCGCAGCGGCGCGCAGTCAGTCGGCGGGCGCTAGGCGACGGGCGCCACGAGAGACGCCGGTTCTCAGGATTCGCGCGTTCAGGTGGGGCCGGGGTTCGAGGTCGGCTCGCCGCTCCGACAGGTTTAGGTGCAACTGGAGAAGACATGAACGGCCGCAGACTGGTCGGCGTCGTCGTCGCGGGGCTGGTCGCGGCGGGAGCCGTGGTCGGGTGGGCGCAGCAGCCCCCGGCGCAGCGCGCGAAGGACACCGTGGCCCAGGGGGTGACGGCGGTCCTGGTTGATGTCGTCGTCCGCGACAAGCGTGGGCAGCCGGTGCGGGATTTGACCCAGGCCGACTTCCAGATCACGGAAGACGGAGTATCGCAGCCGCTCGGCTCGTTCTCGACCGTGTTCGAGGGGACCGCTCCGGCGCCGGAGGCCAGCCCGGCTGGCGTGGCCACGCCGGCCGCTCCGTCGGCCGCCGCGGGCGGCGACAGCCAGGACCGGTCGCTCGCCGTGACCGCGATCGTCTTCGACCGTCTCAGCCCGGAGGGCCGCCGCCTCGCCGTGCAGGCCGCGCAGGGGTATCTGGGCAACAAGGACGAGGCGCCGGGCTACATCGGCATCTTCGGCGTCGACCTCGCGATGACGCCCTACGCCGCCTTCACCCGGAACGCCCGGGTGCTGCGGGAGGCACTGACGAAGATGGCGAGCCGCGGTTCGGCGAGCTTCAACAGCGCCGAACAACAGCAGCAGAAGGCCACCGCCGACCGCCAGGCCGGGGCCGGAGCGGGTAGCGCGCCGACGACCCCAGAACCGGGCGCAGCCGCCGCGGTCGGCGGCGGGCGAGGGCAGGCGATGCTCGGGCAGATGCAGTCGAAGATGATCGACGACTTCCAGGTCATGGAGCGCGATCAGCAGGGCTATTCGACGACCAACGGGCTGTTCGCGATCATCAACACCCTCCGCCGGCTGCCCGGCCGCAAGAGTATCGTGCTCTTCTCGGAGGGGGTCGCCATTCCGCCCGCCGTCCAGCGCCTGTTCCTCGGCGTCATCGACGCCGCCAACCGCGCCAATGTCAGCATCTACGCCATGGACGCCGCCGGGCTGCGCGCCGAGAGCGAACAGGCGAAGATTCGCGATCAGGTGAACAAGGCGGGCGCCGGCGGCGGCGGCATTCTGAGCAGCGCCAGGTCGGGCGATGCGCTGTCGAAGGCGCTCGAGAAGAACGAGGACGTCCTCCGCCAGGATCCGCACAACGGCTTAGCCGGGCTCGCGGAGAGCACCGGCGGGCTGATGTTCGAGAACACCAACAACCTGCGGCAGGGCTTCGACCGGGTCGAAAGCGACCTGCGCAATTACTACCTGCTCGGCTACACGCCGACCAACGACAACTACGACGGACGCTTCCGCAACATCGAGGTCAAGGTGACGCGCCCCGGCGTGACGGTGGCGGCGCGCAAAGGCTATTTCGCCCTCCGCAATACCGGCGGCGTGCCGGTGGACGCGTGGGAGGCGCTGGCGCTCGGCGCGCTCGAGAGCAAGCCGGTGCCCAACGCCTTTCCAATGCGGCTGGGCGCGCTGCTGTTCCCGGAGCGCGAGCGTCCCGGCCTGGTGCCGGTGGTCGTCGATTTGAAGACCGCGCCGATCACGTTTCAGGCGGCCGAGGACGGCAAGACCTACACGTCGGACTTCTCGGTGCTGGTGCGATTCCTCGACGCGCACAACGAGGTCGTCCGGAAGGTCAGCCAGCACTACGAGGTCACAGGGCCGGTCGCCGATCTGGAGCGGGCGAAGCAGGGGGAAGTGATCTTCTACCGCGAGCCCGAGCTCGCGGCCGGCGTCTACACCGTCGAGGCGGTCGCGCACGACGCGCTCTCCGGCAAGTCGTCGGTACGCTTCGCCACGGTCGAAGTGCCGCGCGTCGACGCCGGCGTGCTGCGGATGAGCACTCTGGTGATCGTCAAGCGCGGTGAGCGGGTGCCTGAGCAGGATCGCCGCGCCGCCAATCCGCTCCTCGTCAAGGACGTCCTCCTCTACCCGAACCTCGGCGATGCGGTCAGCCGGAAGACGAAAGAGCTCGGCTTCTATTTCGCGGTCTATCCCGCGCCGGGGGCCCCGACCCCCGAGGCGTCGCTGCAGCTGCTCCAGGACGGCAAGTTGATCGCCCAGGTACCGGTACCGGTGCCGGCCGCGGACGCGTCAGGCCGCATCCAGGTGGCCGGCCGCCTGCCGATCGAGCGGCTGCCGGCGGGAACCTATGACATGCGCGCCGTGGCCCGCCAGGGAGACGCGCAGGTCATCCGCTCGTCGCTGCTGCGGATAGTGGAGTAAGCCAGAGCTGTCAGCTATCAGCTGTCAGCTGGCCGGCCGAAGGAGGTGCATCATGATCAGATCCTCGGTTGCGGTCGCGGCCGCCGTGGTGGTGGTGATCTTCCAGGGTGCGCCCGCCGGATTCGCGCAGTCGGGCGGGGTCCCTTCGGACCGCCAGTCCTTCGCCGCCAACGCCACCGCCATCCTCGTCGACGTTGTCGTTCGCGATCGCAAGGGGCGTCCGGTTACCGGACTCGAGGCCGGGGACTTCGAAATCCGGGAGGACGGCGTCCTGCAGGCGATCGCCACGCTGTCGCGGGTCAGCCGCGGTG
Organism: Acidobacteriota bacterium; assembly: GCA_031393955.1. Taxonomy (GTDB): domain Bacteria; phylum Acidobacteriota; class Vicinamibacteria; order Vicinamibacterales; family 2-12-FULL-66-21; genus JALZOC01. Next base: position 48,436 of record JANMWI010000007.1, read on the forward strand.
GCGGCATCGGCGTGGGCATCGCCTGGCGCGAGGCCGACCCGACCACCCTGGTCCGCCCTGCGGCGGATGCTGCGGGACCGGCGGCCCCGCCGGACGAAGAGACGACGACGGCGCTGGTCTTCGATCATTTGTCGTCCGAGTCGCTGCGCCTGGCGCAGCGCGCCACGCTCGACTACGTGCCGATGAGCGGCGAGTCGAGTGCCCACGTCGGTATCTTCGCCACCGATCCCGGCCTGCGCAGAGTTCAGTCGTACACCACTGATCGCGGACTGATCCGTAGAGCGGTGGCGCGGGTGTTGCCGTCGGGGACGGCAGCCGAGGAGCACCAGGCCGAGCGCAGCGACGACCTCATGGACCGCCGCCGCACACTGCAGGGCGAGGTCCAGTTGGCCGTGACCGGCGCCGTCGCCGGCAGCGGCGCGGCGCTGGCGCGGAATGCCGCCGAGGTCGGGCGGCGCGAGACCGAGCTACGGCTGATCCAGACCGAGCTCAACATGGTCCGTTCCTTCGACAACCTCGATCGCGATCATCGCGGCTACGACACCGCCGCGGGGCTGATGGCGGTCGTGCGTTCGCTCGCCGAGCGGCCGGGCCGGAAGACGATCGTGTTCTTTTCCGAAGGTTTGCCGGTATCGCCGGCGCTGTCGGCGCGGCTCGACCAGGCGATCGATAGCGCGAATCGCGCCAACGTCACCGTCTACGCGGTCGACGCCAATGGCCTGCGCGCCAAGAGCAATCTGACCGCCGCCCAGAAGGAGATGCAGGCGTTCGCCGAGGATCGGCTCGTCCAGACGGGCACCGGATCCGATCGCACCGAGCAGCCGCTGACAATGGCGCTCGAGCGGGTGCAGGATACGTTGACGCTCGATTCCCGGTCAGGTCTGGCGCGGCTGGCCGACGAGACCGGCGGCTTCCTGGTCGAACAGTCGAATGATCTGTCGTCGGCGTTCCGCCGGATCGACGAGGACAATCAATTCCACTATCTGCTGACCTATTCGCCGGCGAACGCCGCGTTCGACGGCCGCTTCCGAGCGATTCAGGTCAAGGTGCGCCGGCCGGGGATGCAGGTCTTCGCGCGCAAGGGCTACCGGGCGCTGCGCAAGCCAGCCGCGATCGATGCCGGCGGCTACGAGCAGCCGGCGCTGGCGCTCCTCGACCGCACCCCGTTGCCGAACGCCTTTCCGGTCCAGGCCGCGGGGTTCAACTTCCCCGATCCGGCGCGGCCCGGTCTGACACCGGTGCTCGTGCACGTGCGCACCGCCGATCTGCACTATGACGTCAATCCCGATCGCGCGACTTACGCCGGGCAGGTGGCCATCGTCGTGCGCCTCAGAGACGGACAAGGTCGGGAGGTGCAGAAGTTCAGCCAGCAATACGTGCTGTCCGGAGAGGCGAAGGATCTCGAGGCCGCCCGGCACGGTGAGATCCTCTTCTATCGGGAGTCCGACCTGGCGCCGGGCGTCTACACGATGGAAACCATCGTCCTCGACGCCGGCGCCGGAACGGGCAGCGCGCGGCTCGCGACGCTGACGATTCCGCCGCTGGCCGCGGCGCTGAACATGAGCAGCCTGGTCGTGGTCAGCCATGTCGAAGCGGTCAGCGACGGGCCGTCCGCGGACGTTGGCGCCGCGCCGCTCTACGTCGGGCGCAATCTGCTCTATCCGAATCTCGGCGAGCCGCTGGCGCGAGCGAAAGGCTCGGCGTTGACGTTCTACTTCACGCTTTACGGCGATGTCGGCCAGGCGACCGCCGAGGCGGAGTTGCTGCGCGACGGCGCCGCCGTGGCGATGTCGCCGATCGCACTGCCGGACGCGGCCGGGCACCGGATTCAGCACGTCGGGAGACTGCCGACCGAGGCGCTGCCGGCAGGGACCTACGAGCTGAGGATTCGCGTGACCACGCCTCGAGGCGAGGTCTCCCGCACGGCGTATTTCACGATCGGGGAGTGAAGTCAGGAGCCGGGTCGGGATCGTTTCGTCTGATTCGTCCAGACCTCGACCGATCCGGTCAGGCCCGGAGGACGGTCGAAAGAGAAATTGCCAACCACGATGTCAAGCATGCCGTCACCGTCGACATCGCCGACGTCCATCGTGGCGTGCCGCGGGAAGCCCATTTGAATCGTGTGTCTGGCGAACACGCCGGGCCTGGTCTGCTCGAGCCAGACGAGCGCCGGCAGCACGGTCTCGTCGACGTCAGACCCTCCCGCCAGCAGGGCGCAGGCGGCGATGTCGAGGTCGCCGTCGCCGTCGAGGTCCGCCGCAAGCGCGCGATGCACGCCAGGCATCGCGGCCAGCGTGTGCTCGACAAACCGGTAGTTGCCGGTGTTCTCGAGCCACTGGATGCCATGATACGGCTTGACCACGCCGTCGTCCAGCGAGTCGCCATGAGTGAGGAGAATGTCCATGTCGCCGTCCCCGTCGAGGTCGGCGAGCTGGATGCCGGATGATCCCCAGTTCGGGTGAGGGGCGGCATAGAGCACGTGCGGCTCGAACGTGAAGCCGGCGCCGGTGTTGATGTAGGCGACGACGGTCTCGAACTGCTGCGCCAGCACGGCGACGAAGTCCATGCGGCCGTCGCGATTGAGATCGACCGGGAGCGCATGGATCGCGCCGGGCCGCGGGTCGATGGTGTGCTTGGTGAAAGCCGGCTGCCCGCCGGCGGCGGTCCGGTTCTCCATGATCGCGATTTCGCCTGTCCGCCGCCAGCCAAAGGCCGCGACCAGCAGGTCCTTCCGCCCGTCACCGTTGAAGTCCGCGCTCTCGACGTCGGCGACGCGCGGCCAGCCGTCCAGCCAGAACGCCCCGAATTTCCCGCTGGCCAGGCCGCGCAGCCAGACCACCGCGCCCTTGGCATGATCCGCGGGAAAGAATTCGCCGAGATCCGCGACGAGGAGATCCTGGATGCCGTCGCCATCCACGTCGGCGCGTGTGACGTGGGCGGGATGCGGGAGAGTGGCAAGGATCGAGAGCGGGCTGCCGGGGAGCTGCGGATGCCCTGAAAACACCAGGCCCTGGCGCATCTCAGTGGCCAGCAGGTCGAGCTGCCTGTCGCCGTCGAGGTCGACCAGCTGGACGTTCGACACCGCCGGCGGCTCACCAGCATCCGGGAGCGTGAGTGTCGACCGGGCGAAGCGGAGAGGTGACTCGGACGGGTCCGGCCAGCGCTCGGGTGCCGGGAGACGCTCGGGCGCGCGGCTGGTGTAGAACGGCAGCGCCTGCTCCATGTCCGGGGGCAGCTGCACCGTGCGGTTCACCGTGGCGGGATTGCCGAGCGGCGGCAGGCGGTTCTCGCGGATGAACATCATGCGCACGAACTCGTCGCGCCATGCCTGGCGTGGCAGGATGTCCGGTGGCGGGAAGGCGTGGCAGCCGCCGCAGGTGGTGCGGGCCTGCGCCTCGCTGCCTGCCGGGCTTTCCGGCGCAGCAGTCGCTGTCGAGGCCGGCGGCGGCGTCGCGGAGCCCTGGGAGGGTGAGGAGTGCAGGGTCGCCGCGATCAGCAGGGCAGCGGCCGGCACGGCGAGCAGCCAGGCGGGCGCGCGGGACGAGAGAATGGACATTCAATCGATGCTAGCATGCCGCTCACGAGGACCCGATGACCTGCAATCGACGAACCTTTCTGACCACCGCCTCCATTGTGGCGCTCGGCGTCCGCATGGCGGCCGCGACCGCTCAGGGCGCCAACGACCGAATCCGGATTGGTGTCATCGGCACCGGCGGCCGGGCGCGCGGGCTGATGGGGCACCTGAAGAAGCTGCCCGGCAACGAGATGGTCGCGCTCTGCGATGTCTACGAGCCGCGTCTTCTGCAGGCGGCGGAAATCGCCGGAGCCTCAGCCGCGAAAGTCTCCGACTACCGTCGCATCCTCGACGACCGGACCATCGACGCCGTCGTCATCGGCGCTCCCGACCACTGGCACAAGGCCATCACCCTCGATGCGGTCGCCGCCGGGAAGGACGTCTACGTCGAGAAGCCGATCTCGCACAGCCTCGAGGAGGGGGTCGAGATGGTCAAGGCGGTCGAGGCGTCCGACCGGATCGTCCAGACCGGCACCCAGCAGCGCAGCTGGGATCACTTCAAACTCGGCAAGGAGATCATCGACTCGGGGCGGCTCGAGCAGATCACGCTCGTCCACACCTACTGGTACCAGCACGCGATCGCCGGCAATTATCCGGCGGTTTCCCTGAATCAGCTCGACTGGAAGCGCTGGCTCGGTTCGGCCCCGGATCAGTCGTTCCGGCCGGAACGGTTCTTCCAGTGGCGCCACTTCTGGGACTTCGGCGGCGGCTGCGTCACCGACCTGATGACGCACTGGATCGATGTCGTGCAGTGGTACATGAACGTTGAGGCGCCGCTGACCGCGGCGGCGACCGGCCGCAACTACAACATCACCCTCTGGGAGGCGCCCGACACCGTCGACGTGACCCTCGAGTTTCCAAAGAAGTTCATCGCCGCTTATCTCGGCACCTACGTCAGCCGGGTGGACGACGGCGGGCTCGAGTTCCGGGGGGAGGGCGGCACGCTCAAGATCGACAGGGCCCGGCTGGCCTTCTATCGCGATGACGCGGCCGACGCGCCGGGTACCAACACACCGGAGCCGGACATCTACGTCCGCTCGAGCGGCGACGGGACGCTCACGCACCTGCAGAACTGGCTCGACTGCGTCCGCAGCCGGAAGCAGCCGAACGCACCGGTTCGCGTCGGCCACCAGGCGGCGCGCACCTCTCACATCGCCAATGCCGCGCTGCGCGCGGGCCATCCGGTGCGCTGGAACGACGCCGCCGGTACGATCGGGTGACCGGTAAACCGCGCTCTTGGGAGCGGCACAAAAATGACGGACCGGGAGTGATGGGACGGACCGATACAGGACCGATACGGGTACTGGACATCCGGCCCGGGCGGTTGTAGTATGCGGCGCCAACGGCGTTTGTTTGCGCAGGGTCGGCGCGGAAGGTCGGGATGGAGCCGGGTTCGACCGCGGCCGCGGTCAGAGGAGCGTCCATGTTGTCCGAGCGTACCGAGCGATTCCTCGTTTCCGTCATTCTCTCCTTCGTTATTCTCCTGCTCACCGCCGCAGCCGGGGGCGCCCAGAGCCTCTCGGGTACCATCTCGGGATCGGTCTTCGACGAGCAGGGGGGCGCGCTGCCTGGCGCCAGCGTCACGCTGACCGACCAGGCTTCGGGCTCGGTCCAGCGGACGGTCACCAACGGCGAAGGGGTGTTCGTCTTCGCCGCCGTCTCGACCGGCACCTACTCCGTGAAGGTCGAGATGCAGGGTTTCAACTCCTGGGAGGCGACCGACATCGCGCTGCGGCTCGGCGAGCAGCGCACGGTGACGGGCGTCCGGCTGCGGGTCGGATCGCTGTCGGAGACCGTCTCGGTCAACGCGCGTCCCGAAATCGCTCCTCTGAATTCCGGCGAAAAGAGCGCCCGCCTGACCTCAGAGCAGATCCAGAACGTGCCGATGGTCGGCCGCTCGACTGCGGAACTGCTCAAACTGCTTCCGGGCATGACGCCGATCTCGGGGGGGACGAGCAACAGTCCCGGCTACAACGGCGAAGTGATCGGCATCAACGGCAACGGCGACGGCGGGAAGCAGAGCGCCGTGGGCAACTTTTCGGGCAACGGCACGCGCGCCGATGCGCTCGATATCGTGATCGATGGGGCACACGCATCCGATCCCGGGTGCAACTGTGCGACCTCCGTGAACCCGAATCCCGACATGGTCGGAGAGTTCAAGGTGTTGCAGTCGAACTTCAGCGCCGAACACGCCAAGGGCCCGATCACCATCGATGCGGTCAGCAAAGCCGGCGGCCGAGATTTTCACGGAATGGGATATCTCTACCTGCGCGATTACCGGCTGAACTCGAACGAGTGGCTGCTCAACCGGTTCAGCACGGTTCCCGGACCCGAGAACAAGCCCAAGAATCAGTTTGCGTACCCGGGCTTCAACCTGGGCGGGCCGCTGATCATCCCCGGCACGAACTTCAACAAGAACCGGGACAAGGTGTTTTTCTTTACGGGATACGAGTTCTACCGCCAGCGGCTCGACACCGGCACCCTCCAGTCATGGGTGCCCACCGAAGCGATGCGGAACGGCGATTTCAGCGATACGGCGGCGCTCGGCAGCCTGGGAAATTTTCTGGTGAACACGCCTCCGTCGAACCTGGTCAACGGCCGCATTCCGGGGAACCTGATCGACCCCAACGGCAAGCGGCTGATTGGTCTGTTCCCGCTGCCGAACGCCAATCCGGCCGTGACCGACGGCTACAACTACGTCCAGAACGTTCCGCTGAACCAGAACATGCACCAGTGGCTCTCGCGGTTCGACATCAACGTGAGCAACAACACCCGGATGTTCGCGCGGTACAACCTGCAGGCCGAGGAACAGAATTTTCCGGTCGGACTTTGGTGGCGCAATTCCGCCCAGGTGCCGTATCCGACCGAGGTCACCGCACCGAACCGCTCGCACTCCGGCACGGTGAGCCTCACCCGCATCTTCGGGACCTCGCTGACGACCGAGTCCACCTTCGCCGCGACCTACATCAACTTCCCGAATCAGTTCCGCGATCCGAGCCGCGTCTCGCGGGCCGCGCTCGGGTATACGAACCCGGGTATTTACAAGAGCGGCCTGGATCAGATTCCGTCGATGATGGGGTGGGGAAACGGGCCGACGCTCTACAACCCGGGCGGATTCGACCCGGTACTGTTCGCGAAGAAATGGCTGATCTCCGGTGCTCAGAACGTCACCAAGGTCGCGGGCGCGCACACGATGAAGGCCGGTGCCTACTATGAGTGGGTCAACAACAGCCAGCCAGGCAATGGCGATTCGAATGGCCGTCTGATTCTTGGCAACTGGGCAGGCGGATCGAGCGGTAACTACTTTGCGGATCTGCTGACCGGCACGCTCGCCGAGTATGGCGAGCAATCCCCCAACATCGTTCGCAACATGGCCTACACCATCGTCGAAGGCTACGCGCAGGACAGCTGGAAGGCGAAGGACCGGCTGACACTCGAGTATGGTGTGCGGCTGTCTCATCTCGGCGCCTGGACCGATCGCAACGGCCAGGGCATGGCGGTGTTCGACCCCGCGCTGTACAGCGCGAGCGCACCCGCCTCGGCGTTCCCCGGCATCACCTGGACGGGTCGCGACAGCCGGATTCCGCTGTCCGGCGTGAAAGTGCAGTCCCTGTTTGCGGCGCCGCGCGTCGGCTTCGCCTATGACGTCTTCGGCTCGGGGCGCACGCTGCTGCGCGGCGGTTACGGCGTCTTCAACTTCCACGACGCGCAGGGGCCGTACTCCGGCTTCATCGACCTGCCCTACGGCGTGACCTTCACGAACGCCTACAACGTGCAGTTGTCGCAGGTCTCCACGATTGATCCCAACGCTCAGCCGGGCCTCAGCGGCGCCATCTTCGCCGGCGATACCAAGCAGCCGAGGACGCAGAGCTGGAGCTTCACCGTCCAGCAGCGCATCCCGTTGCGCATGACGGTGGAAGCGTCCTACGTCGGCAACAAGAGCGACCGCCTGCTCAACGACGGCATCAACAACATCAACAGTGTCCCGTTCGGGGCCATGCTGGCGGACCCGGGGGGCGATCCGAACAAATACCGACCGCTGCCCCAGTACGGCGACGTCCCCATCAGCCGGCATACCCACTACCAGAACTACCACGCCCTGCAGACACTGCTCAGCCGGCAGGGATCGCGCTTTTCCTTCACGACCGCCTACACGCTGTCCAAGGCGCTGGGCATCCGCGGCGGGGGACAGGGGTCGACGACGCAGCCGCCTGGGGACATTCGTGACTCGGCCTACGGCGTCCTCGGGTATGACCGACGGCATGTCGTGAACATCGGATACAGCTGGCTGCTGCCCGACGTCCAGCGCGGTGGCCTGCTGAACGCGATCGCCGGCGGCTGGCAGTTCACCGGTGTCTCGACGTGGGTGAGCGGCGCACCACTGCAGCCGCTCGCAGGGACAGGCGTGAATTTCGGCCTGACCGGGACGTTGAAAGGCGGCACCGCCATCAGCAACCAGGCCATCTCGGGCTCACCGGCGATCGCCGCAATGCCGGTGCTGACCTGCGATCCGCGAACCGGCACGACCGGCGATCAGATCATCAATCCCGCCTGTTTCGCCCTGCCGGCGGCCGGCAGTAACGGCAATTACATCTTCCCGGACCTGCGCGGTCCGGCTTACATGAACCACGACCTCGGGCTGTTCAAGAACTTCAAGCTGGGCGCCGCCAGGAAGTTCCAGTTCCGTGCGTCGTTCACGAACGTCTTCAATCATCCGCAGCGGTTCCTGGATGACAACCGGAACCTCAAGCTCGAATATACCAACGGTGTGATGACGAATGCGCAGTTCGGCGTGCTGCCGCGCGACCGCAAATACGGACGGCGCATCGTCCAGCTCGCCTGGAAGCTGTACTTCTGACGTTGGGCCGGGGGGTTCGTCGTGGGCGGCCATTCGGTCCATAGGAGGCGCCCCTCGACTGACAGGTGCGTGACGGCCAGGCGAACGCTCCTGGCGTTCGGCATGGCCGCCGCGACGCTCGGAGCCGTAATGGTTGCGGCTCCGCAGGACGCCGCCCTCAGTCGGGCCGCGGCCCTCCAGGCGGCCGGAGACCTCGAGCGCGCGGCCGCTGAATATCGCACGTTCCTCGACGCGCACCCCGAGAACGCCGAGGCCAGATCAAACCTGGGCGTGGTGCTCGTGGGCCTGGGGAAGTACGAAGAGGCCCTCGCGGCCTACCAGTCAGCCCTCCAGTTCTCCCCATCGAACATCCGGATCCGACTGAACCTGGGCATCGGACTCTACAAAGCCCAGCGACTGCAGGATGCCGCAACGGAGCTCAATCGCGTGCTGGAGGCAGCGCCGGAGACCCTGCAGGCCCGGTACCTGGCGGCGGACGCCGTCCTGCGGCTCGGCCGACCGCAAGAGGCGGTTACGCTGCTCCGGCCGGTCGAGGGCAGCCGTGGCGACGATCCCGCGTTCGCATACCTCATGGGAATGGCCCTTCTCGGCGCCAAACAGACGGACAGAGGACAGCTGTGGATCGACCGCATACTCCGCAACGGCGACTCGGCGGAAGCGCGCGTGCTGATGGGCGTGGCCAAGAGGGGAGCCGGCGATCTGAACGGCGCCGTCGCTGACTTGAAACGGGGAGTCGAGCTGAATCCCGACCTGCCGGGAGTGCGCGGCCTCTACGGCCAGGCGCTGCTCGAGGCGGGCAACCCGGACCTTGCGCGTCCCGAATTCGAGGCCGAGCTGGCCCGGAACCAGTTGGACTTCGACTCGAACCTCCAGATGGGCGTGCTGCTCAAGGGAGAGCAGGACTACGACCGGGCGCTGCACTACTTCCGCACCGCCCTCGACGTCCGTCCGGGCGATGTCGCGACGCGGTTTCAGATGGCCAGCGTGGCGCTTGCCCGGCGGGAGACATCCGAGGCGGGTGCGATGCTTGAAGCCATTGTCGGTGAAGCGCCGTCGTTCCTCGAGGCCCATGTCGCCCTGGCGACAGCGTATTACCGGCTGCAGCGCAAGGCGGACGGCGACCGTGAACGGGCGGTCGTGGAGCGGCTGAACCTGGAAAAGGACGCCAAAGCCGCGGGGGCCCACCCGCAGGAGCCCTCGGCGCCACCGAAGACGCCCGCCTTTCGCGCCGACACGACGGCCGTCATGCTGGACGCGGTCGTTCGCGATCGGCAGGGGCGTCCGGTGCGTGACCTCCGGCCGGACGAAGTCACCGTCGTCGAGGACGGCGAGCCCCGGGAGATTCGTTCGTTCAGGCTTGTGGACGCGGCGACCGCCTCCGAAGCGGCGGGGCATGAGGCCGCCGCCGCGCCGGCGCGGCGCGAGCCCGAGATCGAGCGGACTCCAACGCTCGTCACGCTCGTCTTCGACAGTCTCCCGCAGGGAGCGCGCGCCGTGGCGCACCGCGCGGCGCTCCAGTTCGTCGAGAGCGAGCGCCCGCGCAACCAGTGGGTGGCGGTGTTCGTGCTGGACCAGCGGCTCCGGCTGGCGCAGGCCTTCACCCAGGATCGCGAGGCGCTGCGGCGCGCCGTGGAGCGTGCGACGTCGGCCTCCGCCGAGGCGGGCGACCGATTGGCCGTCCAGGGAGATCCCGAGCAGGTCGCACGATCCGCTAACGCGGCGCTCGCGCAGACGACGGCCGGGCGTCCCGGCGTGGACGGGGGTGCCATCGGAACGGCCGTCACCGAGGCACGCGTCAGCGAGATCATGTCGCGGATGGCGCGGATGGTGGAGACGGCGGACCTTCAGCAGCGCGGGCAGTCCACACTGTTTCCCCTGATGGCATTGATGAAGGCGCAGGGGGGGCTCAGCGGCCGCAAGGCGCTTCTCTTCTTCTCCGAAGGGCTGCGCATCCCTCCCAACCTCGAGGATGCGTACCGCTCGGCGATCAGCGAGGCCAACCGGGCCAACGTCAGCATCTACACGATCGACGCCCGTGGCCTGGACACGGGGCGTGCGCTCGATCAGTCGCGGCAGATGCTCGACCGATCCGGGCGCAACAGCCAGTCACAGCAGGTGCACGGCAGCAGCCAGCGCGCGGTGTCGCTGGACGACGTGATGAACTCAGAGACCGCCGAGGGAGCTCTTCGAGCCAACGTCCAGGACGCGATGCGGGTGCTCGCCGAGGAAACGGGAGGCGCACTCGTGGCCAATACGAACGACCTCGGAGCCGTGCTGGTTCGGCGGGTGCGGGGGGACCTCGACAACTACTACGAAATCGGCTACACGCCGGCGTCGACTCCCCTTGACGGACGCTTCCGATCGCTGCAGATCAAGGTGGCACGTCGGGGCGTCACGGTACATTCCCGCAGCGGCTATTTCGCGCTGCCCCATACGGATGACGCCCCGCTGCTGCCATATGAGCTGCCCCTGCTGGCGGCGGCCTCAGCCGTCCCCCTGCCGAACGCGTTCGAGTACGCCGCGAATGTGTTCCGCTTCGACCAGACGCCGCGCGGCGTCCGGCATGTCTTGGTCGTGGAAGTGCCGCTCGAGCACCTGACGTTCGAGGAAACGCGTCAAAGCAGAACCTACTCGCTCCGCTTCACCGCGATGGCGCTCGTCAAGAACGGGGCCGGCGAGGTCGTCCAGCGGCTGAGTGAGACGTTTCCACTCGAAGGGCCGCTCGACCGCCTTCCCGCGCTCAGGCGCGGCCGTCTGCGGTTCACGCGGCAATTCGAGCTGCCGTCCGGCCACTACACCGTCCTGACCGTTGCGCGCGACCAGGCGTCCGAGCGGACGGGTGTGAAGTCGCTGCGGCTCGACGTGCCGCCACGCACCGAGGGCATCCGCATCAGTGACGTGTCGGTCATCGGACGCCTCGATCGTGCTGGTGAGGGCACCGACGACATGGAGGATCCATTCCGCACCGGGGCGATGCGCATCGTGCCGAACCTCGCGAGGCCAGTTTCGAAAGCCGCCAACACCGAGATCTCGGCCTTCATGGTCATCTACCCGGGTCCGGGTGAGGCCAAGCCGGCACTGACGGTGGAGTTCAGCCGCGACGGCATTCCCGTCGGCCGTTCGGCCGCCGTGCTGCCCGAGCCTGACGCGTCCGGCCGGATCCGGTATGTTGCCTCCTTTCCGATCGGCGGCTTTGCGCCCGGCAGGTACGGCCTGCGCGCCCTGGCGAGCCAGGGCGATTCGCGAGCCAGCGCCGAGACCTCCTTCGTGCTGATCCCATGATCTTCCGCGCGACTAGCCTGCTGTTCGTCCTCATTACTGCGGTGGTGCCCGCCGGCCACCAAGCTACGGCCCAGACGACCTCACCCTTCCGAACGGAAGCTGCGGCCGTGACCGTCGATGTCGTGGTCACGGACAGCAACGGCGAGCCCGTGCGCGGGCTGACCGCCGCCGATTTCACGATTACGGAAGAGGGGCGGCATGAGGCGATCCAGTTTTTCCAGCCGGTCGGGGGAGCAGAGCCGGCCTCCGCCGACGCCGGCATGCCCGCACAGCCTACTTACCATTACTCGACGAACGTCGGCCCTCCATCCCATCAACGTCGCTCTCTCGTGCTGTTTTACGACGACGTGCAGCTGACGGAAGAGCAGGGGGAACGGGCAAGGGGAGCCATCGCGCGCTTTCTGGCAGACGAGACCCGTCCGGGGGATCTGGTGTCGATCGTGTCGTCGCTGCGTGGATTGCGCTGGCACGCCATATTGCCAGATGGGCGTCAGCCGCTGCTGGATGTGGTGGCGTCGCTCCGCGGCGCCAGGGCCCCGGAGGTTGCCCAGGAGCAGCTCTCCGATTACGAGGCCTACCGCATCCACGTGATGCAGGACGAGCAGGTGGCCGAGCGGGTCGGCCGGCGGTTCAGCAATAACCGGGTCTTCGGGCGGGATCCGGTCGACCTGGCGCGTGATCAGGGTCCGCGTCCTGAGAACAAGGGAGGCACCGCCGGGCTGATCGAGCCGCTGGTGCAGTCGCGGGCCGCTGAGGCGTACGCCAGGGTCGCCGCCCGCATGCGCGTCACGCTCGATGCGTTGATCCGGACCCTCGACGGCATGTCACCCATTCGGGGGCGCAAGACGGTGGTCATTCTCTCGCCAGGATTCATTCTCGATCAGGAGCTGGTGCTGCTGCGGCAGGCGGAAGACGCGGCGCGGCGCGCCAACGTCGCGATCTATTTCGTCGATGTGAGAGGCTTGGAGGTGCAGTCCGGATTTGCCTCCGCGCAGTTCGGGTCTCCCGTTGACGCGCGCGACGTCGGTGCCACGAATGCGGACCTGGCGCTCGACGCGGAGGGGACCGCGGCACTCGCGGACTCGAGCGGCGGATTCTCGGTACGGAACCGCAACGATCTGGCTGCGGGACTGCGCCGCATCGGCCGTGAGTCGCAGTCCTACTACCTGCTCGGCTATATCCCCGCCGAGCGCCGCGCCGACGGCCGGTTCCGGCGAATCGCGGTGCGTGTCGACCGGCCGGGCGTGCGCGTGCGCGCCCGGAGGGGATATTACGCCGGCGGCGTCCCGTCGCCGCCGGACTCGCCATCCAATCCTGAACCGCTCGACGTCGCCCTGGCGTCCCCGTACGATCTGGCCGATGTACCGGTCCGCGCGACGGCGTATGTGTTCGCCGCTGCAAACCCGGATGCCGCGGCTGTGCTGCTGGCCCTGGAAACCGACCTCAGAACGTTCCAGCTTGCCCCGGTCGGAGACCGGCTGACCGGCGTGCTCGATCTTCGCGCGCTGGTCACCAGCCTCTCTACCGCGCAGGCCACGCGGTACGAGCGCGCGGTGGAGATCGCGCTCGACGGCGCCGTTCCGCGAAGCGACACGTCCGCCTGGTACCCGCTGTCCCAGTCGTTCGAGCTCGAGCCCGGGCGTTATCAGGCCCGCGTCGCGGTACGCGATCGGAACAGCGGGCGCATGGGTTCGCTGACCCACGACTTCGACGTTCCCGCGCGGAACGGAACGTCGCTCTCGTCGGTCATCGTGACCGACACGATACTGTCTCCCCGACCGGGCTCAGCAGAGCCGCCAAAGCCGGTCCTGATCGTGCGTCGTCTCTTCGATCAGGGCGCGACCCTCTACTATCAATACGCGGTCCTCGATCCGGCTCGGGACTCGACCGGCGCCACCAGGGTGAGGGCCGGGCACGTGGTGCGGCGGCGCGACGGCAGTGTGGTCAGGGAACTGAAGGCGACGCCGCTCATACCCGGCGCATCCGGCATGAGCCGGTTCGCCGGGATCTCTCTGGCCCAGGCGCCGGCCGGCGAATACGAGCTGGTGATTACGGTGATCGACGATGTCCGAGGGCAGACCATCACCGTGAGCGAACCCTTTGCGATTGCGACGCCCGGGGCGGCTCGTCGGTGAAGGTATGAGGTCACGCTCTCTGTGCACGGCCGTGTTGCTGGCAGGCTGGATCGTGCCAGGCATGCCCGCCATCGGGATGGGTGCTCAGTCGCCTCCCTCCCGGGCGGCGGATGTGCGGACCGGCGCGTTCGACGAGCTGGCGGCGCGAGCGGCGGCGGCTCGCGATGAGGGCAGAGTGGAGGACGCACTCGCTTTCTATCGCGAGGCTGTCGGGAAGCAGCCGCGCTGGGCGGAAGGACAGTGGTACATCGGGTCGCTTCTCTACGAGGCCGACCGTTATGCGGAGGCGCGGGACGCGTTCTCCGAGGTGGTGAAAGGCGAGCCATCGCACGCCGGGGCCATCGGGATGCGAGGGCTCTGCGAGTTCCAGCTGCGCGACTACGAGCGTTCCCTGTCCGACCTGCTCCAGTCACGCACCATGGGCATCTCCCGGTCCCCCGCGATCGATCGGGTGGTCCGCTTCCACGCCTCTCTTCTCCTGACGCGTTTCGGGGAGTTCGAAGTCGCCTATCAGATGCTGACGACGTTCGCGGAGGAGGGCGGCGACACGCCGGAAGTGATCGAGGCGTTCGGGGTGAATCTGCTACGGCTGCCGGTGCTGCCCTCCGAAGCGTCCGCCGAGCTGCGCGAGGCGATCCTGGTCGGCGGCCGTGCGGGCTATGCCATGGCGGCGCGTCAGCCGCGGGCGGCGCGGGCGGCGCTGGACGACCTCGTGACGCGGTATCCGAAACTGCCTCACGCGCACTACTTCCGCGGGGTGTTCTTCCTCACGGAGAATGCGGATCTCGCCCTAGAGGATTTCCGCCGCGAGATCGAGATCTCACCGTCCCACGTCCCCGCGCGCCTGCAGATTGCCTACGAATTCCTGAAGCGCGGCAATGCGGCGCAGGCCCGGCGGCCAGCGGAAGAGGCCGTGGCGCTGGCGCCGGAACAGTTCGCCGCCCACCTGGCGCTGGGGCAGGTGCTGCTCGACACGAACGACGTGGCCGGTGCCGTCAGGGAGCTCGAAGCCGCGGTGGCGCGTGCGCCCGGCAGTCCTCAAACCTACTTCATGCTGGCCCGGGCGTATGCGCGAGCCGGGCGGACCGCGGAGGCCGAACGCGCTCGCGCGGAGTTTACGCGACTCGACCAGAGTGTTCGCGGGGCGCGGCAGGGCGCGCAGGCGGTGGGGGGTATCCCCGCGGCCAACGCCGACCGACGGCCTCAGCCATAGCACGGTGGCCGATCGGCGAGGCCATCATCACAAGACTGCGGCGGTCGCGCGTTCTCCATCCTTCCTCTCGCGGCCGGTGCATGGGTTGCGACCGGTTAGAATGCTTGTACCCATGAGCCGTTCTTCGCGCACTCTCATACCGTCGCGCCGCGACTTCCTCCGGCTGTTGAGCCTGGCGGGGATGTCGGGTGGCCTGTCGTCCGTGCCAGCGTGGCAGCCCCGGCTGCGCGCCGCCGCCCCGATGTTCGAGGAGATTCCCGCCAGCGCGAGCGGCATCACCTGGGTCCACGACAACGCGCTGTCGCCCGACCGCTATCTGCCGGAAACGATGGGGCCCGGCGTCGGCTTCCTTGATTTCGACAACGACGGGTGGATGGATCTCTTCCTCGTCAACAGCGGCGCCAGCGACTTCTACAAGCCGAAGACGCCGCTCAAG
The DNA here is from genome assembly GCA_031393955.1 of Acidobacteriota bacterium. Classification (GTDB taxonomy): domain Bacteria; phylum Acidobacteriota; class Vicinamibacteria; order Vicinamibacterales; family 2-12-FULL-66-21; genus JALZOC01. The sequence goes on from JANMWI010000007.1 coordinate 63,934, forward strand.
AACGGCCTCTACCGCAATAACCGCAACGGCACTTTCACCGACGTCACCGACAAGGCCGGCGTCGCCGGCGGCATGCAGTTCGGCATGGGCTGCGCGATTGCCGACTACGACAACGACGGCTACCCCGACATCCTCGTGACCGCCTACGGCCGCGGCACGCTGTATCACAACAACGGCAACGGCACGTTCACCGACGTCACCGACAAGTCCGGCCTGGCGGCGCCGGGCTGGACGACCAGCGCGGTGTGGTTCGACTACGACAACGACGGCAAGCTCGACCTGTTCCTGTGCAGCTTCGTCCAGTTCTCGCTCACCAACAACGTCTTCTGCGGCGACAACAAGCTCGGCAAGCGGTTCTACTGCATCCCGCGAGTCTTTAAGCCGACGCCAAGCCTGCTCTACCACAACAACGGCGACGGCACCTTCACCGAGGTCAGCGCCGGCACCGACATCCAGCGCGCGCTCGGCAAGGCGCTCGGCGTCGTCGCCACCGACATCAACGGCGACGGCCTGATGGATTTGTTCGTCGCCAACGACACCGTCCAGAACTTCCTGTTCGCCAACCGCGGCAAGGGCAAGTGGGAGGAAATCGCGCTGGCGGCGGAAGTCGGCTTCAGCGCCAACGGCACGCCGCGCTCGGGGATGGGGGTCGACGCCGCCGACGTCAACGGCGACGGCAAGCAGGACCTGTTCGTCGCCAACGTCGATCAGGAGATGTTCTCGCTTTACCGCAACGACGGCCACGAGTTCTTCTCCGACGTCGCCGGGTCGAACAGCATTGCCCAGGCGACGCGGCTGCTGAGCGGCTGGGGGCTGAAGTTCTTCGACTACGACAACGACGGCACGGTCGACCTGTTCCTGGCGAACGGCCACCCCGACGACATGATCGAGAGCTACTCGCAGCAGGTCCGCTACAAGGAGCCGATGCTGGTCTTCCACAACGACGGCGCGAAGTTCGCGAACGTCAGCGAGCAGGCCGGCCCGGCGTTCCAGAAGATGTTCCCGGCGCGCGGCCTGGCGGTCGGCGACTTCGACAACAACGGCCGCGTCGACGTCCTGGTCGGCAACAACGGCGGCGCGCCGCTGCTGCTGCGCAACAATGCCGGCGACGGCAACCACTGGCTCGGGCTGAAGCTGCAGGGGGCGGCCTGCAACCGCGACGCCATCGGCGCCATCATCACGTGGTCGGTCGGCGGGAAGACGCGCTCGCGGCTCAAGTCGAACGGCGGCAGCTACCTGTCCTCCCACGACATGCGCGAAGTGCTCGGTCTCGGGACGGCGACGTCGATTGACTGGGTCGAAATCAAGTGGCCGCAGCCGAGCGGCCGGGTCGAGCGGCTCACCAGCCTGCCGATCGATCGCTACGTGACGATCGTCGAAGGCAAGGGACGCGTCGACGCCTGATGGCGGAGCCGATCGCGCCGCCCGCTGTCGCTCCACCCGCCGCCGCTCCGCGCGCCTCGGCGCGCATCTTCCTCGGCCTCTTCCTCATCACCTTCGCGACGCTGACGTATCAGCTGCTGCTGACGCGGACGTTCAGCGTGACGATGTACTACCATTTCGCCTTCGTTGCGATCTCGGTGACGATGTTCGGGATGGCGGTGGGGTCGGTCGCCGTGTTCCTTCGGCCGGCGCGGTTTCCGCCGTCGGGGGCCGGAGGGCAGCTCGCCGCCTGGTCGGCGGCCTTCGCGGTCACCACGGTCCTCAGTTACCTGACCCACCTCTCGATTCCGTTCGTGCTCGACGGCTCGGTCGTCACGGTCTTTGGCCTGGCGCTGACCTACGTCGCGCTCTCGGTCCCGTTCGTCTGCAGCGGCATCGTCGTCTCGATCGCGCTGACGCGGTTTCCCCGGCAGGTCAGCGCGCTCTACGCCGCGGATCTGTGCGGCGCGGCGCTCGGCTGCCTGGTCGTCGGGCCGGTCCTGCGTCGTGCCGACGCGCCCACCGCCGTGCTGGCGACCGCGGCGGTGGCGGCGCTGGCGGCATGGGTCGTCGCCGCCGAGGAGCCTTCGCTGGCGGCGCCGGCACCCGTTCCCCGGCAGGGCCGCGCGGCGCTGCGGCGGGTCTGCGCCGCGATCGCGGTGGTGCTCGTCGGGTGCACGGCGGGGCAGGCGATCTCGGCGCGCAGTAACCACGCCTGGCTGCGGTTGGTCTGGGTGAAAGGGCAGTTTGAGGCCAGACCGCTGGTCGAGAAGTGGAACTCGTTCTCGCGCGTTCGGGTGATCGGGAACCCGGAGAAATACATCCGGCCGTCGGGCTGGGGACTGAGCGAGACGCTGCCGCGGGAGCGGACCGCGCGCGAGCTCCATCTCGACATCGATTCCTACGCCGGCACCGAGCTGACCCGGTTCGACGGCGAGACCTCGAAGGTCGATCACCTGAAGTACGACGTCACCAACGTGGCGCATTACCTGCGCCAGGACTCGCGGGTGATCGTCGTCGGCACCGGCGGCGGCCGCGATGTGCTGTCGGCGCTGGCGTTCGGTCAGCGATCGGTGACGGGCGTCGAGATCAACGACGGCATCCTGGCGCTCGTCAACGGCCGCTTCGGCGTCTTCACCGGCCACCTCGATCGCGATCCCCGCGTCAGGTTCGTCAACGATGAAGCGCGCAGCTACATCGCGCGCCTCGACGACCGCGCCGATCTCATTCAGATTTCACTGATCGATACCTGGGCGGCGACCGCGAGCGGCGCCTTCGTGCTGACCGAGAACTCGCTCTACACCGTGGAGGCGTGGCGCACCTTCCTGGATCACCTCGCGCCGCGCGGCATCCTGTCGGTGTCGCGCTGGTACTACGCCGGCCGGCCCGGCGAGGTCTACCGGCTGGCGGCGCTGGCGTCGACGACCTTGATGGACATGGGCGTCACTCGGCCCGGCGACCATTTCGCCATCGTCCGCGCCCGCCCGGGTGGGGCGGACGGCCCGGACGGGATCGGGACCATGCTGGTGTCACGCGATCCGCTGAGCGCCGCGGATCTCGACACGCTGGAGGCGGTGGCGGCGCGGCTGCATTTCGAGATTGTCCAGAGCCCGCGCCATTCGGCGGACGACACCTTCGCGGCGCTGGCGGACGGCAGCCGCGTAGCCGCGGCCGTCGCCGGCTATCCGCTGAACATCGGCGCGCCGACCGACGACCGTCCGTTCTTTTTTCACATGCTCCGGCTCCGGGACGTCTTTCATCCGGGGCGATGGCGCGATCAGGGAATCGTGCAGTTCAACATGACGGCGGTCGGCGTGCTCGGCATCCTGTTCGCGGTGGTGCTGGTGCTGACCGCGTCCTGCATCATCCTGCCGCTGCTGCTGGCGCGGCCTCGCCCGGACTACCGCGCCGCCGGGCCGCACCTGCTGTACTTTGGCGCGATTGGCTTCGGCTTCATGCTCGTCGAGATCTCGCAGGTCCAGCGGCTGGCAATTTTCCTCGGCCACCCGGTCTACAGCCTGTCGGTGGTGCTGTTCTCGCTGCTGCTGTCGAGCGGGGCGGGCAGCCTCTCGACGACGCGCCTGGTCCAGCGGGTGGACGCGTCGAGGGCCGCGGTCATCAGGATCGGCGTCCTGATCGGGGTCCTGGCGCTGTTCGGCCTGCTGACGCCGATCGCCGTGCGCCATTTCGCGGCGGCGTCGACGCCGGTGCGGATCGTGATCTCGGTCGCCACGCTGATGCCGCTGGGCTTTGTCATGGGCATGGCGTTTCCGATCGGCATGGGCCGTGCGCTGTCCGCCGCACCGGCGCTCGCGCCGTGGCTGTGGGGCGTCAACGGCGCCGCCTCGGTGTGCGCATCCGTCCTGGCGGTTGTAATCGCCCTCGGCGCCGGCATTGCGGCGTCGTTCTGGACCGGCGCCTTCTGCTACCTGGCCGCCCTGGCGGCCCTGCTCTGGCAGCCTGGCAAACGGGGACACTCACCTTTAGCGTAAGTTGTTGACCTGCTTGGGCGAGGTCGAAAAAGCCCTCTGATCAGATCAGCGGATTAGACGGATTCACACGGATCGACACGGAGCTGCAAGTGTGGGCTGGCCGACGGCGCGACGCGCCGTCTGAGCGCGGCGTCACCGGGCCTGGCGAGCACCTCCAGCCTCTTAACGAGTGCTCCCAGACCCGTTGACGCCTCGCTCTCCGCCGGGCGGTGCCCGGCGCACCGGCCAGCCTGGGAAGCGTTTGGGAACGGCGAAGCTCCTCGACTACTCCGTGGCGATCCGTCTGATCCGTGTCCATCCGCGGCCCAGTCCGTTGGGGTCGCTGGAGGGGAGCAATTTCCGTCGAGCCGCCGGTGTCGACCTGCTTGTGACCATGAACAAATTCGCGGATTTAGACGGATTCACACGGATCGACACGGAGCTGCAAGTGTGGGCTGGCCGACGGCGCGGCGCGCCGTCTGTGCGCGGCGTCACCGGGCCTGGCGAGCACCTCCAGCCCCTTAACGAGTGCTCACCAGACCCGTTTGACGCCTCGCAGACCGCCGGGCAATGCCCGGCGGTCCGGCCAGCCTGGGAAGCGTTTGGAAACGACGTGAGGCTCTCGACTGCTCCGTGGCGATCCGTCTGATCCGTGTCCATCCGCGGTTGGTGTGACCCGCGGCTAGGGGCGGCCGCCGCGCCCTGACGCCATCAGCGCCAGCAGCTCGTCGTTGGTCCACGGCTTCGTGCGTCCGGCCGTCTCCGCCCGGACCGCCTTGACGTCGTCGGCGGCGACTGGCGTGCCGGTCTGGTCCCACTCGCGGCGGACGTAGGTCAGCACGCTGGCGATCTGGTCGTCGGTCAGCGCCGAGCCGATCGGCGGCATCAGGCCGATCGTGCCCTCCTTGCCGCTTAGCAGGATGCGTGTCGGGATGCCCACCGGGCCGAGCGCGAGTGCTGAGCCGACGAGGCTCGGGGCCACCCGGTCCTGTCCGCGGCCGTTCGGCTGGTGGCAGGCCTGGCAGATGTTGCGGTAGACCTCTCGCCCGGCTTCGAAGGCCTGCTCCTGGCCGGCAGTCAGCGCGACGGCGGCGGCCGCGGACCCGGTCTTCCCCGGCCAGTCCAGCCGCGCCAGGACCGCGGCGGCGCGGGGGGCGAGCTCGCCGCCGGCTTCGGTCATGCGGCGGAGCGGCAGCGGCTCCCGACTGAGATGGACGGTCGGTCCGCCCCGGGCTCCGGCGTCGAACTGCGGCGGCTCGCCGCCATTGGCGCCGCCGTAGGCGGCCTGCACCTCCGCCGGCGGCCTGGAGAACGCATACGCCCCGCCGGGCCCGGCGCGGCCACCGGGGCAGGTCGGGCACGGCATCGCGGTCGCAGGCTGCGCCACAGTGCGTCGGGGGGCGCTTCCGGGCATCGGCGCGCCGAGCAGGGCCACTTCGGCGCCGCGGAGGAGCGCCGCGCGCTGCCACTGCGGCCGCGTCGCGTCGCCCGCCTGGGACAAGACGTTCTGGACGTTTGGCTCGCCGCGCGCGCGGACGATGGTCGCGGCCAGCATCGTCACCGCCGCCTCCAGCTGCGGAGTGGCATCGCCAGGACGGCCGAGCATCGACGAGAGCACCGCCGTCTCGCCGCCCGGCACGCCGCTCAACGCCGCGTCCATCACGACCGGGTCGTCCGCGTGCCGCGCCAGCATCTCGGCCACCGCCGGCTCGCGCGCTCCGGTCGGCAGCGCGCCGAGACTGGCCGCGACCTGCGCGCGGACGCTCCAGTCCGGGTCGTCCATCCGTTTCAGCACCGCGGCACGCAGCGGGTGATCGGCGGCCCCGATCCACGGCTCCGCGATCCGCACCGCCGCGGCGCGCACGTCGCGGGAGGGGTCTTCGAGCGCCGCAGCGACCGAGGCCGGATCGCTGGCGCCCATGCCGTCCAGCGTCCAGAGCGCGTGCAGGCGGGTCCGCCAGTCGGGCGCCGACCTGGTCAGCGCGGCGAGCGCCGCGACAACCGCCGCACGTCCGGGCAGGGCAGCGGCGCGCTCGACGAGCAGCCGCTGCGCGGCATCACGGCGCCAGCCGTTCGGATGCGACAGCGTCCGGACCAGCTCCTGTGGCGACGCCTGCGCCATCCCCTGCGACAGATCGCGGCGGGTCGTGTCGTGGACGAGGCGGTAGATCCGCCCGTAGCGCGTCGGCTCGGTCAGGTGATGCGAGAGGATGTGACTGCGCAGGTAGATGGTCAGCGAGTTGCGGTGCTCGAGGATGCCGCGATAGAGATCGACGACGTAGAGCGTGCCGTCTGGAGCGTTCGACAGGAACACTGGCCGGAAGCGCTCGTCGGTGGACGCCAGGAACTCGGCGCGATCGTAGGCGCGCTTCGCCGTCAGCGAGTGCCCGTCATCGCCCAGCACGATGCGGCTGACGACGTTGGCGGCCGGCTCGGCGACGAACAGGTTGCCGCGCAGGTCGGCCGGCAGGCGGTCGCCGCGGTAGACGAGCGGGGAGCAGACCGCGGTGTAGCTCGCCAGTGTGCCATCGGGCCGATCGATGCCGGCCTGGTAGGCGCGGTTGGTGCCGGGATTCGGCCGGATCGGCCAGACGGTGTCGAGCGTCTCGTCGGCGGCCCCGATCGCCTCGTAGCTGCCGCGGCTCCGCAGCAGGTTCTTGTTCCGGGCGAAGTACGGCGTCGGCACGAGATCGACGTGCACCGCCGACGAATTGGTATTCCTGAAAATCCGGCCGGCGTCGTCCTGGCTCACGCCCCACTCGCCGCGCAGCAGTGTCTTCTCGACGGCGAAGCGGCCCTGCGCCGGATGAAGGAAGATGTCGACCTGGCCGGCGGTGTAGATGCGGTTGTCGAGTGCCCAGAAGAACCCGTTGGCGTTGTTCTGAGGGTCGGCATCCCGCCGCCCGTAGAGGTCGGTCACGAGCGTCTTCTCGTCCATCCGCAGATCGCCGTTGGTGTCGCGCATCAGCCAGGCGTTGGGCGGCTCGCCGACCAGGACCCCGCGGTCGAGGACCTTGATCGCCCGAGCCAGGACGAGACCGTCGGCGAACACCGTCCGCTTGTCCATCGTCCCGTCGTGATTCGTATCCTCGAGCACGACGACGCGGCCGATCGGGTCGAGCTCGCCGGCGCCATCGACGGTGCGCATGTAGCCTGGCATTTCCACGACCCACAGACGGCCCTGGAGGTCCCAGTCGATCGCCACCGGCGCTTCGATCAGCGGCTCGCTGGCGACCAGTTCGAGGCGGTAGCCGGGGGGCATGTGAAACGACTTCAAGGCATCCTGCGGAGAGAGCGCGGGCGCGTCTTCACTGACCGGCTGCACGCCGGGAGGCCAGGTGCGGCCGGCCGGAGACTCCTGAAACGCGCCGAGGGCGGCGCCGGCAAGCAGGGTCAGCGCGAGGCTGCGGATTCCGGGAATGAACATATATTTACCTGCGGTGACGAACATGCATGACACGCGGGTCTCGCGGCGCAGCTTTCTGGCCGCTTCAGGGTTGACCCTGGCTGGCTCGCTGCTCGGCGCCCAGTCGGACGGCGCGGCTTCCGAGCCGGTCATCGACATCCATCAGCATCTCGGCTATTCCGGACGGACCGACGAGGCCTTTCTCGCGCACCAGCGGACCATGGGTGTGACGCTGACGATTCTCCTGCCGGCTGGCCGGCCGATGGTCTCCGCGTCCACCCATCAGGGGGAGTCCAACGGCCTCGAGGCGAAGTGTCTCGGCAACGAGGCGTGCCGGATGTTCGCGAAGGCCCGCCCGACGGCGTACCGGTTTGCGGCGAACGACGTGCCCGATGCGCCTGGTGCGACCGACGAGCTCGCGAGGCGGCTGCGGCAGGGGGCGCTGCTCATCGCCGAGCAGAAGTTCGGCGTCGAATGCGATGCCCCGGAGATGCACCGGATCTACCGTCTCGCCAGCGAGCGGCACGTTCCGGTGCTGATGCACTGGCAGTTCGAGCGCTACAACTACGGTTTCGAGCGGTTCGGCGCCGTGCTGGCGAAATATCCGGACGTCAAGTTCATCGGCCACGCGCAGACGTGGTGGGCCAACATCGACAGGGAGCATCACGATCAGTCGGTCCTCTATCCCAAAGGACCGGTGACGCCAGGCGGCCTTACCGATCGGTATCTGAGCGAGTATCCCAACATCTACGGCGACCTCTCAGCCGGGTCGGGGCTGAACGCGCTGACGCGAGACGAGGCGTTCACCCGGGATTTCCTGGCACGGCACCAGGATCGGCTGCTGTTCGGCAGCGACTGCAGCGATTCCGATGGCGCCGGCGCCGGGTGCCAGGGGTCGCAGACCCTGGCGGCACTCCGGCGCCTGGCGCCCAGCAAACTCATCGAGCGCAAGCTGCTCTACCAGAATGCGCGGAAGACGTTCAATCTGTGAGGGGAAGGTCCCGGCTTCCAGCTCCCAGCTTCCAGCTTTCCGCGGGCAGCTGGAAGCGGGAAGCGGGAAGCGGGAAGCTATCGACCCGACAGGTCCCTTACATAAATGTCCTTGAAGCGCATGTTGCCCTGGCCGCCCGAGTGCAGCT
>JANMWI010000051.1:0-71577 GCA_031393955.1 Acidobacteriota bacterium
TTCCCCTCGCGTTCGAGCCGCTGATGCGTCTCGACGGCGTGGCGGCCGAGATACTCACCCAGCCAGATGTCCTCGACGACGGGGTACATCGCCGCGACGGGGAGCGCCAGCAGGGCGCCGACCACTCCCCACAGCGCGGCGCCGACGGCAAAGGCGAGGAGCACCGCAAGGTTCGACAACCGGAGCTGCCCGCCGTAGACCCGCGGCCCGATGAAGTAGTTCTCCGCGAAGTGGTAGGCCAGGTACACAGCAGAGACCGCGATGGCCGTGGCCGGCGAAACCGTCAGGGCCAGCAGGATCCCCGGCACGGCGGATACGGCGAAGCCCAGGACCGGAATGAAATCGCAGACGCCGGCCAGCAGCGCCAGGAGCAGGGCGGCCGGCACGTGAAGCAGCCTGAGGGCGACAAAGACCACCACGGCGGCGAAGGCCGAAGTGGCGGCATTCCCCGCCACGTAACTCTGCACCGCGCGCCGGGCGGCTTCGGCCGTCACCTGCGCCCGCTGGCGGTTGCGCGGCGGTACATAGGCGACCACCCACTCCCAGGTTCGCCGTCCGTCAATCAGAAGATACAGCGTGAGGATGGAAGCAATCACGACCAGCAGCAGCGCGCTCGCGATCCCAGCGCCGACGGCCACCGCGTAGCCGGCCAGAACCGAGGCATCCGGCTGCGACGCGCTCCCACGGCCGATCGCCCCGGCGATGAACGGCGGCATCCGGCCGACCAGGTCCGTCTCGATCTCCAGGAGACGGGTGCCGACCAGGCGTCCCTGGGTCGCCAGCGACGCCCCCGAGATGGCCAGGAAGACGCCGATCGCGGCAACCCCCAACAGGACCACCAGCGTCGCCGCGGCCCAGCGCGGCAGCCGGAGCCGTTCGAGGTACTCGACCAGCGGCTCCAGGGCGATCGCGAGCACGATCGCCACCAGGACGAGCGTGATGACGGTTGCCAGTTTCAGGAACGCCCAGATCAGGAAGGCGACGAGAAGGATCTTGCCGATGGTGTCGAACGGCAGCTGAACCGCCCGCCGGGGGGGCGCGGCTTCCGGCGTGCGTTGCGTCGAGGATGAGGTCAGCTCGGCCATCGCTCTGCGCGCGTGCAATCCACGCGCCGTCACGGCGTCAAATGAGGCGTGCGGTTGGCGAAGAGTCGCAGGTAGACGCGCAGCAGCAGCTCGGTCAGGGTGTCCGGCCGATCCTCCGGCAGATTCGAAGGCGTAATGCGCAGCCCCCCGGACGACTCCGCCCAGCTCTGGACGATCAGCTGCGGCGGAAGCAGATCCCACCGGCTGAAGGTCGACTCGACCGCCACCTCGAGCCGCATGGCATCCGCGGCAAACAGCGCGTCGGCATTGCCATTTTCTCCCCAGATGATGAGGCCGAACGGCAGCCGCTCCCCCGCCGACCACGTCGTCAGCCGGGTCAGGTCCCGGCCGAAGTCATCGCGTCCCGGGCGGATCGCCCGCAGGTCGACGTCCGCGTGCAGGAAGGCCAGTGGAAAGCCGCGCGTCCGCATGAGCCCGATCATCTCGATGATCTGCTCCGGACTGAACGACGGATACGCCTCGATCAGCCCGACGCGAATGCCGGGATAGACCCGCCCCACACCCCGCATGAAGACCGCCAGCCGATCGGCGGTCGGCGCGAGCGAAGGGCCGCCGCAGCGCAGCGATTGCCCGGCGAGAAACGGTTCATCGATCGCCAGGTATGACACGAAGCCGCCGCCGAGCTGGACCGCCCTGACCGAGGCCAGCGCGGCGTCGATAGCCTCGCGCATCCCGCGGTCATCGTCGGTGCAGTAATGCTCCTTGACGGCCGCGACTTCGATGGCGATCTTCTTCTGCCACGACCGCGAAATGGTCCGGAACGCGCCGGCCTGCACCAGCGCCTCGTAGGTGTTCGGACCGACGATCGCGCCCGCCGGCGACGTCGTGTGCTGCTGGTAGAACTTGAACACATCCACGACCCGCAGCGCGCGCGTCCACGCGGCCGGCATGGTGAAGAGCCGGAGGTAGTCGAGACTTCCCGGCGCGGGGGCGAACCAGACGCGGTCGGGCTCGAAGCGGCCGTTGGCCGGGGCGGTCGCGAACGTGGCGGCAAGCGCAATCAGGCAGGCCAGAAGCCGGGGCGGGCGCATACCTGATTATCAGGCCACGCGGCTATCAGGAGTCGTTTGCGGTTCCTAATGCTCAGTCGCCGGCGCGGGCGCCCGCCACTCGCGGCAGCCGAGCTCCGCACAATCGTGGCCGCTCGTCCTCAGCCGCTCGTCCGCGGCCTGCTCCGCCTCTTCAGCCGACGCGAACATCGACAGCCCGCCGGCGTCGGTCCCCGGTCCGAGGTTGAAGGTGAAGGTGCCAGAGCTGGCCAGCTCGTAGACCTTGACGATCGATCCGCCGTTGTGGCGCCGCTCCGCAACCGTCCGCAGCTTCAGCGGCCCCATCAGGTTCTCCGCACCGAGGTCATGCGCGGACGCCCGCGTGGCGGCGATACAGCCCGGCGTAGAGCGCCGGAATCAGGTACAGCGTGATCATCGTCGACAGCGTCAGGCCGCCAATCACCGCCAGCGCCAGCGGCCGCTGCAGCTCCGCACCTGCGCCGATGCCAAGCGCCAGCGGCACCAGGCCAAACAGCGTGCAGAGCGTCGTCATCAGAATCGGCCGCAGCCGGATTCGCGCCGCCTCGTGGACCGCCTCTAGGGCGGCGACGCCGGCACGGCGCTGCCGCTCCGCGTAATCGAGCAGGACGATGCCGTTCTTCACGACCAGCCCGATGAGCAGCACGAGGCCCATCGCCGAGGACACGTTGAGCTCCGTCCCGGTGGCGATGAGCGCCACCAGCGCGCCGGCGAGCGACAGCGGCGCCGCGCCGAGGATGAGAATCGCCGGGCTGAACGCCCGGAAGTGAATGACCAGCACCACGAAGACCAGCGCCGAGGCAATCGCGAGGACCTGCAGCAGCTCGCGGAACGCCTGCCGCTGCGCCAGGTACTGCCCGCCGACTTCCCACGTGTAGCCGACCGGCAGCTTTTCGGCGCGCAGCTGCGCGGTGATGTCGTCGACGGCGCTGCCGAGGTCGCGTCCCTCAAGGTGACCGGTGACAATCGCCATCTGGCGCAGGTTCTCGCGCGTCAGCACCGTCTGGCCGCCGGCCGGCACCAGCGTCGCCAGCGCCGAGATCGGCGCGGACCGCCCCTCGGCGCCGCGGACCACCGTCTGCGCCAGGCGGCCGCCGTCCAGTCTGACGTCATCCGGATACCGCACGCGCACCGGAATCGTCCGATCCAGCGCCAGGTAGCTGGTCGCGACCTCGCCAAGCCAGGCCGCCGATATCTGCTGCGAAACGTCTGCCACCGACAGTCCGAGCCGGCCGGCGGCGGCCGGGTCAATCTGCCACGTCAGCTCCGGACTCCCCTGCTGGATGCCGACGATGTCGACCACGCCCTCGATCTTGCCGAGCAGCGCTGCCATGCGCTCGCCAATCGCGCTCAGCACCTTCGTGTCGTCGCCGAAGACCTTGATTTCGACAGGCTTCGGGTTGCCTTCGAGATCGCCGAGCATGTCCTGGAGCAGCTGGACGAACTCGATGTCGAGTCCCGGAACGGCCTCGTGCAGCTGGCCGCGCAGATCGTCGATGACCTCCTCCGACGAACGGCTGCGCTGCCCGCGCATCTTCAGCCGGACCAGCACGTCCCCGGAATTCGACTGGGTGGCGAACAGGCCCAACTCCGACCCGGTCCGCCGCTGGATCGACGCCACTTCCGGCAGCTTCATGATCACCGCTTCGACCTTCTTCAGTTCGCGATCGGTCTCCTCCAGAGCCGACCCGGGGGGGGTGTGATAGTCGATGACGAAGCCCCCCTCGTCGGCGTGCGGCAGGAAGCCGGTGCCGACGAATCGGTACATCGCCGCGCCGAGCACGGCGAGCAGCAGCGACATCGCCAGCGCCAGCAATGGGCGCCCGAGTAACGGCCGGAGGGTGCGGGCGTAGCGTACGTCGAGCCGGCCGTCATGCTCGACTTTCCCGGCCGGCCGCACACCCCATCGGGCGAGCAGCGGAATCAGCGTCAGCGCCAGGACCAGCGACGCCAGCACCGCGGCCGACAGCGTCAGCGACAGCGCTCGAAAGAACTGGCCGACGACGCCGGACAGCAGGCCGAGAGGGGCAAAGACGACCACGGTCGTGAGCGTCGAACTGATGACCGGCGCGGTCAGGTCGGCCAGCGCGTCCGAGACCGGCGAGGCCGATCCCTCCTGCACCCGCCGGTGGATCCCTTCGACGACCACCACCGCGTCGTCGATGACCAGGCCGATTGCGACCGCCAGGCCGCCCATCGACATCAGGTTGATCGATTCCCCCCACAGGTGCATCACCGCGAAGGTCATCAGGACGGCGAGCGGCAGCGTCACCGCGGCGACGACCGTCAGCCGCCACTCGCGCAGGAAGAGCAGCAGGATGAAGACCGCCAGCAGGCCGCCAATCAGGATCGCGTCGCGGACGTTGGCAATCGCCGCGCGGACGAATTCGGCGAGGTCGTAAACTTTGGTGATCTGCAGACCGGAGGGCAGCGCGCGGGCAAGCTCCGCCACTGCCTCCTCGACGCCCGCCTCGATATCGAGGATGTTCGCGCCGACCTGCTGCGAGACGCTGATGCTCGCCGCGTCGCGGCCGTTGCCGGTGATCAGCCCGGTCCGGTCGGGTGAGCCCGTGAAGACCTCGCCGATGTCCTGGACGCGGAGGATGCCGTCGGGACGGACCGAGACCGGCGTCTGGGCGATCGCCGGAATCGACGGCCACAGGCCCGAGGCGAGCACCAGCTGCTGGACGCCTGCCGACGAGTAGCGGCCGACCGGCGCGAGTTGGTTCGCGGCCTTCAGCCGCCCGGCGACGTCGTGCACGGTCAGGCCGGCGGCGGCCAGCCGTGGGGGATCGGCGACGACCTCGATTTCGCGCGTGTCGCTCGCCGACACCTCGACCTGCCCGGCGCCGGCGACGCGCGCGAGCCGCGGCCGCATCACGTAGTAGGCGTAGTCGTAGAGGTCCGGCCCGGGAACGGACCCGGTCAGGTTGAGGATGTACATCGGAAACGCCGCCGGCGTCAGCCGTTCGACCACGAGGTCGGTCCCATCCGGCAGCGCCTGCCGCGCGTCGTCGATCTTGCCCTGCACCTGCTGCAGCGCGACGATCATGTCGGTCGCCGGTTCGAACTGGGCGGAGATCTCGGCGGCGCCGCGGAACGTCGTCGAGCGGACGCGGCGGATGCCCGGCACCGACATCACCGCCTGTTCGAGCGGCCGCGTCACGGTCAGCATCATCGTCTGCGCCGGCAGCGTCCCGCTGCGGCCGATGATGACGACGCGGGGGAACTCGAGGCGGGGGTAGATGCTGCTCGGCAGGCTGGCGCCGGCGAGCAGCCCGGCGGCGGCCGCGAGGACGACCACCAGGACAATCGCCCGCCCGTAGCGTTCGACGGCCGCGCCCAGGCTCATGACCCGATTGTCACGGCGGCGCCGTCCGGCAGCCCGTTCTGGCCGCGGACGATGACCTTGTCGCCCGCTTTGATGCCGGTGACGATTTCGACCGCCGACGGCGACACCACCCCGACTTCAACCTCGTTGCGGTGGGCCTTCGAGTCGGCGCCGACGGTGACAACGACGGCGGTGTCCCCGTCCCGGACGACGGCGGCGGGCGGGACCAGGACGGCGCCGCCGTGCTCGGGGCCGAGGATTTCGACCGTCACCGACATGCCGGCGGTGAGCCGCGCGGCGGAGGCGGGGCGCAGCCGGACCGCGGCCGTGACGCTACCGGCTTCGACGGCGGCCGCCCGGGCGATGACGGCGGCCTCGATCGGATCGCCGCCGGCCGGATCGATGATGCGAGCCGGCGCTCCGGCGGATATTTTCGAGAGATCGGCGACCGGAGCCGCGGCGGTGATCTCGAGATGCGAGGGGTCGATCACCCGGAGGATTGGATCGGCGGGGCCGGGCTCGACGAGATCGCCCGGGTTGTGCCACCGCTTCGCCACCACGCCGGCGAAGCGGGCCCGCACGACCAGCCGGCTGGCGAGCGCGTTGGCCGCGCCGCTGGCGCTCTGCGCCTGGGCGAGCGCCGCCTGCGCTTCGCGCAGCTCGCGGTCCGCGTCCTCGACTTCCTTGCGCGCCGCGACGCCCCGGTCGAACAGGCCGGCCAGCCGCGCCGACGCGGCGCGCGCGTTGTCGACGCGCGCCTGGGCCTGCTCGATGCCGGCCCGGCTCGAGGCGGCGCCGGCGGTCAGGGAAGGAATCTCGAAGCGGACGAGGAGATCGCCAGGCTTGACGCGATCGCCTTCGGCGCGCGGCAGCTCCGCGATGCGGGCCGCCTCCGGCGCGGTAACGAGCAGTTCGCCGCCAGGCGGCGCGGTCACCAGCCCGCTGCCGGCGATGACTTCGCGGATCGGGCCGACCTTCGCCACCTCGATGACCACCGGAACCGCGGTCTCGGTGGCGGTCTCATCGGGTTTGGGATCGCGGCAGCCGGCCAGCGTCAGGACCGCCAGCACCACCGCCGGTAGGCACGCCTTGGTCATCGTAGAGGTCCCCCGAGCGCGCGTTCAAGATCGGCCAGCGCGGTTTGATATTCCTGACCGGCATCGGTGGCGCGGAGCCGGACCTCCCGCGCCGCCTGCAGCGCCTGCAGGAACGCGGTCAGGTTGGTCTGGCCGGAGCGGTAGGAATCCTCCGCCATCGCTTCCACTGCCGAGAGCTGCGGGACGATCTCGTCTCGATAGCGCTGATACTGACGGCGGGCCGCCTGCGCCCGCGCGGCGGCGGCGGCGGCGTCGCCGGCGATAGCGGCGACGCGGGCTTCGCGGGTGGCCTTGAGCTGCGCGACGCGGGCGGTCTCGACCCGGACGTCGGCGGTATGCCGGGTGAAGACCGGGATGGTGATGGCGAGGCCGCCGCGCCAGCCGTACATGAACTCGGGCCGCGCGTCGAACAGGACGCCGCCGGACACGGTCGGATCGGGCCGGCGCAGCGCGATCGCCAGCCGCTCGCGCGCGACCGCCTCGTCTATCTGGCGATCGAGCGCGGTGATGTCGGGGCTGGCGGCGACGGCCGCGGCCGGATCGGGCAGGGTCTCCCCGGCCTCGAAGGTATCGCCGACCTCGACCGGCGCGTCCGGTGCGCGGCCGAGGGAGGTGTTGAGGGCGATGCGCGCCGCGGCCAGCCGTCCGCGTGCGGCTTCCTGTTCGTTGTCGGCCTGGGCGAGCGTGAGCTCCGCCTGGAGCGCCTCGAGGCGCGGCGCCGCGCCGGACTCGAAGCGGTCGCGGGCCGCGTTCCGGGTCCGCTCGGCGAAGCCGCGCAGGTCGGACGTCACCTGGACGCGTCCTGCCGCCGCGACGAGCTCGAAGTATGCGAGCCGCACTGTCCGCCGGATATCGAGCGACTGGACGTCAATCTCCGCCGTCGTCCGCGCCAGGGTGGCGTTGGCGAGATCGAGCCGGCGGCCGCGCTTGCCGCCCAGTTCGAGCGGCAGCGCCAGACTGAGTACTTCGTGCGGCGTGTCGCGCGCCGCCTCGAACGACGCCTCGGGATTGGGCCGCTGGCCGGCGACGTCGACGCCGGCCAGATCGACCGCGCGGCCGAGCCGCGCCGCCGCCAGCGTGCGGTTGTGTTCCTCGGCAAGGACGAAGGCGTTCTGGAGTGTCAGACGGTCGGGCGCGGGCGCTGACGGCAGCGGCGAACCCTGCTGCGCGGCGAGAAGGGCCGCGACCAGGGCGCCGAGCAATGGGACGGACACCGGCAAATTGTACACGGCCTCGCGAAAATGCGGCCGCCGGGGGGATTTGTCAGGGGGCGACCGTCGCCGACGGGTCGTCGCGGGGTTCGGGCTCGGCGCGTTCGTCCCCCACATTGGCGGCGAGAATCGCGCGCACCTCAGGGCTCTGCCTGGCTTGGCCTCAGCTTCGGCACGGCGCGACACCTCGTCCCGGGCGCGCCGCCGCGGGGCAGCGATCGCTCCTCACGCGGAGAGCTCCTCGCTCGACGGGATGCCGTGCTCGGCGCGGCCGACCGCGCCGTCGTGCTGGGCGGTGATCTTGTACAGCTCGTAGCGGCCGTCGCCGGCTGCCTCGCGGCAGCGCCGGCGGTAGGCCGCCATCTCGGCGCGGGTCATCGGCGTGAACTGCCGGGCGATCTTGAGGTTCTGCCGGAGGACGCGCATCGAGTCGATGCCGCTCACCGTCGTCGTCACCGGCAGGCTCATCGCATAGCGCAGCGCATCGGCGACCGGGACGGCCCGCTTCTTCACCGCCTGGCCGGCACCGAGGCTCTTCATGCCGAGCGCGGCGATTCCCTGCCGCAGCACTTCCGGCAGAACGCGCTCCTCGAAGCTGCGGAAGCTCGCATCGAATCCGTTCAGCGGCATCTGGCAGCTGTCGAACGGGAACCGGTGCGCGAGCATCGCCAGGTGGATGTCCGGATCCTTGTGGCCGGTGAAACCGATGTAGCGGACCTTGCCCTGGGCCTTGGCGCGGAGGAGCGCCTCGATGACGCCGCCCTTCTCGAAATGGCGCGCCGGCTCGTTGTAGTAGACGCACTCGTGGATCTGCCAGAGGTCGAGGTGATCGGTCTTGAGCCGGCGCAGCGACTGCTCGAGCTGGCGCAGCGCCGTCCCGGCGTCGCGGCCGTGGGTGCACACCTTGGTCATGAGGAAGACGCGGTCGCGGCGATCCTTGATCGCCTTCCCCATCCGCTCCTCGCTCTTGCCGTCGTGATATTCCCAGGCATTGTCCATGAACGTGATGCCGGCGTCGATCGCCGCATGCACGATCTCGATGGCCTCGCGATCCGTCTTCGGCTTGCCGAGATGGAACCCGCCGAGTGCCAGGGCGGAGACCGTCTCGACATGGCGGCCGAAAGGTCGACGCGGAATCTCACCTGCTGTCATTTCTGATCCCCGTGCAAACCAGGTTCCAGCGCGACGCGCTGCTACGGGCGGACGGCCCGGCCGACGAAGAAGGGCCCGAGGCGCTCGAGGTACAGCGAGGTCTGCTGGGTCTTGCGCATCTTCTCGACGACCGCGGAGAGCGGAAACAGATCCTTGCCGATGAGGCCGATCACGAAGTCGTTGTCGTCGCGGTCGAGGCCATGGCACGCGAGGCGGACGTCGTGCGCGAGGTCGCTCGCGCCGAAGGCCATGCCAATCTGGCTGTGTTCCGCGAGAATCGTGCGCTGCTGCTCGGCCGGGAGGTTCGCGAAGGCGCCGTTGCGGCGCAGCGGGTACCACATCGCCCATGGCCAGTCGGCGTTCGTGACGGTGCGGCGCGGCCGTGCGATCAGCGTTTCGTCGAGATCCGGTTCGTAGCCGATCGCATAGGTGCGGCCGAACATCGTGTACTCCGGCTTCAGGGTCAGGCCGGTCATCGGCCCGGTCAGCAGGCGCGGCCGGACGGTCTCGACAAAGGCGCCCGGCTGCTCGCTGACGGTCAGGACGGCGATGCCGCGCGGATCGTTGAGGTCCTCATAGACGACCGCCACCTCGGCGACACCGGCCAGATGGGCCACCACCGCGCGGGCGTCGGGGCAGCCGCCGAACGCGAGCAGCTGCATGAACAGCCGGCGGTCGGAGCGTTGCGGCTCGCCGTCCCTGGTCCCGCCGCGCTCGCTCAGGTCGGGTGGTTCAATCCTGGCGCGGCCGGTCGGCCGCTCCGCCGTCTCTGTCTTCCCCATCGCTCCGTTATCGCCTTTTGGCGGCGCCGGGTCAATAGCCGGGTCGCCGACGATCGCCGTTGACCTGCGCGGCTCCCGCCCAGTACCCTCGGCTGGATCCGTTCTTTCAGGAACGGCCAGGAGCCGCCGACGCATGACGACCGATCATCGAAAGAACGCCGCCGACGCCCTCGAGCGGTTCACCGCGGCCGTGACTCACACGCCGGAAGGGCCGGTGCGCGACACCCTGCTGGCCGAGTGCGCCTCGCTGGCGACCGCGATTCGCGCCTTCCACATGGAAGCCATCCGGTTCCGGATGTTCAACGTCGACCGCGCCCTCAATCGCGCCGACGCGCCGGTCGGCGAGGCGGACCGCGCGACCTTCGCGGAAGTCAGGCGCCATCTCGAGGCGGCCGGCTTCCACACGCGCTCGCACCAGGCGCCGAACTGAACCGAGCCATGCCGCTCGAGCTGCGATAGCGCCGCGATGCGGTAAAATACGAAGGATGGCCCTGACCCCACTCTCCGACGTCACTGAGCTCGACGCCGCGATTGCCGAATCACAGACCCGGCCCGTCCTCGTCTTCAAACACAGCCGCAGTTGCGGCATCAGCTGTGAGGCGCTCGACGAGCTGCGGACGCATGTCGATCGCGCCGGGGCGGGTGCGGCCTACAAGCTCATCACGGTCCAGAGCCATCGCCACGTCTCTGATGAAGTCGCCGCCCGGTTCGGCATCCGGCACGAGACCCCGCAGGCGATCCTGCTCCGCGACGGCCAGCCGGTCTGGACCGCCTCGCATTTCAAGATCACCGCGCATCAGCTGGACGCCGCCGTTTCGAGCTGAGCCGACAGCACGCGCCTGACGGCCTCTTCCGGCGGCGCGAGCGTATACAGTTCGACGACCGGTGCCTCGCCCGCCGGTCGCGGCTGCTGCAGCGGATTGAACCACACCGCGCTCAGCCCGGCCGCTCTCGCACCGGCGACATCCGCCGTCCACGAATCGCCCACCATCACGGTTTCGTCGGCCGCCGCGCCGAGCGTCTCCAGCGCCAGTCTGAAGATGCGCGGATCCGGCTTCGAGACGCCGGCCCGCTCCGAGACGATCAGCGCTCCGACGAAGCGCTCGAGGCCGCAGACGCGCAGCTTGTCGAGCTGTTCGTCGTGGAGATTATTCGAGACCACCCCGACCCTGACCCGCGCGGCCAGCGCCTCGATGAACGGCACCGCCCCCGGCACCGCGCGGCGCAGCTCGCGGTAGCGGACCCGGTAGGTTTCGGCCGCGGCCGACGCGGCGGCGTCCGTCGCGATCGTTCCGGTGGCGGCCAGCAGCCGCCGGAACCGCTCGCGCCGCGCCGCCTCGAGCGGCATCCGGCCGAGCATGACGTCCCGGTGCAGCTCCTCGAGGATCGCCGCGTGCAGCCGTTCGAGCTCATCGAGCGCCTGGCCGCGCAGTGCGGCGTCACCCAGCCGGGCGGCGGCCAGCGCGTCGCGCGAGCAGGCGCGATGGTCGAACAGCGTGTCGTCGAGATCGAGCAGCACCGTGCGGATCATGTCTTCGCATCTTGCCATGGCGCGGGCCGGTGGCTCTCCCGCGTGATACACTGGGCGGATGCCCGCGGTCGTGATTGCCGCCACCAACCTGATGCCGTCGCTGCGCGAGCGCCTCAAAGCCGAGGGGGATCTGCTCGCGTTTGCCGACACCGAGCCGATCCAGGCGCTGCAGACGATCCTCGAACAGCGTCCAGATCTGATCGTGCTCGAGCGCCTGTTCGCGGCGACGCCGCGCGGCGCCGCGCTCATCAACCGCATCAAGACCGACCCGAGTCTCGGGCACGCGGAAGTGCGCGTGATGTCGCACACCGGGGACTATTCGCGCCAGGTCGCGAAGCCGGCGCGGATGACGGCGCCGGCCGCATCCGCCGCCGGACCCGCGGTGGGGCTGTCAGACGCGCCCGACGCGGGCGCTCTGCCGCCGCGGCTCGACTGGCAGGGAACGCGGCGCGCGCCACGCCTTCGCGCGCGCCCGGGGGTTGAGATCCATCTCGACGGCAGTCCGGCCAACGTCGTCGACATCTCGACGGTCGGCGTGCAGGTGATCTCGCCGACCATCCTGCGCCCCAATCAGAAGGTGCGGGTCAGCATTCCCAACGACGACTTCGTGATGCGGTTCCGCGGCGCCATCGCCTGGGCGAAGTTCGAGCTGCCGAATCCGAGCGAGCCCCCCCAGTACCGCGCCGGGGTCGATTTCGCGGACGCCGACGAGCCGGCGCTGCGCAGCTACTGCGACAAGATCAAGGCGTAGTCCGCGCCTGGCCGGCGCGGAACCATCCCGCGGCAATCGAATCGTCGCGCACGATCGTGTCTTCCCGCGCCGAGCCGGTCGAGATGATCGCCGCCGGCACGCCGGTGACCTCTTCCAGCCGCGCGACGTAGCGCTTCGCCGCCGCCGGCAGGTCAGCGTAGCGCCGCGCCCCGGCGCTCGGCGACGTCCATCCCGGCAGCGTCTCGTAGATCGGCTCGCAGGCAGCCAGCGTGCCGACGTCCCCCGGCATCTCGGTCAGAACGGCGCCGCCGGCGCGGTAGCCGGTGCAGATCTGCAGTTGCGGCAGACCGTCGAGGACATCAAGCTTCGTCAGCGCCAGCGCATCGAGGCCGTTGACGCGCACCGCGTAGCGGACCGCAACCGCGTCGTACCAGCCGCACCGCCGCGGCCGCCCGGTCACGGCGCCGAATTCCTGTCCGCTCTCGCGCAGCCTGGTGCCGATCTCGCCGAGCAGTTCCGTCGGCAGCGGCCCCTCGCCGACGCGGGTGGTGTAGGCCTTGGTCGCGCCGAGCACCGCGTCGATCGCCCTCGGGCCGACGCCCAGGCCGGTGCAGACACCGCCAATCGTGGCGTTCGACGACGTCACGTACGGGTAGGTCCCGTGGTCGATGTCGAGCAGCGTGCCCTGCGCTCCTTCGAACATGATCGAGCGGCCGTCGCGGCGCGCCGCCGCCAGGAACACCGAGACGTCGGTCACCCACCGCTCCATCCGCGTCCACGCCGCCGCCAGCTCCGCGAGCACCGACCCCGCGTCCATCGTCGAATCGCCGATGATCCGGTTGCGGGCTTCGACATTGTGGCGGACGGCGCTGGCGAGCGAGTCGGGACTGGCCAGATCGCCGACCCGGACGCCGCGGCGGGCAATCTTGTCTTCATACGCCGGTCCGATGCCGCGCGAGGTCGTGCCGATCTTGCGCTCGCCGCGGCGCGCCTCGCTCAACAGATCCAGCTCGCGGTGGTACGGGAGGATCAGATGCGCCTTGTCGCTGACCAGCAGCCGGTCGCCGACATCGATCCCGGCCGCCGCCAGTTCATCGATCTCGGCAAACAGCGCCTGCGGATCGACGACGACGCCGTTGCCGATGACGCAGGTGATGCCGTCATGGAGAATGCCCGACGGCAGCAGCCGGAGGACGAACTTGCGGCCGTTGGCATAGACGGTGTGGCCGGCGTTGTGGCCGCCCTGATACCGCGCGACGATATCGAAATTCGGCGTCAGCAGATCCACGATCTTGCCCTTGCCTTCGTCACCCCACTGCGCGCCGAGCACCGCGATATTCATAAGTGCAGTATTCTACCTTCAACCCCTGCAGGCCCGCCCGCCAATCCGCCGGCGCGGCCCGGCATCCGACCGCACCACATGATCCTGCTCGACGGCGACTCGCTGTCACTGCCGGCACTGCTCGACGCCGCCGACGGCGCGACGGTGGCGCTCGCCCGGTCGGCCGCGTCCCGCATCGACGCCGCCCGCCGGCTGGTCGACCGCGCGGCGGCGGGGACGGCGGCGGTCTACGGCATCAACACCGGCTTCGGGGCGCTGGCCGAGACCATCATCCCGCCCGACGCGCTCGGCGACCTCCAGCTCAATCTGCTGCGCAGCCACGCCGCCGGCGTCGGCGAGCGGCTGCCGGTGCGCACCGTCCGGGCAACGATGGTGCTGCGCGCCAACGTCCTCGCCAAGGGCTTCTCCGGTATCCGCCGCGCAACGCTTGACCGACTTCTCGATCTCGTCAACCATCGCATCCACCCGTGCGTGCCGAGCCGCGGCTCGGTCGGTGCGAGCGGCGATCTCGCGCCGCTCGCCCACCTCGCGCTCGTCCTCGTCGGCGAAGGCACCGCCACGGTGGGTGACGACGATCGGCCGCGGCCCGGGGCCGAGGCGCTCGCCGCCGCCGGGCTGCAGCCGCTGCGGCTCGACGCCAAGGAAGGGCTCGCGCTCATCAACGGCACGCAGCCGTCGACCGCCGTCGCCGCGCTGGCGATCGACGGGGCGGCGCGGCTCGCCCGTGCCGCCGACGTCGCCGCCGCGCTGTCGATCGACGCGCTGCGCGGCTCGGTGCAGCCGTTCGATCCGCGGATTCACGCCGCCCGCCCGCATCCCGGCCAGGCCGCGGCCGCCGCCAACCTCCGCCGCCTCATCGACGGCAGCGCCATCAACCGGTCGCACGAGCACTGCGGCCGCGTCCAGGATGCCTATTCGCTGCGCTGTGCGGCGCAGGTCCACGGCGCGGCGCGCGACGCGCTGGCGTTCGCGGCCGGGACGATCGCGACGGAGCTCAACGCCGCCACCGACAACCCGATGGTGTTCGCGGCCGACGGCGACATCGTCTCGGGCGGGAATTTCCACGGCGCGCCGGTGGCGATCGCCGCCGACCTGGTGCCGATCGCGCTCGCCCAGCTGGCGACGATCAGCGAGCGGCGCTCCGACCGGCTCGTCAATCCGGCGCTGAGCGGCCTGCCGCCGTTCCTGACGACCGGCAGCGGCCTGCATTCCGGCTACATGATGGCGCAGGTCACCGCCGCGGCACTGGTCGCGGAGATCCGGACGCTCTGCCATCCGGCCAGCGTCGACACCATCCCGACCTCGGCGAACCGTGAAGACCACGTCAGCATGAGCATGGCGGCGGCGCTCAAGGCGGCGCGGGTGCTCGAGCTCGCGACGCTGGTCGTGGCGATCGAGACGCTCTGCGCCTGTCAGGCGATCGACCTGCTCGCGCCGCTGGCGTCGTCGCCGGCGCTGGTCCAGGCGCACGGGCGCGTCCGATCGATCGTGCCGCACCTCGCCGGCGACCGCCCGCCGTCGCCGGATATCGAGGCGATCGCGGCGATCATCGCCGACGGATCGCTCGAGAGGTCGTGCGGCGTGGAAGTCAAGTAAGAAATTTTCATTTTCGATTTGACAACGACCGCGTACGTTTCTAGATTGCTATCCTTCGACGCGCCCGCGCCGCCATCGACGTCACGGATTTCAAATCGCGATGCCCATCGTCAATCTTTTACCGCACAGGCCGTCACGTCCCGCGCCCGGGGAGCCCGCGCGATGATGATTCCGGAGCGGCCGGCGCTCGAGCGGCGCGTGCTGGCGTCGATTGAATCTTCGTCGTCCGGCCGCGGCCGCATTCCGGTGCTGCTCGGCGGCTGCGGCAGCGGCCGGACCTCGCTGCTGCTGCGGCTGCGCGACCTGCTCGGCCATCCGGCCGCCCAGTACCTCGATGTCGAGATGGCGGCGACCACGCCGGAACGCTTCCTGACGGCGGTGCGCGACGCGTCGCCGTTTACGGCCCACCGGCATGCCGGCGGCGCGGATGGCGGCGCACGCGGCGCGTTCGACGCGGCGCTGGCGTTTCTCGATTCGGCGCGGACCGCCGGCGGCGCGCCGGCGACCTTCCTGCTCGACGAGTTCCTCGAGCTCCGCACCTTCGAGAGCTTCCCCGGTCTGCGCACCGTACTGCGCGATCTGGTCGCGGTGCTCGCCGCCAGCGGCAACCGCTTCGTCCTGACGACGCGCTACGCCGCCCGCGCCCATCGGCTGCTCCGCGATGCGCCGGCGCAGTTCGAGATCATTCCGGTCGCGCCGCTGTCGCCCGCCGAGATCCGGGCGACGCTGCCGGCCGGTCCGGCCGGCCACTCGCTGTCGGGGGCCATCGACGACGAGGACGACCGCGCCCGAGACGAGCTGGCGCATCTGGTGCACGCGATCGCCGACGGCCGGCCGATCTACGCGCGCATGCTTGCCGAGGCGTCGGCCGCGCTCGGCCCGCGCGGTGCCGCCGACCCGGTCAGCGCCCTGAGCGCGCTGCTCGCGCCCGGCGGGACGCTGGCCGCCGCCTGCCGCTTCTCCTATGAACTGCGGCTGCACCGCGCCCGCGGCTACGGCGCGCTCAAGGCGATCCTCGACGTCCTCGCCAGCGAGGAAGGCCTGACCCTGACGGAGATTTCGCTCCGCCTTCACCGCACGCCGGGATCGACCAAGGACTATCTGTCGTGGCTCGAGGACGTCGACCTCGTCGTCTCGCGGCAGAAGCGCTACCGCTTCGTCGACCCGATGCTGCGGCTGTGGGTGCGGCTCCACGGCCGGCCGACGCCGCCGTCGGACGACGACCTCGCGCGCGAGGTCCACGCCTACGTGCAGGCGCGGCTGCCGCAGCCCGCCCCGGCGCTGGCCCTCGCCGGCACCCCCGAGCCGGCCGCCGAGCCCGACAAGTCCTGGGGCATCATCGAGATCGACTGATCACGCCTTTGGCGGCGGATCCTTCAGCCGCGCCAGCGCCAGCCGTGCCGCCGCCTGCGCCGCCTCCTTCTTGCTGCGTCCCTCGGCGCGGCCGATCGGCTCGCCGTCCACGACCACCTCGACGTCGAACGTCCGGCGGTGCGCCGGCCCGAGCTCCCCGGCGAGCCGGTAGAGCGGCAGCCCGCGGCCGGCCGACTGCAGCCACTCCTGCAGCGCCGACTTGTAGTCCTCGGTGAAGGCGGCGTGCGCCCCGGTCCGCCGCGCTTCGTCGATCAGGTCGGCGAACTGCCGGGCAATGAAGCTCCGCGCCGCCGCGATCCCGCCGTCGAGGTAGATCGCCGCGATCAGCGCCTCATAGCTGTCGGCGACGAGCGCATGCTTGCGGCGGCCGCCGGTCTTCTCTTCGCCCCGCCCGAGGATCAGGTAGTGGCCGATGTCGATCCGCTCGGCAAGCCGCGCCAGCGACGCCGACGACACCAGCGACGCCTTGAGCTTCGACTTCTGCCCTTCGTTGTGCTCCGGGAACTCGTGGAACAGCAGGTCGGCGATGACGAAGCCGAGCACCGAGTCGCCGAGGAACTCCATCGATTCGTTGTCGATGACGCCGCCGCTGGCGTCCTCGTGGACACGCGAGCGGTGGGTCAGCGCGTGCTCGAGCAGACCGCGATCGCGGAACCGGTAGCCGATCCGCCGCTCGAGCGGTTCGAGCTCCGACCCGAACGGCACCACCCGGCCGGGCGTCGCGTCGTCGCGATGGCTGGCGATCAGCCGCTTCGCCGCCTCGCCGTCCTCGGCCGGCACCGCCAGCCGCAGCTCGTTGAGAGTCAGCGGGAACGCGGTCCGCGACAGGTCGGTCGCAATGATCGCCGCAATGCCGTGCGCTTCGAGCAGGCCGCGGACGACTTCCGCCTCGCTCTGCGACGGCGTGCGGAAGACGACGACGAGATCGGTCATGGTCGGCGGCCCGGGCCCTTCCGGAAACAGCCGGCGGCGGCCCTCACACCGCCACCCGGCCGGCCGAAGCGAACGTCCGGTTCACCTTCAGCAGAATCATCGTCATGTCGTCGTGCTGGTCGGCGCTGCCGACGAACGCCTCGATCTCGCGCAGGATGCGCTCGCGCAGCTCGCCTGATTCGAGGTGGCCGTGCTCCTCGACCAGCCGGCTGAGGCGCTGATCGCCGAACAGGTCGCTGGCGGTGTTCATCGCCTCGCTGATGCCGTCGGTGTAGAGGACGATGACGTCGCCGGCGGAGAGGTCGATGGCGTGCTCCTCGAGCAGGGCATCGAACTTCTCGGCCGCGCCGTCGATCCGCAGCCCGACGACCATGCCGTCGGGGATCAGGACCTGCGCCGCGGCCGGCAGCAGCGACGGCCCCGGCAGGTAGATCAGCGGCGTGTGGCCGGCGCGGCAGAACGTCATCACGCCGCGGCCCATGTCGATGATCGCGTAGGTCATCGTGATGAAGCTGCGGCTGTCGAGATGATCGGAGATGATGCGGTTGACCTCGACCAGCAGGTCGCGCGGTGAATCGTGGCGGTGGCTGAGCGCCAGCACCAGTCCCTTGAGCTCCGCCATGTAGAGCGCCGCCGAGGTCCCTTTGCCCGAGACGTCAGCGATCAGCACGCCGAGGCGGTCGCCATCGAGGTGGAAGAAGTCGTAATAGTCGCCGCCGACCTCGCGCGCCGGGACGCACAGCGCCGTGATCGCCAGGCCGGGCACGTCGAGCGCGCCGCGCGGCAGCAGCGACATCTGGATGACGCGGGCGATGCGCAGCTCTTCCTCGAGCCGCTTCTTCTCGGCGGCGGTCTGCAGCAGGCCCTCGATGCTGCCGGTCATCTCGTTGAACGATCCGGCGAGCTCGCCGAGCTGGTCGTCGCTGGCGACGTCGATGCGGTGGCTGAGGTCGCCGTGGCGGACGCGCTCCGTCCCGGTGAACAGCTCGTGGATCGAACTGGTGATCGAGCGCGCCAGCGCCAGCCCCATGCCGAGCGCGACGAATTCGATGGTCAGGAACAGCACGGCGATGAGCAACAGGATGACGACCGCCCACTCGCCGAGGCTGCGGCCGCGGAAGACGATCTGCTGCGCGTCCGACAGCTCGCGATAGAGCTGGGCGGGACGATAGCTGAGCGAGACGCTGACCCGCCCCGGCGCGCCGCTGTCCCAGTCCTGATAGTCCAGAAACATCAGGCTTCTGCCGAACAGCGTCGTCAGGCCGGCGTCGGCGTCGCCGTTGCCGCCGCCGAGGCGGACACCCTGGCTGCTGCCGGTCGTGACGATCGGCGAGACCGCCCCGGCGCGGACGCGGGTCGCGTCTTCGAGCCGCTGGACCATGTCGACGCCGATCGGCAGATCGGCAATCAGCACGCCGGCGGCGACGCCGTCGACGAGGACCGGGACCGCCGACCGGATCACCAGCTCGACGCGTCCGGGTTCGTCGGGTGATGGAATCAGGACCGACCCGCCCGGGAACGGCCGCCGCGCCAGCCAGGCCGGCACCGCGGCCGGCGGGCGGACGTGGTCCCAGCGCCCGAGGATGAGCGGCGCGTCCGGCAGACCGGCGCGGCCATCGCCGTCCGGCCGCGGCAGGTAGGTCATCGAGAAGACCGGGTAGCGCCGCGCGACGTTCTGGTGGATGCGGCCGAGCGACTGCTCGGCGGCCGCCGGCGTCCGCGCCATTTCGAGCGCCGCCGACTCCGTCGCCAGCTGCACGACCCCGACCGTCGCGTCGTAGCCGTCCTTGAACAGGTAGGCGCTGACGTTCATGAAAATCAGCACCACGCCGAGCAGGAAGAACACGACGATCAGCAGCGACGGGACGACGCCGATGAAAATGTAGGAGAGGATCAGCTTGCGGCGGACCCGCCACAGCAGACGGCGCTTCACGAGGATGAAGAGCACCCAGGCGAAATAACCAAGCGCCATCGCCAGGCCGAGCGTTGCGACGGCGCCGAGCAGCTGGACGATGACCGGGATGGTGTCGAGCAGCCGCGCCGGCGCGAGCGCCAGCTTCAGCGCCGCCGAGATAAGGAACAGGCGCCCCGGCCAGGAGTGCAGCAGCAGCTCGCGCGCGCGCAGCGGCGGGTCGGCGCCGACCGGCGGCGACGAACGGCGCCCGCCGGGGGCCGGCCTGTCGGACATGCGTGCGGTTGCCATCCTGCTGGAGGCTCGATGATAGCAGAGCCGGAGCGGTCGTCCCGGCGGCGCCGGCCCGGGCCACTCTGCTAAGATCGGCGTGTGAAACTAACCGAGACCGCCCGCTTCTCCACCGTCTGCATCCACGCCGGGCAGGAGCCCGACCCTTCGACCGGCGCGATCATCACGCCGATCTACCAGACCTCCACCTACGTCCAGGAGGAAGTGGGTCTGCACAAGGGCTACGAATACGCGCGGACGCAGAATCCGACCCGGTTCGCGCTCGAGAAGAACCTCGCGGCGATCGAGAAGGGCAAGGCGGCGTTCGCGTTTGCGTCCGGCATGGCGGCGATTACCGCCATCACCACGATGCTCAAGTCCGGCGACCACGTCGTCGTCACCGACAACACCTACGGCGGGACCTACCGGCTGTTCGAGCGCGTGCTGCGCCAGTACCAGCTCGATTTCACCTACGTCGACACCTCGCGGCCCGAGCTCGTCGAAGCGGCGATCCGGCCGGAGACGAAGATGGTGTTCCTCGAGACGCCGACCAATCCGGTGCTTCGTCTGACCGACCTTGCGGCGGTCTGCACGATGGCGCGGCGCCGCGGCGTGCGGGTGGTGGTCGACAACACGTTTGCCAGCCCGTGCGTGCAGCGGCCGATTGAATTCGGCGCCGACCTGGTCGTCCACAGCACCACCAAGTATCTGAACGGCCACAGCGACAGCATCGGCGGGGTCGTCATCGCGGTGCGGGACGAAGACATCGAGTGGCTGAAGTTCATTCAGAACTCGGCCGGCGCGATCCTCAGCCCGTTCGATTCCTGGCTGGTGCTGCGCGGCACCAAGACGCTGGCGGTGCGGATGGCGCAGCACAATGCCAATGGCCTGGCGATCGCGCAGTTCCTGGAGTCCCACCCAAAGGTCGAGCGGGTGATGTATCCGGGGCTGCCGAGCCACCCGCAGTACGATCTGGCGAAGCGGCAGATGCGCGGCTTCGGCGGGATGGTGGCGTTCGATGCCGGCACCAAGGAGGCCGCGTTCGAGGTCTGCCGGCGGGTCCGGCTGATGGCGCTGGCCGAGAGCCTTGGCGGGGTCGAGACGCTCATCAGCCATCCGGCGGCGATGACCCATGCGGCGGTGCCGGAAGAACGGCGCCGGGCGATGGGCCTGACCGACAGCCTGGTGCGGATTTCCGTCGGCATCGAGGACGTCGCCGATCTGATCGAGGACCTGCAGCAGGCGCTCGACTAGGCTCGGCCCCCGCGCGCTGCCGCCGGTCCTGTCGATGTGTCAGCGCCGCGCGCTTCCCTGTCGATTACGAGCCGCCATGTGACGAGCCTGGCGAGGCGGCGGTGCTGTCGCCGACCCAGCGCAGGTAGGCGTCGCTGCCGTCGACGATCGGCAGGACGATGAACTCCGGGACGTCGTACGGATGCAGCTCCCGGAGCCGCCCCCGCAGCGCCGGGACGCGGTCGGCGCTCGTCTTGATGACGACCTGCCGCTCCCGATCTTCCGAGATCGCACCCTCCCACCGGTAGATCGACTCCATCGCCGGCAACAGGTTGACGCAGGCTGCCAGCCGTTCGAAGACCAGGGCGCGGGCGAACGCCTCCGCGTCGGCGTCGAGCGGCAGGGACGTCAGGATCACGACGTAGTCAGCAGTCATCTCGTTCATCCTCCGGGGCTCTCGGCCTGGCGGCGAGCTCAGCCGTGCCCCGCGTGCCTGATTTTGTACGCGCCGTCTGTTTTCGCGGCTGCATTCTGACGAGAAGTATTGTACAAAGGAGCGCTCCAACCTGATGCTTGCGCCAGCGTACCAGAAATCGGAAGCTCGACGACCGGGCGGTGTGGAACCGCTGCGGCGCAAGCGTGTCGTTACGGCGGCGCCGTCCGGCCTGCAGCGCCGTACCGTGCACCTGCTCCTCGTCTTCGTGACCGTCGTGCTGGTCGTGGATGCCCTGGTCGGTGACAAGGGGCTGATGGAATCGATGCGCGCGCGGCGACAGGACCGCGAGCTCACCGCCTCCCTCGAATCGATCCGCCGCGAAAACGTCCAGCTGCGCGAAGAAGCCCGGCGCCTTAAGGAAGATCCGGGGGCGATCGAGATTCTCGCTCGCGAGGAGCTCGGCCTGATCCGCCCCGGCGAACTCCTCTTCATCATCAAGGACGAGAAGCCTCGGCGCTGACCGCCGCGTGGCGGCACTCTTGCACGACGGTTCCTGTTTCCCCGCCCCTGATGGGATCGCGGGTTCTGCTCAGGAGCTGTCATGCCGCTTTCTTTCCCGTTCGCCTCCCTGTCACGCCGAATACTTGCCGGATCGCTGACCGCTTCCCTGCTCGCCGCACCAGCGGTGCGGGCGCAGGAGGCCGCGAAGCCCGCCGAACCACCTCCTCCGGGCAGTGGTCCCGCGGTGGCGACGGCCGAGGAGCAGACCAAGCCGTCGCGCGCGTTCTTTCCGGCGCTCGTCCACAACCTTGGCGATGACCTCAAGAGGATGCCGCGCCGGAACACCCTCTACTGGCTGGTCGGAGGGAGCGCGCTGGCGCTCGCGGTGCATCCGGCGGATGACACCCTCGATCGGCGGCTCCGCGGGTCCGACAGTGTCGAGACGTTCTTCAAGGCGGGCAAGTACGTCGGCTCGCTGCCGACCTTGATGGGGGCGTCGGTCGCCACCTACCTTATCGGCCGGGGGACCGGCCACGGCCGGGCGCGCCACCTCGGAATGGATCTCATCGAGGCGACGATTCTTTCGGAGGGCATTACCCAGATCATCAAATCGTCCGTCCGGCGGGATCGCCCGATCCGGGACGATGGCAAGCGGACCGGCGGGTATGCGTTCCCATCGGGGCACGCGTCGGCGACCTTTGCGGCCGCCACGGTGCTGCAGCAGCACCTCGGCTGGAAGGCCGCGGTGCCGACCTATACCATCGCCTCGTATGTCGCGATTTCGCGGCTTCACGATCAGCGCCACTACGCCAGCGACGTCGCCTTCGGCGCCGCCGAAGGCATCATCGTCGGCCGCTCGGTGACCTGGCACGGCCGGAATTTCTACGCCTCTCCCCTGCTGACGCCGAAGGGCGCCGGCGTGATGGTCTCGGTCCGGCCGGCCGGCCGCGCACCTGGGAACTGACGCCGCCTTGATCACGCCGGTCGATCGGTGTTACGATTGGTTTTCCTGACGCGGGGTGGAGCAGTCCGGTAGCTCGTTGGGCTCATAACCCAAAGGTCGCAGGTTCAAATCCTGCCCCCGCAACCAATTTATCGAGATCAAGAGGTCGCCGTAACGGTGACCTCTTCGTTTGTACGCTGACCGACTTTCATCGAGCGCCGCCGAGTCGTCTCCTCGGGTTAAAAGATCGCCTGCGGATACGCATCGAACGACGTCAGCGCCTCGGCATAGGCCACGCCGCAGGTGGCGCCGCGATAGCGCAACAGCGTCTCCCGGAGCAGCTGCGCGCCGTCGGGGGGGCCGGGCGTGTACGGCTCGTCGCGGACGAGCGCCATGAGACGCCCCAGCCATTCGCTCGAGCGCGGGAACTCCGCCGTGACGTCGACGAAGGTGTTGGGCACGAAACCGATCGTGTGGCGCGGGCCGTTGTCGTACTGGTAGACGCGGCGCGGCACCGCATACGGCGCGAACGGGTCGGCCAGCACCCGGTCACCCAGGCGCAGCGCCGCGCTGCAGATCACCGACGCCGCCTCGTGGTCGGGATGCTGATCGCGCGGCCAGAGCAGGAACGCCACATCCGGCTTGACCTCCGCGATGACCTCCGCGACGGCGCGGATGCTGGCTTCGGTGACCTGGACCCGTCCCGACGCGTGCGACAGGAACCGGCTCTCCACACCGTAGTCCGCCCCAATCCGCCGCGTCCCCTCGACGATCGCCGGCCCGCGCCCGCGCACCGGCTTCCAGTTGCCGTAGTCGCCAATCAGCGAGAGGACGACGACGCGATGCCCCTTCGCCGCCGCCTGCAGCAGCAGGCCCGAAATGCCGAACGGGCAGTCGTCGTAATGGGCGCCGAGGGCCAGAACCGTCTGCGGTGCCGTCGCTTGCGGGCCGGACGGCGCGGACGACCGCCCGAACGCCAGCGCGTCGGAGACGAGACCGGTACCCGCGACCGCCGCGGCCGCGGTGAAGAACCGTCGTCTTGGCGGGACGTGTCCAACTTCGGAGAAACGCTTCAGCATGATGCCTCCAGTGGCGGGACTGAGTCGGCACGCGCCGCCGCGTCGCATCGTAGTCGACCGTCCGCCAGTCAGCATACTGCCGGCGACCCGCGCCGATGCAGTGCGCCGTCAGCGTGCGACTCTGGATGTCTGGTTCAGTTCGGTTGGCAGGTCGTCCGTTCGTGGCGAAGATACGTGCGTGGCGGGAAGGACCCTTGAAGCCGCGAGCGCCGGACGCGGCACGCCTCCTCGCAAATCCGCTTTGCCGGTGTCGCAGACCAGAGACGGTCGCCGCGACCACTCGACGCGGATACGGCCTACTCCACGAGCATCGCTCCCGGCACGGGTGCGCCCGACAGCGGCACCTCGATGGTGAAGACGCAGCCCTCTCCGGGCATGTTGCGCACGTTGATTTCTCCGCCCTCGGCCCTGATGGCTCTCCTCGCGATCGACAGTCCGAGGCCCAGCCCGGACCGGTCCCGGCCGCGGCGCTCGCCAAAAGCCTGGAACGGATCGCCGGTGGCATCGGCGATGCCGCCGCACTGGTCCTGCACTGTAATGTGCACGGTTTCACCGTGACGGCAGGCGCGGACCGTCACGGCGCCGCCGGGCCGCGTGTAATTGAAGCCGTTGTTGACGAGGTTCATGAGGGCCGATTCCAGCAGCTGGCGATCGACGTTCGCAAAGAGGTCGGGCTCGATCGATCCGACCACAAACTGCAGGCCGGCCCGCTCGCCTTGCAGCCGGGCCACCACCGCGATGTCGTGAATGAACGGCGTCATCGAGATCACCTCGGCGCGGTGGTGGCTCGCCGCCGTCCGGATTTCCCCGAGTGTGCTGTCGACCAGCTCGCTGATCGCCAGGAGACTGCGGCTGATGACCGCCCCGGTGCTTCCGTTTACGCTGACGGTCCCGCTCTTGATGATGTCGAAGGCGATCAACGCCGGGTTCAGGCGATTGCGAATTTCGTGCGCCATCCGCCCGACGCGCTCCAGTTCCTCGCTGGACCGCGATTCGGCGGTAATGCGGGCGTGTTCCGTGACGGCCTCCGCGATCGCCAGGTCGAGGCAGCGATTCAGCACATGGAATTCGTCTATCGTCACGGGCGCGTGCAGTTCGAGCGCCAGTTCGGTCGCCGCCTGGCAGATGGCGCCGTAATCGTGAACGACCCGGGACACGCTGAAGCCCCGCGCCAGCAACTCCCCGCCATGCCGCCGGGCGTCGGCGGCAAGGTCGGTCGGAGAAAAGGGCGTGGACGTCGATTCCCACCGCAGGGTCTCGATCAGCTGCGTCAGAAACATCTGGATGCCGCGGTCGAGCTCATGGGTCGAGACGACGGGCCAGCCCCGCGAGCTGACTTTCTCCCGCGCTTTCGCCATCACCCGGTCGCGGTGGGTGGCGATGAATTCGTCCAACATTCGACTGCTCCAATCGGCAAAGACGCAGTGCCGCTCAGTGAGGCTACACCCCGCTGAGCTTTCGGGCTGTTCTATAGTGCACAGCCTTGCCCCTGTGCCCTATTGCACAGCCAGCTGCTTGACGACCGGATAGTCTTCCCGGATGGTCAACTTCGCGCTCGATCAGTTCATCGACCAGAACGGCGACGAGCTCCTCCGCCGCTGCCAGATCAAGGTCGCGACGCGGTCCGGCCCGGTCTCCCCCCCGGCAGAGGTCGACGACGGCGTGCCGCTGTTCCTTTCGCAGCTTTCCGAAGAATTGCGGCACGGACCGTCCGACGCCGACACGATCAGCACAAGCGCGATGAAGCACGGGCATGATCTCATGCTGCGCGGGTTCAACATCTCGCAGGTGGTGCACGGCTATGGCGATGTCTGCCAGGCGATTACCGACCTCGCCGTGGAAACCAGCGCGCCGATCGGCACCGAGGACTTCCGGACGCTGAACCGGTGCCTGGACGACGCCATTGCCGGTGCGGTCACGGAGTTTTCACGCGCCCAGGAGATCACCCGCGACGGTGAATCCTATGAATTGCGGGAGCTGCTCCGGGCCGCGATCACCGCGTTCGATGTGCTGCGGACGGGGAATGTCGGCTTCTCCGGGAGCACCGGCGCCGTCGTCCGGCGCAGCCTCGAGCGCATGGACGCGCTGGTGAACCCGCCGCAGGTGCCTGTACCCGGCAAGAGTCCTGAGTCCCGCCGGGAGCACTGAGGCTCGTTGATCAAGCGGTAACTGTTCTTCCCTCGGTCGGCCAGTGCCCGATGCCCCGGCCATCGGCCGGGATCCGCCCCCCGCCGGCGCCGCGCTACACTCCCCCACACCCGTGCAACTTTTCCCGGCCTGGCGTGTTTGTCAGACAGTGATCGCACGCGGACGGACGAAGCCGTCATGACCGACGCCGCCCGGTTCGAGGCGTTCGTGCGCGAGTTCCAGGACATGGTGTTCTCAACCGCCGTACGGCTGCTCGGGCGCGAAGCCGAGGCCGAAGACGTGGCCCAGACGGTGTTCCTGCGCGCCTTCGAGCGCTTCAAGGACCTCCAGCACAGCCCATCGGCGCCGGGCTGGCTCAAGACCGTGACGACGAATCTCTGCCTGAACCACCTGACGCGCTACCGCGCCCGGTGGCAGTTCTTCAGTGAGCTCGACCGCGAGGGAGAGGCGCCGACCCTGGCGACGCGGCTGGCGCTGATGGCGTCGGCGCCGGACGACCTCGAACGGTCCGAACGGCACGAGCGCCTGGAGCGCGCGCTCCGTGCGCTCCCCGACCACCAGCGCGTGCCGCTCGTCCTGTTCCACTTCGAGGACCTGACCTACCAGGCGATCGCCGACGCGCTCGGCGTGTCGCTCGCCAAAGTGAAGTCGGACATCCACCGGGGCCGCGAGACGCTGAAGGACAGGCTGGCGCCATATGGACCCCGCTGATTTCGAAGCCGCGCTCGATCGCGAGCTCAAGGCGCTGCCGCAGCTGCACGCGCCGCGGCAGCTGCTGCCGCGCATCATGGCGGCGACCTCGGCGCCGCGGCCAACCGGCTGGATGACCTGGCCGGCCGTCTGGCAGGCCGCGTCAGCCGCGATGCTGCTGGCGGTCGTCGCCGGGCTGTGGATGCTCGCCGCGGCACCGCCGAAGCCGGTGGCGGACGCCGCACGAACCGCCGGCGAGGCCGCGACCATCATGCGCGCCCTCTGGGAAGTGTTCCTGCAGCCGGTCGGGACCTACGTGCTCGCGCTGGGTGTTGGTCTCACCTTGACCGCCGCCCTCGTCTGGGCCGCACTCGAATTCGCCCTGGGAGGGGCTTCACAGCGATGACGATCACCCGATGGTCCACGTTCGCCTGCGCCGTCTTCCTGCTGACCGCCGGATTGGTGGCTCCGGCACACGGACTCCAGCGCTCGAGCCCGCCGCGGCCCACGGCAGCGCCCGCCGTTCAGGAGCCGATTGAGCAGCCGCGGGAGCCGTTCGACAGGCCCGGCCGGCCGATCACCCGCATCGGCCAGGACTATGCGCTCGGCCCCCACGACATCGTCCGCGAAGTCGTGAACATCGTCGGCGACGTCAGAATCGACGGCCACGTCGAGTCGAACGTCGTCGTGATCATGGGCTCGGCACACCTTGGCGCCGGCGCCGCCGTGGACGGGAACCTGATCGTGGTCGGGGGCGGCGCGACGATCGAGTCCGGGGCCTCGGTCGGCAGCGACCTCGTCATCGTTGGCGGCACGCTCCAGGCGCCTGAGAACTTCGTCCCCGGCGGCGAACAGGTCGTGATCGGCAGCCAGTGGGTGGGCCATGCGCTGCAGAACGTTTCGCCGTGGGTGACCCGCGGCCTGCTGTGGGGCCGGTTGATCGTCCCGGATCTCCGCTGGATCTGGATCATGGTCGGCGTCTTCTTCCTGCTCTATCTGGCGCTCAACACGGTCTTCGACCGGCCGGTCGGCGCCGCCGCGGACGTACTCGCTGCGCGGCCGTTCGGGACGTTCTTCGCCGGCATGCTGGTGCTGATCCTCACCGTTCCGGTCCTGGCGATCATGGCCGTCTCGGTCATCGGCCTGGCGGTCGTCCCGTTCGTGCTCTGCGCCGTCATCGTCGCCGGCCTGGTCGGGCAGACGGCGGTGGCGCGAGCGATCGGCCGGGCGGTGGTCCGTCCGGAGCCGCCCGAAGGACGGATCGCGGCGCTCGCCGCCTTCGTCATCGGCTTCGCGCTGCTCTGCGGCGCCTACGTGGTGCCGGTTCTGGGTTTCGTCACCTGGGCGCTGACCAGCGCGCTCGGGCTCGGGGCGGCGGCCGTGACGTTCCGTGCGGCCTGGCGCAGCGAGCGTCCGGCGCGCCGTCCGTCCGCGGAGGTCCCCCCGGTGCCCCGCGCGGCAGCCGCGAGCATCCCCGTCGACGACGCGGGCAGCCCACTGTCAGACGTCGCCTCCGCGGCCCTTCCGCTGCTGCCACCGGATGTCACTGCGCAACCCGTCTATGGAGGCCTGGCGAGCTACCCGCGTGCGACGTTCCTCGATCGCGTCGCGGCGTTCGCGCTCGACTGCCTGCTGGTGGCGATTGCCAACGCCCTGCTCGACCTGAATCACCACGACAGCTTCTTCTTCCTGCTGCTGCTCGTCTATCACATCGGGTTCTGGGCGTGGAAGGGAACGACCCTTGGCGGCATCGTCTGCAGCCTGCGGGTCATCCGGACGCACGGCGCCGAACTGCGGCCGGTGGACGCGGTCGTCCGCGGGCTGTCGAGCGTGTTCTCGATCGCCGCGCTGGGGATCGGCTGCCTGTGGATGCTGCAGGACGCGGAGAGCCAGATGTGGCACGACAAGATTGCCGGCACGCTGGTCGTGAAATTGCCCAGGGATCTGGTGCTGCCGTAGGGCCGCGAGGCCTTACGGCTCGCGGTCGAACACCGCCCGCGCCTCGCCGTGCTGCAGGCGTTCCAGCAGGTCCCGGACGTCTGGATCCGCGAGATGGACGCTGGCAGCTCAGTCTGCCGCACACCGCCCTGGGGCGCAAAGCGTCTCAGGCGTTCGAATATAGAAATGTTCCGGTCGTCGGCTTCCGTCGTACCGACCTGCGCTCCGCCGTTGCCCTCTTGTTGTCCTTCCAGAGCCCCGGGACGCCGAAACACTGAAAAGAGTGGCGGGACCCCGCATCCATCAAGGCTGAGCTGGCTAAACTTACCCGGACGACCGCTGGCGACCTTTTTGCTCAGCACAAGGACAGTGCGTGGCAACGGTCACCGTGCGCCTACGCAAGCCGCGGCGCCGTGTCGCCAAATACAAGCCGCTCGGCTCACAGCTGAGCCGGCCAATCGAGGGAGTGTTTTTCATGAGAGTGGTCAATCGGTCGATGGTTGGATTACTGGTGCTGGGACTCGCGGCCGGCGCCTCGGCGTGCGCCAACACGATGCACGGCGCGGCGAAGGACACCTCCAAGATGGGGGAGAAAATCAGCGAGGGCGCCAAGACGGTGGACGTCAAGAGCGCGCTGATCAACGACAAGACCGTCGACACCAGCGCCATCAATGTCGACACGTTCGGCGATACCAAGACCGTCGTTCTGCGCGGCTCGGTGCCGACCGCGGCGATGAAGGCCAAGGCCGAGGCGATCGCCCACCGCGAAGCACCCGGTTACACGGTCAAGAACGAACTCGCGGTCGTCGCCAAGTAACGTCGCCGGCTCGCACTCTGGCAGGTCGCCTCGCTGCTCATAGTGAGCAGCGAGACGACTGATTCATGGTTTCTGCCTTCTCCGCCTGCACCGGTCCGTGCAGTTCCTCCCGGGGATTCCGCCGGGAGGGGCGTCAGCGCGTGCCGAGTGTCTTGACCAGCTTGTTGTACATGCCGGCAACGAGCAGGGTCGATGGCCACATCCCCACAAAGCGTCCCGCCCTGGAGCGCCCGGTCGCCTCGAGTCCCAGCGCCAGACCCATCGCGCCGAGTGCGGCGAACAGAAACCAGTGCGACGGCAACTTGGCAGTCTGCTGCTCAATCAGCCGGGCGATCTCCCCTTCGGCGTGCTCCTGCCGGATGACCGGAGCGTTTCCGACGTCTAGCGGGCTCTGCGCATGGGGGTTGACGTCCATTTTGCTCATGAAGCGGCGCAAGCAAAACCGGCACCAACCTTGCCTGTAACAGCGACGTGGAAGACGAGACCCAGCATGCCGCCGTTGGCGCCGGCCCGCTCCTGCAGCGTGATTACTGGGCGGCGTTTGCCGAAACATCGCTGTCGCCGTCGCAGCTGATGGCGCACGTCAAATCCCGCTTCTGCGAGCTCCCGCCGCCTGCGCTGGTAAATTTCCAGGCCCCCGGCGGCGTCGGGCGCAATGCAGAGCTTGACATTCAGATCACCGGCGCGCAGGACTGCCGGGTCCGGGTGGTGCATGACGACCCTCAGAGCCTGACGCTCGGAACCCTCGACGGACACCCGGAGGCGGGGCGCATCACCTTCGGGGCCTATCGCCATGCGACCGGCCGCGTGATCTTCCACATCCGCAGCCGCGCCCGTTCAGCGACCGCCACCCACCTGCTCGGTTTCCTGACAGTCGGCGAGGCGATGCAGACCAACACCTGGACGGACTTCATCAACCGGACCGCCGCGTCGACGGGGCTCCGCATCGACGGCGCCATCCGGGCCACCACCGAAGCAGTCGACGACACACCTGAAGACGACAGCTTCGACTGCCCGACTTTCCACGCGACGGGCGACTGATGACGGAATGGCGCCTGCTGCGCGGCTGGTCGAGCGGCGAGCTTCATGCCCGGCTCGCCCGCCTGCCAGACACGCCGCTCAACTTCGACGAGGTCGAAGAAGACATGACCGTCGAGGACGGGTGGCATCACTACTTCTCCGAGGCGGTGATCGCCCGGCAACCCGACCTGGACACGCGCTTCAGCCGCGCCAAGGCTGCGCTGACGAACTACTCCTTCTCGAAACCACAGATCGTCACCGCCCACTTCGACCCGGCGACCCCGCTACTGGCGCGGCGGCTGCTGCTCGAGGTCAACATCCTCGGCGTCCATTACCTGTGCCCGGCGGTCGTCAACAAGGTCCGCGACCAGCCGGACGCCTACGGCTTCCGCTACGACACGCTCGATGGCCACATCGAGCGCGGCGTCGAGTGGTTCCTGCTCACCCGGACGCCGCAAGGCGAGCTGCGCTTCCGCATCGAGGCACGCTGGCGCCGCGCGCCGCTGCCCAACTGGTGGAGCCGGATAGGCTTCGTGCTGTTGTCCGGCCCCTACCAGCGCCACTGGCATCGCCAGGCCCATCGCCGCCTCTCGCGGCTGGCGCTCTATGGGTCGCTCACGCCGCCGGCTCGCGACGCCGCCGGCCTGACCCACCAGGGCGTTGACGTCAAGTTCACCTATTACCGCAAAGGAAAGACGACCGTATGACCAGTACCTCTCTCAAGCGAACCCTGGCCCTCGGGGCGATGACCGGCATGCGCAGCATGTCGGGTCCGACGGCGCTGGCGCTGGAACGCGGCGGCGCGCTCAGGGCGGTCATGCCGGTGATGGCGCTCGGCGAAATGATCGCCGACAAGACGGCCGCCATCGGTGACCGCACCGATCCGCTGCCGCTGGCCGGACGGGCCATTCTCGGGGCGGTCGTCGGCGGGCTGGTCGCGCGCGACCATCGCCAGAACCTTGTCATCGGCAGCCTGGTCGGGGCCGCCACGGCGATCGCGGCCGCGCACCTTGCCCACTACGTCCGCGGGCGGCTGCCGCTGCCAGGCGCGCTGGCCGGCGCGTTCGAGGACGCCATCGTGCTCGGCCTCGGCTCGGCTCAGGCGGCGCGCTGACGGGCCAGGCGATGGACACCATCTACGAACGGCCGCGCGACTACGACCTCGAGCACGAGGGCGACGACGAGGATGTGCGGTTCTACCTCGGTCTCGTGCGGACGCTCCGCCCGCGTCGCGTCCTCGAGCTTGCCTCAGGCAGCGGCCGGGTCACGGTCCCACTCGCCCGCCTCGCCGCGGAGCTCGACTTCACGATCACCGGGCTCGAACTGTCGGAGACAATGATCGAGGAAGCGGAGCGGAAGAAGGCCGAGCTGCCGGCGGGCGAGCAGCGGCGGGTGTCGTTCGTCAAAGGGGACCTGCGCGCGTGGGCCGCGAACGAGCCCTTCGACCTGATCCTGACGCCATGCTCGTCGCTGACGCACCTGCTCAGCCTCGACGACCAGATCACCGCCTGGCGCCGGACGCGCGACAATCTCGTGATCGGCGGCCGGTTCGTCGTCGATCTGGTGATGCCGGACCTGCCGGCCTACGCCGACTCGATGCAGACGCCGCCGCGGACGCCGCTCGAGATCGACATCGATACCTGCGATCCGGACAGCGGCGAACGGCTGCTGCGCTACAAGACGACGCGCTACATTCCGCACGAACAGCGCGCCGAGATCCGCTTCCTGTACGACAAGCTGTCGCACAACGTCGCCACCGAGCGCTATGTCAGCGACTTCGAGTCCCACGTTTACTATCCGCGCGAAGTCGAGCTGCTGTTCCGGCTCACGGGTTTCGAGGTCGAACACCGCTACGGCGACTATCGGCGGCGGCCGATGCGCAGCACCAGTCGGGCGATGATCTACACAGCCGTGCGGCGCCGCCCTGGCGGCCCGGACGCTGACTGACGACGCTTTCGGCTCACGAAACGCCTCGGATGAGCTAAAATAGGCGAATACTGACAGGCTCCGCGCCGTCAGCGTGCGGACGCATACCCGCGAGCTGAGGCCCTTCCGCCCGCCGCTCCCCGGCGACCCCACTCCCTGCGAACGCGTGCTGAGGGATCGGTTTCGGAGGTGTGGCCTCGTGTGTCCTCGGCGCCGCCTGTCCGGAGAGGAAATGATTCGCTCGAAACTGGGCCCCCTGGGTGCGTTCGCTGTCACGCTGGCCGTGCATCTGGCCGGAACGCCGTGCCTTGCGCAGAGCCGGCCGGCGGCCCCCTGGTCGGTGGACTTCACGCACGACCGGGCCACGGCCACCAACTACGGGTTCGAGAGCATCTGGACTACCGATCGGGTCCAACTCGGCTGGACGCGACCCGAGCGCGGGGGGTGGTTCCTGTCCGGCGAGCGCCAGAAGCGCGGCGCGCTGGTCGACGTCGCACTCGCCACGCATGGCTACCGCCGAATGGGCGACTGGACGGTCGCGGCCGGCGTCGGTAGCGCTCCCGCGGCAGATTTCCTGTCGCGGGCGACCCTCGACCTCGAGGTGTCCCGCCGCATCGTCGGTACGCTGGTCGCCTCCGGCGGCTACCGCTATCTTCACTTCCGGCAGGTGAACATTCACCAGCCACAGCCGGCCCTCACCTGGTATCACCCGCGGGGAGAGGTCGAGGCGCGCCTCTACCTCACGCACAACTCCAATACCGGACGCACCTCTCCGACCCTGCGCTTGAGGACGTCCTATTCGGTCCACTCGCGCGTCGATCTCAGTGGGGGTTTCGCGTACGGCGATCGCATCTTCGACATCGCGTCGCTGCCGACAGGTACTTCCCACTCCCACGCCACCTTTGGCCGGGTGCGGCTGGGACTCACGAGCCGCGATTCCCTCGCGTTCGGCGGCGTGGCGGCCCACGAAGATCCGGCGTTCGAGTACCGCGCGCTGTCGATCGGCTACGAGCGGACGTTCTGATGGCGTTCGCACCACGGGCGGACTCGGTGTGGTGGGCCAGCGTTGCGGCGGGCGCCGTCTACTTTCTGACCGCGCTCGTCGTGATCGCCAGGCGGATCAGTTTCGAGCGGCAGCGCCTGCTGCTCGATCGCATCGAGGCGGGCCTTGCGTCAGCGCCCGCCGGACAGGAGGCGGCGGCCGCCGTGGCCGGCGCGGCGCCGCTGTCGCTGCTTTGGGCGATCGGCTCCGACGCATCGATTGCCCGCCGCGTCCATCTCAGCGTCGCCGAAGCGCTCGTCCTTCGCGTCGGCGCGCCGGCGCTCGAAGCCATCGTCCGCCAGAATCGCCGCCGCGGCTCGCGCCGGACCGCCGCGCTCCGCGCCCTGGCGCTGACCAGGGCCGGCGCGAGCTGGCGCCTGCTGCGCCTGACCCTGGACGATTCGAGCCGCGAAGTCGTCGGCGCGACCGTCGCGCTGCTCGGAGAGATTGAGGACCGGCGCGCCGGCGAGCTGCTGGTTGAGGCGCTCGCGGCCGGGCGGTATCCGCGCTCCCGCGTCGCGACAGCGCTCGAGGGCAGCGCGGAGGACATCAGCGACCTGCTCGTCCCGCTGCTGTCGTCGGACGATGCGCACGTGCGGTATTGGGGGACGATGCTGATTCGCCGCTACGACGTGCCGGGAGTGAGCAGCCTGATCGGCACCCTGACCCGCGATCCGCATCCGATGGTGCGCAAGGCCGCCCTCCATTCGCTCGGCCGGATGCGCACGGCCGAGGCCGTCGAGGCGGCCCGACGCAGTCTGGAAGACCCGGTCCCGTATGTGCGGGCCTACGCGGTGAGGGCGATTGCCGCGCTTGGCGTCCGGGCGACTCTCACCTCGGTCCTGCCGCTGCTCGCCGACCGTGACTGGTGGGTCCGGACGGCGGTCAAGGAGGCGCTCGAGCGCGCCGGCGAGGACATCGAGCACGCCGTGATCCCATACCTGTCGCACCCCGATCCGTTCGCCAGGAACGGCGCCGCCGAGGTCCTCCAGAATACCGGCGGCTTCGAGCGGCTGCTGACGCTCGAGGCGAACGGGCCGTCCGACCCGCAGCGGCTGCGGCTGCTGGAGCGGCTGGCCGAGGCCGGCGGGCTGCGCATGTGGGACGGGGTGTTGCTGCGCCTCGACCCCGCGGCCCAGGGCCGCGCGCGGGCACTGCTGACCGCGGCGCACCTCGAGGCGGGGCGCTGACCGATGCAGACCCTGGTCGTCCTGGCGGTGGTTGTCTGCTTCGTCTACCTGATGGCGGTGCTTGGCGCGTTCGTCCTGATGCTTGCCGGTTCGGGCCTCGAACACGCACGGCTCGCCTACCAGGCGCGCAGCGAGGACTACGACGCGCTGTCGGACAGCCACTTCACGATTCCGGTCAGCGTGATTGCGCCCGCCTACAACGAGGAAGTGGTCATCGAGGCCTCGGTCAAGTCGCTGCTTGCGCTCGACTACCCCGAGTTCGAGGTCATCGTCGTCAACGACGGCTCGCGCGACGGCACCCTCGACGTTCTCAAGGCCACCTTCGATCTCGAGCAGCGGGAAGTGTTCTACCGCCGCCGGTTCGCCAGCCGTCCGGTCCGCGGCGTCTATCGCAGCCGCACGCGTCCCAACCTGATCGTGGTGGACAAGGAGAATGGCGGCAAGGCCGACGCCTTGAACGCCGGCCTCAACCTGGCGCGACTGCGCTACATCTGCACGGTTGACGCCGACACGGTCTACTACCCCCAGGCACTGCTGTCGAGCCTGCGCGTCCCGATGCGCGATCCGGCGACGATCGTCGGCGTCACCAGCCAGGTGACGATCAGCCGGCGCCCCGAGGTCGGCGGCTCGGCGCGCGCCGGCACCCAGCGGGTCGACGGCAATGCGCTGACCGATTTCCAGCTGCTCGACTACATGCGGGCGTTCGTCAACAACCGGCTTGGCTGGAGCCGCTGGAACTTCATGCTGTGCGCGGTCGGCGCGTTCGCCGTCTGGCGGCGCGACGTTGTCGAGGAGCTCGGCGGCTTCTCGGGCGCGTTCACCTGCGAGGACATCGAGTTCACGTTCCGCGTCCATCGCCATTTCCGGCGTGCCGGGATCCCCTACCGGGTCATCGCACTGGCGGAGAGCGTCGGGCGGACCGAAGGGCCGGACTCGATTGGCAGCCTGATCAGCCAGCGGGCGCGCTGGCAGCGGGTCATCACTGAAACGGTGTGGCACTACCGCGGCATGATGTTCAACCCGCGCTATGGGTCGGTCGGGCTGGTCGGCGTGCCGTACTACGTGCTCGTCGAGGTCCTGGCGCCGTTCTTCGAAGTCCTCGCGGTCGCGGTGATCCCGGCCGCCTGGTGGCTGGGCATCCTCGATTGGCGCGACGTCGGGATGATGCTGGTGGCGATGGCGCTGGCGAACGGCATCCTTACCAACCTGGCCGTCCTGTCCTACGCCCGGGGTCCGCGCTCGTA
Organism: Acidobacteriota bacterium; assembly: GCA_031393955.1. GTDB lineage: Bacteria > Acidobacteriota > Vicinamibacteria > Vicinamibacterales > 2-12-FULL-66-21 > JALZOC01. Next base: position 35,585 of record JANMWI010000051.1, read on the forward strand.
CGCGATGCGCGACCTGCTGCACCTGATGGGCCTCGGCGTGACCGACCTGTTCATCTACCGGCCGATCCTCATTTACGCCCAGGCCAAAGGGGTCATCGACTTCCTCAGGGGGGACAAGGAATGGCACAAGTTCGCCCGCAACCGGCGCCAGTGATTCCGCTGCGCGGCTGAGCTGGCCGGGCGCGGCTCGAAGGATAATGGGACGTCATGCAGATCACCGGACTCCTGCTCGCCGTGCTCGTCGGTCTGGCCCCGTTTTCCCAACCGCAGCGGCGCCCCGCCGCTGGAGTGCGCAGCGGACCGGTCTCGCTCGCGGTGCACGTCTCTGACTCCGCGGGCGCACCGCTCGGCGGCGTCAAGGTCATACTCGACGGGCCGGTGCATCGGGAAGTCACCACCGAGCAGGGCCGCATCGCCCTCGAGAATCTGCCCTCCGGCACCTACCGCCTGACGTTCCAGCGCGCAGGCTTCGTGACGTTCGAGCGCGAAGTCATCGCGCGCGGCGGCGTGCCGATCGACGTCAAGGTCACCCTGACGCCTGAGCCGGAACCGCCCCCACCGCCGCCGGCGCCAGCCGCTCCGCCGCCGCCGCCGCCGAGCGAGGCGGCGCCGATCCTCCGCGATCTTCCGGACTTCATCGAGAAGAACTACATCGGCCGGGAAGCGATGAAGACCTCGCCGCTCGGCTGTACCGACAGCGCCGCCGCGACGCTCATCCAGCTTCACGATCCGCTGCCGCAGCGCAGCCATGGCGCCAGCGACGAGTTCCTCTATGTCATCGCGGGACAGGGCACGCTGCGCCTGGCCGGGCGTGACCAGCCGCTCGCCGCCGGCGTCTTTGCGCTGGTCCCGCACGGTGTGGAGCACACGCTGTCGGCATCAGGAAAGAGTCCGCTGGTGATCCTCGCGATTCGCTCAGGCGAGGGATGTGCGGCCGCGGCGCCGCGCTAGACGCTCACGCCTTCCGGCGGCCCAGGCGCACGACGCTGTCGTATTCGGACTTGGTGACGGGCTGCACCGAGAGCCGGCTGCCCTTCTTCGTGACCATCATCTGCTCGAGGCCCTTGGTCGCCTTGAGCGTCGCCAGCGGCACCACCTCCGGAAACCGCTCGACGAAGGCGACGTCGACCATCACCCAGATCGGCTCCTCCTTCGTGCTGGCGTTGTCGAAATACTTGTGGCCACGCGTCCACGCGAAGTGGTCCGGATAGCCGGGGCGGGCAATCTCGGCCAGGCCGGTGACGCCTGACGGCTCGGCGTTCGAAGCGTAGAACAGGACGCCATCGCCCTGCTGCATGTCGTCGCGCATCAGGTTGCGCGCCTGGTAGTTCCGGACCCCTTCCCAGCTCGCCGTGCCGTCACGCTCGAGATCCTCGATCGTGTAGGCTGCCGGCTCGCACTTCATCAGCCAGTAGCGCCGTGCCATCGCTCGCTCTCCTCCGCCGATCAGAAGCGCAGATCGCGCAGGTAAGCGTAGCTGCGGGACAGGCTCTCGAATGGATCCCCGGCGGTATCGTGCTCGACGAAGTAGTGGGAAATGCCGCCCTCCGCCGCGTGCGAGAAGATCCGCTTCCAGTCGATGACATCGTCATGGCCGACGTCGGTGATGGCCGGCAGCAGCTGATCGATCGGTGCCGAGGCGCCGTTCGGGATGACCTTCGACAGCCCCTTGACGTGGACCAGCGGAAACCGCCCCGGGTAGTTCCGGAAGTATTCCACCGGGTCCTTCCCCGCTGCCGAGATCCAGCACAGATCGAGCTCCATCTTGACCAGTGCCGGGTCGCAGGCCTTCAGCAGTTGGTCGTAGATCAGGACGCCGTCGACCGGCGCGAACTCGAAATTGTGATTGTGGTACGCGAACTGGATGCCGGCCTTGTGGGCGGACTCGCCGGCGCGGTTGAAGGTCTCGGCGATGCGCTGCCAGATCCCCGGCTGCGTCCGCATCGGCGGGTCGATCCACGGATTGACGACGAAGGTCTGGCCGATGGTGTGGGCGGCGTCGAGCACCGCAGAGAACTTGTCCGGCGCGAGGCTGGCATAGTCGACGTGGGCGGCCGGTGAGGTCAGGCCGTTGGCCGTGAGCAGGTCGCGGACCTGCTGCGGGCTGTGGTTGAAGTAGCCCGCGAACTCGACTTCCTTGTAGCCGATCGCCGCGACCTTCGCCAGGGTTCCGGCGAAGTCCTTCTCGAGCTGGGTGCGGACGGTGTACAGCTGCATGCCGATCCGCGGGATCGCGGCGGCGGCACGGACGCCGCGCACCGCCAGCGGCGCCGCGGCCATCGTGCCCAGAAAAGCGCGCCGGCTCAGGTCAATCATCTCTCTCGCTCCTCGTCATGATTACGCGAACGACGCCGGCACTTCGAAGCCCGTGCGGTATTCGCGGGTCAGCAGCTCGTCGGCCTTCTTGTCGTCGGCGAAGCGCTCCTTCTGGCCGTCGAAGACCAGCGCGCGGCCGAGCTGATAGGCAATGTTGCCGAGATGCGGCAGCGTCGAGGTGTAGTGTCCCTCGAGCACGTCGCAGTTGAGGATGGTCGGGTCGCCGGCGCGCACCGCGTCGACGAAGTTCTGGTAGTGCGGGTACTGCACCGACGGACTGGCGCCGCGGCGCTCGGCCTGACGCTCGCGGCCGGGGCCCTTTTCGTTCTTGGTCCCGAAGTAGGACTGCCAGCGATCGCCCCCCTCGCCGTCGAGCCACAGCCAGCCCTTCGACCCGTAGAACAGGTTGCCGATCCGCTGCCCGGCTTCGTCGTTGGTGAATTCACCGCGGGTCGCGAACTCGAGCATCGTCCCGTCGGCGTACTCGAACAGCGAGGTCTGGGTGTCGGGTGTTTCCTGCGAGGACTCGGGCCCGAAGTAGCCGCCCATCGACTGGACGCGGCGCGGGTGCTCCTGCTTGTTGAGCCCCCAGCGCGCGATGTCGAACTGATGCGGCCCCTGGTTGCCGCTGTCGCCGTTGCCGTAGTCCCAGTGCCAGTGCCAGTTGTAGTGGAACCGGTTGCGGTTGAACGGGCGCAGCGGCGCCGGCCCCAGCCACGTGTTGTAGTCGACCTTCGACAGATACTGGGCGTCGTAGGCGGGCTCAGGCCTGGCGGACTCGACGTTCAGGCGGTAGGTCTCGCCCGGTTGCATCGGGCCGTCCGGATAGCGCCCGATCGAGGCGCGGCGCTTGAAGCACAGCCCGCGCGCCATGTGGACCTTGCCGATGCCGCCGTCGTGGATGAACTTGATGGCCTCCCGGACCGCCGGCAGGCTGCGGTTCATGGTCCCGACCTGGACCACCTTTTTGTAGTGCGCCGCCGCCGCGACCATCTGCCGTCCTTCCCAGACGGTGTGCGACGACGGCTTCTCGACGTAGACATGCTTGCCGGCCGCCGCCGCCCGGATCGTCGCCAGCGCGTGCCAGTGGTTCGGCGTGGCGATGATCACCGCGTCGACGTCCTTGTCGTTGAACACGCGGCGCATGTCCTGCACGAAGCCGGGCTTGAACGCGGCGACGTCCTTGAGGGCCGCGTCGTTGACGCGCTCGGGCGCCAGGTTGGCGTCGATATCGCACAGCGTCTTGACTTCGACGTTGGCGAGGCGCGCAAACCCGCGCTTGACGTCGTTGCCCTGGCCGCGAATTCCGATGCTGGCGACGACGACCCGGTCGTTGGCGCCGAGAATGCGGCGGCTGACCGCGGGCGCCGCCCGCAGCGTCCCGCCGACCAGTTCGCCGCCCACAGCTACGCCGGCGGCAGCGGCGCCGAGGCGGGCCGCGAAGTCCCGCCTCGAGATACCGCCTGTCTTCGTCCGTTCGTCGGTCATGAATCCCTCGTCGCTAGACGTTCTTGGGAACGACGAACGGCGCCCGGTAGGCGCGGGTCAGTAGCTCGTTGGCCTCAGGATCGCCGATACAGGTCATCGTCTTGGCGTCCCAATGGATGGTGCGCCCGACCCGGTAGCTGATGTTCGCCAGGTGCATCAGGTTGCAGGAGAGCGCGCCTTCCTCGATTTCCGCGTTGAGGTCGCTGCGCTTCCGGCTGCGCACCGCGGCGATGAAGTTCGCCCAGTGCTCGTCGCGGGCGGTCGCGCCCGGCCCGGGCTGCTGCTCCTTGCCGAGGAACGAGTAGTACTTGTTGTAGTTGTCGATGACGAGATAGCCCTTCGAGCCGTAGAACTGGTTGCCGATGGTGTTGCCCGGCTTGTCGCCGTTGATGCCCGCCTCGTGCGGCGAGATCCAGTGGCGCACCTCGAAGGTCATCATCTTCGTGACGCCGTTGACGTCGAACTCGTACGACGCGCTGAGCGTATTCGGCGTTTCCTGGTCGTCGTCGAACATGTACTTGCCGCCGATCGCGCTGACCTTGGTGGGGTGGGTCACGCCGAGTCCCCAGCGCGCGATGTCGACCTCGTGAATACCCTGGTTGCCGAGATCGCCGTTGCCGGTGTCCCACATCCAGTGCCAGTTGTAGTGGAAGCGGTTCTTGGTGAACTCGCGCAGGGGCGCCGGGCCGGTCCAGAGGTCATAATCGACGCCGGCGGGTACCGGCGAGACCGGGGTGTGGCCGATGGTGTCGCGCCACTTGTAGCAGAGCCCGCGCGCCATGTAGACGTCGCCAAGCTCTCCGTCGGCCATGCGCTTGACCGCTTCCTGGAGGGCCGGTGACGAGCGGCTCTGGCTGCCCTGCTGGACGATCCGGTCGTACTTGCGGGCGACGGCGACAATCTGCTGCGATTCGAAGACGTTGTGCGAGCAGGGCTTTTCGACGTAGACGTCCTTGCCGGCCTGGCACGCCCAGATCGTCTGCAGGGTGTGCCAGTGGTTCGGCGTCGCCAGCGAGACGGCGTCGATGTTCTTGTCCTCGAGCATCTTGCGAAAGTCGACGTAGGTCGCCGGCTTGCGCTTGCCCTTGGCTTCGAGCCCCTTGAGCTTGTCGGCGATGTGGGACTCGTCGACGTCGCAGAGCGCGACGATCTCGACGTTCGGCATCGACGACCAGGCGCTGACGTGGCTCGAGCCGCGGCCACCGCAGCCGGCCACCGCCATCCGCACCGTGTCATTCGGGCTGGCCAGCCCCCGCACCGCGGCGCCCGCGGTCAGCACGGCCGTGCTCATCAGAAAGTCTCGTCGATCCATCGGTGGCCCCCGAAAAAATGTGCGGTTAACGGCCGGCGCCGGCCCGCGTGCGGGCGGCCGCCGGCCTGGAAAAGGAGGTACGGCGCCGATTCTGACACAGGTCGAGGCCGGGTGTCATAATCTGATCACGATGGCATATTTTCCCCGCCGTTCAATGCTGTTCACCCCCCGGCGGCGCGCTGCCGCGACGCTGATCGTGCTCGGTCTGGCAGCCGGCGGGCGGCACCCGCAGGCCGCGCCGGCGGATGTCCTGCCGTTCACCGCCACCGAGCGCACGCTGGCGAACGGCCTGAAGGTCATCGTCATTCCGACCGGCTTCCCGAATCTCGTCAGTATCCAGATTCCGGTGCAGACCGGATCCCGGAACGAGGTCGAGCCCGGAAAATCCGGCTTCGCGCATTTCTTTGAGCACCTCATGTTCCGGGGCACGCCGAAGACGCCGCCGGCCGAGTTCCGCGCCATCATGGGCCGCGCCGGGGCGCGCGACAACGCCGGGACCGGCGACGATTCGACCCATTACTACGCCACCTTCGCCAGGCAGCACACCGAGCAGATCCTGGCGCTCTACGCCGACGCCTTCCAGCACCTCGCCTATTCGGAAGCGGACTTCAAGACCGAGGCGCGCGCCATTCTCGGCGAATACAACAAGAACAGCGCCAGCCCGGTCGAGAAGCTGATCGAGGTGCAGCGCGAGCACTATTACCAGGCGCACACCTACAAGCACACCACGATGGGCTTCATCGCCGACATCGAGAACATGCCGAACGAGTATGAGTACTCGAAGGTGTTCTTCCGGCGGTGGTACCGGCCCGAGTACACGACGGTGATCGTCGCCGGCGACGTCACGCCCGAGCAGGTGCTGCCGATGGTCGAGAAATACTGGGGCGGCTGGTCGCCGCCTCCGGCACCCGCCCCGCCGATTCCGAGCGAGCCGGCGCCGCACGGGCCGTTGTACGCCCACGTGCCGTGGGCGGCGCAGACGCTGCCCTACGTTACGGTCGCATTCCCGTCGCCCGCGTTCGGCGAGACCAGCAAGGGCTCGGCGGCGATGGATGTGCTCGCCGCGGTGTTCTTCGGCCCCACCTCGGACCTCTACAAGAAACTGGTCGTCGCCGAACAGAAGGTCGACTCGCTGGACGTCGATGCCCCGTCCAGCGTCGACCCGGCGCTCTTCACCATCCTGGCGCGGGTGAAGGATCCGGCCGATGCGGTCTATGTCAGGGATCAGATTCTGGCGACGGCGGCGGCGGCACGCGCCGCCGCGATGCCGATAGCGCGCCTGGCTGATGCCAAGTCGCACAGCCGCTACGGCTTTGCCCGGACGCTCGACAGCACCGAGCGGATCGCCGCGGTCGTCGCCGGATTCGCCGCCGCGACACGCGCCTACGGCACGGTCAACGCCTATTACGGCACGCTCGACAACCTGTCGCCGGAGGACGTGCGCAGCGCCGCCGCCAAATACTTCACCGATGCCGGCCTGATCGTCACGACGCTGTCGACCGGCCCCCTGCCCGGTGCGATCGAGAAGGCGCCGACGCTGGCCTCGTTTGCCGCGTCCGCAACCGCACCGGCGGCGCCATCCGAGGTGCCGGCGCCAGCGCCGCTGGCCCCCGCCAGCACACCCCTCGCCGGTCTACCGATCATCGAGCAGAAATCGGTACTGCCACAGCTTGACGTCAAGCTGCTGTTCACAGTCGGCTCGTCGCACGACCCGGCCGGCAAGGAGGGCTTGGCCGCCGTGACCGCCGCGATGATTGCCGAAGCCGGTTCGCGCACCCTGACGATCGACCAGATCGAGGCCGTGCTCTACCCGATGGCCGGGTCGTTCAACGGCCGCGCCGACAAGGAGGTGACAACCTTTACCGGCATCCTCCACCGCGATCACTGGTCGCGATTCCTCTCGACCGTGCTACCCCAGCTGCTCGATCCCGGCTTCCGGGAGGAGGACTTCCGGCGGATCAAGGACGCCCAGCTGAACGCGCTGGTGCAGGACCTCCGCTCGAACAACGAAGAAGAGCTCGGCAAGGAACGCCTCCAGACCGAGATCTTCCGAGGCACGCCGTATGGCCACCCGGTGGTCGGCACCGTCGCGGGGCTGAACGCCATCACGCTGGACGACGTCAGGCGGTTCGCCAGAGAGATGTACACGCGCGCGACGCTGCACGTCGGGGTGAGCGGTGATGTCCCGGACGAGATGCTGTCGGCGCTGAAAGGCGCGCTCGGCCGCCTCCCCGCCGGCCGTCCGGTGCCGCGGGTCGCGGTCCACGGCACCCGGCCGTCAGGCATGGAGGTCGCGATCATCGAGAAGGACACCCGGGCAACGGCCATCTCGCTCGGGCTGCCGATCGACGTGACCCGGGCGCATCCCGACTTCGCGGCGCTGTCGGTGGCGCGTGCATGGCTCGGCGAGCACCGCATCTCGTCAGGCCGGCTCTACCAGCGGCTGCGCGAGGTCCGGGGGATGAACTACGGAGACTACGCCTACATCGAGGCGTTTCCGCGCGGCATGTTCCAGTTCTTCCCCGACGCCAATGTCGTCCGCCAGCAGCAGATTTTCGAAATCTGGATCCGCCCGGTCGTGCCGGCCAACGCCCAGATGGCGCTGCGCATCGCCGTACACGAGCTCGACGCGATGATCACCAACGGCCTGACCCGCGAGGCGTTCGAGGCGACGCGGGACTATCTGCTGAACAACGTCTACGTCATGACCGCCCGTCAGGACGCCCGGCTCGGCTACGCGCTCGACTCGGAATGGTACCGGATCGGCGACCACACGACGACGATGCGGGCGGCGCTGCAGTCCCTGACCGTCGAGCAGGTCAACGCCGCCGTCAGGAAGCACCTCAGCGCCCGCGACCTGTCGGTCGTGATCATCACCAAGGACGGCGCGGCGCTGAAGGCGGCGCTCGTCGCCGATGCGCCGTCGGCGATCAAATATGACGGGGAGAAGCCGCCGGAGCTGCTCGCCGAAGACACGCTCATCGGGGGGATGAAGCTGAACCTCTCGGCCGACAAGGTCCGGGTCACGCCGGTCGCCGACGTGTTCGCGAGGTAGCCGCGGTCAGCGGAGGCGGCGCCTGGCCGCGGCGACGCGAGCCCGCACCGCCGCGTCGGCTCCGCCGGCCGGCAGCCGCAGCACGCCGTCGAGTGCCTCGCCGTACCACTTGATCCAGGCGGGAATGATCTGCTCCTCCGCCGCCAGCGCGGCGCCGCGGTCGGCGGCGGCCGCGACGATGGCGGGCCCCTGCGAGCGTTCGAGCGCCAGGCGGGCGGCGCCGGCGTCGCCAAGCAGATCCGCGACGGCGGCGGCGTCCCGCCGGGTCGCGGACGCCAGCAGCCAGGCGGTCGCGCCGGTCGCGATCGCGACGTTCTGCATCTCGGCTGCGCTGGTCTTGTCGATCCGGTCCTGATTGGTGTGGTAGTAGCGGTCGGTGAAGTGCCAGGCGAGGACCGCCGGCACGCCCGCGGCGCCAAACACCGTATGATCGCTGCCCCCCTCGTAGGGATTGGTCCCGACCTGCCACGGCTGATCGCGGCCGCGGCGCCGGCAGACCGCGAGAAACAAGTCGTTCAGGACACTGCCTCTCAGCGAGTCGGCGCTGACGCCGGCCGACCCCTGGCTCCACTCGGTGTGCGGGTCCGACGGGCGATCCCACACTGCTGACGGGTCGGCCTGTTTCTCGATCAGGAAGCTCCCGCCCGTCCGGGCGGTGTCCTCGCCGGTCATGTCGAGCGCGAACATGAACTGCACGCCGGCGGCCGCCGCCGGATGCGCGCGCCGCCACTGCTCGCTGCCGCGGGTTTCGTCGAGCCACAGAAACGTCAGGGTCCGATCGGGCGGCGGCAGAGCGCCGGAGGCAATTGCTGCGCGCAGCGCCACGGCCAGCGCCAGCAGCGTGCCGCAGCCGCTGGCGTTGTCGTTGGCGCCAGGCTCCTGGAGGTGTGCCGCGATCACGACGCGCTCTTCCGGGCGCGACCGGCCGGGAATTTCCGCGACCAGCGTGCGGTCGGGCGCATCGTAAAAGGTCGACTCGATCGAGACCCTGACCTCGACCGGCCCGCCGCGCAGCCGCTCCCGCATCCGATCGGCGGCCCGCCGCGACGCCTTGAAGCCGAAGCTTCGCGCGGCGGCGTCATCGGGGATGCTGTCCCACTGCAGCACGTCCTGCTGCGCGTCGGTCAGGGAAATGCCTTCCGGCCTGACGAATGCCGCCGCCCGCGTCGAGATGACTCCGGCCGCGCCGCGGCTCACGACCGCGTCGCGCCAGACCCGTCCCAGCGCCGCGTCGGTCAGGACGACCGCGCCCCGCACCGACCGTCCCGCGTAGTCCGCGGCGGTCCCGCGGCCGACATCGACCAGCGGCGCCACCACCCCGCCGGGAGCCGTCGAAAAGGAATTGATCGCCAGCGAGACATGGTCGCGCTCGCGGGACAGCAGCGGCGCCGTCGGATCATCAGCGAACGCGACGGTGCCAACGCGGTAGTCCCAGCCGGGACTCGCCGCCGGGAACGCCTCGACGGCGATCGTCGCCGCCGCCGCGGCGGACGCGCTGAAGCCCGCCGCCGTCAGCCGCTCGCGGATGAAATCGAGCGCCGCGTCGTAGGCGGGATTGCCGGCCAGTCGCCAGGTGCCGTCCATCCGCGCGACAACGTCGCGCGCGTCGGCTGCGCTGACGCGCGCCGCGAGGACGCCGTAGGCGCGTTCCGCGCCGGGCGGCAGCGCCGGCGGCCCGGCCGCTGCGGCCAGCGACGCCCAGAGCACGAGCGCGAGACCGGCACCCGCCCGGCGCATCGTCATTCGGACGGTGTCAGCCCCAGACTGGAGAAGTCGAGCAGCAGTTCGACGCCGGAGGTCTCGCGATCCGGGACGGCGGCGCGGCGCCCCGGACAGGTCGCGGTCCCGCCCGCCGCGGCGAGCGGCGCGACGTAGCCGATCGCCACCTCAGGCGCGACGTAGCCGACTTTCTCGCCAGCCACCGAGACGGCGATGGCGTGGCGGAAGTAGCGCTGCCCGGGATCGACCGTGATCGTCGCCTGAAAAGATGACGGCACATGACAGAGCCGCTCGGCGTAGGCGAGGCCGCCGACCACCGGAATCCGCGCCACAACGGAGGCTGGAGCCATCGTCGCCGCGAACCCTAGATCTTCGGCAGCGTCACCTCGAGCTGCCTCAGATACTTGCCCTTCTTGTCGGCGTAGGACACCTCGCACGGCTCGTCGCTCTGGAAGAACAGGACCTGCGCGATCCCCTCGTTCGCATAGATGCGCGCCGGCAGCGGCGTGGTGTTGGAGATTTCGAGCGTTACCGTCCCTTCCCACTCCGGCTCGAACGGCGTGACATTGACGATAATGCCGCACCGCGCGTAGGTCGACTTGCCGAGGCAGACGGTCAGGACGTCACGCGGAATCCGGAAGTATTCGATCGACCGGGCCAGCGCGAACGAATTCGGCGGGACGATGCAGACGTCGGTTTTGACGTCGACGAACGACCGCGGATCGAAGTTCTTGGGATCGATCACGGTATTGTTGATGTTGGTGAAGATCTTAAAGTCGTCGGCGACGCGGATGTCGTAGCCGTACGACGACAGCCCGTAGGACACGACCCCCTGGCGGACCTGCCGATCCTCGAACGGATCGATCATGCCGTGCTCGAGCGCCATTTTCTTGATCCAGCGATCCGCCTTTATCGACATGGGGTCCTGTCAGAAGTCCTCAGTTGCCAGTTTCCAGCTCCCAGCTTCCAGCTCAACGCAGCGCCATGCCCGAGAAAAAATAGCCGAGCTCGAACGCCGCCGTTTCCGGGGCGTCGGATCCGTGGGTGGCGTTGTTCTCAATCGAGGCGCCGAACTCCTTGCGCAGGGTGTTCGTCTCGGCCTTGGCGGGATCGGTGGCGCCCATGAGTGTGCGCCACTTCTTGATCGCGTCCGGAGCCTCGAGCGCCAGGACGACGGCCGGCCCGGACGACATGAAGGCGGTCAGGCTGCCAAAAAACGGCCGCTCCCGATGCACCGCGTAGAACCCTTCGGCCTCGGCCTTCGACAGGCTGACCATCCGCATGGCGCGGATCTGGAAACCCTCGGCTTCGATCCGCTGCAGGATCCGGCCCGTATAGCGGGCGGCGACGGCGTCGGGCTTGATGATTGCGAATGTACGTTCCATATCCAACGAATTATAGTCGGAGACGCGGCGGCAAGGACAGGACGGCAGGCGGGACGGTCCGCAGCGGCTACTTGAGCGATTCCATGATCTCGTCGAGCACGTGCCGGCCGGGCCGGACCCGGTCGAGCGGCAGCGTCGCGAGCGGCTCGTCGACGAGGTCGAGCAGGGTGACCAAATCGGCCTTGCCGGGCTCGACGTAGAGGATGCCGGTGGCGAACTCGCCGCGCGCCGCGGCCTCGTGGATCAGGCGGACGGCGGCGCCCTTCCCGGTCGGATCGTAGTCAGGCGCCACTTTCTTCAAATAGAGCATCGAGCCATCGTGCAGCTCGACCGCGGTCGTGGTCCCGGGCTCGTAGTCAACCGAGATGTCGTCGAAATACGGAACGAAACTGATCTCGCCGAGCGCCGCGTCGTGGTCGCGGGCGTAGGCGTAGCTCTTGGTCGATCCCTCGTGGTCGTTGAAGGTCACGCATGGCGAGATGACGTCGATCAGGCAGGTCCCGCGATGGGCCAGCGCGGCCTTGAGGATCGCCAGCAGCTGCTTCTTGTCGCCCGAAAACGACCGCGCCACGAACGACGCGCCGAGCTCGATCGCCAGGGCGCAGGTGTCGATCGGCGGCAGCTGGTTGACGACCCCGCTCTTGAGCGTCGAGCCGAGATCCGCGGTCGGCGAGAACTGTCCCTTGGTCAGCCCGTAGCAGCCGTTGTCCTCGATGACGTAGACGATCGGCACGTTGCGGCGCATCAGATGGACGAACTGGCCGATGCCAATCGCGCCGGTGTCGCCGTCGCCGCTGACGCCGATCGCGCGGAGGCCGCGGTTGGCGAGCACCGCGCCGGTGCCGACCGACGGCATCCGGCCGTGCACGGCGTTGAAGCCGTGCGATCCGCCGAGGAAATACGCCGGGCTCTTGCTTGAGCAGCCGATGCCCGACAGCTTCACCACCTCGCGCGGGTCGATCCCCATCTCGTAGAATGCCTCGACGATCCGCTCGGAGATGGCGTTGTGGCCGCACCCGGCGCAGAGCGTCGACTTGCCGCCGCGGTACGACCGCAGCTCGAGCCCCAGACGGTTGGTCGCCGCCGCAACCGGCTTCAGTGGATCCATCGCCCCCTCATTCTGCCCCCGCGGCCAGTCCCGCCGACACCAGCGGCCGCGCCGGCCGCGCCGCCGGCAGCCCCTCGTGTGTCAGGATGGCGTCCGTAATCGACCGGGCGTCGATCGGCAGCCCGTTGTAATGGAGCACCGGGCGGAGCCTGGCGATCGCGTCGGCCGGCAGCTCCAGCCGCATCAGGCCCTGCATCTGGGCATCGCGGTTCTGCTCGACCACATAGACGCGGTCGTAGCGGCTGACGAACCGGGCCAGCTCGTCGCTGAACGGATAACCGCGGAGCCGCAGGTAGCCAGTGCGCAGCCCCGATTCGCGCTCGAGCTGGTCGCGGCTCTCGACGATCGCCCAGTGGCTCGTGCCGTAGCCGACGATGCCAACCGCGGCGCCGGGCGTATCGACGACCTCCGGGGCCGGCACATGGCTCCTCGCGGTCTGGAACTTCCGGTCGAGACGCTCCATGTTGCGGACGTAATCGTCCGGCCGCTCGCTGTACTGCCCCTTCTCGTTGTGGCCGGAGCCGCGCGTGAAAAACGGCGGCATGCCGTCGCCCGGTATGGTGCGGTAGGGAATGCCGTCGCCGTCGACATCCGCGTAGCGCCCCCACTCCCCCAGCCGCGCCAGCGCCTCGGCATCGAGCCGTTTGCCGCGATCCGGCGGCCGCTCGGGATAGGCGAAGACCGGCGACATCCAGGTGTTCATCGCCAGATCGAGATCGCTCATCACGAAGACCAGCGTCTGGAAGCGCTCGGCCAGATCGAACGCCCGCTGCGCCATCTCGTAGCACTCTTCGACCGAGGCGGGAATCAGCAGGATCTGCTTCGCATCGCCGTGCGACAGCATCGCCGCCTTGAGAATGTCCCCCTGCGCGGTCCGCGTCGGCAGGCCGGTCGACGGCCCGACCCGCTGGACGTCGAACACCACGCCCGGCAGTTCGGCGTAATACGCCAGCCCGGCGAACTCGGCCATCAGCGACAGACCCGGCCCCGAGGTCGAGGTCATCGCCCGTGCTCCCGCCCAGCCGGCGCCGAGCACCATGCCGATCGCGGCGATTTCGTCCTCCGCCTGGACGATCGCGAACGTCGCCTTGCCGGTCGCTTCGTCGCGGCGGTACTTCCGCATGAACGCGATCAGCGACTCCGGCAGCGAAGACGACGGCGTGATCGGGTACCCGGCGACGACGGTGACGCCGGCCATCATGCAGCCGAGTGCGGCGGCGGCATTGCCCTCGACGAGAATCATCCCGTCGGTCGCCGCCATCCGCTCGACGTGATAGGAATCCAGCTTCACCAGCGATGCGGCCGCAAAGTCCGCCCCGGCCTGGAGGGCCGCGGTATTGAGCGCGATCGCCGTGAGCTTCCCGCCCAGCTGCCGTGCGAGCGCGCGCTCCATCTCGCCGATCTCGATGCCGAGGAGCGTCGACAGCACGCCGTCATAGACCAGATTCCTGACCAGGCGCCGCAGCTTCGCGTCCTTGCAGACGTCCGCCACCAGCCGGTCGAACGGCACGGGATAGAAGGTCAGGTCGGCGCGCAGCGCATCGAGCGCGAGCGGCTGATCGTAGACGACCACCGCACCGGGCTCGAGCGCCAGGACGTCCTCCCGGGCGGTCTCCGGGTTCATCGCCACCAGGACGTCGATCTCCTTGCGGCGGGCGATGTAGCCGTGGCGGTTGGCGCGAATCGTGTACCAGGTCGGCAGGCCGGCGATATTCGAGGGAAAGAGGTTCTTCCCGGAGACCGGAATCCCCATCTGGAACAGGGATCGCAGCAGCACCAGGTTGGCGGTCTGGCTGCCGGAGCCGTTGACCGTCGCCACCTGGATGCTGAAGTCGTTGACGACGCGGTGGAGTGCGGGCTGCGTGACGCCCTCCTGGACCGCTGCCCTGACCGGACAATGCGCGCCTGGACTTGACGGCAGCGGAATGGGGTCGAGCGGGAGTGCTCCCGTAAATTATAGCGCGCTTTTCACCGCCGCCCCGAGATCGGCGGGGCTCTTGACGACGTGCACGCCCGCCTGCTCGAGCGCCGCCATCTTCTCGGCGGCCGTCCCCTTGCCGCCGGAGATGATCGCTCCGGCGTGCCCCATCCGCCGTCCGGGCGGCGCGGTCTGGCCGGCGATGAAGCCGACCACCGGCTTGGTGAAGTGCTGCTTGATGAACGCCGCGGCATCTTCCTCGGCATTGCCGCCGATCTCGCCAATCATCACCACCGCCTCGGTCGCCGGATCGCCGGCGAACAGGCTCAGGGCATCGATGAAGCTGGTGCCAATCAGCGGGTCGCCGCCGATGCCGATGCAGGTCGTCTGGCCGAGGCCGAGCCGCGTCAGCTGATGGATCGCCTCGTAGGTCAGCGTGCCGCTCTTCGAGACGATGCCGACCCGGCCCTCGCGGCAGATGTGCCCGGGAATGATCCCCGCCTTGGCCTGGCCGGCGGTGATCAGCCCCGGGCAGTTCGGGCCGATCAGCCGCGTCTTGCTGCCGCGCACCACCGACAGCGCCCGCATCATGTCGAGGGTCGGAATCCCCTCGGTGATGCAGACCGCCAGCGGCACGCCGGCATCGGCGGCTTCCATGATCGCGTCGGCCGCGAACGGCGGCGGCACGAAGATCACGGTCGCATTGGCGCCGGTCTCGCGCACCGCGTCGGCGACGGTGTTGAACACCGGGAACCCCTCATGGGTCGTCCCCCCCTTGCCGGGCGTGACGCCGCCGACGACCTGCGTCCCGTAGGCCGCGGCCTGCTTGGCGTGGAACGTGCCCTCCCGTCCGGTCAGTCCCTGGACGATGAGCCTGGTGCTCCTGTCGATGAGTACGGCCATGTGCTTTTTACCTGTGCTGAAGCGGACCGGGTACGGCGGCTACCGCCCGAGCGCGACGACCTTCTCGGCGGCCTCGCTCATCGTGTCGGCGGTGGCGAAATTGAGCCCGCTTTCCTCGAGCATGCGCTTGCCCTGCTCGACGTTGGTGCCTTCCATCCGGATGACAATCGGCACCGTGACGCCCAGCCCCTTGACGGCCGCGATCACCCCCTCGGCGAGCACGTCGCAGCGCAGGATGCCGCCGAAGATGTTGATCAGGACCGCCTTGACGGCCGGATCCGACATCAGGATCTTGAAGGCGTTGCGGATCTGCTCGGCATTGGCGCCGCCGCCGACGTCGAGGAAGTTCGCCGGCTCGCCCCCCGCCAGCTTGATGATGTCCATCGTCGCCATCGCCAGGCCGGCGCCGTTGACCATGCAGCCGACCGTGCCGTCCAGCTTGATGTAGTTGAGCGAGAACTTCGACGCCTCGACCTCGAGGGGATCCTCCTCGGCGATGTCGCGCAGCTCGCGGAACTCCGGGTGGCGGAACAGCGCGTTGTCATCGAAGGTCATCTTCGCGTCGAGCGCGAGGACGCTGCCCTCCTCCGTCACGATCAGCGGGTTGATCTCGATGAGCGAGGCGTCGGTCGCCACGAACGCCTCATAAACCGACGCCATCACCTTGGCGGCCTGGGCGACCTGCGGCCCTTCCAGGCCGAGCGCGAACGCCAGCTTCCGCGACTGGAACGGCTGCAGGCCCGCGCCGGGGTGGATGAACTCCTTGAAGATCCGCTCCGGGGTTTCCTCGGCGACTTTTTCGATCTCGACGCCGCCATCGGTGCTCATCATCAGCACCGGCCGCTCGGTGGCACGGTCGATGACGATGCCGAGGTAGAGCTCACGCTTGATCCGGAGGCCCTGCTCGACGAGGAGGCGCTGGACTTTCTGTCCGGCCGGCCCGGTCTGGTGGGTGACGAGCTGCATGCCCATCATCGCGGTCGCGGCCGCCGCCGCCGCGTCCGGCCCCTTGACGACCTTGACGCCGCCCCCCTTGCCGCGCCCGCCGGCGTGGATCTGCGCCTTGACGACCACCGTCCCGCCGCCGAGCCGGCGCGCGACTGCCGCCGCCTCCGCCGGGTCGACGATCATCTCGCCGACCGGGACCGGCACGCCGTGGCGCGCGAGAATCGCCTTGGCCTGGTACTCGTGAATCTTCATCCGTGCGGACCTGCCCCTGAAATCGGCTGTCGCGCCGCCGCAAGCGGTCCCGATCGCGTCCGGGACGTGTCGTAAATCATGTGCCGGGCTGGTCGATCGAATCAAGCGCACCCGCCGCGCCGCCGTGCGCAGCGGTATTCGTCATACAATTGACAAGATCTGGAGCAGCGCTGATGTCGACTTTTGGTCGTGTGTTCTCTTCGTCGGTCGGAACCAAGGTGCTGATTGGCCTGACGGGCCTCGCCCTGTTCGTGTACATGTTGCTGCATCTGGCCGGCAATCTGCTGATCTTTGCCGGTCCTGATACGTTCAACGAGTACTCCCACACCCTGATCTCGAACCCGCTGCTGCTGCCGGTCGAGGTCGGGCTGCTGGCGATCTTCCTGGTCCACGTCTACAAGACGGTCCGCAACTACCTCGCGAACACCGCCGCCAGGCCGACCCGCTACGCCGTGAAGACCAACGCCGGCTACACCAGCCGCAAGAGCGTCGCCTCCTCGACGATGATCTGGTCGGGGCTGGTCGTGTTCGTGTTCCTGGCGATTCACATCTGGCAGTTCCGCTTCGGGACGTTCTACGAGACCGGCGACGAGGTCGCGATCCGCGATCTGGCGCGGACCGAGTTCGAGGTCTTCAGCCACCCCGGCTGGGTGCTGCTGTACGTGGTCGCGACGCTGCTGGTCGGCCTGCACCTCCGCCACGGCATCGCCAGCGGCTTCCAGTCGATCGGGCTGGATCATCCGGTCTATACGCGGCGTCTAACCTTGTGGGGGATCGTCCTGGCGGTGCTGATCGGCGGCGGCCTGGCCGTGATCCCGGTGTGGGTCTACCTGAGTCAATAACGTCAGTCGTCAGCCTTCGAACCTATGCTGGACTCCAAGATTCCGGGCGGTCCGCTCGCCGAAAAATGGGACCGCTATCGCTTCGCCGCCAAGCTGGTCAGTCCCGCCAACCGGCGCAAGCACACCATCATCGTCGTCGGCACCGGCCTGGCGGGGGCGTCGGCGGCGTCGACGCTCGGCGAGCTCGGCTACAACGTCATCAGCGTCTGCATCCACGACAGCCCGCGCCGCGCCCACAGCATCGCCGCCCAGGGGGGCATCAACGCCGCGAAAAACTACCAGAACGACGGCGACAGCATCGAGCGGCTGTTCTACGACACCGTCAAGGGGGGCGACTACCGCTCGCGTGAGGCGAACGTCTACCGCCTGGCGCAGCTGAGCGTCAACATCATCGACCAGTGCGTCGCGCAGGGGGTGCCGTTCGCGCGGGAATACGGCGGGCTGCTCGATAACCGGTCGTTCGGCGGCGCGCAGGTGTCGCGGACCTTCTACGCCCGGGGCCAGACCGGCCAGCAGCTCCTGCTCGGCGCCTACCAGTCGATGATGCGGCAGGTCGACAAAGGCACGGTCCGCTCGCTGCCGCAGCGCGAGATGCTCGATGTCGTGGTCGTCGACGGCCGGGCGCGCGGCATCATCGTCCGGAACCTGATCACCGGCGCGATGGAGCGTTACGCCGGCGATGCGGTGCTGCTCTGCACCGGCGGCTACGGGACCGCGTACTACCTGTCGACCAACGCCGTCAACTCCAACGTCACCGCGGCGTGGCGGGCGCACAAGCGCGGCGCTTTCTTCGCCAACCCGGCCTACACCCAGATCCATCCGACCTGCATTCCGGTCTCGGGCACGCACCAGTCGAAGCTGACGCTGATGAGCGAAAGCCTGCGCAACGACGGCCGGGTGTGGGTGCCGAAGCAGCAGGGCGACCGGCGTTCGCCCGACCAGATTCCCGAGGCCGAGCGCGATTACTACCTCGAGCGGCGCTACCCGAGCTTCGGCAACCTGGTGCCCCGCGACGTCGCCTCGCGGAACGCGAAGTCGGTCTGCGACGAGGGGCGGGGGGTCGGCGAGAGCGGCCTGGCGGTCTATCTGGACTTCGGCAATGCCATCGATCGGCTCGGCGCGGAGGTCATCAAGGGGCGCTACGGCAACCTGTTCGACATGTACACCAAGATCACGGACGAGAATCCGTACAAGGTGCCGATGCGAATCTACCCCGCCATCCATTACACGATGGGCGGCCTGTGGGTGGACTACAATCTGATGAGCACGATCCCCGGCCTGCACGTCCTCGGCGAGGCCAACTTCTCCGACCACGGCGCCAACCGTCTCGGCGCCAGCGCCCTGATGCAGGGGCTGGCCGACGGCTACTTCGTGATCCCGTATACGCTGGCCAATTACCTGGGCGGCGCGGCGCTGCCCGCCGTCACGACCGGGCACGACGCCTTCGGTGAGGCGGAGGCGTCGGCGCAGGCGCAGATCGACCGGCTGCTGGCGGTCAAGGGGACGAAGACGCCGCGGCAGCTCCACCGCGAGCTCGGCGCGGTGCTCTGGGACGAGGTCGGCATGGCGCGCACCGACGCCGGCCTGCGCCGCGCGCTCGAACGGATTCCGGCGCTGCGCGAGGAGTTCTGGCAGAACGTCTCGGTGCCCGGCGAGAAGAACAATCTGAACAAGAACCTCGAATATGCGGGCCGCGTCGCCGATTATCTCGAGTTCGGCGAGCTGCTGGCGCTCGACGCCCTTCACCGGACCGAATCCTGCGGCGGCCACTTCCGCGAGGAGAGCCAGACGCCCGAGGGCGAGGCGCTGCGCGACGACGAGAATTTCATGTACGTCGGCGCCTGGGAGTTCAAGGGAGTCGGCGCGGCGCCGGTTCTGCACAAGGAATCGCTCGACTTCGAGTACGTCAAGCCCACCCAGAGAAGCTACAAGTGATGCGTATCCACCTCAAGGTCTGGCGCCAGGCCGGGCCCGATCAGCCGGGCCGGTTCGTTCCCTACACCGCCGAGGACGTCTCGCCCGACATGTCGTTCCTCGAGATGCTCGACGTCGTCAACGAAGGATTGATCGCCAAGGGCACCGACCCGATCGCGTTCGATTCGGACTGCCGCGAGGGAATCTGCGGGACGTGCGGCTTCATGGTCGACGGCATCCCCCACGGGCCGGACCGCGGCACCAGCGTCTGCCAGCTGCACATGCGGCGGTTCCGCGACGGCGACTCCGTGACGCTCGAGCCGTGGCGGGCTCGCGCCTTCCCGCTCGTCAAGGATCTGGTGGTCGACCGCAGCGCCTTCGATCGCATCATCCAGGCGGGGGGCTACACGTCGATCAATGCCGGCGGCCCGCAGGATGCCAACGCCATCCTGGTGCCCAAGACGACGGCCGATCACGCGATGGACTCGGCCGCCTGTATCGGTTGCGGCGCGTGCGTCGCGGCGTGCAAGAATGCCTCGGCGGCGCTGTTCACCTCGGCCAAGGTCAGCCACCTCGCGCTGCTGCCGCAGGGGCAGGTAGAGCGCTACCGGCGGGTCGTCCGCATGGTCGGACGCCACGACGGCGAGGGCTTTGGCAGCTGCTCGAACGAGGGAGAATGCGAGGCGGTCTGCCCGAAGCAGATTCCGATCACCAACATCGCCCGGATGAACCGGGAATACGTCAAAGCCCTCCTGGTCGACCGCGACCAGGCTTAGGAGTGATCCCATGAACGATCGTCGAACGTTTCTGAAATCCGTCGCCGCGGTGGCGGTTGCCGGCGGCGCGGTGGCGACCCGGGCGGCGGCCCAGGCGGCGCCAGCCGCCGCGTCCCAGGCGCCGGCGGCGGCCGGCGCGGCCTCCGGGATCCGGAAGGCGACCCTGATCTCGATGCTCCCGAAGGAGCTGTCCTACGCCGACCGGTTCGCGCTGGCGCGCAAGGCCGGCTTCGACGCGATCGAGATGCAGACCATCAACAAGGCCGACGAAGCGGCGGAAATCCGCGAGGCGGCCGTCAAGTCGGGCATCCGGATCCACTCGGTCATGAACTCGGATCACTGGCGCCTGCCGATCTCGAGCGCCGACCCGGACGTCGTCAAGCGCAGCGTCGCCGGAATGGAGACGTCGCTCAAGAACGCGAAGCTGTGGGGCGCCGACGCTGTTCTGCTGGTGCCGGCGGTGGTCGACCCGAAGACCTCCTATCAGGAGGCCTGGACGCGCTCGCAGCGCGTCATCCGCGAGCAGCTGCTGCCGGTCGCCAAGGACGTGAACGTCGTCATCGCGGTCGAGGAGGTCTGGAACAAGTTCCTGCTCAGCCCGCTCGAGATGGCGCGCTACGTCGACGACTTCCAGTCGCCGCATCTCAAGGCGTACTTCGATGTCGGCAATATCGTGTTCTACGGCTATCCGCAGGACTGGATCCGAACGCTCGGCCCGCGCATCGCCAAGATGCATCTCAAGGACTTCAACGTCGACCGCTCGAACGGCAAGTTCACCTGGAAGAACATCGGCGAGGGAGACATCGACTGGATCGAGGTCCGCAAGGCCCTGGCCGAAGTGAAGTACAACGGCTACGTTACGACCGAAGTCAACAGCGGCGATGCAGCGTACCTGACCGACCTGGCCGGTCGCGTCGATCGCTTTCTGGCCGGCGAGAAGCCCTACAAGGCGTGAGACGACCGGGTCCGGGCGCCCGCCCGGACCCGCGTCCGACACTCCTCACGACAGGAGTGTCGGATCGTCCGAATCGCTGCCGGCAAACCGAAGCCCCCATAGAACCAGCACCACCGCCGCGATCAGCGCGATCGCCGCACTCCGCAGCGCGACGCCGATTACACCCTCCTGAAGGGCACTCCCGCGAGCCGGACCTGCACCGATCGGCAGCATCGTGTTGCCCGCTCCCCAGATCGCCGCGAGCAGGTTCGCACTCCACGCCGCTACGCAACCGTAGACCGCGAGCAGCGCTGCGGCGCGGGCCATGCCTCGAGTGAGCTGCAGCCGGGGCCAGAGCAGACCAAGCACCATCAAAAAGATGCCCTGCATAATACCGAGCAGGTGCGTCGACACGCCGAGCCGTGGCACCGCGAACGTGCGGACGACGAGTCCGACCAGCAGGGCGAGAAGAAACAGGACGGCACCCACCTGCAGCAGGCGATGCCCCTGGCGTCGCAGTGAGGATGAAGAGTCCATGGTCAACGGGAAGCTACCTCATATACCCGTTCATGTCGAAAGCAATCGACCGAGTAGTCGTTGACCCTCGAGGGACTGGGATGCTACAGGCGCGAACCGGTGGCAGGGCCAGACTCTACCCGGAACGAGGGCCCTGCGCCAGGAAGATTAGCGAGTTACCGGGAGCCGAATACCGAGCAAAGCCCGGCCGGCGGCCCGCGCGTCGACGAGAGGTCGACGTCGGCAGAGGCACGTCTCTTTTGCGGATCGTATGGATGTCGTCAGGCGGGGTGGGACCGGGCTGACGGCCGCGGCGTGAGAGACGCGGGGCAGGCCGCACCGGCGGGCGCCGGCACGGCCTGTCCCGTTCCGAGACTCGTTCAGACCTTAATGACGTCGGTCAGTTCCTTGACCGCCGCCGCCGACTTCTTCAGCGCCTCGTTCTCCTCCGCGGTCAGCTTGATCTCGATGATCTGCTCCACCCCGCGCGCGCCGAGCTTGACCGGCACGCCGACGAACAGATCGCGGATGCCGTACTCCCCCTGCAGGAACACCGAGCAGGGCACGATCTTCTTCTTGTCCTTGAGGATGATCTCGACCATCTCCGCCGCCGCCGACCCGGGCGCATACCAGGCGCTCGTTCCGACCAGCTTCGTGATCTCCGCCCCGCCGTTGGCGGTCCGCACGCCAATCGCCGCGATCTTCTCGGCCGTCAGCCCCGGGTAGTCCGGCAGCGGAATGCCGGCAATCGTCGAGTACCGCGGCAGCGGCACCATCGTGTCGCCGTGGCCGCCGAGCACGAACGCGTGGATGTTCTCGACCGACACACCGGTCTCCATCGCGATGAAGGCGCGCATCCGCGCCGAGTCGAGCACTCCCGCCATGCCGATCACCCGTTCGCGCGGAAACCCGCTCAACCGGTAGACCGCCTGGCACATCGCGTCGAGCGGGTTGGCGACCGGCACGATGATCGTATTCGGCGAATACTTGACGATCTCCGCCGTCACCGACTGCATGATCTTGTAGTTGACGTTGAGCAGGTCGTCGCGGCTCATCCCGGGCTTCCGCGGCACGCCCGAGGTGATGACGACGACGTCGGAGTTGGCGGTCTGCGCCCAGCCCTCGTCGGTCGCGCCGTAGCCGACCACCCGGGAGTCCGAGCCTTCGATCGGGCACGCCTCGAGCATGTCGAGGCCGATGCCGGCGGCCTTCTGCTCGGCAATGTCGATGATGACGACGTCCGCCAGTTCCTTGTCAGCGATCGCCCGGGCGACCGTCGCGCCGACCGCGCCGGCGCCCCCCACTACTGTCACTTTTCTGTTCATTGGCGTCCTGCCCTACATGTTGGCGATGATGGCGTCGGCAAACGCCGACGTCTTCAGCTCGGTCGCGCCCTGCATCTGGCGCGCGAGGTCGTATGTGACCTTCTTGTCCTTGATTGTCTGCTCGAGTCCGCGCTCGATCAGGTCGGCGACCTCTCCCCAGCCCATGTAGCGAAACATCATCACGCCGGACAGGATGACCGATCCCGGATTGATGACGTCCTTGCCGGCGTATTTCGGCGCCGTGCCATGGGTGGCCTCAAAGAAGCCGATGTCGTCGCCGATGTTCGCGCCCGGCGCAATGCCGAGGCCGCCGACCTGGGCGGCGCAGGCGTCCGACAGGTAGTCGCCGTTGAGATTCGGGCAGGCGAAGACGTCGTAATCGGCGGTCCGGGTCAGGATCTGCTGGAAGACGCTGTCGGCGATGCGGTCGTTGATGAGGATCTTGCCGTCGCGCGCCGCCCCCTTGCCGATTTCATCCTCGGTCACGACGTGGTCGCGAAATTCGGACGTCGCGACCTCGTAGCCCCAGTCGCGGAACGCCCCTTCGGTGAACTTCATGATGTTCCCCTTGTGGACGATCGTGACGGTCTTGCGCTGGTTGTCGATCGCATACTGGATCGCCATCCGTACCAGCCGCTTCGTGCCGAACTCGGAAATCGGCTTGATGCCGATGCCGGAGTCGGCGCGAACCTTCTTGCCCATCTCCTTGTCGAGGAACTCGATGACTTTCGCGGCCTGGGGCGTTCCCTTCGCCCATTCGATGCCGGCGGAGACGTCCTCGGTGTTCTCGCGGAAGATCACGACGTCCATCCGCTCGGGATGGGTGACCGGGGCCGGCGTGCCGGTGAAATAGCGGACCGGCCGGACGCAGGCGTAGAGATCCAGCACCTGCCGCAGCGTCACGTTCAGGCTGCGGATGCCGCCGCCGACCGGGGTCGTCAGCGGGCCCTTGATCGCGACCTTATAGGCGCGCACCGCCTCGAGGGTGTCGTTCGGCAGCCACTCGCCGTGCTGGGTGTTGGCCTTCTCGCCGGCCGGCACCTCGAACCAGACGATCCGCTTCCGGCCGCCGAACGCCCTCTTCACCGCCGCGTCGAACACCCGCACGCTGGCGCGCCAGATGTCAGGGCCGGTGCCATCTCCCTCAATAAAAGGAATAATGGGATCGTCGGGGACGACCAGGCGGCCGCCGGCGCGGGTGATCGGCGTCCCGGTCGCCGGGGCTTTCAGTAGTGTGAAATTTGGCATAGAGAAATTTAGGTCAGTTCACCGTCACGGCGGTTTCGATCTTCACAGAAACTGTGGAAAAGTTTGTGGAAATCAACCCCCGCCGCACGCATCGCCCCGCGTCAATCCGCAGTTTCGAGCGGTTTGCACCACGATGGTGCGCGCACTGACGCGACGCTGTGCGCTTACGCTTCGCAGGAACACGACATTATACTTAACGGCGCCGTCGAACATCCTTCCGCGCGCCTCTGGAGATTAACGAACGCACCATGCACATTGTGATCGCCGACCAGCTGCCCTCCTCCGCCGTCGAGCTCCTTCGTAGTGTTCCAGGCTGGACCATTGATGCCCGCAGCGGCCGGCCGGCCGATGAACTGGCCCGCGACCTCGCCGACGCCGACGCGATCGTCGTCCGCAGCGCCACCAAGGTCACGGCCGCGCTGATGGCGGCGGCGCCGCGGCTCCGCGCGATCGCCCGCGCCGGCACCGGCGTCGACAACGTCGACGTCAAGGCCGCGACCGAACGCGGCATCGTCGTCATGAACGCCCCCGGCGCCAACAGCATCAGCGTCGCCGAACTGGCGATCGCGTTGATGCTGGCGCTGTCGCGCTCGATCCCGGCGGCCGACGCCTACATGAAGGCCGGCGTCTGGGAGAAGAAGAAGCTGACCGGCGGCGAGCTCCGCGGCAAGACGCTGGGCATCGTCGGTCTCGGCCGGATTGGCCAGGAAGTCGGCGCGCGGGCGCGGGCGTTCGGGATGGACCTGGTGGCGCACGACCCGTTCATCTCCGAACAGGTCGCCGGCACCCTCGGGATCAAGCTGCTGTCGCTCGATGAGCTCTGCGCCGCGGCGGATTACATCACGCTGCATCTGCCGTCGACGCCCGAAACCCGGCACTTGTTCGACGCCGCCCGCTTCGCCAAATGCCGGCCGAATATGCGGATCGTGAACACGGCGCGCGGCGAGCTGATCGACGAAGGCGCGCTGGCGGATGCCCTCGAGGCGCGCCAGATTGCCGGCGCCGCACTCGATGTGTTCCAGAAAGAGCCACCGGCCGACTGGCGGCTCGCCAAGCTGCCACAGGTGATTGCGACGCCGCATATCGCGGCCTCGACGGTCGAAGCGCAGGAGCAGGTCGGCATCGAGACCGCCGCGGCGCTGCGCGATTTCCTGCAGGAAGGCATCATCCGCAACGCGGTGAACTTTCCCGGCATCCGCGGCGACGAGTTCGGGCGGGTGCGGCCGTTCATCCAGCTCGCCGATCGGATGGGCGCGCTGGTCTCCCAGCTCGCCGAAGGCCGGACCCACGCGGTCGGCATCCGCTACTACGGCCCGCTCGTCAGCGAGCACGCCCAGTTCATCGCCAGCGCGGTCGTCGCCGGCGTGCTGCGGCCGATCCTGTCGTCGAGCGTCACGGTCGTCAACGCCCGCGCGATCGCCGCCGAGCGCGGCATCGAAGTGATCGAGTCGCGCAGCTCGCGGCCGCGGTCGTTCGCCAACATGATCTCGGTCAAGCTGATGACGACCGGCGGCGAATGCTGGATCGAGGGCACCGTGTTCGAAGGCGACAGCCCCCGCCTGACACAGCTCGACGGCGTCGATGTCGAGGTGCCGCTCGTCGACGGGGCGCTGATTGTCATCCGCAACAACGATCAGCCGGGCGTGATTGGCGAGGTCGGCAGCGTGCTCGGCCGCCACGGCATCAACATCGGCAGCTTCGCGCTCGGACGCGGCGAGGGGGGCGCAGTCGGCGTGGTGACGCTGGATCAGGAAGGGCGCAGCGCCAGCGCCGACGCCAGCGCGCTCGACGAGCTGCGCAAGGTCCGCGCCATCCGCCAGGCCAAGCTCGTTACTTTAGGCCAAGGCGCCGCGTAGCGCCGGTCGTCAGATCGCTCAGTTCCACCGCGTCGGCGCCGATCGCGCTGACGCGGTATCGACCGGCCAGCTCCTGTCCGTCCGTCACCATGAACAGCTGATCGCCCGGTGCCTGGACAATCGCGGTCCGCGTCGTCGCGCCGCCGCGCGTCCGCTCGGCGACGCCAATCAGTTCGAGCGGCGGCTCGGCGCGATCGGCCTCGGCCGCGGCGCTCCCCGTCCGCAGCGGCAGGTCCGCCGCCGCGGGGCGCCTGGCGGGCGGCGCTGCCGCCGGAAACGCAAACGGATTGCGAGTCCCGAGACGCGCGGCCGGCGCCGCCGCCATCCGGGCGCGCAGCCGGGCGGCCTGCGACTGGACCTCCGCGCCCAGGGCATCGACCCGGACGACCTCCGGGTTGCGCGGCGCGGGACCGGGTGTCGGCGCGGGTTGCACACCTGAGGCAGACGACAGCCACGCCACCAGGAGGCTCGCTCCGCCGAGATACGCCGCCGTACGTGCTGGCGTCATCAGTTCCTTCCTTCTCCTCTCGACCCGCAGGCCATCTTACTCCCGCGCGCGGCCGGTGAGAAGCGCGCGCCGCGCCGCGAGACGACACCGCGCGATGCGGCAGACGACGTGTGCAGTTGTGGTAAGATTTGTCGTGCCCCCTGTCTCCAGCTCCGGGCCTTCCGCTGTTTCCGCCGTTCCCTCCGCGATCGCCGTCATCCCTGCCCGCTACGAGTCCTCACGGCTGCCCGGCAAGGCGCTTGCCGACATCGGCGGCCGGACGATGATCGAGCACGTCTACCGGCGGACGGCGGCGGCGAAGTCGATTCGCGCCGTGATCGTCGCCACCGACGACGAGCGGATTGTCCGCGCGGTGCGGGCCTTCGGCGGCGACGCACGGATGACGTCGGCGGCGCACGTCAGCGGCACCGACCGGATTGCCGAGGTCGCGGCCGCGCTCGACTGCGATCTGATCGTCAACGTCCAGGGGGACGAGCCGCAGATCGAACCGGCGATGATCGATGAAGCGGTCGCGCCGTTCGCGGCCGACCCCTCGCTGCTGATGAGCACGCTGCGGCGGCGGATCGAGGGCAGCGCCGATCGCGACAACCCGCACGTCACCAAGGTGGTGGTCGACCGCGCCGACTTCGCGCTCTACTTCTCGCGCGCGCCGATCCCGTTCGCGCGCGCCGGCTGCCCGCCGGCGGCGGCGTGGCGGCACGTCGGGCTCTACGTCTACCGGCGCGACTGCCTGCTCCGTCTCGCGGCGCTGGCGCCGACCGGGATGGAGCGCTCGGAAGCGCTCGAGCAGCTGCGCGCGCTCGAGCACGGCATCCGCATCAAAGCGGTCGAAACCGCCTTCGATTCCATCGGCGTGGACACCCCGGAGGATCTCGCGCGCGTGCGCGCGGCTTTCGCGGCGCACCCGGCCGTCGAACCGGACGCACAGCCTTCGCGA
Source organism: Acidobacteriota bacterium (assembly GCA_031393955.1). Classification (GTDB taxonomy): domain Bacteria; phylum Acidobacteriota; class Vicinamibacteria; order Vicinamibacterales; family 2-12-FULL-66-21; genus JALZOC01. The sequence continues at coordinate 62,845 of JANMWI010000051.1, forward strand.
TAACCACAGCCGAGAGAGAGGACGATGCAGGAACATACGGCGACGAGCACCAGCGCAGAGGGCCGTGAGCGGCCGGTCAAATACATCCTCGTGACCGGGGGGGTCGTCTCGTCGCTCGGCAAAGGGCTGGCGGCCGCCTCGATCGGCGCCCTGCTCGAGGGCCACGGCTATAAGGTCGCCCTCCAGAAGTTCGACCCCTACATCAACGTCGACCCCGGCACGATGAGCCCGTACCAGCACGGCGAGGTCTACGTCACCGACGACGGCGCCGAGACCGATCTCGACCTCGGCCATTACGAGCGGTTCACCAACCAGGTGACGAGCCGGAACAACAACTGGACCACCGGCAAGATCTACCTGTCGGTCATCCAGAAGGAGCGCCGCGGCGACTATCTCGGCCGGACCGTCCAGGTCATCCCGCACATCACCAACGAGATCAAGGACAGCATCCGCGCCGTCGCCCGCGACGTCGACATCGTCCTGGTCGAGATCGGCGGCACGGTCGGCGACATCGAGAGTCTGCCGTTCGTCGAGGCGATCCGCCAGCTGCGCCAGGACGTCGGGCGGGAGAACACGCTCTACATCCACCTGACGCTGGTGCCGTTCATCGGCGCCGCCGGCGAGCTCAAGACCAAGCCGACCCAGCACAGCGTCCGCGACCTCCGCGCGATCGGCATCCAGCCCGACATCCTGCTCTGCCGGACCGATCGGTTCCTCGACCAGGACATCAAGCGCAAGATCGCGCTGTTCTGCGACGTCGATGAGGAAGCGGTCATCACCGCCAAGGATGTCTCGAGCATCTATGAGGTGCCGCTGGTGCTGGCCGCCGAGGGGCTCGACCGGATCGTCCTCGACCGGCTGCACCTGCCGAACACCGAGGCGCGGATGGACGCGTGGGTCGACCTCGTCGACCGCATCCGCAACCCGCTCGACGAGATCACCATTCACGTCGTCGGCAAGTACGTCGGCTACGAGGATTCCTACAAGAGCCTCAACGAGGCGCTCTATCACGGCGGCTTCAAGCACCGGCTGCGGATCAACATCCGCTGGGTCGAAGCCGAGGCGCTCGAGCAGCCCGGCGGCGAGCAGCTGCTCGACGGCGCCGGCGGCGTGCTCGTGCCCGGCGGCTTCGGCGACCGCGGCACCCGCGGCATGATGCGCGCCGCCGAGATCGCGCGCGAGCGCGGCATCCCGTTCTTCGGCATCTGCTATGGCTTCCAGTGGGCGGCGGTCGAGTACGCCCGCCATGTCTGCGGCCTCGCCGACGCCGACTCGACCGAATGCACGCCCGATACGCCGCAGAACGTCATCTACAAGCTGCGCGACCTGCTCGGCGTCGATGACCTTGGCGGGACGATGCGGCTCGGCTCGTACGACTGCCGGCTGACGCCCGGGTCGCGCGCCCGCGCGCTGTATGGTGAGGAGGTCATCAGCGAGCGCCACCGGCACCGCTACGAGTTCAACTGCCTGTTCGAGCAGACGCTCGCCGACAACGGTCTCGAGGTGACCGGCCGGTCGCTCGACGGGAAGTTCGTCGAGATCATCGAGCTGCCGCGACATCCGTGGTACGTCGCGGTCCAGTTCCATCCCGAGTTCAAGTCGAAGCCGCTGCGCCCGCACCCGCTGTTTGCCGGCTTCGTCGAGGCCAGCCGCCAGCACAAGCTCGCCGCGCAGCAGCAGGCTGCCCCGACCGTGGCGCGGTAGCCGGCGTGGCAGCGATCGAGTTCGGCGGCCTGTCGGTCGGCGGCGGCGGACCGCTGCTCCTGATCGCGGGGCCCTGCGTGATCGAGAGCGAGGCGCACGCGGTCGAGACCGCCCTGGCGGTGCGCGACATCGCCCGCCGCGCCGGGGTGCCGTTCCTGTTCAAGGCCTCCTACGACAAGGCCAACCGGACCTCGGGCGGCTCGTTCCGCGGCCCGGGGCTCGACGCCGGCCTGCGGGTGCTGGCGCGCGTCCGGGAAGCGGCCGGCGTGCCGATCCTGACCGACATCCACGAGGCAGCGCAGGCGGGTCCGGCCGCGGAAGTGGCCGACGTGCTGCAAATCCCCGCCTTCCTGTCGCGCCAGACCGATCTGCTGACCGCGGCCGCCCGCACCGGCCGGGTCGTCAACATCAAGAAGGGACAGTTCCTCGCTCCGGACGACATGCGCCACGCGATCGAGAAGGTCGTGGCCGCGGGCAACGCGAAGGTCATCGTCACCGAGCGAGGCTCGAGCTTCGGCTACCACAACCTGGTTGTCGACATGCGCGCCTTCCCGATTCTGCGCCGCTTCGGCTACCCGGTCGTCTACGACGTGACCCATAGCCTGCAGCTCCCGGGCGCCGGCAACGGGGTCACCGCCGGCCAGGCCGAATTCATCGCGCCGATGGCCGCGGCCGGCGTCGCGGCCGGTGTCGACGGCGTCTTCATGGAAGTCCACGAGGCGCCCGAACGGGCACCGAGCGACGGCCAGAACGCGCTCCGCCTCGATCGGCTCGAGCCGCTGCTCGGCCGCCTGGTGCGAATCCACGCCCTCGCCGGCGGAGCAGGCGCGTGACCGACGCGGCGGCGGCGCTGGAGATTGCCCGCAACGTCTTGCGGATCGAGGCGGCGGCGATTCTCGGCCTGGTCGATCGCGTCGACGACACCTTCGACCGGGCGGTGGCGCTGCTCCAGGCGTGCGACGGCCGGGTGATCGTCACCGGGATGGGCAAGTCCGGCCTGATCTGCCGGAAGATCGCCGCCACGCTGTCGAGCACCGGCACCGCGGCGTGGTTCCTCCACCCCGCCGAGGCGATCCACGGCGATCTCGGCGCGATTCGCGACAACGACGTCGTGCTGGCGCTGTCGCACAGCGGCGAGACCGACGAGATCCTCCGCCTGCTGGAGTCGATCCGGCGGATCGGCGCGCGGTTGATTGCGCTGACCGGCGACCCGTCGTCCACGCTCGGGCGGGCGGCGGACGTCACCATCAACTGCGGGATCGCCGAGGAGGCCTGCCCGATGAACCTGGCGCCGACGGCCAGCACGACGGCGGCGCTGGCGATGGGCGATGCGCTCGCCGTCAGCCTGTTCGTGCGCAAGGGCTTCCGGGAAGAACACTTCGCCTCGCTCCATCCCGGCGGCCGGATCGGCCGCCGGCTGATGCACGTCGAGCACGCGATGCACGCCGGCGAGGCGGCACCAGTCGTCCGGCTGGACGCCGCCATGTCGGAGGTCTTCCACGAAATGTCGAGCAAGCGGCTCGGCATGACCTGCGTCGTCGACGAACACGGCCGGCTCGCCGGCATCTTCACGGACGGCGACCTCCGCCGCCTGATGGCGCGCGTCGAGAACGTCCAGCCCCTGAAGGCCGGCGACGTGATGACCCGGCAGCCGGTGACGATCGGCCCCGGGCTGCTGGCGGTCGAAGCGCTGCGGGTGATGGAAGACCGCAAGATCACCTCCGTGGTCGTCGTCGACGCCGCGCAGCAGGTGCTTGGTGTCATTCACCTGCACGATTTGTGGAGAGTCTGAGAACGGTGCCGGGGGTCCAGAGTCAGGCGCATGGATATTGCTGAGCGCGCATCGAAGATCAGGCTGCTGCTGTTCGATGTCGACGGCGTCCTCACGGACGGCACCGTCATCGTCCACTCCGACGGCTCGGAATCGAAGGCGTTCAATATCCGCGACGGGGCGGGGATCGTCCTGGCGCAGCGGGCCGGGCTGCAGGTCGGGCTGCTGTCGGCGCGCTTGTCCGGGGCGACGACGCATCGGGCGGCGCAGCTCGGCGTGGCGATGGTAATCCAGGGCGTGCGCAACAAGCTCGACGCTTACGAGCGCATCCTCCGCGACGGCGGCCTGGACGACACCGAGGTCGCGTTCATGGGCGACGACCTGCTCGACCTGCCGGTCCTGGCCCGGGTCGGGCTGGCGGCGGCGCCGGCCGATGCGGTCGCCGACGTCCGGGCCGGGGTACACTTCGTGGCGTCCGCCGGTGGCGGCCGCGGCGCCGTTCGCGAGCTGATCGAGACCGTCCTCCGCGCGCAGCAACGCTGGGCTGCGGCCATCCGGGAGTACACTCCGTCGTCGTCATGAGCCCCTACGAAACCCTCTTCATCCTGTTCGCGCTGCTCGCCGGCCTGATCGTCGGCAAGGCCTGGGAGCGATACAAGCTCCGCGACGGGCGGTGGATCGATCGGCGCCGCAGCCGCGAGTCGCCGCATTACATGCTGGGGCTGAACTTCCTGGTCGCGAACCAGATCGATCAGGCGATCGAGGAGCTGACCGCCGCGGCGGAATCGGCCGGCGAACCGCTGGAGATCCACCTGATTCTGGGTAACCTCTACCGCGAGAAGGGGCAGGTCGGGCGGGCCATCCAGGAACATCAGAGCCTGCTCCAGCGTCCGAACCTGCGCAAGTTGGAGCACGCCAACGTGCTGCTCTGCCTCGGCCTCGACTACCGGCATGGCGGCTTCGTCGACCGCGCGCTCGAAGCCTTCTCGGAGGTGCTGCGGCTGGATCCCGACAATCGCTACGCGATGGCCAACCTCGAGAAGCTGCACGCCGAGCAGCATCAGTGGCCGGAAGCCTACGCGATGCGCCAGAAACAGGCCGCCCGCGACAGCGCGGCGGCCGAACCCGGTCATCAGCGGATTCTCGCCTTCCTCGAGAACGAGATCGGCCTGGCGGCGATGAAGCGCGGCGACATGGCCGACGCGGTCCGCCGCTTCGACGCCGCGATCGCGCTCGATCCGGCCAGCGCCCCCGGCTATCTCAACCTCGGCGATGTCCGCATGGCGCAGGGGGACGCCGCCGCCGCGAGCGCCGCCTGGGAACAGCTGATCGAGACGTCGCCGGACCGTGCCTACCTGACCTTCGACCGGCTCGAGCGCGCGGCCGCGCAGATCGGGGACGCGGTACGGTTCCCGGCGCTCTGCCGCCGGTTGATCGAGGCCAACCCGCAGGACTGGCGGGCGCGGCTCGCGCTGGCGCGCCACCTGACCACCCGCGGCGCCGCCGCCGACGCGCTCGAAGCGCTGTTCGACGCACTGATGATCAACCCGCACGCGCTGGCGCTGCACCAGGCGATCTGGGAAACGCTGTCCCGCCTGCAGCTGACGCCGCCGCTGGTCGACCGCTACGTCGGACTGACCCGCGACGCGATCTTCTACATCGATCCGCACATCTGCACGCGGTGCCGCTATCGCAGCACCGAACTGCTGTGGCAGTGTCCGCACTGCCACGAGTGGGACACCTTCGTCGAGGAACGGATCGCGCCGGCCAAGGACAGCGAAGCGACGCTGACCCGCTAGCCGCTGAGGAGTCAGCGGGGCCGGGGCCTCCCCCGCCGGTTCCGTCCCGGCCCGCCGATCACCGGCGGCTGCCCAGTTTGCCAAACACCAGATCGACCTGCCGCTCGGTGTCCGCCATCGAGCCGTCGGTCCGGATGACATAGTCGGCGCGCGCCACCTTCTCCTCGATCGGCCACTGCGCGCTCAGCCGGGCCCGGGCCTCGCGCTCGCCGAGGCCATCCCGCGCCTTCAACCGCCGCAGCTGCTCGTCGGCGCTGCAGGCGCAGACGATGACGGCGTCGAAATCCGGCGCGTGGCCGGTCTCGAACAGCAGCGGAATGTCGGCGATGGCGAGCGGCGTTTCCGGCGGCAGCGACAGGAACCAGTCGCTGATGCCGCGGTAGACGGCGGGATGGACGATCGCTTCGAGGGCCGACCGCGACGGCCGGTCGCTGAAGACGATCCGCCCGAGCTGCGCGCGGTCGAGGGTGCCGTCGTCGCGGAGGATGCCGGCGCCGAACCGTCTGGTGATCGCCTCGAGCGCGCCGCTGCCGGGCGCCACCGCCGCGCGGGCCAGGCGGTCCGCATCGACGACCGGGACGCCGAGAGCGGCGAAGCGCGCCAGCGCGAATGACTTCCCGGTCGCGATGCCGCCGGTCAACGCGGCGCGCAGCAGCATCAGCCCAGGCGGGCGCGGGCGCGCGCTGCCGCCACGGTGTTGCGGAGGAGGATCGCAATCGTCAGCGGCCCGACGCCGCCGGGCACCGGCGTCAGGGCTCCGGCGACGGCCGCGACATCCGGATGGACGTCGCCGACGACGATCGAGCCGCGCCGCTCGAAGTCGGCGCGCCGCGGCGATCCGGCTCCGAACAGCCGTGCGACGACCGCCGCATCCGAGACCGGACTGATGCCGACGTCGATCACCGTCGCGCCCGGCTTCACGAACGCCGGCGTGACGAAGCCGGGGCGGCCGATCGCGGCAACGAGAATATCGGCCGCCGCCGCGGTCGCCGCCAGATCGCGGGTTTTCGAGTGGCAGATCGTCACCGTCGCGTCATGCTGCAGCAGCAGCATCGCCATCGGCTTGCCGACGATCTCGCTCCGGCCGATCACCACCGCGCGCGCGCCGGCGATGGTGATACCGCTGCGCACCAGCATCTCGATCACGCCCGAGGGGGTGCACGGCATCAGGTGCGCGCGCCCCTGCACCAGACGGCCGACGTTGACGGGATGGAAGCCGTCGACATCCTTGTCAGGATCGATGGCATCGAAGACCCGTTGTGCGGCATCGCGCCCCATCGCCGCGGGCAGCGGCGACTGGACCAGGATGCCGTCGTGCAGCGGACTGGCGTTGAGCGCCCCGACCATCGCCAGCAGTTCCTCGAGCGTCGCGCTGCCCGGCAGCCGCTGGACGTCGACGCGCAGGCCCGACTCGCTCCCCGCCCGCACCTTGTTGCGGACGTAGATCTCCGACGACGGATCCTCGCCGACGAGGACGATGCCGAGCCCGGGCGGACGCCCCGCGGTCGATGTGAACGCGTGCACCTCGGGCAGTACTGCCTCGCGGATGTCGGCGGCGACGGCGCGCCCGTCGAGCAGGCGGGCGCTCACCGGCTGCCCTCCCCGGCCTCGGCGGCCGCGCCGAGGTCGCGCAGCGTCCGGCTCTGTCCGAGGACGACGAGAAAATCATCCACCGCCATGACGCTCTCCGGCGACGGGTTGAACTCCATCGCGCCGCCGGCGCGCTGAATCGCGACGACGACCACGCCGAAGCGCTGACGAAGGTTGGCGGCGAGAATCGACTGGCCGGCGAGCGACGAGCCCTGGTGGATCTGCACCTGTTCCATATTCAGGTCGAGATTATCCGAACCGGTCGCCAGCTGCACGAAATCGACCACCGCCGGCCGCAGCGCGGTCTGCGCGAGCTGCAGGCCGCCAATCTGATAGGGCGACAGGACCCGGTCGGCGCCGGCCCGCACCAGTTTCGCCTTGGCGTCCTCGGTCTCGGCGCGGCCGATGATAAACAGGTCCGGGCGCAGCAGCCGCGCCGTCAGCACGGCGTAGACGTTTTCCGCGTCGGTGCCGACCGCGGCGATGAAGCCGCGGGCGCGGTCGATGCCAATCCGGTTCAGCACCTGCTCGCTGCTGGCGTCGGCCTCGACCGCCAGGTAGCCGGCGTCGATCGCCTGCTGCATGCGCGCCGGGTCGCGCTCGACGATCACGAACGGCACCGACTGGCGCGAGAACTCGCGCGCGATGACGTCGCCCATCCGGCCGTAGCCGCAGACGATGAAATGATTGTCGAGCTCTTCCAGCATGCGTGTCCGGCGGCGGCTGACCCAGCGCGCGTGAAGCCCGCCTTCGACCAGCCGGGCCATCAGAAACGAGAACGTATACAGCACCGTCGCAACGCCGAACACGATGACGCCGAGGTTGAAGACCCGGCCGGCTTCCGACAGCGGGTGGATCTCGGTGTAGCCGACCGTCGTCACGGTCGTGATCGTCATGTAGAGCGCGTCGAAGACGCTCCAGCCTTCGATCAGGACGTAGCCGGTCGTCGACACGACCAGGACGGTGACGAGCAGGACCACCGCCAGCCGCCAGCCGACCCACCACGGCGAGTAGCCCGGGGCGGGCAGCGCCTCGACGCGCGCCGCGGGCGCGCCGCGCTCAGCGCCGGGCGGACGACCGGCCAAGCATGAATCCGGCGGCGGTGACGACCGCGCCAATTCCGAGGATCGTCAGCCCGAACCGGTCGGCGATCTCCGGCGAGATGTGCATGCCGATGTGGGTCAGGACGCCGTCGAGCTCGTGCCACTTGGCGAGCGTCTCGTTGGTGACGTTGAAGATGGTCAGGTAGGCCAGCAGCGTGATGCAGAAGCCGTTGAACAGCAGCATGTAGCCGAGCATCTTCAGGAAATTGGCCAAGTTCTCGGTGCCGCTCCGCGCCGCGGCTTCGCGGGCGTCGGCCAGCGGACTGTGCGTCCGGCCGTAGAACCAGTAGATCACCATGCCAAGATCCAGCCAGCCGAGGAAGCGGACCCACGTCATCACCGACAGGCTGACCATCAGGTAGACGCAGGACAGCACGCCGAGGGTCGGGATGGTGTAGCCGCCGGCGACGCGGAACGGCCGGCGCGCGTCCGGGCGGCGGATGCGCAGGATAATCACCGCCAGCGAAACCACGACAAAGGCGAACAGCGTGCCGATGCTGGTCATCTCGCCGAGAATCTGGATCGGCACCAGCCCGGCCACTGCCGCGACGATGAAGCAGGTGATCATCGTCGTGATGTACGGGGTCCGGAAGCGCGGGTGGACCTTGCTGACGCCGGCGGGCAGCAGCCGGTCGCGGCTCATCGCGAAGAAGACCCGGCTCTGACCGAGCATCAAGATCATCATCACCGTGGTCAGACCGACCAGCGCGCCCACCGAGATGACCGTGGCGAAGCCGGGTTTGCCCACCGAGCGGAACGCCTCGGC
>JANMWI010000066.1:0-19677 GCA_031393955.1 Acidobacteriota bacterium
GTGTTGAGCGTGATCTGCTGCGGCGGCCGCCGCGGCGGCGCCGGCCGCAGCGGCGCCTGATCGTCCTCGCCCGAGACCGGCGTCAGCCGCCACAGGTAGCGGACGATCTCTTCCTCGACCCGGTCCTTCATCGCCGTGAACAGCGCGAAGCTTTCCTTCTTGTACTCGACCAGCGGATCGCGCTGGCCGTAGCCGCGCAGGCCGATCCCTTCCTTGAGGTGGTCGAGGCTGTAGAGATGGTCCTTCCACTGCGCGTCGACGATCTGCAGCATGATGTCGCGTTCGACGCGGCGCAGGATGTCGGCGGGGACGAGCGCCTCCTTGGCTTCGTACTTCTGGAGGATCGGCGCCCACAGCGTGTCGGTGATCTCTTCCGGCTTGAGGCCGTCGAGATCGACGCCGCCGAGCTCGGCGGTGTCGATGCCATAAATCTCGCTGACCGCCTGGAGCAGCGCGTCGGTGTCGCGCTCCTCGGGATCGACGGTCTCGCCGGTATAGGTCTCGACCGTGCTGTCAAGCAGCTCCTCGGCGAGCGTCAGCAGGTACTCGCGGCTCTCGACCGACTCCTCGTCGGTGATGTGAATCCGCCCCTCGAGCAGCTCGCGGCGCAGCGCGTAGATGCTCTCGCGCTGCTTGTTCATGACGTCGTCGTACTCGAGCAGGTGCTTGCGGACGGCGAAGTTCTGCGCCTCGACCTGCTTCTGCGCCCGGGCGATCGCGTTGGTCACCATCTTGTGCTCGATCGGCACGCCCTCTTCCATGCCGAGCCGCTGCATCAGCCCGGCAATCCGATCGGATCCGAAGATCCGCATCAGGTCGTCCTCGAGCGACAGGTAGAAGCGCGACGAGCCGGGGTCCCCCTGGCGGCCGGCGCGGCCGCGCAGCTGATTGTCGATGCGGCGCGCCTCGTGCCGCTCGGTGGCGATGATGTGCAGCCCGCCGAGCGCCACGACCTCGTCGTGCTCGGCGTCGGTCTGCGTCTTGAGCGCGGAGAAGATGCGGTCGTAGGCCGGCCGCGACACCCGGTAGAAGTTGTCGAGATGGAAGAAGTAGACGAACTCCTCGTCGTCGATGAATTTCTCCTGGCCGCGCGGCAGCTTCTCGGCGATCTGCTCGGCGAGGGTCTGCTGGCGGGCCATGAACTCGGGGTTGCCGCCGAGCAGGATGTCGGTGCCGCGGCCGGCCATGTTGGTGGCGATCGTCACCGTCCCCTTGCGGCCGGCCTGGGCGACGATCTCGGCTTCCTGCTCGTGGTACTTCGCGTTCAGGACGACGTGGCGGAGGCCGCGCAGCTTGAGCAACTTCGAGAGCCGCTCGGACCTCTCGATCGAGACGGTCCCGACCAGCACCGGCCGGCCGGTCTGCTGCTTCTCGATGATGTCGGCGACGATCGCCTCGAACTTCTCGCGCTCGGTGCGGTAGACGGTGTCGGGCTCCTCGACCCGCCGCAGCACGCGGTTGGTCGGCGCGACCATGACGTCGAGCTTGTAGATCTTGTGGAACTCCTCCGCCTCGGTGTCGGCGGTGCCGGTCATGCCCGACAGCTTGGCGTACTTGCGGAAGTAGTTCTGGAAGGTGACGGTGGCGAGGGTCTGGTTCTCGCGCTCGATCTTGACCTTCTCCTTGGCCTCGACCGCCTGGTGCAGGCCGTCGCTCCAGCGCCGCCCCGGCATCAGCCGGCCGGTGAACTCGTCGACGATCACGACGCCGCCGTCCTTGATCATGTAGTCGACGTCGAGCCGGAACAGGGTGTGCGCGCGCAGCGCCTGGTTGACGTGGTGGAGCAGCGGCATGTTGACCGGGTCGTAGAGCCCGCCCGGCTGGAGGCGGTGCGCGAGCATCTGCTCGGCCTTGGCCATGCCGGTCTCGGTCAGTGTCACGGTCTTGTGCTTCTCGTCGACGAGGTAGTCGCCGGTCTTCTCGAGCTCGTCGCGGTCCTCGGCCTTGACGTTGCCCTGGGTGACGGCGCCGGCGGCCAGCTTCGGGATGATGCGATCGACCTCGTAGTAGAGGTCGGTCGATTCCTCGGCGGGACCGGAAATGATCAGCGGCGTCCGCGCTTCGTCGATCAGGATGCTGTCGACTTCGTCGACGATGGCGAAGTGATGGCCGCGCTGCACGTAGTGCGCGAGGTCGAACTTCATGTTGTCGCGGAGGTAGTCGAAGCCGAACTCGTTGTTGGTCCCGTAGGTGATGTCGCTGGCGTAGGCGACCTGGCGCTCCTGGTCGTTGAGGTCGTGCTGGATGACGCCGACCGACATGCCGAGGTAGCGATAGAGCCGGCCCATCCACTCGGAGTCGCGGCGGGCGAGGTAGTCGTTGACGGTGACGACGTGGACCCCCTTGCCCTCGAGCGCGTTGAGGTAGGCGGGCAGCGTCGCGACCAGGGTCTTGCCTTCGCCGGTCTTCATCTCGGCGATCCGCCCGCGGTGCAGCACGATGCCGCCGATCAGCTGGACGTCGAAATGCCGCATGTGGAGCACGCGCCGCCCGGCCTCGCGGACGACCGCGAAGGCCTCCGGCAGGAGGTCGTCGACGGTTTCGCCGGCGGCGAGCCGCTGCCGGAACTCGACCGTCTTGCCGCGGAGCTGCTCCTCGGTGAGCGGCTCGATCTCCGGCTCGCGGGCGTTCACGGCCGCCACGAAGGGCCGGAGCCGTTTCAGGTCACGCTGGTTCTGCGTGCCGATAACTTTTGCGAGGAGCGTATCAACAATCATCAGGGGAAATCAGGTCAGGGATATCCGTTGATTGTACAACAACTGAGGCCTCGACCGGGCCGGTGGTGGCGGGTCGGGTGCGCGAAGGGCGGCGCGCGGCGCGGCGGCTCAGCGCCCGGCGAGCAGCGTCAGCGGATTGGTGAGGCGCCCGTTCAGGAGGATTTCGTAATGCAGATGCGCGCTGGTCGAGCGGCCGGTCGAGCCGACGTAGCCGACGACGTCGCCGCGATGGACGCGCACGCCGGGGGACGCGGCAAACCGCGACAGGTGGCCGTATCGCGTCGTGATGCCGTAGCCGTGGTCGAGCACGAGCAGGTTGCCATAGTTGCCGTTCTGCTCGGCGCTGGCGACGACGCCGTCCGCGGGGGCGTGCACCGGGACGCCGTAATCGGCGGAGATGTCGAGGCCCGGATGGAAGTCGGCGCCGCCGGTGAACGGATCCCGGCGGGTGCCGAACGGCGACGACAGCCAGCCCGCCACCGGCCAGATCGACGGCGTCGCGGCGGCCAGCGCCTGGCGCCGTTCGACGCCGTTGCGCACCAGGTCGAGGCGGTTTTCGAGGGCGCCGAGCAGCGTGCGCAGGGCGCCGAAGGTGTCGTCCGGAGCCGAGAAGGCGCTGTCGAGCGCCGGCGCGAGCACCCCGGACGCCGAGCCGCCGCCCATCGCCCGCGACTTGACGATCGCCGGCAGGCGCTCCATCGCGCGTTTGGCCGCGGGATCGACCGCCGCCTGGGCACCGAGCGAGTCGACCGCGGCCTGCAGCGACGTCAGCTGCGTGGTCAGTTGGGCGGTCGCTTCGCGATAACTCGTGTTCTCAATCTGGAGGGCGGTGTTCGAACGTTCGAGATCGCTGATCGCGGCACGGGCGCTCCAGCGGGCGCCGAGGCCGATGAGGATCGGCAGGGCGAGGCACAGGCAGACGCCAGCGAGCGTCGGCCCCAGCGAAATGGTGAAGCGCCGCACCACGCCGGTGGTGCGATCCGCCAGGACAAACGTATAGCGCCTTGAAACCAAAGTCCTCCAGAGGGTAGCCGCAGTTGGATACCGGACCTTACCACAGAGCGTAGCTCCCGCAAACCCGCCAGCTCATCAGCAGGGCCTTGTCCGCTCACGCTCCTCTGAACTGCAGCGCCTCGGTCAGCTGGGTCGCAGCCACCATCTCGGCGCCTTCGAGGTCGGCAATCGTGCGGGCGACGCGCAGGACCCGATCGTGGCCGCGCGCGGTCAGCGCCAGGCGGGTGGCCGCCGCTTCGAACATCCGCCGCACCGGCGGGTCGAGGAGGGTGCAGCGGCGCAGCGCCCGCCCCTGCAGCCGGGCGTTCAGCCCCGGGCCGCGTTCGGCCTGACGGCGCCTGGCGGCGACGACGCGGTCGCGGATCGCCGCAGACGACTCGCCGGCCGGACCGGCCGTCAGATCGCGCGCCGGCAGCGCGGCGACCTGGACGGTCAGGTCCATGCGGTCGCGCAGCGGACCCGACAGCCGGGATTCGTAGCGGGCAATCTGCAGCGGCGAGCAGCGGCACGCGCGCCCGGTGCTGCCGTGGAAGCCGCACGGGCAGGGGTTCATCGCCCCGACGAGCATGAAGGCCGCCGGGAACGCGACCGTTCGCGCCGCACGCGCCACCCGGACGCAGCCCTCCTCGAGCGGCTGCCGCAGCACCTCCAGCACATGGCGGTTGAACTCCGCCATCTCGTCGAGGAACAGCACGCCGTGATGGGCGAGGCTGATCTCGCCCGGCCGCGGACCATGGCCGCCGCCGACCAGCGCGACGTCCGAGATGGTGTGGTGCGGCGCGCGGAACGGCCGCCGCGCCATCAGGCCGTGTCCCGCCGGAAGAAGCCCGGCCACCGAGTGAATCGACGTCACCTCGAGCGCCTCGTCGAAGGTCAGCTCCGGCAGAATGCCGGCAACGCGGCGCGCCATCATCGTCTTGCCGGCGCCGGGCGGACCGACGAGCAGCGCGTTGTGGCCGCCGGCGGCGGCGATCTCCAGCGCCCGCCGCGCCAGCGCCTGGCCGTGGACGTCGTCGAAGTCCCCGTCGCGCGGCGTGGCCGGAGGCGGGGCCGGCGGCGGCGCCGGGCAGGCGGCGCGAAACGCCGCGGGATCGTTCAGGGCCGCGACGGCTTCGCTGAGCGCGCCGACCGGATAGAGATCGAGTCCCTGGACGACCGCCGCCTCGGCGCGGTTGGGCCAGGGCAGCACGACCCCCGCGATACGGTCGCGGCGGGCGGCGGCGGCAATCGGCAGGACGCCGCGCGCGGCGTGGATGCTGCCGTCGAGCGACAGTTCGCCGAGCACCAGGACGTCCGGCACCTCGCGCCGCGTGACCATCCCGGTCGCCGCCAGGATGCCGAGGGCAATCGGGAGGTCGAAGGCGGAGCCGGCCTTGCGCAGGTCGGCCGGCGCGAGATTGACGGTAACGTGGTGGGGCGGGAAGTCGAAGCCTGAATTCCGGATCGCGCTGCGCACCCGGTCGCGGCTCTCGCGGACACCGGCATCCGGCAGGCCGACGACCGTGAACGCCGGCAGCCCGAACGAGACGTCGACTTCAACCCGGACCGGGCAGGCTTCAATCCCGAAGACCGCCGCGGTCCGCACGCAGGCGAGCATGCCGCGGGCGCTGCAAGTGCGGCGACAACACGGGAGGCGAGGGAAAGCACGGGCGGCGCCGCGGCGGTACGCGGAAACCGGAATGGTGAACGGCAGCGTGGGTGGCAGGGGCTGCCACCCCTGGCGCTACCTGGCGATCTTGAGCCGCGTGCCGGCCACGACGGCATTGCCGCGGAGCCGGTTGAGGCTCTTGATGCGCGAGACGGTCGTGTCGAACAGCCGGGCGATCGAAAACAGCGTGTCGCCGCGCTTGACGCGGTAGACGATCGGGCTCTGACCGTGGGGCGTCGCATCCGCCATGGTGGCGGCGCCGGTCAGCGGACGTGACGCGACGACCGGCGGAGCGGTCCGCTCGGTGCGCCCGGCGAGCAGGGTGGCCGGGGCGCGCGGGATGATCAGCTCCTGGCCGGCGCGGACCCGGGACTTGATCGACAGATTGTTCGCTTCGGCGAGGTCGGTGCGGCTGACCTTGAGCTTGCGGGCGATCGTCGTCAGCGACTCGGCGCCGCGGACCGTGTACCACTTCAGCGCGGTCATGTCGGACGGGGCGGCCTCGGCCAGCCGGGCCTCGAACTTCTCCCCGGTGCCGGTCGGGACCTTGAGCTGGAAATCGGCGTACTTCACCGGCGTCGTCCAGCGGCGCAGCTCGGGGTTGAGCGCCTGGATCTCGTCGATCGAGACGCCGGTCCACTCCGCCACGCGGCGCAGGTCGATGGCCCGTGGCACGGTGACCTTGTCGTAGGAAATCGGCTCGTGGGCGATGATGTCGAAGCCGTACTGCGCCGGGTTCTTCGCGACGATCATCGCGGCGAGAATCAGCGGCACGTACTCGCGAGTTTCCTTCGGCAGGTACTTCGAGGTCTGCGACAGCGCCCAGAAGTCGTCTTCGCCGGCGCGCTTCATCGCCCGCTGGACGCGCCCCGGGCCGCCGTTGTAGGCCGCCAGGACCAGGTTCCAGTCGCCGTTGAACATCCTGCTCAGCGTCTTGAGGTACTTGGCCGCGGCGATCGTCGCCTTCTCGGGATCCGAGCGCTCGTCGACGAACCAGTCGTGGTGCAGGCCGTTTTCCTTGGCGGTGGCGGTCATGAACTGCCACGGCCCCTTGGCGCTGGCCCTCGACAGCGCGTTGGTCTTGAAGCCGCTCTCGATGATCGGGATGTAGGCGAGGTCGAGCGGCAGCCCCTCGGCGCGGAAGACGCTCTGGATCATCGGCAGGTAGCGGGTGCCGCGCGTCAGGCCGTCGTGAATGAAGTCGCGCAGCCGCCCCTGGAAAAGCTCAACGTAGGCGAGGATCCGGCTGTTCTGCGGGATCGGCACGTCGTGCGCGGTCGCCGCGAGGTCTTCCTTGACCGCTTCGGTCGTCTGCGCGTCGGCGGCCGGCTTCGGGAAGGTGGCAATCTTCAGCAGCTCGTCGATCGAGGCGGGCTCGTAGCGCTTTTCGACGAAGCCGTCGCCCTGGGCGAGGGCGGTAATTTCGTACGCATTGATGCGATCGATCAGCCGGTCGAAATGCTCGCGGGTCCGGGCATCGGTGCGCGCCCCGTACGGGGATTCCAGCATGACGTCGACGGCGCGGTCGAACTCGGCCCGCGCGCGTTCGAGGTGGCCGACCTTGAGCTCCCGCTCGCCGACTTCGAAGTGCCTGCGTGACGTCTCGATGAGCGTGGCAATCGGGTCGGGGGGCGCCGGCGGGGCCGCGGGCTGGACCTGCGGCCGGGACGCCGGCGGCGGCGCGGCCGTCACCTGCGGCTTCGGGTTGGAGCCGCACGCCGACGTCAGGACCGACGCCGCTCCAATCGCTGCCAGAGCCGGCAGCCATGCTCGTATCGTCATGCCGTCCGCTCCCGCCGTGACCTCTGCAAAGTCACGGCCTCTGCCATTCCGGCCGGAATGGCCGCAACGCACGATCGCTCCTCACCTGTCTGGGCGGGACAGCATACCATCCAGCCTGGACGAGGTCAAACCACCGGCTTTGGCGCCAAGGCCAATAGCCAGATGGAGTTAGCGGGGCCAGCTGGCCTCGATGAAGATGCGGTGCTGCTCAGCCAGGTCCCTGGCCGCGGGGGTCACGATAGTTCGTTCGCCGATTACGATCTTGAGCCCCTGCCGGACGGCCTGGCGCACGTCGTCTTCGCATACAAACTCGACCGCCTTTTGAACACTGGCGGGCGATGCCGGGACGGCCGGCGGTAAGGCGGGGACAGCCGGCGGGGCGGCGGCTGCCGCCGCCGGGGGCCTCGGCGCCGCGGCGGGCAGCTCCGGCGACGGCGGGACGGCGTAGCCCCGTGAGGCCAGGAAGGCATCGATACGGCGGGCCAGCGTGTCGGCGGCGAGGCCTCCCGGCAGCCGGGGCGGCGTCGGTCCCTTGGGCAGCGGCGGCGCCGAATCCGATGCGGCCAGCGGGCGCAGCGCCGGGGCCGGATTGGTTTCGTACGCCAGCCGCTTGATGTTGAGCAGGTGACGCGGCGAGATGTTGTCGGACGTGATATTGCCGCCGTAGCCGCCGCAGCCGAGCGTCATCGACGGATCGAGGCCGGTGGTCAGTCCAATCGAGCCCAGCGTGGTCGGGGAGTTCACCACGATCCGGAACGCCGGCTTCTTCAGGCCGAACTGCAGGATGATGTCGTCGTTGCGCGAGTGGATCGCCATCGTGTGCCCCATCCCGCCGTAGCGCAGGATTTCCTTGCACCGCTCGCAGCCCTCGCGCCAGTCCTGCACGACATAGAACGACAGCACCGGGCAGAGCTTTTCGATCGACAGCGGAAAATCCCGGCCGACGCCGGTCAGCTCGGCAATCAGCACCCGCGTCGACGGCGGCACGGTGATGCCGGCCTGCTCGGCGATGTAGGTCGCCGGCCGGCCGACCAGCTTGGGGTTGGGCAGCCGCTGCGGCGTCACCAGCAGGCGGCCGAGCGTGTCGATCTCGGGCGCCGACAGGAAATGGCCGCCAAGCGCTGCGAACTGGCGCTTGACCTCACCGACCAGCGCGGCATCGCAGACCACCGAGTTCTCCGACGAGCACAGCAGGCCGTTGTCGAATGTCTTGCCGGTGACGATGTCGCGCACCGCCTTGGCAACGTCGGCGCTCGACTCGATATAGGCGGGGGCGTTGCCCGGGCCGACGCCGTAGGCGGGCTTTCCGGCGCTGTAGGCGGCGCGCACCAGCCCCATGCCGCCGGTCGCCAGGATGACCGCGGTCTCCCGCGCCTTCATCAGCTCCTGGGTCCCCTCGAGCGTCACCGTCGTCATCCAGTTGATGGCGCCGTCGGGCGCGCCGGCGCGGCGCGCCGCCTCGTGCATGATCTCGGCGACACGGGTGATGCACCGCGCCGCCGACGGGTGGGGGCTGATGACGATCGGGCAGCGCGCCTTCATCGCGATCAGAATCTTGTAGATCGCGGTCGAGGTCGGGTTGGTCGAGGGGACGATGGCGGCGACGACCCCGAACGGCTCCGCGATCTCGATGACTTTCCGGTCGTCGAGCCGGCGGACGACGCCGACGGTCTTCATCGGCCGGATGAAGTTGTAGATTTTCTCGGAGGCGAAGAGGTTCTTCTGGATCTTGTCGGGGACGTTGCCGTAGCCGGTCTCTTCGTGCGCCAGCCGGGCGAGCGCTTCGGCCTGCGGCGTGACCGCCGCCGCCATCGCGTCGACGATCGCGTCGATCTGCTCCTGCGTCAGCTCGGCGAGCGCCGGCGCGGCGGCCTTCGCGCGGCGGACGAGGGCGCGGGCTTCGCTGATCGACGAAAGATCGCGATCGGTCTGGGCCGGAGGCTGAGCCATGCGTGACCGACGGGAGAATTAGGCCTTCGTCTCTTTCGGCTTGGGCAGGATCTTCTCAACCTCGGCGTGGGGCCGCGGAATGACGTGCACCGAGACCAGCTCGCCGACGCGGCGCGCCGCCGCCGCCCCGGCATCGGTGGCCGCCTTGACGGCGCCGACGTCGCCGCGGACCATCACCGTGACGAACCCGGCGCCGATGTATTCCTTGCCGACCAGGACGACGTTCGCGGCCTTGACCATTGCGTCAGCCGCTTCAATCGCGCCGATCAGCCCCTTGGTTTCGACCATCCCCAACGCTTCGAGCATCTCGTGACCCTCTTGAACGACTGTGACGCTAACATATTGCAGTAGCGCGAACAACTGCGGTACCATCCCGGACTCGCGTGTTCAGTTGCTGACGGGAAGATGTCCTCCATGCGCAGACCTGTGTCGATGTCGATGTGTGCGGCGGCCGTCGCCGCCGTGGTCCTGTTTCCGGCGTGCCGCAAGAAGGCGCCGCCCGAGCCGCCGGTGGCGACCCCGTCGGTCACCATCAACCACGACAAGGTGGCGATCGGCAGCCCGGCGAAGATCACCTACAAGTTCACCGTCGCCCAGAACGCCCCCGAGGTCATCAAAGGGGGAGACTTCTGGGTGTTTGCCCACGTCCTCGACCCCACCGGCGAGCAGCTCTGGACCGACGACCATGCGCCGGTGCCACCGACCTCGACGTGGAAGGCCGGCCAGACGATCGAGTACACCCGGACCGTCTTCGTCCCCAACTATCCGTACATCGGCGAGGCGCTGGTGCGCGTCGGGCTCTACGACCGCGCCTCGGGACGGCGGCTGGCGATGACCGGCACCGAGGCCGGGCGCTATGAGTACGTGGCGGCCAAGTTCCAGCTGCTGCCGCAGAGCGAGAACATCTTCCTGATCTACAAGGACGGCTGGCATCCGGCCGAAGTCGCGCCCGACAATGCCATGCTGGAATGGCAGTGGACGAAGAAGACGGCGACGATTTCGTTCAGGAATCCGCGCAAAGATTGCCTGTTCTATCTCGACTGGGACGCGCGCGTCGACCTCTTCACGCCGCCCCAGCAGGTCGCGCTGACCGTCAACGGCCAGCCGATCGGGACCTTCGCGGCCGACAGCCGGGACCGCAAGATGCTGACGTTTCCGATCACCGCCGCCCAGCTCGGCACCGGCGACATGGCGGAACTGACGTTGACGGTGGACAAGACATTTGCCCCCGGCGGCAGCGACACCCGGGAGCTCGGGGTCCGCGTCTTCCACGCGTTCGTCGAACCGAAGTAGCCGAAGGGCCGGAGACGCCGGCTGATACACCTCAGCAGGACTGGGCGGCCCCGTCCCAAAACCCCAACTGTAGCGATTCTGGACAGAAGGGGGCCGGGGGTGGTAGGATGCCTTCTTCAATGAAGGTCAAAGGTCCCACGCTTCTGCTCGCCGTTTCCGTCGTGGCGTCGCTCCTGGCAGCGGTCCCCGCGTCCGCGGAGATCGTCTTCCTGACGTCCGGTCGGACCCTGTCGGTCAAGAGCCACACGACGACCGGCGATTCCGTGGTCCTGACGCTCCGCAGCGGCGGCGAGGTGACCTGCAGCGCCGACCTGATTGAGAAGATCGAGGCCGACGAAGTCCCGTATCCCGAGCCGGCGCCCGCTCAGGCGGCCTCGGCCGACGCCCCGGGCGCCGCGTCGCCGCTGCTCGACGGCACCCCCTACGGCGACATCATCACCTCCCTGTCCGAGACGCACGGCGTCGACCCGATGCTCGTCCGGGCGCTGATCCAGGTCGAATCGGGCTACCGGCCGCGGGCGCGCTCGTCGCGCGGCGCGATGGGCCTGATGCAGCTGATGCCGTCGACGGCGCGCGCCTACAGCGTGCGCAACCCGTTCGAGCCCAAAGCCAACATCGAGGGGGGCATCCGGCACCTGAAATCACTGATCGATCGGTTCGGCGTCGAAATCGCCCTGGCGGCCTACAACGCCGGGGAAGGGGCGGTCCGCAAGTTCAACGGCATCCCGCCGTACCGCGAAACGCGGAACTACGTCGCGCGCATTCTCTCCCTCGCCGGCCTCAGATAGCCGGCGCGCCGGTCTTTCCCCGTCCATTGCTTCCCGTCCAGGGTCTAATCTCCGAAGCCGGACACTTGCCTGCCTGAGGTATAATTTCCGGACGGATCGGCCGATAATGTCCTCAGCGACAAGATCTTGCGCCGAATCAAGGAGTCTTCGCGCTAAGGGTCATGGAGTTCCGCTGCAGGCTCGGCACACCGGGCGGCGACGTCATCGAGGGCGTCTACGCCGCCGATAGCGAAGCGCGCCTCAGGCGCGACTTCGAGGAAAAAGGCCTCTATGTCCTGGCGATCCAGCGCGCCGGACGGGCGGCCTTTGGATCGCTGCGCCTGCCGAAGCGTTCGCGCATCTCCTCCCGCGAATTCCTCGTCTTCAACCAGGAACTGGCGACGCTGCTCAAGGCCGGCATGCCGCTCGTGCAGTCGCTCGACATCCTGCGGCAGCGGGTCCCGAACCCGCTGCTCAAATCGGTGCTCGACGATGTCTACGATCGGGTGCGCGGCGGCAATTCGCTGTCGGAAGCGTTCGAAGCGCACGGCACGCTCTTTCCGGGCATCTACACCGCGTCGCTGCTTGCCGGCGAGAAGAGCGGCAGCCTCGAGGCGGTCATCCGACGCTACGTTGCCTACGTTAAGGTTGTGTCCGGCGTCCGCCGCAAGACCATCTCGGCGCTGGTCTATCCCGCCATCCTGCTGGTCCTCTCCTGCATCGTTGTCGGCATCATCGTCCTGCGGGTGGTGCCGGAGTTCGGCGCCTTCTACAACCAGTTCGGCAAGGAGCTGCCGCTCTCGACCCGGATCATCGTCGCGGTCTCGGAGTTCGCGGGCACGTATTTGCTGCTGATGATCGTCGGGGTGGTGGCGGCGGCCGCGGCGTTCTGGTCGTGGCTGCGGGCGGCCGGCAACCGCCGGCGGTTCGATCGCTGGACGCTGCGCATTCCGATGCTCGGGCCGATCGCGCAGAAGTTCGCCACCTCGCAGGCGGCGCGGACGCTCGCCACACTGCTCGGCGGCGGTATCCCGCTCGTCAACGCGATCGACGTGGCGTCGCGCTCGATCGGCAACCAGCACATGGCCCATGAGCTGCAGGCCGCCGGGCAGCAGGTGCGCGAGGGGCGGGCGCTCGCGACCGCGATGAACGACAGCGGCGCGTTCCCCGACGTCGCTATCAAGATGGTCGAGGTGGGCGAGTCGACCGGCGCGCTGCAGGAGATGCTGAACAGCCTGTCGGATTTCTACGACGAGGAGATCGAGACCAACCTCAGCCGGTTCGTGACACTGGTCGAGCCGGCGCTGCTCGTCGTGATGGGGCTCGTCATCGCCGGGCTGCTGCTCGCCCTGTATATGCCGCTCTTCAACCTGAGTTCGGCCCTGAGCTAGGACGGATGCTGCTGACGTGAACGGAAAATCCCCCACCCCGACCGCGATGCCGGCGCCCGATGCGGAGCTTTACGTCGGCGAACCGGAGCCGAATGCCGCCGAGCAGGCCGCCGAGACGGCGCAGGCGCGGCACCTCGCCGAGCGCTACCGGCTCGACTTCGTCGACCTGACGCGCTTCAGCATCGACCACGATCTCTTCCGGACCATCCCGGCCGACCTGACGCTGCGCTACGGCTTCGTTCCGTACCGTCGCGAAGGGAACACGCTCGTCGTCGTGGTCTCCGACCCGTCGGACCTGCCGATGCTCGACGAGCTCGGCGTGCTGCTGGCGACGCCGCTCAAGGTCACCGTCGGGACGCCGTCGGCGATCCAGTCGATCCTCAAGAAGAGCGAGAACTCGTCGCGGGTGCTCGAGGAGGCGACCGAGAGCTTCCAGCTGCAGCTGCTGCGCGAAGACGAGTCGGGCGACGAGTCGCTGACGGTCGACAAGCTGTCGGCGGACTCGAGCCCGGTGATCCGGCTCGTCGACACGACGCTTTACAGCGCCATCCAGCGGCGGGCGAGCGACATCCACATCGAGACCCAGGACGACGCGGTCCACGTCAAATACCGGATTGACGGCGTGCTGCAGCCGGCGATGCGGCCGATCGACAAGCGCTTCCACAGCACGATCATCTCGCGCGTCAAGGTCATGGCCGAGCTCGACATCGCCGAGAAGCGGGTGCCGCAGGACGGCCGCTTCAAGCTGCGGATGCCGGGCAAGACGATCGACTTCCGGGTCTCGATCATGCCGAGCGTCCACGGCGAGGACGCCGTCATCCGCATCCTCGACAAGGAATCGATCAGCGAGCAGTTCCACGAGCTGCGGCTCGACATCCTCGGCTTCCCCGAGGAGGAGCTGCGCCGCTTCCGCAAGTACATCGCTGAGCCGTACGGCATGGTCCTGGTCACCGGCCCGACCGGCAGCGGCAAGACGACGACGCTCTACGCGGCGCTGTCGGAGATCAAGTCGATCGAAGACAAGATCATCACGATCGAGGATCCGGTCGAGTACCAGCTGCGCGGCATCACCCAGATCCCGATCAACGAGAAGAAGGGGCTGACGTTCGCGCGCGGACTGCGCTCGATCCTCCGCCACGATCCCGACAAAATCATGGTCGGGGAGATCCGCGACGCCGAGACGGCGCAGATTGCGATCAACTCGGCGCTGACCGGGCATCTGGTGTTCACGACCGTCCACGCCAACAACGTCCTCGACGTGCTCGGCCGGTTCCTGAACATGGGGGTCGAGGCCTACCAGTTCGTCTCGGCGCTCAATTGCGTGCTGGCGCAGCGGCTGGTCCGCAACATCTGCGTCCACTGCAAGCGCCAGGCGGTCGTGACGCGGGCACAGCTCGAGGAGTCGGCGCTCGACCCGGCGCTCGAGCACAGCGGCCTGTTCTACGAGGGGGCGGGGTGCATGGAGTGCGGCGGCACCGGCTACCGCGGCCGGACGGCGATCTGCGAGCTGCTCGACCTGACCGACTCGATCCGCGAGCTGATCCTCAGCAAGCGGCCGACCTCAGAGATCAAGAAGGCGGCGCGCGACGAGGGGATGCGCTTCCTGCGCGAATCGGCGGTCGAGCAGGTCCTCAAGGGCGTGACGACGCTGCGGGAGATCAACAAGGTGACATTCGTCGAATGACCTCCATGCCACGCTGGCTCGCGAGCCGGCCGCCGTCCGCGGCGATTGAGATTGACGCCCGGCGGGTGACCGGATCGGTGGTCACCCGGCAGGGGGACGGCCACGTGCTGTCGTCGCATGCCACCGAGCCGCTGCCGGCCGGCGCGGTCGAGCCGGCGCTGAACGCCGTCAACGTTCACGACCCGGCAGCGCTGACCGCCGCGATCGGCGCCGTCCTCGAGCGGCTGGCGCCGCGGCCGCGGCGGATCGCACTCGTCCTGCCCGACACCGTCGCCAAGTTCTCGCTGCTGCGCTTCGAGAAGGTCCCCGGCCGGCCGCAGGATCTCGACCAGTTGATTCGCTGGCAGATCCGCAAGGCGGCGCCGTTCAAGATCGAAGAGGCGCAGCTCGCCTGGATCCCCGGCGTCGAGCTCGCCGGCGGCGGCCGCGAGTATCTGGTCACGGTCGCGCGCCGCGATGTCGTCGAGTCCTACGAGCGCGCCTGCGCCGCGGCCGGCGCCCACGCCGGCATCGTCGACGTCGCCACCGTCAACCTGGTCAACGCCGTCCTGGCGCTGCAGCGCGGCAACCCGCCGGCGTCCGACTGGCTGCTCGTCCACGTCGCCGCCGATTACGGCACCGTCGCGGCGGTCCGCCGCGGGGAGATCATCTTCTTCCGGACCCGTCCCGCCGACAGCACCGACGACCTCGCCGATCTCGTCCACCAGACGGCGATGTATCACGAGGATCGGCTCGGCGGCGGCGGCTTCTCGCGGATTGTTCTGGCCGGGGCGTCGAGCCGCGGCGTGGAAGCGGCCGAGCACATCCGGCGGGTGTTCGAGGCCCGGCTCGGCGGCGCGGTCGAACCGCTCGACTTCCGCGGAGCGGTGGCGCTCCGCGACCGGATTGCCGCGTCGCCGGACCTGCTCGACACCCTGGCGCCGGCGATCGGCATGCTGCTGCGGGAGCAGGTGGCCTGAGTGCTCCGCACCAACCTCTCGACCCGCCCTTTCTACAACGAGCGCGCCGTCCACGTCCTCGCCGGCGTCGCCGCGGCGGTGGTGGTCGCGATCACCATCATCAATGCGGTGTCGGTGGTCCGTCTCTCCAGGCACAACACCGAGCTGACCTCGCAGACCGGCGCCGAGCGCGCCGAGGCGCAGCGGCTGTCGGCGGAAGCGGTCCGCATCCGCGGCAGCATCGACAAGGACGAACTGGCGGTGATCGTCAACGCCGCGCACGAGGCCAACGCGCTGATCGATCAGCGCACGTTCTCGTGGACCGAATTCTTCAACCGCATCGAGTCGACGCTGCCGCCCGACGTGATGCTGACGGCGGTGCGGCCGGCGGTGAAGGACGGCGCGACCCACGTCGACATCGGCGTGCTCGGCCGCCGCGCCGAGGACGTCGACGAGTTCATGGAGAAACTGGAGGGGACCGGGGCGTTCCAGGACATCGTTCCGGCGACCCAGGATCGGACCGACGACGGCCTCTATCGGGCGGCCATCGAGAGTGTCTACAACGGCGGAACGGATGAACCGGCCGCCGCCAAGCCGGCCGCGAGACCGGCGACTTCCGGAGGCCGCCGGTGAACGCCGCCCGCATCTTCGAGGAGAAGCGCGGCCTGATCTGGCCGATCGCGATCGCCCTGCTGATCAACCTCGCCGTCTACGCGTTCGTCGTCTATCCGCTCTCGAGGAAGGTCGCCGGCGGGGAAGCCGCGGCGGCGGCCTCGGCCGCGCAGCTGAGCGCGGCGCGGCGCGACTATGCGGCGGCGCGGGCGACGGTCGCCGGCAAGGGGCAGGCCGACGAGGAGCTCCAGAAGTTCTACAGCGAGGTGCTGCCGCCCGACGTCAGCGGCGCCCGCCGCATCACCTTCCTGCGGATCGAGCAGCTCGCCACGCAGGCCGGGCTGCGGCTCGAGCGCGAGACCTCCAGCCCGAAGGCCGATCGCGACAGCACGCTCGTGAAGTTCACCTACACCGCGGCGCTGTCGGGCGAATACCGCAACATCCGCCGCTTCATTCATAGCCTCGAGACCGCCCCCGAGTTCCTGGTGCTCGAGAACGTCCAGCTGTCCCAGAAAGACGTCGACAAGAACGGCCTGAACGTGACGGTGCAGATCGCGACCTACTATCGCGCGGGTGGCAATGGCGCTTGAGTCCACCGCGCCGCCGGCCGGCGGACGGCCGCGGCCGGCAGTGCTCATCGCCCTGGCCGCGGCAGTCGTGCTGCTGGTCGCCTGGTGGACGCTCGCCGGCAAACCGGCGGCACCGGCGCAGCCCCCGGCGCGCGCCGCCGCGCGGACGCCGGCCAAAGACGTGGTGACACCGGCCGAGACCGCCGAGCTGAACGTCCGGCTCGACGCCCTGCACCAGCCGCGGCCGGATGCCGCCGGCACCGGCCGGAATCCGTTCCGGTTCTACACGCCGCCGCCACCGCCGCCGCCGCCCGCGCCCAAGCCGACCGGGCTGGTCGCAACCGCGCCGGAGGGGCCGCCCGTGCCGGCAGGTCCGCCGCCGCCGCCGCCGATCACCCTCAAGTACATCGGGCTGATGGAGGGAGTGCCGGGGCAGGGCAAGGTTGCCGCCTTCAGCGACTGCCGCACGACAATGCGCGGTCGCGAGGGGGAGATTATCGCCGGCCAGTACCGGCTGGTGCACATCGGCGTCGAGTCGGTGGTGCTTGAATATGTCGACGGCCGCGGCCGGACGACGATCCGCATGTCCGGCCAGGAATGCGTAGGCAAGTAGCCCGATGACGGGCGTTCACATGGAGTGCCGCTCTTGAAACGCAGGCTCACGGTCGCAATCGTTCTCGCGCTGCTCGTCACCGGCTGCGCCGCGGGGCGCGCCTTCCGCAAGGGGGAGGAGGCGGCCCGCGCCGGCAACTGGGACGACGCCGTGACCGAGTACACCAGGGCCGTCCAGGAAAAGCCGAAGCGCGCCGATTACACGATCGCCCTCGAACGCGCCACCCAGACCGCGGCGCGCGAGCACATCACGCGCGCCCACGAGCTCGAATCAAAGGATCAGCTCGACCTCGCGCTGCTCGAGTACAAGCGGGCGATGGAGCTCGACGGCTCGAACCGCCTCGCCGCCGCGCGGGTCGTCGAGCTCGACAAGCTGATTCGCGACCGGATCGAAGCGTCCCGGCCCAAGCCGGCGATCGACCGGATGCGCGAAGAGGCGCGCCGCTCCTCGACGACGCTGCTCAGCCCGACCGCGCCGCTGCCGGTCGTCAGCTTCGGCCCGAACGCCAGCGTCAAGGACATCCTCAACTTCATCGGCACCGCGACCGGCATCAACGTCACCTACGACAGCGCCTACCAGGACAAGGCCTACACCGTCCGGCTCGAGGACGTCTCGCTCGAGCAGGCGCTGCAGCAGATCATGACGGCCAATCAGCTCTTCTACAAGGTGCTGAACCCGAAGACGATCATCGTCGTGCCCGACAACGCCCAGAAGCACGCGCAGTACGACGATCTCGTCGTCCGGGTGTTCTACGTCTCCCACGCCGACGTCGCCGAGCTGGCGCAGACGCTCAACACGATCATGCGGATCCCGTCGATGCCGGTGCAGCCGACGCTGCTGCCGAACAAGACCGCCAACACGATCACGGTGCGGGCGACGGCGCCGATCGTCGACGTCATCGAGCGGATCATCCGCGCCAACGACAAGCCGCGCGCCGAAGTCGTCATCGACGTGCAGATCCTCGAGGTCAACAAGTCTCGGACCAGGAACCTCGGGCTCAATCTCAACAACTATGCGCTCGGCCTGACGCTGTCGCCCGAAGTGGCACCGCCGAACACCAGCGGCTCGACGCCGCCAGCGAGCCCGCCGCCGTTCAACCTCAACACCATTTCGCAGGGGATCAGCACCGCGGATTTCTACCTGAGCATCCCGACCGCGGTCGTCAACTTCCTCGCCTCCGATTCCCACACCAAGGTGGTCGCCAAGCCGCAGCTGCGCGGCGCCGAGGGGACCAAGCTGACGATGAACCTTGGCGACGAGATTCCGGTGCTGTCGACGGTGTTCGGCGCCGCCGCGGCGGGTGGCTTCGCCAGCGTGCCGCAGTCGTCGTTCAACTACCGGACGGTCGGCATCATTCTCGAGATGACGCCGCGCGTCACTTACGACGGCGAGATCGTGCTCGACGGCTTCTCGGTCGAGAGCAGCGCGCTTGGCGCGACGATCAGCGTCGCCGGCCAGGACGTGCCGTCGTTCAGCTCGCGGAAAGTCACGACCAAGCTGCGCCTGCGGGAAGGGGAGTCGACGCTGCTTGCCGGACTGCTGAAGGACGAGCAGCGGAAGATTCTGACCGGCTTCCCCGGGCTGATGCAGACGCCGATCCTGCGGTCGCTGTTCGGTCAGACCAACGACCAGGTCCAGCAGTCGGACATCGTCATGCTGCTGACGCCGCACATTGTCCGCACCCACGAGCTGTCGGTCGAGGATTTGTCGTCGATCTACATCGGCACCCAGCAGAACATCGGGCTCGGCGGCCCGCCGCCGCTCATCGGGCCGCAGCCTCTGGATCTAGTCGGCGCGCCCGCCAGCGGTGGTCCCGCCGGTGCCGCGGCGCCACCGTCAATGGGCAACGCGGGCCCGGTTTCCGGCGGCAATGCCGGCACGACCGCGATTACGCCGACCGCACCCAACAGTGCCCCCGGCGTCGCCGCTCCGGCGGGTGCGGCGGGCGGCGTCGGCGGCACCGGGTTCTCGCAGCCCGGTCCCGGCGGCGCAGTCGCACCGGCGCCAGGGGTCGTCCCGCCCGCCGGTGTCGTGCCGCCTGCGGGCGTGCCGGCGGCGCCGCCGGCGACCGCACCGGGACCGGCCGGCGTCACCCCGGGCCCGCTGCAGGGCAATGAGATTGGCGCGGCACCGGCGACCGCCGCCCCGGCCGGCGCCAGACCGCCGCAGGGATCGGCGCGCGATCCGAACTCGACGCCGCCCGCCCCGCCGGGGGCCGCGGCGCAGCCGCCGTCGGTCGCGCAGGTGCTGATCACACCGCCCGGCACCGAGTTCCGCGTCGCCGGCGGTCCCTACACGGTGCCGGTGTCGATCAACAACGCGTCGCGACTGTCGGTGCTGACGGTGACGGTGACGTTCAATCCCGCCGTGCTGCGCGTCCGGACCGTCCAGGACGGCACCTTCATGCGCCAGGGGGGCGTCGCGACCACGTTCACGCCGCGCATCGATGCCGCGGCCGGCCGGGTCGACGTCGCCGTCACACGGACCGCCGATCAGGCGGGGGCGTCGGGCGCCGGTCTGCTCGCCGCGCTGCTCTTCGACGCGGTCGGACCGGGCGGGTCGCTGATCCAGGTCAGCGGGGTCGCCAGCACGCCGGAGGGGGCGCCGATCACGTTGCAGTTCAGCCCGGTCTCCATTTCGGTGCGGTAGATGGGGAGCAAAGTGCCAAGGTGCCGGGGTGCCAGGGTGCGACCGGTGGA
>JANMWI010000075.1:0-55596 GCA_031393955.1 Acidobacteriota bacterium
CCTGTGTGACACCCGTCCCGTTCCGTTTACCTGCAAACGACATCGCCGCGGTCGAGCGCCCGGCCGAGAATGGCGCCGGCGCCGGCGCCGATGATCGCCCCGAGCGTCCTCGAACCGCCGGGCGCGATGATGCTGCCGAGCACGCCGCCGCCAACCCCGCCGATAATCAGGCCGGTGGTCCCGTCGTCTCGCCGGCAGTAGTAGCGGCTGTCGGAGCCGCGGTAGATGCGGTCGTTGCGGCCCATCGGCCGCGCCCGGGAGCGGCGATCGTCGCGCCGGTAGTACGGCGCCGGATCCCAGTAGCCATAACCCGTGTCATAGCGGCTGTCGCCGCGGCTCCAGCGATCGCGCTGCCGCTCCCGCTGATCTTCGTAGCGATCCCGCCGCTCGTCCCGGCGATCCCGCCGGTCCTCGTCACGATCGCGGCGATCGTCGTTCCGGTCGCGCCGGTCTTCGTATCGATCGCGGTCACGGCGGTCTCTGCCTTGCGCCAGTGCCGCCGGTGCCGGCAGGCCGACGAATGATGCCAGGAGCAACGCGGTGGCTGCCGATCTGAGTCGGTGCATGGTGGACTCCCTTTCCGACGGTGACGGTTGGCCTGTCCCGGAAAAGGCAAGCGTCGTACCGCGCGGAACGGCCGAAAAAGCTATTGATAACGAGCGATCTTTGCGGATGGGGCCGGCGGAGACGGTACCTGCGGAGGACAGGGCGTACTGGGGGGAGGGCATGGTCAAGGTGCCGGGGTGCCGGAGTGCCAGGGTGCCAAGGTGCCAAGGTGCCAAGGTGCTACGCGGCTACGGGGTGCCTGGGAGCCGGAGTGCCACGGTGCCAAGGTGCTACGCGGTGCCGGGGTGCCACGGTGCGCCCTCGCCGCGACACCGGGGCTGCTGATCGTCAAACGGTCACACGCGGCCCCGGCGCACGTCGACGAATCCGCTCCCGAGGTTCCGATGATTGTGGCCTCCGGAGCAAGCGCGCTCTCAGCGCACCGCAGCGTCACTCGTCACTTTGGCAGCTTGGCACTTTGGGCACGGCTGGCACCTTAGTGACTTGGCACCTGGCCCCTGGCACCCTGGCACCCTAGCACCTTGGCACCTTGGCACCTTGGCACTTTGGCACCTTGGCACTCTGGTCACCTTCACGCATGCAGGTGGAGCATCGAGCGGTCGCCGGGGTCATCACCGTCGAAGGGCGGCGTGCCGGCGCGCCGGCGGATGGCGCTCAGGCCGAGCGCGAGGCCGGCGCCCAGGACGGCCGCGCCGGTCATTGCGATCCGGATTCGCGGATCCCATAGCGCCACGACCACCACGGCGGCGACGAGGCCGAGCCCGCCGACCCCATCCACCGGGATGTGGGCCATGTTGATGATCGCTGGAGACGGCTGTGCCAGACGTCGGGGCACGACGAGTGCCCTCCGCCCGAGTCGCAGAACCGGAATGAGCACTGCCACCGCGAGACCACCCGATACGCCGAGCATCACCATGACGAGCAGGGATAGCATGACGGCCTCCTGAAGCTCACCGGCCGCGTGCCCGTCTTGCGTCGCGGACTGGCCATGCCGACCGCGCACGGGCGCTGTGGTCGTTTGCGGTCTGAAGTTATTGTACTAATACAATAGTTCAATGTCAAGATGGATGTCCCTCTGGCGCCTCGGCGCTTTGATGAATCGAGAAGTGGGCGAACTGGGGCGCGCCAGGCAACCGCCATGTTCAGTCACTCCCGGTGCCTCTGTTCGAGCGTCCGGCACGCGTTGGCACCGGAGCACTTTGCGCACCGTGGCACCTTCGGCACCCGTGGCACCCCGGCACCGTGGCACTCTGGCACCGAGGCCTTCCCCGGCGCCGCGAGGTGGGGAACGAAAAGGGGCCCCACCGAGCGAAGGAAGGAGCGCGAGCGGTCTGAGCCGAGCGAGCGCCGCGAGCGATGGCGATCAGCGTCGGTGGTGCTGGGATGGTGCGGAAGAGGAACTGAGTTGCTGAATCAGCCGCGCCTGCGGCCGCAAGCGAGCGCTGGAAGGAACCGCCGCGGAGCGGCGGCGCGAGCGCGCAGCGAGGTGGGGAACGGAAAGGGGCCCCACCGAGCGAAGAGAGAAATGGAGGCGCCGGGATTTGCACCCGGGTCCGAAAATACATCCCCGCAGGAATCTACGATGCGTATCCGCCTCTGTAGTGTCGCGCCCGGCGTGAAGAAGCGGAACAACCGCCGGGCACCAACCCCGGAAAATCTCGTCGCTGACGTCCAGGGCGGCCGTCAGCAACCAGCCTACTTAAATGACATCCAGTACCGGCCCGCAGGCTGACCGGAGTGGACGCTCACAGGGTTTTACGCTGCGAGAGCGAGCTGCGTGTTTGCAGTTACTTGTTTTTCCATCTTTTGACGAGGGTGATGGTCCTCGGCACGCATCCTGCGAAACCGTATCTCCGTCGAATCTAGGTCGCCCCCCCATGCCGTGCCGGCCAGGTGCATCGCACACCCGCCGCTCACAGCTACTGCAGTCATTGTAGACCCCTCGTGGGCAGCCGTCAAGTCGCTGTCGCGCTTGGATTTGCGGGCTTTTCGCGGCTTGACTTTGACCCCGGCCGGTCCTGATAATGCCCTCATGCCCGACGAGCCCCTCCGCACGCTCATCGAGGGAATCCACACCCGCCTCCACGACGAGCTCGACGTCCAGCTTCACGCGATGGCCGAATCGCACGCGCGCGATGTCGAGGCGGCGCGCCAGGCCGCGCACGACGAGGCCGAGCGGAAGTGGACGGCCCAGCTCGAGGCAGCGCGGCTCGAGTGGAGCGCGCGGATGCAGGCCGAGGTGTCGAGCGTCCGCTCGGAAGCCGAGCGGGCGCTGATTGCCGAGACGATGCGCGCGCGGGTGCAGGCCGAGCAGGCGGCGGCCGAATCGACGTCGATCGCGCGCCGCGAGCTCGAGGAATCGTACGGCGCCGAACGCCGCCGGCTCGAGGGGCAGCTCGAGGCCGAGCGGCAGCGGACGACCGACGTCAGCGCCGAACGCGATCGTTTGACCGAGGCGCTCGACGCCGCGCGGCGCCGGAGCGAGGGCGTCGAGGCGGAACGGCAGCAGCTCCTCGGAGCGGTCGAAGCCGAGCGCGCGAAGGCGCGGACCGAGATCGAAGCGGAACGCGGCAAGATGCGCACCGAGTTCGACGCCGAGCGGGCCCGGCTGCGCAGCGAACTCGACGTCGAGCGCGACCGGCTGCGCGCCG
Source organism: Acidobacteriota bacterium (assembly GCA_031393955.1). Classification (GTDB taxonomy): domain Bacteria; phylum Acidobacteriota; class Vicinamibacteria; order Vicinamibacterales; family 2-12-FULL-66-21; genus JALZOC01. The sequence goes on from JANMWI010000075.1 coordinate 3,219, forward strand.
ATCTCGAGGCCGAGCGGCGCCGCCTCGCTGCCGACGTCGACACCCATCAGCGCCGGATCGTCGAGCTCGAGGCCGGCCACCAGCAGCAGGCCGAGGAAATTGCCGCGGGGCGCCACCGCGCCGAGGCTTTGAAAGCGGAAGTCGATCGGATCGCCGGTGATCTCGAGCTGGCGCGCCTGCCGCGCGAGCAGGCCGACGAGCCGACGCCGTTCGCCGTCAGCGCGCCACCGGCCGTGGCGGCCGCCGCCGATCCGGCCGTCATGGTGCGGCTCTCCGAGTCGCTCAGCGCGCTCGATGCCGCCGCCGATCTGTCGACGCTGCTCGGCGCGTCGGTTCGCGCCGCCTCCCGCGAAGCACCGCGCGCGGCGCTGTTCGTCGTCGAAGGGGCCGAGCTGCGCGAGTTTCCTGTCGACGGCATCCCCTCGCTCGATGCCGGTCATCTGCGCGTCGACGGCCGCGAGGCCGGCGTGATGGCCGAGGCGGTGCGCCGCCGCCAGGCGGTCGCGAGCAGCGGCGGCGACGGTCCGTCCGCCCCGTTCTTTGCGACCCTGCCGACGGCCGCGCGATCGCTGGCGGTGCCGCTGACGCTCGGCGGCACACCCGTCGCGGTGCTCTATGCCGACGACGGCACGACCGGTGAGCCGGGCGGATCATGGACGGAAGCGGTCGAAATCGTCGGCCGTCACGCGACCGCCTGCGCGGCGTCGATCACCGCGCTCCGCACGGCGCAGGCCATGCGGTATCTGTCGGACGGACAGCCGCCGCCGCGGCACAACGACGGCGGCGAGCCGGCGACGAGCGGCCATCCGCTCCCCGGCTTCCTCTCCGGACACGGGACATCGTGACGTTGCGATCCCTCAACTGGCGCGCTGCCGCGCTGTCGCTGATCTGCGTCCTCTGTCTCGGCCGTGGCGGCATCTCGGCGCAGGACCCGCCGGCACTCGTCCCGACGCTCCACCCGGCACTGCCGGCCAATCCCAGCGAGCTCTGGCTGGTCCCCTCCGACAAGGATCGCGCCGCGCGCACCCTCGCCACCTACGAGCCGCTCGTCGAGGGCGTCGCGCGCTTCCAGTCGGGCGACTACGGCGCGGCGATTCCGCTGCTCAGCCGTCCCGGTCTCGCGGGGTCCGCGCTGGCCGACTACGCCGCCTACTATGTCGCGCTGGCGCAATTGCGGCAGGGGCGGGCGGCTGACGCGCGCCGGGCCTTCGAGACGCTGATCGACCGGAAGCCGGCCGGCCACGTCGCGGTCGCGGCGGCGCTTGGTGCCGGCGAATCCGCCGAAACCGCCGGCGACCCGGCGGCGGCGGTGAAGTTCTACGAGCGGGTCGTCGATCTCAAGGGCGCCGTGACCGAGGACGTCCTCTATCGCCTCGGCCGCGCGGCGCTGGCGGCCGGCGACCGCAAGAAAGCTGCCGCGGCGCTGGTCCGGGTCTACTACGAGTTTCCGCTGACTGAGGCGGCGACGCTGGCGGCGGCGCAGCTGCCCGGCCTCGAGGACCAGGGGAAGCGCCGGAACGACAAGCTCGACATGGCCCGCGCCCAGCTGCTGTTCGGCGCCCGCCGCTACACCGAAGCCCGCGCCGCCTTCCAGGCGCTCCAGTCGCTGGTCGACGGCGACGATCGCGAGGTCGCCGATTTGCGCGTCGCCGAGTGCGACTTTTATTTGAAGCGTCATGCCGCGGCGCGCGACGCCCTGCGGCCGTACCTCGACCGGGCCTCGCGGAAGGGCGAGGCGCGCTTCTTCTACCTGAGCAGCCTCAGGGAGCTCGGCGAGAGCGCCGACTACATCGCCCTCACCCGGGGCCTGGTCGCCGAGTTTCCCGACAGTTCCTGGTCGGAGGAGGCCCTCAACAACCTCGGCACCCACTACATCGTCACCAACGAAGACGCGCTGGCGACCCAGACCTTCAAGGAAATGTACGAGAAGTTTCCGACCGGCCCGCGCGCCGAGCGCGCGGCGTGGAAGTACGGCTGGGCGAGCTACAAGAACGGCGACTACGCCGAGACCGTGCGAGTCTTCGAATCGGCGGCCGTGGCGTTTCCCCGATCCGACTACCGTCCGCCGTTCCTGTACTGGTCGGCGCGTGCGCACGCGAAGCTCGACGCGGCAGCACAGGCGGATGCGCGGCTGCGGCTGGTCTACACCGACTATGCCAATTCGTACTACGGCCGGCTCGCCGAACGCCAGCTCGAGGCCCGCGGCAAGGCGCCCGACGCCGCCGGAGTGCGGCTGGCGTCCCGGGACGCGACCCCGGCGGTCGATCCGGCGGTGGCGGCGCAGGCCGTACCTACCGACGCGGTGATCCGGCTGCTGCTCGCCAACGGCCTCTACGAGGATGCGCTGAACGAGCTGCGGTTCGCCCAGCGCGCCTGGGGCAGCGCCCCGCGGCTGGATGCGACGATTGCCTGGGTGTATCACGAGAAAGGCGACCTGCGGCGGGCGATCACGCTGATGCGCCGCGCCTATCCGCAGCACCTGACCGCCGACAGTCAGTTGCCGTCCGAAATCCTCGAAGTGATCTATCCCATCGCCTACTGGGACGCGATTCGCCGCAACGCCGCCGCCCTGAAGCTCGATCCCTATGTGGTCGCGGCGCTCGTCGCTCAGGAGTCGACGTTCGATCCGGGCGTCAAGTCGCCGGCCAACGCCTGGGGTCTGATGCAGATCGTGCCGGCGACCGGACGCCGGCTGGCAAAGTCGATTGGCATCCGCAAGTTCACGACCGACTCGCTGACCAAGCCGGACCTGAACATCCGGCTCGGCACGCTGTATTTCTCACGGCTGGTCCAGCAGTTCGGCGGCACGTATTACGCGCTGGCGAGCTACAACGCCGGCGAGAGCCGGATCGTCCGCTGGAAGGCCGAGCGGCCGGGCCTTGATGAAGACGAGTTCATCGATGACATCCCGTTCCCGGAAACGCAGAATTACGTGAAGCGGATCCTCGGGACCGCCGAGGACTACCGCATGCTCTACGGTCTTGGCGGCGTGACGCCCGGGACGTCCGCCGGGCCCGCGCCGATCCGGCCGGCGGCGGCGTCCCCCGCCGTCAAGAAGCCGGCGAGCAGGAAGCCAGCGGTGAAGAAGCCAGCGGTGAAGAAGCCGGCGGCGAAGAAGAAGGCGCCCGCCCGACGCGCGCCGCGCAAGCGGCGCTAGCCGCGTCCCCCCGCCCGGGCTCAGGGAAACGAGACAATCTCGAACAGCGTCGTGCCGGGGTCCTCGGCCAGCGGCCGGAGGTGGCCGAGGAACGGCTGCAGGCGGCGGCGGATCTCGTCGGCACGCGGTCCGTACATCGTCCAGTGAAGCCCGATGTAGCGGACGCGGTGCGTCCGCAGCACGTGGAACGCATCGACCGACGGGAACGAATCGAGGACGAAGGCGGCCTGGCGGAAGTCGAGCGGGATGTGGTCGCTGTAGCCATTGACGAGCGGCAGCCAGTGGGCGGTCGACAGCACCATGTACTGGGCGTGCAGCGGAAAGGCGACGCGCTCGCCGTAGAACGGAAACTCCGCCATCGGCGCCACCGGCATCCGCGCCAGCACCGCGTAGCCGGCCGGCACCGGCAGGGCCCGCTCCCACGGGAACGGCAGCACGTTCAGTTCCGCCAGACCCAGCGCCGCCAGCACGAGCGCGGCGGCGGCGGCGCGGCGCCGGTTGGCGAGCAGCCTGCGGATCGCGACGGCGGCGAGCATCGCCAGCGCGAGCGCCGTGACGAGGCCGAACCGCGACGGGGCGCGCAGGAAGGTGAACAGCGGCACCGCCCGGAACATCGCCGCGTAGAGTCCGGCCGCCGGACCGAACGACGCCCAGAGCGCGAGCACGCCGAGCGAGCCATAGAGCCACGCCGTCTCGGCGTCCGTCGAGGCCGGCAGCGGCGCGGCGACGTCGGGCTCAGCGCGCCGCCGCAACGACAGCACCAGCCCGGTCAGTCCCAGGACCACCACCAGCATCCCGGGGAACAGGACTTCGCCGCTCCGCCATCCCATGCTGCGGGCAATCCGGAACAGCCACTGATGCGCGTGCGCGGGGGAGGCCAGATAGCTCGCGAGCGTCGCCGAATAGCGCGCCGCGTCGTCCATGGTCCGGCTGAAGCCCTCGTCGCGCTGCATTGCCAGGTAAGGCAGGAAGAACGGCGTGACGCAGAGAACCGCAACGGCGGCGGCGATGGCGACGGCGGCCCAGTACCGCCGCACGCGCCACTGCGTTCTCGTCACCGCGAAGAAGAGCACGCCGTAGCCGACCATCAGGCCGGCGAAGATGCCGTAATAGGCGCAGGCGAGCGCCTGCAGCGCGAGCGTCACGCCGAGCACGACGCCGCGCCCTGGCGTCGGCTGCTCGGCGAGGCGGTGCAGCGCGAGCATGGCGAGCGGAATGCCTCCGGCCATCAACAGCTGGATGTGGGCGCTGTGCGAGAAGAAGTACGGGCAGAACGCAAACAGCACGGCCGCGACAGCGGCGGCCGGCCGGCTGCCCGACAGCCGGCGCGCCAGCAGGTAAGCGCCGATCAGCGTCGACGCGAACGCGAAGATCAGCGCGCTGTTCAGCGCGACGTAAGGATTGCGGGTGAGCCACCAGCCGGGCACGGCGACGACGCCGCCGAGAATGTTGGCTTCGGAAAAAACGAGCGCGTGGCGATGCGGTGAGAAGATGTTGGCGTCGAACAGGTGCGCAGGATCGGCGACGATCGTCCGCGCCACCCAGGCGATGTTCCAGGTGCTGTAGAGCCCGTCCATCGTCGTCGTCCGGCCGAGCCGGCCGAAGCCGGCGGCGAGCGGCCACGTCATCAGGAGGGCGAGCGCGACCGCGGCCGCACACCCCGCGGCGGCGCGCCACCAACCGGCCGCGATGGTATCCGGACGTCGCTCCATGTAGAATGCCGGACATTCTAACGCCAATACGATTGCATCCCGTCGCCGCCGCCGCGCTCGCGCTGTGCACCGCCCTTGCGGCGTGGCTGTCGCAGGCGACGGTGGCGTTCACCGAGGTGGCGGGCCCGCGGATTGCGCTGCTGCCGCTGTCGCCGGCGGCGCTGCGGCTGTCGGCCGCCGCGGGACTGGTGATGCTGGCCGCGTGGCGCGCCGGCGCGTCGCTCGCCCCGCTCTGGCTGCTGACGCTGATCCTGTTGCCATGGCTGCCGCGGTTCATGCCGGCGGTCTTCCTGATCTGGTCCGGGCCGCTCGTCGCGCTGGTCTGGATTGGCGTCGGCCTGTCGCTGGCGGCCTCGACGCCGGCGCTGGCGGCGCGGGCGGCCTCGGCCGCCCGGCAGGCGACGGCCCGCCACCCGGCGCTCGTCGCCGCCGCGCTGGCCTTCGTCGTCTACGGCGCCGCCGCGCGGGGCGTGTCGCCGTCGGTGCCGGGCGGCGACGAGCCGCACTACCTGATCATCGCGCAGAGCCTGCTGAGCGACGGCGACATCCGGATCGCCAACAACCACCGGCGCGGCGACTACCGCGCCTACTTCGTCGGCGACCTGTCGAAACCCGACTACCGCCGCCGCGGCCGCAACGGCGAGATCTATTCGATCCACGCGCCCGGGCTGCCGGTGCTGGTCGCGCCGGCGTTCGCGCTCGGCGGTTATCCCGCGGTCGTGTGGTTCCTGATCGCGGTGGCGGCGGCCGGCAGCGGCCTCGCCTGGCAGCTCGCCTGGCTCGTGACCGGCCGCGCCGGCGCCGCCTGGTTCGGCTGGGCGGCGGTGACGCTGTCGACGAGCGCGGTCTTTCACAGCTTCACCGTCTACCCTGACGGCGTCGGCGGCGTGCTGGCGCTGACCGGTGTCTGGGCGCTGATCCGCGCCGGCCGCGACGCCGATGATGGCAGCGAGCGGATCGCGCCGTGGTTCCTTCACGGCGCCGCGCTCGCCCTGCTGCCGTGGCTGCACACCCGCTTCGCGCTGATTGCCGGCGGCTTCGGCGCGCTCATCCTGCTGAGGCTCGGCACCAACCGCAACGCTGCCGGCAAGGCGGTGGCGTTCCTGCTGCTCCCCGCTGTCAGCGCGATCTGCTGGATCGGATTCTTCATCGCGGTCTACGGCACGCCCGATCCGTCGGCGCCGTACGCGAATGAGGAAGGCTCGATCGCATTCATTCCCGGCGGCCTCGCCGGCCTGCTCTTCGACCAGCGCTTCGGTCTGCTGGCCTACGCCCCGGTCCTGGTGTTCGCCTTCGTCGGCCTGTGGCGGATGCTCTCGACGCCGCCGCGCCGGCGGCTCGGCGGCGAGCTGCTGTTCGTCCTGATTCCGTATCTGCTGGCCGTCACCCACTTCGCGATGTGGTGGGGCGGAACGAGCGCGCCGGCGCGGTTTGTTGTCCCGATGCTGCCGCTGCTGGCGATCCCGGCGGCGGTGAGCTGGACGGCGACGCACCGTGTGACCCGGACCACCGCGCTCGCCGCGCTGGCGTGTACCGCGTTCGCGACGGCGGCGCTGGCCTTCGTCGGCGGCGGCCGGATGGCCTACAACGTCCGGCAGGGCCCCGCGCTCTGGCTCGAGTGGCTCAGCCCGGCGGCCGACCTCGCGCACGGCCTGCCGATCTGGTGGCGGGGTCGAGAGGGGCTGCTCTATCGCGACATCGCGATCTGGGCGGCGGCATTCGCGGCGGCCGCGGCGGCGCTGCGGGCGGCCGGGCGCGCGCTGCGGACGCGCGGTGCGCTGGCGGCGACCGCGATGGCGGTCTACGCCCTGGCGGTCATGTCTGCGGTCGCGATCGACTGGCGCGTCCAGGGGATCGACGGCGCCACCGAAACCCCGGCGCAGCTCGCCGCGCTGCGCCGCATCGGCGCCGAGCCGCGACTGCTCGCCCTGCAGCTGCCATCCCTCCGCCGGCTGCGGCCGGCGGACGTGGCCCCGCGCCTCCGCATCGAGCCTTCGGCATCGACGACCCCGGGCGGCGCCGGGCAGAACGACCGGCCGCTCTACCAGATTCCGCTGGTGCCGGCCGGCACCTATCGCCTCGAGCCGCGCGGCACGCGGATGTCGGGCTGGCTGATGGCCGGCATCGGCCGCGAACAGTTCTCGCTGACGAGCGGTCCGCTTGCCGAGCCGCCGCCGCCGATCGTGCTGGAATTCCCGGTCGATGTCCGCGCGATCGTCGTCCGCGGCGACGAGCAGGCGCGCCGCTCGGTCGAGGGCATAACGGTCACGGCGCTGTCGGTCGTGCCGACTTCAGCCCGGCTGACCGACGACGTCGCGCGCCGTGCCGTGCGCTACGGCCACACGACGGTCTTCTTCCTCGACGACCGCAGCTTCGCCGAGCCGGAAGCCTTCTGGGTGGGCGGCGCGCGCTCGTCGACAGTGGCGCTGCAGGCGGATCGGCCGTCAGGGAGCATGCCGCTGCTGGTTCGCAACGGCCCGGTTCAGAACGCGGTCCGGCTGTCGTCGGGGGGGTGGACGGTCGAGGCCGCGCTGGCGCCCGGTGAGGAGCGCCGGCTGGAGGTGCCGCTCCAGCCGGGGCGTTCCGCGTTGCTGCTGGCGATTTCGACGAGCGCCGGCTTCCGTCCATCCGAAGTGACGTCCGGAAGCCTCGACAGCCGCTACCTCGGCCTCTGGGTCAAGGCGCTCGACTGAGGCCGCTCAGAACCGGACGACGCCGCCGATGTACGGTCCCTTGAGCGTCATCGTCCCCTGATCGTGTTTCGCCTTGTAGAGGACGTCGAACGAGCGGTAGCCGACCTGGGCGCCGGCGTTGTTGGTGAAGTTGACCGTCCCGTAGAGGTCGAAGTCGAAGTACTTCGCGCGGTAGTCGTTGTTGATGCTATCGGGCAGCTTGATGCCGCTGAACTCGCCGGTAATCGAGATGTTGGGCACGACGTAGACCCGGGCGATGCCGCCGATCGCCGGAATCGGCGCCCGCGCCCGCGCGAACTCGGTGGCGAGGATGTTCGACAGCGTCGCCTGGACGTCGGTGTACTTCGCCTCGAGAATCAGCCCGGCGAAGCCGCGATCGCGGGTGATGAAGTCGTACTCGTAGCCGAACCGGTACGCCTTCCACTGGAGGTTGGTGGTGACCGGAAACGTGACCGGAAACCTGATGCCGTTGAACACCAGCGATGCGGTCAGCTGGCCCTTGGCGTCATAGGTGATCGGCGTGCGCTCGAAACGCAGCTTGTGCTTCTTGCCGGGACGGAGCACGACCTTGATTTGACGGAAACGGGTCTTGGTGATGCCGAGGTCTTTGACGAAATCGATGTCGCTCCCGACGATGCCGAGCTGCTCGCTGCTGATGATGATGTCGGGAGTCGGGTTCCAGAGCGCCCCGGTCAGCTCGACGTGGTAACGCTCGCCGGTCGCGGGATCGGCGGCCCGCTTCACTGAGTACTGAGCCTGCGCCGGCGCGGCGGCCAGGCCGATCGTCAGACAGAACAGGGATATCGCTGCGGCACGTGTGCGCATCAGTCTTCTCGCCCCGGAGTGGTTAAGGGAAACGTGGCCCCTGTTCGCGACAGGGCCGGAGTGCCTGCTGGGATAGGCGAGTCGAGGATAGCACACCGGGCGGCTGCTATACTCGATCGGGATGGGCCCCGCGTTTCGCCGTCTGTTTCCCTTCGTCATTCGCTACCGGCGCCAGTTCCTCCTCGGCCTGTTCTGCGTGGTGCTGTCGTCCACGTTCCAGCTGCTCGGCCCGTGGGTGCTGAAGTACGCGATCGACGACCTCGGCCGTGCCGTGACCCGCCAGAAGCTCGTCACTTACGCCGGGCTGATCCTCGGCGTCGCCTGCGTCCGCGGACTGTTCCTCTTCCTGATGCGGCGGATCATCATCGGCGTCTCGCGCGAGATCGAGTACGACATGCGCAACGCCTTCTTCGCGCGGCTGCAGCAGATGCCGCTCGGCTGGTATCAGGCGCGCCGCACCGGCGACCTGATGTCGCGCGCGACCAACGATCTCAACGCCGTCCGGACGATGATCGGGCCGGCGGTGATGTACTCGGCCTCGACGATCCTCGTCTTCAGCGTCGCGATCGTGCTGATGTCGTCGATTGACGCGCGGCTGACGCTGATTGCGCTGCTGCCGCTGCCGCTGGTCTCGATCAGCGTCAAATATTTCGGCTCGGCCATCCACCGCCGCTTCGAGGCGATCCAGGCGCAGCTCTCCGACCTGAGCGCGGTCGTCCAGGAGACCCTCGCCGGCGTGCGCGTCGTCCGCGCCTACAACCAGGAGCCGTACGAGACCGAACGCTTCCGGATCGCCAACGAGGAATACGTCCGCCGCAACCGCGTCCTGATCCGGCTGCAGGGGATGTTCTATCCGAGCCTGACGCTGTTTCTGGGGATCGGCTCGCTGCTGGTGCTGTGGGTCGGCAGCCGCGAGGTCATCCGCGGCCGGATTACGCTCGGCGAGTTCGTCGCGTTCAACTCCTACCTGGTGATGCTCAGCTGGCCGATGATTGCCTTCGGCTGGGTCACCAACATGCTCCAGCGCGGCATGGCGTCGTGGAAGCGGATGCTCGAGATCCTCGACAGCGTCCCGGAGATCCGCGACGACCACGTCAGCGCCGCCGGCCGGGCGCTGGCGCCGGCCGGCGCGATCGAGCTGCGCGACCTGGTGTTCACCTATCCGGGCGCGGCGCATCCGGTTCTCGACCACGTCTCGCTGCGCATCGAGCCCGGCCAGACGGTGGCGTTCGTCGGCGCGACCGGCGCCGGCAAGTCGACGCTCATCCACCTGCTGCCGCGGCTGCACGAGCCGCCGCCGGGTACGGTGTTTCTCGACGGCGTCGATGTCCGCGAGGTGCCGATGGCGACGCTGCGCGGCGCGATCGGCTTCGTCCCGCAGGAGCCGTTCCTGTTCTCGGACACGATTGCCGAGAACATCGCCTTCGGGGTGCCGGCGGCGTCGGCCGACGGCGCCGCGGCGCTGGCGGCGCGGGTCCGCGACGCGGCGATGGTGGCGCGCCTCGACAAGGACGTCGAGGAGTTTCCGAACGGCTATGAAACGGCGGTCGGGGAGCGCGGCATCACCCTGTCGGGCGGCCAGAAGCAGCGCACCGCGCTCGCCCGGGCGCTGATGGTCGATCCGCGCGTGCTGATCCTCGACGATGCGCTGTCGGCGGTGGATACCTATACGGAAGAAGAGATCCTGTCGCGGCTGCGCGGCGTGCTGCGCCGCCGCACCGCGATCATCGTCGCGCACCGGGTCTCAACCGTCCGCGACGCCGACCAGATCTTCGTGCTCGACCGCGGCCGCATCGCCGAGCGCGGCCGGCATCACGAGCTGGTCGCCGCCGGCGGCCTCTACGCAACGTTGTACAAGCGCCAGCTGCTCGAGGAGGAGCTGGCGGCGAGCTAAGTGGCCGCTTCCAGCTGCCCGCTGGCCGGCAGCGGCAAGGTGAAGACGGATTGCTGGAAGCGGGAAGCGGGAAGCTGATTTGTCCTACCACGAAGAAGAAGTCCTCGGGAAAGCCTACGACGCGACGCTGATGCGGCGGCTGCTGGCGTACTTGCGGCCGTACAAGCCGCGGGTCGCGCTGGCGCTGGCGGCGATCATCTCGGCGTCGGTCCTCCAGCTCGCCCAGCCCTACCTGATGAAGCTGGCGATCGACCGCTACATCGCGACCGGCGATCTCGCCGGCATCAACCGGATTGCGGTGGCGTTCCTGGCGATCCTCGCCGGCTCGTTCGTGCTCGAATACGTGCAGATGTGGACGCTGCAGATGACCGGGCAGCGGATCATGTTCGACCTGCGGATGCAGCTCTACCGCCATCTCCAGCGCATCGACCTGCAGTTCTACGACCGCAACCCGGTCGGCCGGCTGATGACGCGGGTGACGACCGACGTCGACGTCATCAACGACATGTTCACCTCCGGCGTGGTGTCGATCTTCGGCGACATCTTCACGCTCGCCGGGATCATGATCGTCCTGGTGACGATGGACTGGCGGCTGGCGATGGTCACCTTCGCGGTCTTGCCGCTGATTGTGCTGGTGACGCAGTGGTTCCGCCGCAACGTCCGCGAGACCTACCGCACCGTCCGCACCTGGGTGGCGCGGATCAACGCGTTCCTGCAGGAGCACATCACCGGGATGTCGACGGTCCAGCTGTTCCGCCGCGAGGGGCGCAGTTTCGACCGCTTCGACGACATCAACCGCCGCCACCGCGACGCCAATATCGACTCGATTCTCTACTACGCGGTCTTCTATCCGGCGATTGAGATCATCGGCGCGCTCGCCGCGGCGCTGATCATCTGGTTCGGCGGGCGCTGGACGCTGCAGGGAACGCTGACGCTCGGCTCGCTGGTCGCCTTCCTGCTCTACTCGGGGCGGTTCTTCCGGCCGATCAGCGACATGTCGGAAAAGTTCAACGTCCTCCAGGCGGCAATGGCGTCGTCCGAGCGCATCTTCAAGCTGCTCGATACGCCGGTCGGCATCGAGAACAGCGCGGCCGCCGCGGCGGCGACGCCGCCCGCCGCCGGGCACATCATCTTCGACCACGTCTGGTTCGCCTACAACGTGCCGGCGGACGGGGAGCCGGACTACGTCCTGCGCGACGTGTCGTTCGAGGTCCGTCCCGGCGAGCGCGTCGGGGTCGTCGGCGCGACCGGCGCCGGCAAGTCGACAATCATCAACCTGCTGCTGCGGTTCTACGACGTCACCCGCGGCCGGATCCTGGTGGACGGCGTCGACGTCCGCGAGATCGAGCTGGCGAAGCTGCGCGGCCTGTTCAGCCTGGTGCTGCAGGACGTGCAGCTCTTCTCCGGGACGATTGCCGCCAACATCCGCCTCGGCGACGCGTCGATCACCGATGCCGAGGTCCGCGCCGCCGCCGAGGCGGTGCACGCCGATCGCTTCATCGATCGCCTGCCGGGCGGCTACGACAGCCCGGTCGCCGAGCGCGGCGCGACGCTGTCGGTGGGGCAGAAGCAGCTGCTGTCGTTCGCCCGCGCGCTGGCCTTCGATCCGCGCATTCTGGTGCTGGACGAGGCGACGTCGAGCGTCGACACCGAGACCGAGATCCTCATTCGCGACGCCCTCGCGGTCCTGATGGCCCACCGCACGACGATCGCGATCGCCCACCGCTTGTCGACGATCCAGGACATGGACAAGATCCTGGTCCTCCACAAGGGCCATCTCCGCGAGTCCGGGCGGCATCAGGACCTGCTCGCCCAGCGCGGCATCTACTACAAGCTGTATCAGCTGCAGTACCGCGATCAGGAACGCCGGCTCGAGCCCCACGACGGCCGGGAAGTGGCGGAACCGGCGTAGCCGGCGCTCAGGCGCTCGGCTCGTGGGCCGAGATCATCGGCACGCTCGTCGCCCGCCCTCCATGATGCGGTCGAGCGCATGGCCAGCGGCGAGCTCGGCGACGTCCATCGCGGGTCGGCGCTACGAAGTCGTGGAGGCCGGCCGCTCGCTGTCGGCGACGCCGGTCAGTCGGGAATCGCATCGCGTGCGGCGAGGCCGAGCGCTGAGGCGGACCGCAATTCCGGCTTGCTTTGTGCCGGTCGGCTCCGCATACTGCGGCCCAATTCCCTCATCCACAGGAGCAGCAGCGGCATGGCTGACATCGATCGGCGCACGTTCCTCGGCGGGGTCGCCGCCGCTTCCGCCTTCACGATCGTGCCGCGCCGCGTGCTCGGCGGACGAGGCTACGTCCCCCCGAGCGACATGATCCTGCTCGCCCAGGTCGGCTGCGGGCTGCAGTCGCAGCGCCAGGTGAACACCGGTCTGGTGGCGCGGCCCGACCTGCAGTTCGTCGCGGTCGCCGATCCCAACCGCGATTCGCAGGACTACGTCGACTGGAACGCGTCCGGCAACCGCACCCGGATCGGCAAATTTCTCGAGGCGCCGGAGTGGGGCGCGGGCGACAAAGGCATCCGCGGCGGCCGGGAGGTCGCCCGATCGATCATGGAGACGTACTACCGGAAGCACGAGCGGCCGTCGGCCGGCATCCGGGCCTACGAGGACTACCGGGAGATGCTCGAGCAGGAGCGCGATATCCAGGGCATCGTCAACATCACACCGGATCACCAGCACGGCAGCATCAACATTGCCGCGCTGCGGAAGGGGCGGGCCGCCATCTCGCACAAGCCGGTGGCGAGCGTGCTCTACGAGGTGCGGCGAACGCTCGAGGCCGCGCGGGCGAGCCGGGCGCCGTCGCACCTGCTCGCCTACAGCAACAATCCCGATCGGCACACGCTCGCGGCGTGGATCACGGGCGGCGCGATCGGCACCGTGCGCGAGGTCCACAACTGGACCGACCGGCCGTTCTGGCCGCAGGGCATGCAGGCGTACCACCAGTCCGGCCCGCCCGTGCCCGACGGCTTCAACTGGGCGCTCTGGCAGGGGCCGGAGCCCGATCGGCCGTACCACCCGAGCTACACGCACGCCGTCTATCGCGGCTGGTATGCGTTCGGCACCGGCTGTCTCGGTGACATGGGGCACTACAGCCTGTGGCAGCCGTACCGGATTCTCGATCTTGGCGTGCCGGAGTCGGTCGAAGCACGGCCGAACAACGACGCCGCGGTGGGCGACGACCACGTCAGCACGGGGGGGCGAGTCAGCCATGCCGGCCTGCCGAAAGCCAGCGTGGTCCGGTGGCGGCACCCGGCGACGAGCGCGCGCCCCGCGGTCGACACGTTCTGGTACGACGGCGGCATGCGCCCGCCAACGCCGGAGGAGCTCTACGCGGACAACGAGGATCTGGCTGCCGAGGGCATGCTGATCGTCGGCGATACCGGAAAGATCCTCTGCGACTTCCGGGCGAACGCGCCGCGCCTGATTCCCCGCACCCGTCACGAGGCGTTCAAAGGCTCGATCGCCACGCCCGCCTTCGATCAGACGTCGCCAGACGACGAGTGGGTCGGCGCGATCAGGGAAGGGCGGAAATCGAAGGGCAGCTTCGAGCAGGTGGCGGCGCTTGCCGAAGCCGTCACGCTCGCCACCATCGCCCTCCGGGTGCCGTACAAGCGCCTGCTGTGGAACCCAGGCAGGATGGAGTTCACCAACTCCGCGGACGCCAACAAGCTGATTCGCCGCGAGGCCTATCGCGACGGCTGGGAGAAGACTGTCGGGCTGGCCGACTGACCGCATGCATTGAGGCGGCCGGACCGCAGAAACGCCGCGGCTCGATTCTGGCATGCGGACGGCAGCATGAAGACACTATCCATCGGTCAGCGCTTCCCGGCGATCGCAGCGCAATCCACAGATGAGCAGGAAGTCCGGCTTCCCGATGAGGTCGCAGGACACACCGCCGTCGTGATTTTCTACCGCGGCCATTGGTGAGGCCACTGCCGTCAGCAGTTGGCTGACTTCCAAACACACAAAGCGGCTCTCGACGACCTCGATGTCCGGGTCGTGGCGCTGTCGTCTGACACCAAGGACGGCGCCGAAGCGACGGTGGAAAAGCTCGGGCTGAAGTTCCCCGTGCTCTACGGCCTCGAGCCGGCCGCGACGTCTCAACTGATCGGCTGCTACACCGGCATCCACGACGGCAGCCCGCACATCCAGCCGGCGTCCTTCGTCCTCGATGGCGACGGCGGGCTCGTCCATGCCGTCTACTCGAGCGGCAAGGTCGGCCGTCTCACGGCCGCAGATGCGCTGACGCTGGCAACGGACGTGCGGAAGAAAAAAGACAGCGACAGGGGCCGAGCCGCGCCGTGACCAGCCGTCCTTCTTCGCGCGCGCCCGGCTTTTCAGGGAGGATCGAGGCATGGGTTTTCACTACGACGGCCGCGTCCGCCCGCCTTTTGCCCAGGCGCCGGCCGACGGCCAGGAATCGGTCTGGGACTATCCGCGTCCCCCTCGCGTCGCCCCCGACCGGCGCGAGATTCTGGTGATGGCGGGCGACACGATCATCGCGCGCACCACGCGGGGCGTGCGGATCCTCGAGACCGCGAGTCCGCCGACGGTCTACCTGCCGCCCGATGATGTCCGCATGGATCTGCTGGCCCGCACCGAGGGACGGTCCTTCTGCGAATGGAAAGGGAGTGCTCTCTACTGGAGCGTGCTCGCGCCGGGGGCGGCGCCGATCGTGCAGGCCGGGTGGTCGTATCCGCAGCCGACGCCGCCGTTCGACGCGGTCCGGGACTACGTGTCGTTCTATCCCGGGCGGCTGGCCTGCTTCATCGGCGGCGTGCGCGTGGCGCCGCAGCCTGGCGGATTTTACGGCGGGTGGCTGACGCCGGAGATTGCCGGACCGGTCAAAGGCGAGCCCGGCACCGGCGGCTGGTGAGCGAAAGGGCGAGCGTCCCGCCCCTGACGCGCAGGGGCGCGACGCTCGCGACGAGAGCTACTTCACCGGTGCCGAGGCGGAGGCGATGCACAGCCACTTGCCGTTGGCGGTCTTCACCCACGTGTCGGCCCACCGCTCCTTGCCGTTGATCGTCTTGCCGTCGCCGTCGGTGCCCTTACCGGTCCATGACCCGGTCACGATGCCGGTGTCACCATGGACGATGGCCTTGAGATCACCGATCTCGTTGGTGGTCCACTTGGCCTTCTTGACGCGCGCCAGCGTCTCCGCCTTGCCGCGCATCGCGCCATCGGAATCGATCGTCACGAAATCGTCAGCCAGCATCGCTCCGAGGGCCTCGGCGTTGCCCGCCTTGGACGCCTTCGCCCACTGGTTCTCCATATCGATCAGCGTCTGGGCGACGGTGCCCGCCGCCTTCCCGCTGCCGGCCTTGGCGGTCTCCTGCGCCAGCGCGCTTCCGAGCGTCAACAAAACGATCACACCAGCTGCAAAAAACTGCTTCACGTGCGCTCCTTGTGAAATACGAGGGGTCGAATGAACGAGCGGCGACAGACTGAAGCCACGAGGGCCTGTCGAGCCCGGCGACATGGTATCCCGTCTCAGCGCGCGAGTCACCTTTGCGCGCTCAGACATAACACGGCGCGGGCGCTATGATGTCGGCATGCCGCACGGCGCGTCGCTCCGGATTCTCAACGCCACGCTCGTCCTTCCCGATCGCCTCGTCTCCGACGGCGCGCTGCACGTCGAGGACGGCCGGCTGACGGCCGTCGGCGACCGTGGAGCCCTGCCGGCCTGGGCGGGTGCCACAATCGATGCCGCCGGGCACTTCGTGGCGCCGGGGTTCGTCGACCTGCACGTCCACGGCGGCGACCACGCCGACTTCATGGACGGCACGATCGAGGCCTTCGAGACGGCGATTCGCGCGCACACGCGCCACGGCGTGACCTCGATCGTTCCGACCAGCACGGTCGCCTATCACGAGCAGACGCTGGCGTTCCTGCGACACACCCAGACGATGCGGCAGCGCGGCGCGGAGCCGCGGCGCGGCCTCGCCCGGACGCTGGGTGCGCACCTCTACGGGCCGTTTTTCGCCGAAGACAAAGTCGGCTGCCATCCCAAGCTGCCGGCGCGGCCGCCGGTCGCGGCGGAGTACGGTCAATACCTCGAATTCGACGGCATTGTCCTCACCGCGACGTGCGCGCCGGAGCTGCCCGGCGCCGCCGACTTCTACCGCGCCGCCGCCGCACGCCGCGTCCGGCTGAACGCCGGGCATTCCAACGCCACCTGGGCGGAGATGGCGATGGCTCATGCGCTCGGCGTCCGGCACGTCGATCACTTCTACTGCGCGATGAGCAGCGTCGCCTCGCTCCGAGACCGCTGCGGCACGCCGATGCAGGCGAGCATGATGGAGTTCGTGCTCGATCACGAGGACATGACCACCGAGGTGATTGCCGACGGGCGGCACCTCTCGCCGGAACTGCTGCGCTTCGTCGTGAAGTGGAAGGGGGCCAGCCGGACGGCGCTCGTGACCGACTGCAGCCGCGCGCTCGATTGCCCGCCCGGCCTCTACACGTTCGGTCCGCTGGAGGGCGGCGAGACGTTCTACAGCGACGGCGCGGTCGGCCTCCTGCCCGATTCGCCAAGCCTGGCGAGCAGCGTGCGCGGGATGGACTTCATGGTGCGCCACATGCACCAGGCGGTCGGACTCGATCTGCCGACCGCCATCCGGATGGCCTCGCTGACGCCGGCCGCGATCCTCGGGCGGGAGCGCGAGATCGGCAGTCTCGAGGCGGGCAAGCGGGCCGACCTGGTCGAGCTCGACGAGGCGCTCACGGTCCGCCGTGTGTTCGTCGCCGGCGAGCAGGTCGCCGCGGTCTGAATCGTCACCAGCTGTGGAGGACTGACATGGATCGACGTGCGTTCGTTCTGGGGACGGCCGCTGCCGCGATCGCGGCGGCCCGCCCGCTCGCGTCGCCGGCGGCCGCCGTCGAGCTTGGCTCGATCGACGGCAGCGTCAGCGGCAACCAGTTCACCACGGCGCAGTTCCTGGACTACCTCGCGTCGATCAAGCTGACCTGGGCGATGATCTCGCTGCCGCCAGCGGTGCTGGACGACGAGGCGGAAGTGCGGCGGATCCGGGATCACGCCGGCCGGCTCGGCATCAGGGTGCAGCTGGCGCACGGGTCGGTCTGTCCGAGCTCGCGGTCGTTCAATGCGGCGCTCGGGACCCTCGAGGAGCAGGTGGCGCGATCGCTGCGCGCGTCGCGGATCTTCGGAGCGAGCTGCATGCGCTGCATTCTCGGCGGCGATCCCGAGCGGCCCGACATTGACCGGCACATCGAGAACATGATCGCCGCCGTCCGCAGCGTGCGCTCGCGCATCCTCGACTCCGGTGTCAAGCTGGCGGTCGAGAACCACGGCGGCGACCTGCAGGCGCGCGAGCTGAAGATGATGATCGAGGCGGTCGGCCGCGATGTGATCGGCGTCTGCCTCGACTCGGGCAATCCGGTGTGGATGCTCGAGGACCCGCACATGACGCTCGAGACGCTGATCCCCTACGCCGAGACCTGTCACGTCCGCGACAGCGCGGTCTGGAAGGTCCCGGAGGGGATTGCCGTCCGGTGGGTCAACATGGGCGACGGGAACGTCGACATCGACGGCTGGGTCCGGAAGTTCATCCGGGCCAAGCCTGGCATGCCGATTATTTTCGAGAACCTCGTCTCCGGCAATCCGCGTGTCCACCGCATCTACGACCCGGCATTCTGGGACAACTGGCGGCGGATGCCGGCCGCGGAGTTCGGGCGCTTCGTGGCGGTCGCCGATACCGGCACGCCGAAGCCGGCGGTGCCGCGTCCGGAGGGAAAGACCGCGGGCCGGCAGAAGATCGACGACCTCGAAACGTCCGTCCGCTACACCCGCGACCTGCTGCGGCGAATCTGAGCCGTGACGACGGCGCGTTATTCGAAGCGCATCGCGTCGATCGGGTCGACGTTCGCCGCTTTCTGCGCTGGGTACCAGCCGAAGAAAATCCCGATCGCGACGACGAACCCGAGCGAGGTCAGCAACGCCGCCGACGACCAGCGAGATGGCGGTAATGCCTACCAGGAGATGGCAGTACGGGCGGAGCGGATCGCCGCCCGGCCGTTCGGAGCGGGCCGGCTAGATGCCGCCGGCGTCTTTGGCGGGGGTCGGGGGCTGGTTCGCCTCCCGCTGGCGGAAGAGCCGATCGACCAGCCGCGGCGTGCTCGCCCGCGGGTTCCATCCCAGCCGCAGGACCGTAATGCCTGCCGGGCGCCGCCCGAGCGCCAGCGCGTCGTTACAGCTCCACATGTAGATGTCGATGTGGCGTCCCTGCACGGCGGGCCCGGTGTCCATGATCGTGTAGATGCCGTTATAGCGATCGAGCCGGTCGACCTGGATGACCGATCCGACCGGCAGCAGATCCGGGTCGGCCGCTGCAATCCCGGTCCGGACGTTCACCCCCGAGGCGGTCGTCGTCCCCTTGCAGTAGGCCGTGGCCGTGAACTGGAGCCGGGCGCCGGGCGCGGGCGCCGCCGTCGCCTCACGCATTTCCGCGTGGCGGGCGGCGTAATGGGAGTCGAGGAACGTGACCTCGTACAGGAAGGCAAAGGCCACCGCCGCGGTGGCTGTGGCGATGAGCTTCCGGCCGGTCGACCGTGACAGGAGCAGCATGGCCTGACCCCACTATAGACGCCGGCCGGGGCTCAGTCAAAGGGCAAACCGCCGCTAATTCCGTGCCAATACAGACTTGTAAGTCCTTACAAATCAGTGTGTTGGGTCGAATGACCAGCCTCGACCCGGCGGCGGTGGCTGACGATCATGGCCAGCGACAGACGGTAGGCGACCAGGGCCAGCACCACGGCGCCGATCGTCGACCCCAGCGCATAGGCCCAGAGCAGCGGCGTGAGCGTTCTGGCGAGGTGCCCGAAGTTGGCCCAGGAGTCGTGGGCGAGGGAATCCCTGAGCCTCGCCAGCAGCCGCGGCGGCAGGTCGATCCGCAGCATCGCCGCCCCCATCATCGTCGCGAGCGTGTAGTACGGGGGCAGGATCCACGGCAGGTTGGAGTAGATGCCGAGGACCACCGCGACGCGGTTCAGGCCGAACGCGAACGCGACGGCGAGGCCGAGCACGGTGTGGAGGCCCAGAAAGGGGGAGAAGCCGAAGAAAATCCCGATCGCATAGGCCGCCGCGGTGCGCTGCGGGGTGTCGTGCGTGTGCAGCAGTTGATCAAGCCACGGGCGAAGGCGCGCCAGTCCGAACATGGACGCTAGAAGTGCGTGAAGCCGGCCGGCAGCGCCGTCGGCCCGTCATCGCCGGCGAGGACGACTGCCGGCTCGTTGGTCAACTCGCCGATGCAGGTGATGGACACGCCGCGCGCCTCGCGCGCGACGAGCCGGAGCCGGCCGCGCCGGCGCCGCGGTACGGCAAACAGGAGCTCGTAGTCGTCG
Organism: Acidobacteriota bacterium; assembly: GCA_031393955.1. Classification (GTDB taxonomy): domain Bacteria; phylum Acidobacteriota; class Vicinamibacteria; order Vicinamibacterales; family 2-12-FULL-66-21; genus JALZOC01. The sequence continues at coordinate 22,867 of JANMWI010000075.1, forward strand.
CCGCCGGCGAGCGCCTCGGCCAGGGGCTCGCGCCCGGCGGCGGTGAACCAGGCCCGCGCGCCCGGATGCAGCGGCAGCAGCGACGCGTCGATCTTCGCGCCGGTCCCTCCGGCCGCCGCCAGCTGGGTGACGGCATCGGCCAGGCCGTCGCTGAGGTCCATGCAGGCGCTCGCGGCGCGGTTGCGGCCGAGCAGCGTGCCGATGCGCACCCGCGGCTCAGGGCGGCAATGGCGCGCGACGCACGCCGCCAAACCGGGATCGTCCGGACGCGCGACGGACGGTCCCCCGTCGGGTCTGACCGGGCCCTCCGGCTGCGCCCGGAGCCAGCCGAGCCCGGCGGCCGCCGCGCCGATCTGGCCGGTCACGTAGAGCGCGTCGCCGGCGCGGCCGCCGCTCCGGGTCAGGATCTTCCGCGGCCGCACGCTGCCGACGGCGGTCACGTCGACGATCAGCGGCCCCGGCGAACGGGTCAGGTTGCCGCCGGCGACCGCGACGCCGCACTCCGCTGCCATCGCCAGCAGGCCGTCGAACAGCGCGTCGAGATCCCGCAGCGACAAATGCTCCGGGAGCATCAGCGAGACCAGCGCCAGGCGCGGCGCCCCGCCCATCGCGGCGACGTCGCTGACGTTGACGGCGAGCGCCTTGTAGCCGATGTCCGCGGCGGACGAGAACCGGCGGTCGAAGTGAACACCCTCGACGAGGGCGTCGGTCGTCAAGACCTGCAGACCGCCGCGTTCGCCGGCGGCCACCGCCGCGTCATCACCGATCCCGACGATGAGGTGCGGGGGGCGGGGCGGGACGCGCGCGCGGATGCGCTCGATCAGCGCGCGTTCGCCGAGGTCGGCGACCCGCAGGTCCTGCAGGCTACCGGGCGAACTCAACGGCGCGGGTCTCCCTGATGACAGTGACTTTGATCTGGCCCGGATATTCGAGTTCGTTCTCAATCCGCCGGGCGATGTCCTTCGACAGCCAGACGGTCTCCTCATCGGAGATGCGCTCGCTCTCGACGACGATCCGGATCTCGCGGCCGGCCTGGAGCGCGAACGCCTTCGAGACGCCCTCGAACGAGTCGGCGATGCTCTCGAGCTTCTCGAGCCGCTTGACGTAGGACTCGAGGATGTCGCGGCGGGCGCCCGGCCGGGCGGCCGAGATCGCGTCGGCGGCCTGGACGATCATCGCTTCGAGCGACGGCCAGTCGATGTCCATGTGGTGCGCCGCGACCGCCATCAGGACCGGCTCCCCCTCGCCGTGCTTGCGCAGGAAGTCGAGCCCGAGCTCGAGGTGGGTGCCCTGCAGGTCGCGGTCGATCGCCTTGCCGATGTCGTGCAGGAACGCGGCGCGGGCGGCGACGTGGCCGTTGAGGCCGAGCTCCTTGGCCATGATGCCGGCGAGGAACGCGACCTCGCGTGAATGGTTGAGGACGTTCTGTCCGTAGCTGGTGCGGAACTTGAGCCGCCCCATCAGCCGCAGCACTTCGGGATGGAGGTCGAACAGCCCGAGCTCGAACGCGGCGGCCTCGCCCTCCTTGCGGACGGTCTCCTGCATGTCCGCCTTGACCTTCTCGACGACTTCTTCGATCCGCGCCGGGTGGATGCGGCCGTCGGCAATCAGCCGCTCGATCGCCTGGCGGGCGACCTCGCGGCGGAACGGGTCGAAGCTCGAGAGGATGATCGCCCCGGGCGTGTCGTCGACGATCAGCTCGACGCCGGTCGCGGTCTCGAGGGCGCGAATGTTGCGCCCTTCGCGGCCGATGATCCGCCCCTTGAGGTCGTCGCTCGGCAGATCGACGACCGAGACGGTGGTTTCAATCGCGGTGTCGGCGGCGCTGCGCTGGATCGCGTCGGTGATGATCTGGCGCGCCCGCAGCGCGGCGCTCTCGCGGGCTTCGGTCTCGAGCCGCTTGACGAGGTTGGCGGCATCGCGGCGGGCGTCGGTTTCGATCTGCTTGAGGAGCAGTTCCCGTGCCTCGTCCGCGCTGAGGCCGGCGACCCGCTGCAGCTCGCGCTGGCGGTCGGCGACGAGCTGCTCGAGACGCGCGGTAGCGGCGTCGATGCGCCCTTCGCGCTCGCTGACGGCGGCGTCGCGGGCCCGCAGCTCGGCGTCGCGGGTGTCGATGGCGATCAGCCGGTCGGCGATGGCGCGGGTCTTGTCGGCGAGGCGCTGTTCGAGGTCGACAATCTGATCGCGGCGGTCGCGCGCCTGGCGGTCGGCGGCGGCAGTCAGCGCGTGCGCCTGCTCGCGGGCTTCGAGCAGGGCTTCCTTGCGGAGGGTGTCGGCCTCGCGGGCGGCCTGGCGGAGCAGGCCGTCGACATCGAGGCGGGCGCGTTCGAGCGCCGCCGCTGCCGCGCCGCGGCGGCGGATGCCGGTCCAGAGGAGCGCCCCGGCCGCCAGCAGGCTTGCCAGGACGATCCCGAAAGCCACGAGCAGAGCCGAAGGTGTCCCCATAGAAGGTTCGATCAGCTCGTCCGACGTGCAGGAGAGAGTCGAAGGAAAGGTCCCGCTTTGCCGTGTGGGGGGGTCGGATGAACCTGCTAGAGCAGGTGGAACCGCTGCACAAGCCGCGTTTCAGGCTTCCTCTTACAGAGGCATGCACACCACGCGACGTCGCGATTCACTTGGTTGTAAAACATCGGCTCAAACGAGCCCCCGAAACCATCACGCGCAAAGCAGGAACTGAAACTCGAGAGCGATCTTACTTCAGACCGGGGCCGGCGTCGAGAACTCCGCGGCCCGGTCAGCGGGCGGCGGCCTGGGGCTCGTGAAGGCCGAGGGCGAGGTCCAGCATCCGCTCCAGCTCGCCGGCGCGGTGGGCGACGTCGGCGTGGTGACGGCGCTCCTCGTCGCGGGCGCGGAAACACTCGTCGGCGATGTTGAGCGCGGCCAAAACGGCGAGCTTCAGGGTATCGCCGGCGGGGGTCTCCCGCGACGCCAGCCGCATCTTCTCGTCCACGAACGCTGCGAGATCCGCGACGTACGCAGGGTCGAGACCGCTGCGGATCGGGTACAGCTGCCCGTGGATCTCGACGTTCACGACGCGGGACGACTGATCCATAGTGGTGCCGGTCCGGGGGGATCCGCTCGCCGGATCCCGCGACTACAGTTGCAGGCTTTCGATCTGCGTCAGCATCTCGCTCACCCGCGAGCGGATGAGATCGCGCTCCTCGCGCAGCGTCGCGACCTCGCCGCCGACGCCTTCGGCTTCGGCGAGCCGTGCTTTCATCGACTCCACGTCCCGGCTGAGCCGGGCGTTCTCCTCCGCCGCCCGGCCGTGGTCGGCGCGGAGCCGGTCGATCATCGCGACCAGCATTTTCACCTTGTCCTCGAGCCGGTCGATCGGTTCGAGGTCGACGTCGCGTACCGCTACTTTCGCCAAGACGAACGCTCCTTCAGCACTGGATCTTCCGCCGGCAGGCGGAAGCGTCGATCACAGACCCGGCCGGCGCCGCCGGCGGGCCGCCGGGCGCGCCGGGCGCGCCGGGCGCTCGGCCCGCTACCGCTGCTCGGCGCCGTGCGCCGCGACCAGCGCCCGGAGGATCCGGTCGGTGGCGTGCTGCGCTTCGTCGTCGGTCAGCGTGCGATCGGAATCCCTGAACGTGAGCCGCAGCGAGAGGCTCACGCGTCCCTCCGGCACCCCCTTGCCCTGGTACCGATCGAACTCGACGACCGAGACGAGCGTCGCGGGCGCCGACGAACGGATAGTGCCACGAACCGCCGCAGCAGGCAAGGCTTCATCGACGAGGATCGAGATGTCGCGGACGATCGACGGGAAGCGCGGCAGCGGCTCGGCGCGGAGCGGCGCGGCGCCGGCCGCCTCGACCGTCGCATCGAGATCGAGCTCGGCGACGTAGACGGCTTCGCCGGCGGGGCAGCCGCGGGCCTCGGCGACGGCCGGCTGGAGCTGGCCGAGGGTGCCGAGCGTGGCGCCGGCGATCGAGCGGACCTCGGCGGCGCGGCCGCGCACCAGCCAGCCGGGCGACATGGCGCGGAACTCGAGCGCGCTGACCGGCAAGCCGAGCGCGGCGCACAACAGCTCGACCGCGCCGCGGACGTCGAAGAAGTCGACCGCGCGCGGCGGCCCGGACCAGTGCAGGGCCGCCGCGGCGCCGCACCACACCACCGCCGCGCTGCGCCCTTCGCCCGCGGCCGTGAAGCGGCTGCCGGTCTCGAACAGCGCGACATCGCGGCGGCCGCGGCGGCGGTTGTGAGCGCAGGCATCGACCAGCCCCGGCAGCAGCGACGGCCGCAGCACCGCGAACTTCTCCGACAGCGGGTTGGCGATCGCCGCCGGCTCGACGCCCGGCTCGCAGAACGGCAGCGCCGCCGGCCGCTCGATGAAGGCGAACGTCATCGCTTCGGAGAACCCCGCCGCGGTCAGCGCAGCGCGGACGAGCCGATCCCGGCCGACGCGCCGATCGGGCGGCGGCTGCGGCGCCGCCAGCGCCGGGAACCGCGCCGGCAGCCGGTCGAAGCCGTAGTGGCGGCCGACCTCTTCGATCAGGTCGGCCTCGCGGCTGACGTCGACGCGGAAACTCGGCACCGTCACGACCCAGCCGGCCTCGGCGCCGCCGGCGTCGCGCACCGCGAAGCCGAGCGGCTCGAGATAGCGGACGACGTCGGCGGCCGGGACCGCCTGACCGAGCAGCCGCGTGATCCGCGACGCCCGCAGCGGGATCTCGGTGAGCGGCCGCGGCGCCGGATAGCGATCGATCAGCGGACCGATCGGCGCGCCGCCGTCGATCTCGGCCAGCAGCGCCGCCGTCCGCCAGATTCCGAGCGGCGCCGCCGCGATGTCGGCGCCGCGCTCGAAGCGCGACGACGCCTCGGTCTTGAGGCTCAGGCGCTTGCTGGTCCGCCGTACCGACGCCGGCAGGAACGTCGCGCTCTCCAGCACGATCCGGGTGGTGTCGGCGGCAATCTCCGAGTTCTGCCCGCCCATCACGCCGGCAATCGCGACCGCGCGCCCGGCGTCGGCAATCACCAGCATCTCGGCGTCGAGCGTCCGATCGACGCCGTCGAGCGTCTGCATCCGCTCGCCGTCGCCGGCGCGGCGGACGACGATCCGGTGCCCGGCGAGGTGGCGGAGGTCGAAGGCGTGCAGCGGCTGGCCGAGCTCGAGCATCACGTAGTTCGTGACGTCGACGACGTTGTTGATGGCGCGGACGCCGGCGGCTTCGAGCCGCGTCCGCAGCCACTCGGGCGATCGGCCGATTCGCACCTCGAACACCTGCGCGCAGTAGCGCGGGCAGAGATCGGCCGCCTCGAGGTCGACCGCGACCGCTTCGTCCGCCCCGGCGGGGCGGCCGTCGCGCGGCGCCATCGCCGGCAGCCGCAGCGGCCGTCCCCAGATCGCGGCCGCCTCGCGCGCCAGGCCGACATGACTGAGGCAGTCGGGGCGGTTGGCGGTGATTTCGAAATCAATGACCGGCACCGGTGCCGGCTCGATCGCCGCGACCTCGAAGCCGCGCAGCGCGATCGCGTCAGCGACGACGGACACGTCGGCCGGCACATCGACCAGATCGGACAGCCAGGGATGGACCAGCCTCACAGCGGAAACTGCTCCAGGAAGCGCAGGTCGTTCTCGTAGAACAGCCGGATGTCCTCGACCCCCCACTTGAGCAGCGCGACGCGCTCAATGCCCATCCCGAACGCAAAGCCGGTGTAGCGCTCCGGGTCGTAGCCGACCGCCTCGAACACCGCCGGGTGAACCATGCCGCTGCCGAGGATCTCGAGCCAGCCGGTCCGCTTGCACATCGAGCACCCGCCTTCGCCGCCGCGATCAGGTGCCGGCTTCGGCGCGCCAGGGTCCCCGAGCCAGCCGGTGCCGCCGCAGGCGACGCAGCTGATGTCGACTTCGGCGCTCGGCTCGGTGTAGGGAAAGAAGCTCGGCCGGAAGCGCAGCTTGCGCTCCTCGCCGAACAGTTCGCGCAGGAAGGCGAGCAGGATGCCTTTGAGGTCGGCGAGCGAGACGTCTTCGCCGACCACCAGCCCCTCGACCTGCGTGAACATCGGGGTGTGGGTGATGTCGAGATCGTCGCGTCGGTAGACGCGCCCCGGAGCGATCAGCCGCACCGGCGGCGGGTGCTGCTCCATGTAGCGGATCTGCATGCCCGAGGTGTGGGTGCGCAGCAGCGTCGCCGGTGAGCCGACCGCCGATCGCAGCGGCGCCGACAGGTAGAGCGTGTCCTGCATGTCGCGGGCGGGATGTTCCGGCGGCATGTTGAGCGCCTCGAAGTTGTGATAGTCGTCTTCGAGCTCGGGCCCTTCGAGGATCAGGAAACCGAGGCGGCTGAAGATCGCTTCGATGCGCTCGCGGAGGAGCGTGAGGGGATGGCGGTGGCCGAGCGGCACCGGCCGCCCCGGCAGCGTGACGTCGACCGCGCCGGCCGGTGGCCGTGCCTGTTCGGCGGCGGCAATCCGGTCGTCGAGGGTCGCCTCGATCGTGCGCTTGAGGTCGTTGGCCAGCTTGCCGAGCGCCGGGCGCGCCTCGGCGGGGGCGGTGCCGAGCGCTTTGAGGAGCGCCGAGACCAGCCCGCCCTTGCGGGACAGATAGCGGTCGCGGACGGCGCGCAGGGCCTCGGCATTCGAGGCCCTGGCGACGTCACTGTCGAACTGTGTCCGGAGGCTGTCGATCTGGGAGGAAGGGTCTGACAATCCCTTGAACCCTGCTGCGCTGGCGCGGACCTAGCCGCGGGCCGCGTCGGCCGCGGCACGGTCTGCCGCCGCGCTTTCCGCGGCGACGCGGGCCTTGGGCCGCGCCCCTTTCGCTTCGGTCGACGGCGTCCGCTTGGCGGGCGCCGGCCGCGCCGCCGCGGCGACTTCCGCCAGCTTGGCGAACGCCGCCGGGCTGGCAATCGCCAACTCCGCCAGCGTCTTGCGATCGATCGGATTGCCGGCGGCCTTGAGTCCGGCCATCAGCTGGCCGTAGGTCAGGCCGTTCTCGCGCGCCGCGGCGTTGATGCGGACCACCCACAGGCGGCGGAAGTCACGCTTCTTGCGGCGCCGGCCGACGAACGCATACTTGAGCGCAGTGTCGACCGACTCCTTGGCGGAGCGATAGAGCTTGCTCTTGGTCTGATAGAAGCCCTTGGCCCGCGACAGCAGCTTTTTCCGCTTGGCGCGCCGGACATTTCCCCGTTTTACTCTCGGCATTTACTTGATCCTTGAACGCTTCCCGCTTCCCGCTTTTCAGCTTCCCGCTGTTCGCGCTCGGCCTGCCTCCGGCGGGTAGCCGGAAGCCGGAAGCGGGGAGCTGAAGCCCTCTAATTCGGCAGCATCTTCCGCAGCGACGCCTGGTCGGCGGCCGAGACAACCACCGTTCCCTTCAGCCCGCGCTTGCGGCTGCGGGACTTGCTGGTCAGGATGTGCTGCTTGAACGCCTTGCTGCGCACGAACTTGCCCGTGCCCGTCTTCTTGAACCGCTTCGCGGCGCCCCGGTGCGTCTTCAACTTCGGCATGATCTCGTCTCTTCCGTGTTATTGGACGGAGTCTTTCGGCTCCGCCTCCTTCTTCGCCGCCGGTTTCCGGCCCGTCCGCTGGGCCAGGATGGTATGCATCTGGTTGCCTTCCTGCCGCGGCATGGTCTCCGGCATCGCCACGTCGGTCAGGTCCTCGATCAGCCGCTCCAGGATCCGCCGCCCGATCTCCGGATGGGCCATCTCGCGTCCGCGGAAGAAAATCGTCGCCTTGACCTTGTCGCCCTCAGCCAGGAAGCGCTCGATGTGCTTCTTCTTGAACTGATAGTCGTGCTCGTCGACCTTCGGCCGGAACTTGATCTCTTTGACCTCGATGATCTTCTGGTGCTTCTTGGCCTCGCGGGCGCGCTTCTGTTCCTGGTACTGGTAGCGCCCGAAGTCCATGATGCGGCAGACCGGGGGCGTCGCCGTCGCGGCAATCTCCACCAGGTCGAGCCCCTTCTGCTTCGCGATCGTCAGCGCCTGCTGCGGGGGCATGATCCCCAGCTGCTGGCCCGTGTCGTCGATGACGCGCACCTCGCGCACCCTGATCCGTTCGTTCACCCTCGTGCGGTCGTCCCGCCGCGGGCTTCGGTCGTAAGCTATAAGAACCTCCTAGAACAATCTCCGGTTGCGTTCAGGCCGCCTTCCGGCTGACCTCAGACGTCGTCGCATGCAGGAACTGGTCGAGGCTCGAGCTGCCCTGATCGCCGCCGCTGCGCGCGCGCACCGCCACGGTGCCCTCCGCCGCTTCCTTGTCCCCGACGACGAGCATGTAGGGGATCTTCTGCAGCTGGGCCTCGCGGATCTTATATCCAATCTTCTCGTAGCGCTCGTCGACCTCGACCCGCAGCCCCGCCGCCGCCAGCCGGTCGCGCACCGACGCCGCATACGGCAGGTGCCGGTCGGCAATCGGCAGCACCCGGACCTGCACCGGCGCCAGCCACAGCGGAAACGCGCCGGCATAGTGCTCGATGAGCAGCGCGATGAACCGCTCGAAGCTGCCGAAGATCGCCCGGTGGATGACGACCGGCCGGTGCACGGTGTTGTCGGCGCCGACGTACTTCAGGTCGAAGCGCTCCGGCAGCTGGTAGTCGAGCTGGATCGTCGCGCACTGCCACTTGCGGCCGATCGCGTCGGTGATGTCGAAATCGATCTTCGGCCCGTAGAAGGCGCCGTCCTTGTCGTTGACGGTATAGGCCTGCCCGGCCGACTCGAGCGCCTGCCGCAGCGACCGCTCGGCATGATCCCAGGTCGCAATCTTGCCGAGATACTCGTCGGGCCGGGTCGAGAGCTTGGCCGAGTACTCGAGCCCGAAGTCGCCGTAGACGCGCTGGACGAGCCGCAGCAGCGCCTCGACTTCGGACTGGATCTGCTCCTCGGTGACGAAGCAATGCGCGTCGTCCTGCGCGAACTGCCGGACGCGGGTCAGCCCCGACAGCACCCCCGAGGCCTCGTTGCGGTGGAGCGGCGTCTGCTCGTGAAAGCGCAGCGGCAGGTCGCGGTAGCTGCGCATCTCGGTGGCGAAGACCAGCATGTGGCCGGGGCAGTTCATCGCCTTCATGCCCATCTCCTCGCCGTCGCGGCCGTGGATCAGGAACATGTTGTCGCGGTAGTGCTGCCAGTGGCCCGAGGTCTCCCACAGCGCCTTGTTGAAGACGAGCGGGGTCTTCAGCTCGACGTAGCCAGCGGGGAACAGCACCTCGCGCATGTAGTTCGCGAGCAGGTTGTAGAAGGTCGTGCCCTTGCTCAGCCAGAAGGTCGCGCCCGGCGCCCACGGATGAAACGTGAACAGGCCGAGGTCCTTGCCGACCTTCCGGTGATCGCGGGTCGTCGCTTCCTCGACGCGGCGCAGGTGCGCCTTGAGCTCGGCGTCGTTGAGGAACGCGGTCCCGTAAATCCGCTGCATCGGCTGGTTGCGGGAGTCACCCTTCCAGTAGGCGTTCGAGGTCGAGAGCAGCTTGAACGCCTTGAGCCGGCCGGTCGACGGCACGTGCGGCCCGACGCAGAAGTCGACGAAGGTGTCGCGATCCTTGATCGTGTAGCAGGAAACCTCGGACTGGCCCTCGGTCTTCTCGGCGATGAGCTGGACCTTCAGCTGCTCGCCCTTGCCGCTGAAGAACTGCTGCGCCTCGGCCCGCGGCCACAGCTGCCGCTCGTAGGGCAGGTCGGCGGCCGCCAGTTCCTTCATTCTTTTCTCGATCGCGTCGAGATCCTCGGGCACGAACGGCCGATCGACGACGAAGTCGTAGAAGAAGCCCTCGTCCGTGGCCGGGCCGATCCCGCACTGCGTCCCCGGAAAGAGCTGCGTCACCGCCGCCGCCATCAGGTGCGCGGTGCTGTGCCGATACAGCCCGAGCGCTTCCGGACTCTGCGGGGTGACGATGCGGACGCGTGCATCCTCGCGAAGGGGAAAGGTCAGGTCGACGAGCCGGTCGTTGACCACCGCCGCGAGCGCCGCCTTGGCCAGACCGGGAGAGATCTGTAGTGCAATGTCGCCGGGCGTGGACCCGGCGGGCACAGGACGACTGGAGCCGTCCGGCAGCGTGACGGAGATCTCGGACATTACTGGTTGGGACGCAAACTCACCCTAGATGGCCCGCCTTCGCTCGCTCCGCGAGCTCTGGCGCGCAACCTTCACGTCGCTTGCCAACCGAAGCTCACGCTTCGTTGGCAGGTGAGCGAAGGTTGGTAGGCACGAGCGGACTCGAACCGCTGACCTCCTGCGTGTCAAGCAGGCGCTCTAACCAACTGAGCTACGCGCCTATGTCTTGAAAACACTGGCCTTACCGAACGATCAGTCTAGCAGACCGGCTGAAGCGGAGTCAATCGAGGGATGCAGTGGATTTCTTGCGGAGCCGCTCGAGCGCGGCGTCGAGAATCGGATCCTTGCGCGGCGCCGGGTCGGCGGCTGCGGCGCCGAATTCCCCGACCTCCGCGTCCTCGACCACCTGATCGGGCTGCAGCCCCTTGCCGTGGATCGGCTCGGCCCCCGGAATCTTCGCCGCGGTCTTGTCGGCGCCCTTGCCGGGCGCACCGGGGCGGCCGCCGATCTCCGGCGTGGCGCCGGCGGTGTCGGGCTTCCGGTCCTGCTCCCCGGAGGCGGCCGCGTGGTAGTACTGCGCGTAGGTGAGCCACAGTCCGCGGCCCTCCGGCAGCTTGACCAGCTTTTGCGCCGCGGCGCGGCCGAGCGTGTGCTCGCCGACGAGCTCGGCGCGCTTGTTGTCGCGCAGCGCCGCAGCAAACACTTCAGCCGGCCCGGACGTGCCGGCGGTTACCAGCAGCTGCACCGGCAGCGCAATCGTGCCATCGCCCGGCCCGGCCGTGACCGTGTCCTTGTGCTCGCCATTCCGCTCGGCCCGGATCGAGAGCGTGCCGCTCTTGACGAACGGCCGCGCTGCGGCGATGCCGTTGTCGATCGCCCCCTCGGCGGTGCCCCGCAGATCGATGATCAGCGACGTCGCGCCCGCCTTCGACAGCGCCGCCACCTCTCTCGTCAGCTCGTCCGCAACGCCGGTACGGAACCCCGACACCCTGATGTAGCCGACGGTCGCCGCGCCGCTGCCGCCCGCCGCCGCCGTGACCGGCATCAGCCGTCCGGTCACGCTCGATCCCGCCGGCTTCGCGCGCAGCAGCGTGACCTCGTGCGGATCGGCCGCATTGCCGCGGATGATCGTCAGCACGACTTTCGACCCCGTTCGGCCGCGCAGCAGCCGCGTGCCCTCGAAGACCGACATATCGCGGGTCGGCTTGCCATCGATGCCGCGGACGTAATCCCCGGTTTCGAGCCCGGCCGCCGCCGCCGGAGAGCCGTCCCGGGCCGAGATCACCCGGAGGTAGTACTGCCGCGTCAGCTCCAGACCGACGTCCCCGTCCGGTTCCGGCGCGCTCGCCTCGACCGCCGCGACCTGACTGGCGTCGAGGTAGGCGCTGTCAGGATCGAGTCCGTCGGCCAGCCCCTTCAGCGCCCCCTCCATCGCCTTGTCGATCTTGACTTCTTCGACGTAGTTATTGAGGACGAGCGAGACGACGTCCTGGAAGACGCGCAGGTGCTGAAATGTCTCGTCGCCTTTGGCCGCCGGCGCGCTTCCCATCAATCCGCCGACGACGACAAACGCCAGCACCGGCGTCGACAGGAGGAGCACCGACAGACGGGTTTTCGTGGTCATCGTTTCAGCCATTGTAAGGGATCGACCGGGCCACCGTCGACGCGCAGCTCGAAGTAGAGCGCGGGGTTGCCGCCAGGGCTGCGGCCGGACGCGCCGAGGCGGTCCTGCGACTCGACGCGGTCGCCGCGCGCGACGTCGATCGATGACAGATACCCGTAGAGCGAATAGGCGCCGTCGCCATGATCCAGGATGACGAGGTTGCCGTAGCCGATGAACTGGTCGGCATAGCCGACAATCCCCTCGTGCACCGCCCGGACCGGCTGGCCCTCGGCCAGCGACAGGTCGATGCCGGTGCGCGCCAGGCCCGCGGTTCCCCCCTTCGGCCGGCCGAACTGGCCGGTGACGAAGCCGGCGGCGGGCCACGGCAGCGCCCCCTTGAACGGCCGCAGCGGCAGCGCCGTGATGGCCGGCCGCCCGCTGCCCATTTGCGCCACGGTGCCCTGCAGCCGCCGCTGCGCCGCCTCGAGCTCGCCGGACAGCTGCGCGTTCAGGTCGCGCCGGGCATCGACCGATTCGACGAGCTGGGTGCGGGCCGCGACGGCGCGTCCGATGGCGGCGCGCGCCGCGGCCGCCTGCGCCCGCGCCCGGGTCATCCGCGCCGCCTCGGCCTCGAGCGTCCTGCGCTCCCGTCCCAGCGCGTCGAGCGTGCGTTGGTGCTGCTGGATTCGCTCCCGGTCCAGCTGGTGCATGGTCGCCGCCGTCCGGTAGGCGCGCCCGAGGGCGTGGACGTCGTCCAGCTCGAGCAGCATCTTCCAATACCCGGCGCGGCCCATCTTGTACAGCTGGACCAGCCGCGCTTCGACGCCCGGCCGCTCGGTCTGGGCCGCGGCCATCAGCGCCGAGAAGCGCGACACCGTCTCGCTCAACCGCTGGTTGGTCTGCGCCATGTCGCGCTCCGCCGCGGCGAGCTGCGCGGTCTTCAGCTCGCGCTCGACTTCGAGCGCCCGCAGCTCGACGAGCAGCGTCTTCTCCTGCGTCGCGAGCGCATCTGATTCGCGCTGCAGCGCCTGGATCCGCTCGGCGGCCCGCCGCGCGGCGGCCTCGGCGCGCGCCCGATCCGTCGGCGGCGCCGGCCCGACCTGCGCCGCGGCGGCGGCGATCGTCAGCGCCAGCACGAGGACAGCCGGCGCGGCGCGGCGAAGCAGCCGGAGCAGGGAAGGCATCGAGGGGATTATAGCGATGCGGGGCTTGGTGTACGCTCTTGAACGTGCGCGCCCTGGGGATCGACTACGGACGCCGGCGCATCGGCCTGGCGCTGTCCGATGCCACCGGCATGCTGGCGCGCCCCTGGAAAACCCTGACCGGCGGCGGCGATCCCGCCCGCGTTGCCGCGCTTCTGGCGGCCGAAATTTCCGCCCTCGCCTCCGAAGACGACGGTCTCTCGGCAATCGTCGTCGGCTATCCCCGCCGCCTCAACGGCGAGCCCACCGACCAGACTCCGATCGTCGAGCGGCTCGTCGCGCGGCTGCGCGACGCCGTGGCGCTGCCAATCGTCCTCCAGGACGAGCGCCTCAGCAGCCGCGAGGCCGAAAGCCTGCTGGCCCGCCGGGAAAAGGACTGGCGGAAGCGCAAGCCGCTGCTCGATGCGGCGTCGGCGGCCGTGATCCTGCAGGACTATCTCGACGGCCAGGCGCGTCTCGCGCCGGCTCCTCCCGAGGGGGATGACGAGTGAGGCGGTTGATTCGATGGGCGGTGCTGGGGGTGGTGCTGGCGGGCGCTGGCGCGGCCATCTGGGTCGCGGTCGGCCTGACCCGGCCGTACAAGGGCTACGCCGACGCCGAGCGGTTCGTCGACATTCCCCAGGGCGCCGGGCCGGCGTCGATCGGCCGGCGGCTGGTGGATGCCGGCGTCGTCCGGGACGGCTGGAGTTTCCGCCTCGAGTTGCTGCGCAGCGGCAAGGGGCGCCGGCTGCAGGCCGGCGAGTACCGGTTCGCCGAGCCGCTGACGGCGGCGCAGGTCGTCGCCAGGCTGGCGCGCGGCGACGTCTACATGCTGCCGATCACCTTTCGCGAGGGGCTGACCATCAAGCAGATGAGCGAGCTCTGCGCGGCCAGGGGACTCGGCACCGCCGAGGACTTCGTCGCCGCGGCACGGAACGGGCAGCTGGCGGCCTCGTTCGATCCGGCCGCCCCCGACCTCGAGGGCTACCTGTTCCCCGACACCTACGCGATGCCGCGCCACGCGACGGCCGCCGAACTGGTACGGCGGATGGTCGCCGGGTTCGAGAAAGCGCTGACGCCTGAGTTGCGCGCCCGCGCCGCGGCGCGCGGCCTCGACGTCCGCAGCCTGGTGACGCTCGGCTCGATCGTCGAGAAGGAAACCGGCAAGGCGGAGGAGCGGCCGATCGTGGCGGCGGTCTACGCCAATCGTCTGCGGATCGGCATGGGGCTGCAGTGCGACCCGACCGTCATCTACGCGCTCGAGCGGGCCGGCCGTTATACCGGCAACCTGACCCGCGAGGATCTGCGCTTCGACTCTCCCTACAACACCTACCGCTACGCCGGGCTGCCGCCCGGACCAATTGCCGCGCCCGGCCGCGCGTCACTCGAAGCGGCGGTCAATCCCGCCGACGTCCCGTACGTGTATTTCGTCAGCCGCAACGACGGCACGCACGCCTTCGCGTCGACGCTCGACGAGCACAACCACAACGTCTACCAGTACCAGATCAAGCGCACGAAGGACTGATTAGCGCTCGCTCCATTTCAGCTTCTCGCGGAGGACGTCGAAGTAGGTCCGGTTGGAGGCGCGGATCAGCCGCAGCGGGCGGTCGGCGCGGCTGACGCAGATGATGTCGTCCGACTCGAGCGCGTGGCCGGACTGGCCGTCGAAGGTCACGAACATCTCGTCGTTCGAGCCGTTGAAGGCCGGCTGGATGCGGACCTCGGACGATCCGGGCAGGACGATCGGCCGGTTGGTCAGCATGTGCGGGGCAATCGGCGTCATCAGCAGCGCATCGACCTCGGGGTGCAGGATCGGTCCGCCGGCGGCGAGGTTGTAGGCGGTCGACCCGGTCGGGCTGGCGATGATCAGGCCGTCGGCCCGCACCCGCATCACCGGCTGGCCGCCAATCGCCACCGAGAGCTCGATGATCCGCGACAGCGCCCCCTTGGTGACGACGACGTCGTTGAGCGCGAGGCGCTCGGCCTGGACCTGACCGCCGCGCAGCGTCCGGGCGCGGAGCATCATCCGCTCTTCGACTTCCGCGGTGCCGTCGAGCACCGACGCGAGCGACTGATAGAGCTCGCCGAGGGTGATTTCAGTGAGGAAACCGAGGTTGCCGAAGTTAACGCCGACAATCGGCACGTCGACGCCGGCCTCGGCGATCCGGCCGGCCATGCCGATGAGCGAGCCATCGCCGCCGAGCACGACGATCAGGTCCGACTCGCGCGGCAGATCGTCGCGCTTGACGGTCGGACGGTCGGGCGGCAGCCCGGCGAGCGCGGCCGTCTCGGTCTCGAAGACCGCGCGGACGCCGCGCGCGTCGAGCCAGCCGGCGAGGTCGGCCAGCACGCTGGCTGCCGCATTGAGTCCGGTCTTGGCGACGAGGCCGATTCGTGTGATGGGCATGAAGACATCCGCCTGCTGGTCATCCGGCGCGGCGCAGGTGGATCAGGAATTCGCGATTGCCCTCCATCCCGGCAATCGGCGAGTCCACCAGCCCGGCGCGCCTCAATCCTAGCGCATCCGCCGCGGCGGTCACCTCGTCGACGACCCGGCGATGGACGGCGGCGTCGCGGACGATGCCGCCGTTGCCGACCTCGGCGCGTCCGGCCTCGAACTGCGGCTTGACCAGCGCGACGACATCCGCGGCGTCGCGGAGGAGCGGTGGCAGCACCGGCAGGATGTGGCGGAGCGAGATGAACGAGACATCGATGGTGATGATGTCGAAGGCGGTGACCGCGCCTGGCAGCAGCGCCGGGGTCAGGGTCCGGGCGTTGACACGCTCGACGACGTCGACGCGCGGGTCGCTGCGGATCTTCCAGTCCAGCTGTCCGTGGCCGACGTCGAGCGCGACGACGCGGGCGGCGCCGCGCTGGAGCAGGACGTCGGTGAAGCCGCCGGTCGAGGCGCCGATGTCGAGCGCCAGCCGGCCGGCGGGATCGATCCCGAAGACGTCGAGGGCGTGGGCCAGCTTCAGCCCGCCGCGCCCGACGTACGGGTGATCGGGGGCGGCGACGGCAACCTCGGCGTCGGCGGCGACGGCGGTGCCGGCTTTGGTCGCCGGCTGGCCGTTGACGCGGACGTCGCCGGCGAGGATCAGGGCGCGCGCCCGTTCGCGCGATGCCGCCAGCCCGCGCTCGACGAGCAGCGCGTCGAGCCTGAGGCGGGTCTTCAATTCGACCGGCCGACCACCCAGCGCGCGATCGCGGGCAGCTGACCGCCGAGCTGGGCCTCGTCGAGCGCCGCGACGGCGCGGCTGACGCACTCGGCGGCGAGCCGGCGCGATTCCTCGAGGCCGTAGAGCGCCGGGTAGGTCGGCTTGCCGGCGGCGGCGTCCTTGCCGGGCGTCTTGCCGAGATCGGTCGGCGCCCCCTCGACGTCGAGGATGTCGTCGACGATCTGGAACGCCAGTCCGACGTGGAGCGCGTAGCGCCCGATCGCTTCGGTCTCGGCCGCGCCGGCGCCGCCCATGACCGCCCCGGCGAGCGCCGCGGCGATGATCAGCGCGCCGGTCTTGCGCATGTGCATCTCGCGCAGGCGGTCGCCGTCGAGCGGCGCCGCCCCCGGCGCGGCGGCCGCCAAATCGATCGCCTGGCCGCCGACCATCCCGGCCGCCCCGGCGGCCTCGGCGATGATCGCCATCGCCTCGAGCTTGCGGCGATCGAGCGCCGCCGGCGCCAGCGCGCCGGCGCGCTGCGGCTCGCGGGCGAGCAGCGCAAACGCCTCGGTCAGCAGCGCGTCGCCGGCGAGGATCGCCAGGCCTTCACCGAAGGCGACGTGCGCCGTCGGCCGGCCGCGCCGCAACGTATCGTTGTCCATCGCCGGCAGGTCGTCGTGGACCAGCGAGTAGGTGTGAATGAACTCGAGCGCGCAGGCCGCCGGCAGCACCGCGGCGGCGGCATCGTCGATCGAGTCGCCGAGCCGTTCGGCCACGGCTTCGGCCGCGGCCAGCGCCAGCAGCGGACGCAGCCGCTTGCCGCCGGCGAGCAGGCTGTAGCGGATCGCTTCGGCGAGCCGCGGCGGCGCCTGCGGCCGTTCGGCGCCTGGCGTGGGGGCGTAGTGCGCGAGGGCGGCGTCGACGCGACGGCGCCTGGACTCGAGCCAGGCGGGCAGCGCGGCGCCCGGCGGCGGCGCGCTCACCGCAGCTTGTCTCCCTCGTCGGCGTCGTTGGCGAGCGCGGCCGGCGCAGGACGGGTCTCGCCGCGGTCGGTGAGAATCTCGACGCGCCGCTCCGCTTCTTCGAGCCGGGCGTGGCAGAACCGCGACAGCTGGACGCCGCGCTCGAACAGTTCGAGCGATTTCTCGAGCGGCAGGTCGCCGTCCTCGAGCGTCTTCACCAGCCGCTCGAGTTCGGCGATGGCCGATTCAAAGTCCTTGATGGTGGGGTCGCTCATCGTGCACCCGTAGCAGTCAGGGCTGACCGGGCCGGCGCCCGGTCGGCAGTTCGATCGTCGAGTCGGCGCGGCGGACGTCGCATTCGATTTCTCCCTCGTGCAGCGTCACGCGGACGCGATCGCCGGGCGAGACCGCACCGGCGTGGCGGATGATCGCGGTCCGGCTCTCGTTCCAGCAGACCGCGTAGCCGCGCGCCAGCACCGCCAGCGGGCTCAGGTTGCCGAGCCGCCCGGCCACCGATGACAGCCGGGACTCGGCGCGGTGGCGGAGCGTGCCGCCGGCGGCGCCGAGCCGGCCGTCGGACGCCGCCAGCCGGCGGCGGACCTCCGATAACTGCCGCCGGAGATCGCGCGACTCGAGGCGGAGGCGGAGCGAACGGTAGACGCGGTCGCGGCGCGCGAGCTGGGCCGTCGAGACGCGGCGCAGCTGGTGGGTGAGCTCGGCGGCGTGGCGGCCGCGCATCGCCAGCCGCGTCTGCCACCCCGCCAGTCCCCGGCGGCTGGTCAGCCCATGCACGGCCGCGCGGCGCTGCTGCAGGCCGGCGCGCGCCGCGGTCTGGAGGCGGTGCGACAGCCGGTCGATCCGGGCGCAGAAATCGTCCTTGGCGGAGACGACCATCTCGGCCGCCGCCGACGGTGTCGGGGCGCGCACATCGGCGACGAGGTCGGCGATTGTGATGTCGCTCTCGTGTCCGACCGCCGAGATCACCGGCACCGGCGAGGCGGCGATCGCCCGGGCGACGAGCTCGTGGTTGAACGCCTGGAGGTCCTCGAGCGATCCGCCGCCGCGCCCGACAATGACGACGTCGACGCCGGCGACCCGGACGATCGCCCGGACCGCACGCGCGACATCCACTTCTGCGCCGTCGCCCTGGACCCGGGTCGGCCGGATCAGCAGGTGCGCGTTCGGATGCCGCCGGCGCAGCACCTTGATGATGTCGCGGATTGCGGCGCCGTCGAGCGAGGTGACGATGCCGATGATGCGCGGCAGCGCGGGGAGCGGACGCTTTCGCGCCTGGTCGAAGAGCCCCTCGCCGTGCAGCTGCTTTTTCAGCTGGTCGAAGGCCAGCTGCAGCGCGCCGAGCCCGTGCGGCTCGAGATGCTCGCAGACCAGCTGATACTCCCCCTTCGGGTCGTAGACGCCGAGCCGGCCGCGGGCGATCACGTGCAGGCCGTCCTCCGGCTTGAACTTGAGATACCGCACCGCCGACCGGAACATCACCGCCTTGATCTGCGCGCCGCTGTCCTTGAGGGTGAGGTAGAGGTGGCCGGTGTTCCAGAGCCGGCAGTTGGAGATCTCGCCCTCGACCCAGACGTCGCCGAACCCGGATTCGAGGGCGCCGCGGATCGCGGCGGTCAGCTCCGAGACCGTGACGATCTGGCGGCGCGCCGGCGGCTCGCGGCGCG
Organism: Acidobacteriota bacterium; assembly: GCA_031393955.1. GTDB lineage: Bacteria > Acidobacteriota > Vicinamibacteria > Vicinamibacterales > 2-12-FULL-66-21 > JALZOC01. The sequence continues at coordinate 41,449 of JANMWI010000075.1, forward strand.
GCCGCTCCTCTTCAAACGGCAGCGAGAAGAGATCCGTCATCGCTCAGCACGCCGGGGTGGCGGCGCCGGCCAGCTGGTCGACCTCGGCCGCCGACAGGTTCAGCCGCTCGATGGCGGTCGCCTTGCCGGTGGCGAGGTCCGCCGTGACGATGACGGCGTTGAGGCGGCCGGGGCCGGTCGCCGACTCGAACCGCGTCGGCATGCCGTTGACGAACCGTCCGAGCGCGGCCTCGACCGTGACGCCGATGATCGAGTCGTGCGGGCCGGTCATCCCGGTGTCGGTCAGGCAGGCGGTGCCCTTGGGCAGGATGCGTTCGTCGGCGGTCTGCACGTGGGTGTGGGTGCCGAAGACTGCGGTGACGCGGCCGTCGAGATGCCAGCCCATCGCCACCTTCTCCGAGGTCGCCTCGCCGTGGAAGTCGACGATGATGACGCGCGCCTTGGCGCGGAGCTGCTCGACTTCCTTGAGCGCGGCGGCGAACGGGTCGTCGAGCGGCGCCATGAAGATGCGTCCCATCAGGTTGAGGACGCCGACCGGCTCGCCGGAGCGGGTCCGGCCGAGATAGCTGCCGCGGCCGGGGACACCGGCGGGGAAATTCGCCGGCCGGAGCAGCTTGGGCTGGCGCGGGAGATAGTCGAGGATCTCCTTCTTGTCCCAGACGTGATTGCCGGTCGTCATCACGTCGACGCCGTAGCCGAGAATCGTGTCGGCGATATCGCCGGTCACGCCGAAGCCGGCCGCCGAGTTCTCGACGTTGGCGATGACGAAGTCGATCGCGCGCTGTTCGACCAGCGCCGGCACCGCCTTGCGGGCGATTTCGCGACCGGGCTTGCCGAAGATGTCCCCGATGAAGAGGATGCGCACGTCAGGCGCTCCGCACGGGGATGCGGAGGCGGCCGCCGCGGCGATCCTGGATGCGCGGCAGCGTGATCCGCAGTTCGCCGGCGCCGAGCCGCGCGTCGGCGCGTGACGCGTCGAAGGCGCCCGGCAGCCGCACCCCGCGGGTGCACTGGCCGAAGGTCCGCTCGGCGAGATGGAAGGCCGCGCCGTGATGGCGGCAGACGGCGGGCGTCTTGCGGCCGGAGATGACGAGCGTGTCGCGGACCAGCGCGACCGTCACGTCCTCGAGCGCGACCCCCGGCAGGTCCATGACAATCTCGATCGCATCAGCCGTTTCGACGACGTCGAGCGGCATCGTGCACTCGGCCGCGGCATCGGCGGCGGCGCCGAGATCGGGCTGCTGCTGGAGAATCAGATGCAGGTCGGTCTCGACGCTGGTCAGCTCGCGGCCCCGGCGATCGATGAAGGTGCGCGCCACGCCGGTATTCTAGCAAGCCCGGCGCATCCCGCCTCGTCAAATCCTCTGGACCGACCAGTCCGGCAGAGCTTGCTCCCGCGGCGATCCGGGCCGTTCAACCGCCTCGCCCAGTCGAATCAGTAACTTACGCTAAAGATGAGTGTCCCCATGCGGCGGGGTGTCGCGGTGACCGAGGCAGCTATGTGATTAAACAACGCTCACATAAAGTGCTTGACATGCGCTAATTCATCTCGTATATTTCCCTCTGTCGGGAGACGACTCGGGAATGATCATCAAGGAGGCACGGCACATGGCTCTCGTTCGTTGGAATCCGGCGCGCGAGCTGGCGTCGGTTGAAATTGATCAGCTCCACAACATGTTCGGTTCGCTGTTTGGCGAGGCCGTCAACCGCGGCTGGGTGCCGCCGGTGGATATCTACGAGACCCCGGAACACGAGGTGGTCATCAAGGCGGAACTGCCGGCGATGCGCCGGGAAGACATCGCGGTGACGTTTGAAGACAACGTCCTCACCCTGAAAGGGGAGCGGAAGGCCGACGCGGACGTCGCCCGCGAGCGGTACCAGCGGCTGGAACGCTTCTCCGGCACCTTCAGCCGGTCGTTCACGCTGCCGGCGACGGTCGATGCGGGACGGATCAGCGCGGCCTACAAGGATGGGGTGCTGACCGTGCGGCTGCCGCAGCGGGAAGAGGCCCGGCCCAAGCAGATCGAGATCAGCGAATAACCTTCCCGATCATGTGCCCGGAATGGCCGGCCCGGCCGTTCCGGGCGTTTTTTTGGTCCAGCTGGCGGCGCACGTCCGAGATTGCCGCCGCAGGCCGACCAGTCTGAGGTAATCTAGGGGGTCATGGCCACACACGACTCCCCGCACGACGCACCGATTGAGCCGCTCGATACCACAAAGGCTGAGCCGATCACCAGCCGCTTCCTGTTCGTAGACGTCGCCGCCCAGCGGGCCAAGCAGCTCCGCCGCGGCGCGCTGCCGCGTCTCGAGCGCGGCACCGTCACCTCCGGCCATCACAAGCTCGAACGGGTCGCGATGGAAGAAGTGCGGACCGGCGTCATCCACTACACGCTGCCGACCAACTACGAAGGCGTGACGCGCAGCGGCACCAAGGAATAAGATCGGCCGCCGTGCGGGAGTTCCTTGCGGCGGTGCTGCCGGGCGCGCTGCGCACGGCCGAGGGCCTCGCCATCAGCACGGCGGCGCTGCTCGTCCTGTTCGTCGGCTTCTGTCTGCTCTTCAACCTGCCCAAGCTGCGTCCGAGCGGGCGCCACTCCAAGGTGGTGCGCGGCCTGGACGAGCTCGTCGGCACGCCACAGCGCTACCTGCCCGCCGACGCACCCTGGGGTCCGGTCGACCAGCTGCACACCCCGGAACTTCTCGAATCGCCGCCGCGTAAGTCCGCTTAGGTGCCTGGCGGCGCCTGAGGGAGCGAACGCATGATCGAACTGATGACGCTCGGGTTCCTGGTGGCGGCCGTGGCGGTCGCCGCGTCGCTCGCGCTGGTCGTGGTGAAAGTGCTGCTCTGGACGGTGCTGCTGCCGCTCCGTCTTCTGCTGAAGCTGCTCTTCCTGCCGCTGCTGCTGGCGAAAGCGCTCATCGGCGGGCTCGCGCTCATCGTCCTCGGCCCGCTGCTGGCGGTGGTCATCGTCGCCGGCGCTCTCGCCGCGTTCGCCGCGCTGCTCGTGCCGCTCCTGCCGCTATTGCTCCTCGCCGGGCTGATCTGGCTGATCGTCCGCGCCGCCGAGCGCCCCGCCCTGGTGCGCTGACCGGTCGCGCGGCCGCGTGAACACCGCGATGCCGGCGGTCTCGACGAACCCGAGGCTCGCCGCCAGCCGTCGCGACGGCCGGTTGCTGTCGAGCGCGCCCCACACCGGACTGCGGCCGGTGGCGTACATGTGACGGATCAGCGTCCGCGCCGCGCGCCCGCCGAGCCCCTGGCGCCGGTAGGCCGGCAGCGTCTCGATCGACACATCCCACCACGTCTCGGTCTGCCACACCGGATAACAGAACGCGACCGGCCGGCCGTCGGCCCACGCCGCCGCCATCGGCACGACCGCGCGCCCGCGCCGCGCCGGCGCGGCCGGCAGCGCCCCGGGCACGAAGCGCGACACGGTCCGGCCGTGCAGGGCGTCGAGCAGCTCGCGGCGCAATTGTTCGGGGACGTGATCCAGCGCGGGGGCGGTCTCGCGGCTGAAGATGCGGGTCGCCGGATCGCCCTGCGCCCGCCAGCCGTCACGTTCGGCCAGGACGTGGATGAGCGCCCGCTGCCGGCGCCAGCCCGGCAGCGCCGCGGCGACCGCGTCGGCATCTTCCATCTGCGACAGCAGGTTGACGTCACCGGTCAGCGACCCGATCGCCTGCCGCAGCACCGGCGCCGGCGGCCGCCCGACGACCGACGCCAGCGCGGCATCCGGGACCGCGGCGACGAGCCCGGCTGCCGGGTCCTCGCCGCCGAACACCACCGCCCGCCCCGACAGCAGCATGCCGCGGGTGTCGATCCACCGCGGCAGATCCGGCACCCGCGTCAGCGCGACGGCGACGCGGCTGTCGGCGCCGGACATTCGCTGGCCCATGATGTCGCGCGCGCGTAGGCGTCGGCGGCCCGCAGCACCTCGGCGTCCGCCATCGGCCGCCCGGTTAACTGCAGGCCGATCGGCAGGCGGCCCGAGGCGAAACCGCACGGCACGGTCACCGCCGGCAGGCCGGCCAGATTGGCGCTGACGGTGAACACGTCCGACAGGTACATCCGCACCGGGTCGTCGGTCCGCTCGCCGATCGGAAACGCCGGCGTCGGGCTGGTCGGCATCGCGATCACGTCGACGTCGGCGAAGGCGCGCTCGTAATCGCGGCGAATCAGCGTACGGACCTGCTGCGCCTTGCGGTAGTAGGCGTCGTAGTAGCCGGCGCTGAGGACGTAGGTGCCGAGGATGATCCGCCGCTTGACCTCGCGGCCGAACCCTTCTTCCCGGGTCCGCTCGTAGAGCTCGCCAAGGCTGGCCGCCGCCGGCGCGCGGAAGCCATAACGGACGCCGTCATACCGCGCCAGGTTGGAGCTCGCCTCGGCGGTCGCGACGATGTAATAGACCGGAATCGCCTGAGCGTTATACGGCAGCGCGACATCGACGACCGTCGCACCCAGCGTCCAGGCGGTCTCGATCGCGGCGTCGAACGCCGCCAGCACGTCAGCATCGACCCCCTCGGCAAACAGCGCCCGCGGCACGCCGACCCGCACCCCCTTCAGGGTGCCGTCGGACTCCGCGATCGTCCGGGCGAACGCCGGCACACTGGCGGACGCCGCGGTCGCGTCGCGCGGATCGTGTCCGGCGATCGCGTCCATCGCCAGCGCCGCGTCCGCGACGGTCGTCGCGAACGGGCCAATCTGATCGAGCGACGAGGCGAACGCGATCAGGCCGTAGCGCGAGACCCGGCCGTACGACGGCTTGAAGCCGACGACGCCGCAGAGCGCCGCCGGCTGGCGGATCGATCCGCCGGTATCGGAGCCAAGCGACAGCGGCACCATCCGCGCCGCCACCGCCGCCGCCGATCCGCCGCTCGATCCGCCGGGGATGCGGTCGAGCGCCCACGGATTTCGCGTCGGTCCGTAGGCCGAGCTCTCGGTCGATGAGCCCATCGCGAACTCGTCGCAGTTGGTCTTGCCGACGATAACGGCGCCGGCGGCCTCGAGCCGCTCGATGACGCCGGCGTCGTAGGGCGGGAGATAGCCCTCGAGCATCCGCGAGCCGGCGGTCGTGGCGATGCCGCGCGTGCAGATGTTGTCCTTGACCGCGACCGGGACGCCGGCCAGCGGCAAATCGGCCGGGCCTCCGGCATCGACCGCCGCGGCGCGCGCCAGCGCCCGCTCGGGCGCGACCGCCCGGAACGCGTTGATCGGGCCATCGCCGGCCGCGATCCGCGCCAGCGCCTCCCGGCAGACCTCGACTGCCGACGCCCGGCCGGAGCGCACCGCCTCGCGGATCTCGATGGCGCTGGCCGGCGCTGCCATCAGCCGATCACCCGTGGTACTTTGAAGAGGCCGGCGGACCGGTCGGCGTCGGGCGCCGCCGCCAGCGCCTCCTGTCTCGGCAGCGAGGCGACGACGCGGTCATCGCGCATCGGCCCGGCGCTGCCCGGGGCATGCGCGGTCGGTTCGACACCGGCGGTGTCGACCCGCTGGATCTGTTCGGCGTAGTCGAGGATGCCGGCGACCAGGCGCGCGAACAGCGCCAGTTCGGAGTCGTCGAGCTGCAGCCGGGCGAGGCGCGCGACGCGTTCGAGATCGTCGCGAGTGAAACCGTGGGACATCTGGCGGATGCTATCACCAACGACTTGCGGCTCGCGAGTCGCCGGCATCCCGAAGGAGCAACGATGGCGAGGCGGCCGGCGGCAGTGGCGGGGACGTGGTATCCGGGGACGCCGGCGGCGCTCAGCCGCGACGTCGACGACTACCTGTCGTCGGCGCCGCAGGGGCCGCGCGGCGTCCGCGCGATCCTCGCCCCGCATGCCGGGCTGATGTTCTCGGGACCGGTTGGCGCGCACGCCTACCAGGCCGCCGCCCTCGACGCGTTCGATGTCGCGGTGCTGGTCGGACCGTCCCACTTTGCCGCCTTCGACGGCGCCGCGGTCTGGCCCGACGGCGCCTTCGAGTGCCCGCTCGGCGCGGCCGAGGTCGACGCCGCCGGCGTCGATGCTTTGGCCGCGGCGGCGGTCGTGCAGCGGCTGCCGGCCGCGCACATCCGCGAACACTCGCTCGAAATGCAGCTGCCGTTCCTCAAGCGTGTCTTCCCGTCGCTGCCGATCGTGCCGGTGCTCATCGGCCACCAGCGGCGGGCGACCATCGAGGCGCTCGCCGCTGCGCTGGCGACCGCGTTTGCCGGCCGCCAGCCGTTGCTCGTCGCCAGCACGGACCTGTCGCACTACTTCGACGCGGCGACCGCCCGGGAGCTCGACGCGCGCGTCGAGGCGCACGTCGCCGCCTTCGACGCGCCGGGGCTGCTCGAGCTGTTCGAGCGTTATCCGGAAGCCGAGCGCGGCCGCTACGTCGCCTGCGGCGGCGGCGCCGCGATCGCGGTCATGCTCGCCGCCCGGGCGCTCGGCGCGACCGCGGCGCGCGTCCTGCGCTATGCCCACTCCGGCGACATCTCCGGCGACGACCACACCGTCGTCGGCTACCTGGCGGCGGCGTTCGGGAGCTTCGCCGATGCTCACTGAGGCGCAGCAGCAGGCGCTCGTGGCGCTGGCCCGCGCCGCGGTCGAGGCGCGCGTCCACGGCACGGCGCCGCCGCCGGCGTCGATCGACGTGCCGGGCGCCGCGGGGGTCTTCGTCACGCTCAAGGTCGGCGGGCAGCTGCGCGGCTGCCTGGGCACGCTCCAGGCGACCGCGGATCTGGCGCGTGAGGTCGCGCGCGCGGCCGCCGACGCCGCGTCGGCGGATCCCCGCTTCCCTCCGGTTGCCGCCGCCGACCTCGGCGAGCTGACGGTGGACGTATCCGTCCTCGGGCCGCTCGAGGCCATTGATCCGGCGGCCCCCGACGCGATTGCGATCGGGCGGCACGGCCTGGTCGCCGAGCAGGGATCGCGGCGCGGGCTGCTCCTGCCGCAGGTCGCGACCGAATGGGGCTGGACGGCGGATCAGTTCCTGCGCCAGACCTGCGTCAAGGCCGGGCTGCCGCCGGATGCGTGGCAGCACGGCGCGCGGATGTTCCGGTTCGACGCGGACGTGTTCGGCGGATGAGCGCCGCCCGGATGCGTCGTCCGCTGCCGCGAGTGGACGTCGCCTGACATGCCGCGTCTTGGCGCGCATCTCTCCATCGCCGGCGGTCTGCCGCGGGCCGTCGATCGCGCGCAGGCCTCGCACTGCGAGGCGCTGCAGATCTTCACGAAGTCGGCCGGTCAGTGGCGGGCGCGGCCGCTGCCGGCCGAGGAGATCGCGCTGTTCCGGCGGCGGGTCGAGGAAACCGGCATCGGGCCGGTGGTGGCACACAACAGCTATCTGATCAATCTCGCGGCGGCGTCGCCGGCGCTGCGCGCCCAGTCGGTCGCCGCGCTCGGCGAGGAGCTCGATCGCGCCGAGGCGCTCGGGCTCGACGGCCTGGTGATGCATCCCGGGTCCTATACGAGCGGCTCCGAGGCGTCAGGCCTGCAACTGATCGCCGACGGGTTGTCGGCAGTGCTCGCTGCCCGGCCCCGCGCCCGGACGATGGTGCTGCTCGAGCACACTGCCGGGCAGGGGACCAACCTCGGACACCGCTTCGAGCACCTGGCCGCGATCATCGGCGCGCTCGACGGCTCGCCGCGCGTCGGCGTCTGCCTCGACACCTGCCACCTCCTCGCCGCCGGCTACGATCTCTGCTCGGCGGCCGGCTACGACGACGCCTTCCGCGCCTTCGATCGGATCGTCGGCCTGGACCGGCTGCGGGTGTTTCATCTGAACGACTCGAAGAAGCCCTGCGGCAGCCGCGTCGACCGGCACGAACACATCGGCAAGGGCTGCCTCGGTGCCGAGCCGTTTCGCCGCCTCCTCCAGGACGCGCGGTTCGCCGCGCTGCCGATGCTGCTGGAGACGCCGAAGCTCGAGACGCCGGAGAGCCGGCGGCGGAGCGATGTCGATCCGTGGGACGCGCGGAATCTGCGCACGCTCAGGCGGCTGATGCGGACGATATAGTAGGACGATGCGTAGAGCGCTGCTGGTCGGGCTGCTCGTCGTCGGGTTCGGCGGCCTCGCGAGGCCGGCTGACGCCTGGGGGTTCGGCGCCCACAAGTTCATCATGGGGCAGGCGATTCCGCTGCTGCCGGCGGAGATCCGCCCGTTCTTCGAGAAGTTCCAGGTCGAGGTGGTCGAGCACGCGGTCGATCCCGATCTGTGGCGGACCGCCGGCTGGCTCGAGGAGCCGCCGCGCCATTTTCTCGACATGGATGCGTACGGCGCCTATCCGTTCACGGCGCTGCCGCGCGGCTACGACGCCGCGGTCGCGCAGTACGGGCTGGCGATGGTGCAGAAGAACGGCACGCTGCCATGGCGGGCCGAGGAGATTTACCGCAAGCTGGTGGAAGCCTTCACGCAGAAGGCCGGCTACTCGCGCGCCAACATCCGGTTCTTTGCCTCCGTGCTGGGGCACTACACCGCCGACGCGCACGTGCCGTTTCACGCGGCGCTCAATTACGACGGCCAGCTGACCGGCCAGACCGGCATTCACGCGCGCTTCGAGGCCGATCTCTTCGATCGCGAGCAGCCGCGCCTGCACCTGACGCCGAAGCCGATTGTCGCCGTCGCCAGCGCGCGCGATCTGATCTTCGACACGCTCCTCGCCAGCTTCCGGCTGGTGCAGCCGGTGCTCGACGCCGACAAGGCCGCGGTGCAGGGGCGCGATGCCTACGACGATGCCTATTTCGAGATGTTCTTCGACAAGGTCCGCCCGATTCTCGAGCAGCGGCTGTCGGACTCGGTCACCGACGTCGCCTCCCTGATTGCCGCGGCGTGGAAAGACGCCGGGCGGCCGCCACTGCCGCTTGATGACGCGCGGACGCCTCGTCCCGTCCGCCGGGCACCTTGAGCGCCGGCGTGCGCCGGTGGCACCCTGATTGCACTGATGAGCCCGGCCGCACTCCGCGGCGGGAGGCTCTTACATGCTTTGGACAATTGTCGTCCTGTTGTTGGTTCTGTGGCTCCTCGGCTTCACGATGCACGTGGCCGGGGGACTCATCCACATTCTGCTGGTGATCGCGCTGATCGTCGTGGTCTTCCGGCTTTTGAGCGGGCGACGCGTCTGACCGGCCGTCGGCGTCGCCGCTGACGCCGCATCTGTCCGTCCTGAAGGCCGGGGGAGCGTACGACGCTGTGTATGTGTTCGAGACGCTCTGCCCGGCCTGCAGGCGCGGCGGAATGAAGGGTTCCTGACTCGCATGGACGTCTATCTGGTCCCGTTCGGCCCGGATCAGTACGAGATGTACTGTGAAGTGCCAGACGAACCGGACGAAGAGGCGCCGGCGCCGGCGGGCTTTGTCGGTCGCCTGAAGCATCGCTTCAGCGAACTGCTTGCCGAGGCGGAGCGTGAGCGGCATCACGCGCCCGCGGCGCCGTCCGAGCGTGGTTGGTACGGCCGGCTCAGAGCCCGGACCATGCGTTATGTCGCCGAGGCGGTGGCGGAGCAGCGGCTGTTGTGGCACCTGCGCCGGCAATCGAGCGCCTGCCTCTTTTATCCGGACGACATCGACGAGACGACCGCCACCGGCTGGATGCGCCAGCAGCTGCGGCGCGATTTCGACAAGCACCGCTTCTGGCTGATCATCGATTCCCTCGGGTTCATCGCGTCAGGCCTGCTGTTCCTGGTGCCCGGCCCGAACATCGTCGCCTACTACTTTGCCTTCCGTATGGTGGGGCACTTCCTGTCGCTGCGCGGCGCCCGCCAGGGCCTGCTGCTCGTGGCGTGGACCAGTGAGGCGAGCCCTCTGCTCGCCGAGCTGCGGCGCCTGCTCCACCTCCAGCCCGCCGAGCGTCAGCCCCACGTCGACGCCGTCGCCGCCGCCCTTCACCTCGAACACTTCGCTCGTTTCTTCGCCCGGATCGCCGTTCAGGAGGGATAGGACAGGGCAAGGGGCCGGGGGGACAAGGTGCCACGGTGCCAAAGGTGCCAAAGTGCCAAGGGTGCCAAGGTGCCAAGGTGCCAAGGTGCCAAGGTGCCACTGGTGGCACCTGACGAAGACAGCGGTGGGGAAGGTGTTTCGAACCGCGCCTAAAGGGTGGGCGAGTTTACCCACACCAGAGGACGTGGCTTGTCAGGAACGCACCCTGGCACCCTGGCACTTTTGGCACCGTGGCACCCCGGCACTGTGGCCCCCCGGCACCTTACCCCCCCTCAATCCTCCGCAGCCGTTCGTCGAGGGCGGCGAGCGCCTTGCGCAATTCGGGCAGGCGGCGGAACACCGCCGAGGCGCGGAGCCAGTCGCGGTTGTCGATGGCGGGGTAGCCGGAGATGAACGATCCCGGGGGCACGGAGTTGGGGATGCCGGTCTGGGCCGTCGCCACCGTCCCCTTGCCGACGGTCAGGTGGCCGGCGACACCGACCTGTCCGGCCAGCGTCACCGCGTCTTCGATGGTCGTGCTCCCGGCGATGCCGGCCTGGGCCGCCAGCAGCACGTTGCGGCCGATCGTCACGCCGTGGGCAATCTGGACGAGGTTGTCGATCTTCGTCCCGGCGCCGATCCGCGTCTCGCCGACCGCCGGCCGATCGATCGCGGCGTTGGCGCCAATCTCGACGTCGTCTTCGATCGTCACGCCGCCAATCTGCGGAATTTTCTGATGGGTGCCGTCGCCGGTGCGCGCGAAGCCGAAGCCATCGCTGCCGACGATCGCGCCGTCCTGGATGACGACGCGATCGCCGATCCGGACCCGCTCGCGGATCGAGACATGGCTGTGGATGACGCAGTCCGCCCCGAGCGAGGCGCCGCGGCCGATCGCGGCGTGGGCATGGACAATCGTGCGCGGACCGATCCGGACACCCTCGCCGACGGCTACGAACGGGCCGATCGAGGCGGTCGGATCGATCGCCGCACCGTCGCCGACGTCGGCAAACCGGTGGACGCCAACCGGCGGCCGCCACGGATCGGCGAACAGCGCGACCGCGCCGGCAAACGCCAGATAGGGATTGGCGGTGCGCAGCACCGCGCACGGCGCGCCATCGATGCCGTCGGCGGCAATCACCGCCGCCGCCGCCGTCCGTGCGAGCAGCGCCGCGTATTTGCGGTTCGCGAAGAACGTGAGATCGCCGGCGCCGGCGTCGGGCAGCCCGGCGACCCGCGCGATCTCGATGTCGCCGTCACCCTCGAGCCGGCAGCCAAGGCGATCGGCGATGTCCCGGAGCTTCACGGCCGGCAGTATACGTCAGCGGCGCGCGCCGCCGGACGATGTGCCATGGCATAATCGAAGCTCACCCCGGATCCAGGACCCTTCATGAGACATGCGATCAGCCGGCTTGACGCGCTGCTGCTGCTCCCCGTGCTCGGGCTGCTCGCGGCGGCGCCGGGCGCGGCCGCGGCGACGCGCCCGACCAGGCTCGATTACACGATGACGACGCTCGCCAACGGGCTGAAGGTGGTGTTCCTCGAGGACCACTCGACGCCGATCGTCCATACCGAAGTCTGGTATCACGTCGGCTCCAAGAACGAGCAGCCCGGCCGGACCGGGTTCGCCCACCTCTTCGAGCACATGATGTTCAAGGGGTCGAAGAACGTCGAGCCCGAGGGGCATCCGTCGATGATCTCGAGCATCGGCGGGCAGAGCAACGCCTACACCACCGAAGACGCCACCGTCTTCTGGCAGACGACGCCGGCGCAGTACCTGCCGCTGGTGCTGTGGCTGGAAGCCGACCGGATGGCCTCGCTGCGCATCAACGAGGACGTCTTCAAGAACGAGCGCGAGGTGGTGAAGGAAGAGCGGCGGATGCGGATCGACAACCAGCCCTACGGCCGGCTGAACGAGCTCATCTACGATCAGGCGTTCACCGTCCACCCCTACAAGCACCCGACGATCGGCAGCATGCGCGACCTCGAGGCTGCCTCGGTAGGGGATGTCCGGGACTTCTTCCATACCTACTACGTGCCGGGTAACGCCACGGTCGTCATCGTCAGGGACTTCGACAGCAAGGAGGCCGGCGAGCTGGTCGAGCGCTATCTCGGCCGCGTGCCGAAGTCGGAGCGCTCCGTGCCGCGCGACATCCCGCGCGAGCCGCCGCAGACGACGGAGCGCCGCGTCACGGTGGAGGAGGCCTGGCCGCTGCCGGCGGTGGTCGTCGCGCACCACATCACGTTCGACGGCGATCCGGACTCGTACCCGCTCCACATCGCGTCGAAGGTGCTGTCCGACGGCCAAAGCTCGCGCATCTACCGTCAGCTCGTCTACGAGAAGCAGCTGGCGCTGGCGGCGTTCGGCGGCGGCAACATCATCGAGGACCCGAACCTGTTCTACGCCGTCGCGATCGTCCAGCCGGGCCACACCCCCGAGGAGACGATTGCCGCGCTGATCGCCGAGCTCGATCGGCTCCGCAACGAGCCGATCAGCGCCGCCGAGCTGCAGCAGGCGAAAAATCAGTTCGCGCGCGACTACATGTTCGGCCGCGAATCGAACAAGGACAAGGCGTCCCAGCTCGGCCATGCGGTCGTCATCCATAACGACATCCGCACCGCGGACGGCGAGTTCGACATCTTCATGAACATCACCCAGGCCGACGTTCAGCGGGTGGCGCGGAAGTACTTCACCGCCGAGAACCGGCTGGTGATGACGATCCTGCCGAAGGGATCGACGGCCGGGGAGCCGGCGCGATGAGGCGGTGGCTGCTGCTCGGCGTGCTGGCCCTGGCGGTGGCGACGCCGGCGCGCGGCCAGTCCGGCTGGCCCTCGGAACGGCCGCCGCGCCCGCTGCCGGCGCGGGAGGTGAGCTTTCCGCCCTATCAGATGAAGACGTTGGCGAACGGCCTGCAGGTGATCGCGGTGTCGCATCACGAGCAGCCGGCCGTCAGTCTTCGCCTGATCGTCCGTGCCGGCGGGGCGCAGGATCCGTCCGCCCGCCCGGGCGTCGCCTATCTCGCCGCGTCCCTGCTCGACCAGGGGACGACCGCCCGGACGGCGGAACAGATCGCCACCACCATCGACTCGATCGGCGGCGCGATCGGCACCGGCGCAACCAGCGACCTGACGTCGATCCACGCCGCGGTGATGAAGGACAGCCTTGGCGTCGCCCTCGACCTGGTCGCCGATCTCGCCCGGCACCCGGCGTTCGCGCCGGAGGAAATCGAGCGGCAGCGGCAGCAGATCGTCTCGGGCCTCAAGGTCAGCTACGACGATCCGGATTATCTCGCCGGCGTGGTCTTCGATCGCCTGGTCTACGGTTTTCATCCGTACGGCAAGCCCGACTCCGGCACGCCGGCGTCGATCGCGGCGGTTACCCGGGAGGATCTGCTCGGGTTCCACCGCCGCTGGTTCGGCCCGAACAACGCCATCCTCGCGATTGTCGGCGACGTCTCGGCGGACGAAGCGTTCGCCGGCGCGGAGCGGGCGTTCGGCGGCTGGCCGCGGATCGAACTGCCGGCGGTGCCGGTCTCCGAGCCGCCGCCGCCGACGCGGCGCGTCGTGATCGTCGACCGCCCCGGCGCGGTGCAGACCGAGATCCGGGTTGGCAACATCGGCCTGCCGCGGCGGCACAAGGACTACCTCGCGCTCGATATCGCGACCAAGATTCTTGGCGGCGAGGGGGGCAACCGGCTGCACCGCGTGCTGCGCTCCGAGCGCGGCCTGACCTATGGCGCCTCCGCCGATCTCCATGCCCTGAAGGACACCGGCAACCTGGTCGCCGACACCGACACCCGGTCCGAGAAAACCGGTGAGGCGCTGCGGCTGATGGTCGACGAGATCGCCAGGCTCCAGCGCCAGCGCGTCGAGCCGCGGGAGTTGAGCGACGCCCAGGAGTACCTGACCGGCAGCTTTCCGTTGACGATCGAGACTCCCGGCGCGATCGCCCTGCAGGTCCTGAACGCGGTGTTCTACGGTCTCGACCTCAACGAGCTGCAGACCTATCGCGAACGCGTCAACCGCGTTACGGTCGATGACATCCAGCGCGTCGCGCAGCAATACCTGCACCCGGACCGGTTGAGTATCGTGCTGGTCGGAGACGCGGCGGTGATCCGGAAGCAGCTCGCCGGTGTCGGCTTCGAGGAGGTCGAAACGATTGCCGTCGGCGATCTCGATCTGGCCGCGCCCGACCTGCGGCGGCGCGCCGTGCCCGCCGCCTCCGGCATCGCGCCGATTGCCATGCGCCGCCAGGCCGCGCCGGCCGCC
>JANMWI010000116.1:0-16621 GCA_031393955.1 Acidobacteriota bacterium
GTGTTCGGGGCGGGGAAGGCTGACACCCCGGCGACCGCGGCCGCCTGCAGCGTGGCGTACGCGCGCCTGATCAAGCCGCTGTCCCTGGCCGGCGTCAGTCACCATACGTTTCGGCACACGGGCGCCTCGAACATGCTGCGGACGGCGCCTCGGCTCGCGCGGTGCAACTCATTGGCGGGTGGACGACGTTGCGGATGGTCGAACGGTACTGCCATGTGACCGATGAGGAACTGCCACAAAGCCGTGGGCCTGGCCAGAAAACACGCGCCGGGCACATACGCGGGCACAGCGACTCCGAGCGAACCATCAGTAAGCGCAGCCGCCGATGTGAAAACCGCGTGAGTTGTCAGTAATTTAGGAAGTGGCGTCCCCAGCGGGATTCGAACCCGCGTTTTGGCCTTGAAAGGGCCACGTCCTGGGCCTCTGGACGATGGGGACACGTGGTGCGCGCCGGGCGCGGTCCGGACTGTCGTCCGAACACTGGATGATAGCAGCGCGGCGCCGATTCACCAAGCGCCCCGGCGGCGTCACGGCGCTTCGCCGCCGAGCGCGGCGAGTTCCTTCTGCAGCGCCTGCAGCTCGGCCTCGTGGGTCTCCATGAAGAGGACGTTCTCGACCGGCACGTCTTTCGGGACCTCCTTGAGGAGCCCCTGCTTCTTGAGGCCCGCGACCATGCCGGCCTGGATCGACGCCAGCATGAACTTGGCGTAGTCGCGCGGCGTCAGGTTCGCCGAGCGCAGCCCCGCCATCAGCGCGGGCACCTGCCTGATCTGCGCCTCCATCTCGGTCAGCGACTTGGCGTCGTCGAAGGACGGTCCCTTCAACGCGTCGGCGGCCTCCTCCTTGCGCGCCCGCAGCTGCTCGAGCCGCGCGTCCTCCGCCTCGGTGGTCTCCTCCTTCTTCTCGAGGGCCGTGATCTCGGCATTGAGCTTGGCAATTTCCTGAAAGTGCGGATCGCGCCGGAGCTCGACCACCATCGCGCGCGTCGCGGCCGCCACCTGGTTGACGACGTCCATCGACAGCCGATAGGCCGCAATCTCGCGGCTGTCGGCGTCCCCCTGCGGCACCGCCGGCACCGCCGCACTCACCAGCAGCGTCGCCACGACCGCCCACATCGCTGATCCCATTGACTCGTTCCCCCAGGTTCGACAGCCGGCCCGCCTCGTCTTTGTCGGAAGGCGCGCCGGAATATACCCAAACACCGACACAGGGTCCAGCTCATGTGGAGGGGTCCGGTTCCGGGTTCGAGGTTGCGGTTCAAGGCCCGGTTCGCGATGCCGGCGGCGGCTCCATAACGGAGCGCGATCAGTGGCCGGTGTGGCGGAGGATTGAGAGCACGCGGCGGGGGAGCGGGCGGCCGGCGGCGAGCTGAACGACGGGGATGTGGGCGGTCGCGGGACAGGTCGCGATCAGCCGCGCGGCTTCCAGCGCGCCGATGTCACCGAGGGAGCCGTCAAGCAGGATGACGTCGGGCAGATGGCACGACGCCTTGACGATCGCCTCGAAGGGCGTCCGCGCCGCCGAGACGCGCGCCCCCGCCAGCCTCAGCTGATGCTCGCGCATCTCACGCGATCCGGCGTCGCCGTCCGCGATAAGGACGTGCAACTGCGCAGTCGGCGGTGGTGCCGAGGCTGGAAAATGATCCATCCGCGTTTGCGAATCAGACAGTTTGCCGGGCCTGGCACGCACGCCGGAGCCGGCAGCAAGAATGCTGCCGCGCCCGACGTTCAGCGGCGGACGAGTCGGTGGATGCCGATCATGACGAGCACGCCCGCCGCGAACGCCATCAGGTCCATGTCGGTGGCGACGCCACCGGGATCGACGATCGCCAGCACCAGGAGACCGGCAAAGCCGCCGAACAGTCCGACGAAGGCAATCTCCGCCCCGACGCTCAGCCGACTTCGCGGGCACCGATGCGTGTCGGTGAGGTGCCCTCTGCACCGTGGACAGGTCGCCATGTCAATTGTTGAGTTGTAGCGGTCGCGTCACCATAACACGGTGACGCCCCAATCGACGCGCGCGGCATCGAGGACTCGCAACCTCGTTCGGAATGGCGGTCATGCGCGGACGACGCGGCCGACTGAGGCCATCAGGTGCTGAATGAAGAGTGGCGGACAACCTCCGCGTGACATGAGAGCGGAAATGGCTTGCCAGCCGAAGCTCGGTGCGAGCGGCGAGGTCTACGCTGAAGCTACGGCGGACAACCTCCGCGTGAAATGAGAGCGGAGGTTGGTGACCCGGGCGGGACTCGAACCCGCGACCCTGTGATTAAAAGTCACATGCTCTGCCAACTGAGCTACCGAGTCATGGTCGTGGCGAGGCCGCCATTCGCATCGGCGGCACCGCACCACCGGCGGACAGGAGACAGCGATCTTACACCCTTCGGCGGCAGGCGAGCACGCGTCTTGCTAGAGGGTCGGTCATTGCACGATCACGTCAACCCACAGGAGGACCATCGATGCCGCCACGCGGAGTCACCGGCAGGAGGAACGCCCGACAGTACGAACACATCAAGGACTCGGAGCTGAAACAGGGGCGCAGCACGAAGCGAGCGACGCAGATCGCCGCCGCCACCGTGAACAAGCGGCGCGCCGCCGAGGGGAAGACCAAGACGGCCGGCAGCCGGAAGACCTCGAGCCGCGCGGCGGCGACTCGGAAGACGTCGAGCCGCAAGAGCAGCGGACGGAAGAAGTCGGCCGCGAAGAAGCGCTAAAGAATCTTCTGGCCGAGCGCCGAGCAGGCGAGCTCGACGCCGAGCACCGCCGTGATGTTACGGTCGTCCAGAATCGGGTTGACCTCGACCAGGTCGAGCGCGCGCAGCAGCCCGGAGTCGGCGACGATCTCCATCAGCATGTGAGCCTCCCGGTAGTCGAGCCCGCCCTTCACCGGCGTGCCGACTCCGGGAGCAATCGCCGGATCGCAGACATCGAGATCGAACGACAGATGGACGCCGCCGGTTCCCGCCCCGGCAATCGCGATCGCCTGCTCCGTCACCGCCGCGATGCCGGCGCGATCGATGTCCTTCATCGTGAAGACGTGGACGCGCGCGTCGCGGACGATCTGCTTTTCGCGCTCGTCGAGATTGCGGATGCCGATGAGAACGGTGTGTTCCGGGGTCACGGCCGGCGAGAAGCCGCCGAGGCCCGAGAGCTCCGCCGGCTCCGGTCCGAGCAGCGCCGCGAGCGGCATGCCGTGCACGTTGCCGCTGCCGGAACTGGCCGGGGTGTTCATGTCGCCATGGGCATCGACCCAGATGAGGCCGAGCGGCTTGTTCGAGCGGCGGACGAACCGCGCCGTCGCCGCGACCGACCCCGCCGCGAGGCTATGATCCCCGCCGAGCACGAGTGGAAAGCCGCCACCATCGAGTGCCGCGAGCGCGGTTTGATACAGACGCTCGCAGACGTTCGCGATGTCGCGAATATATTTCTTGCCCGGATCGCCGACCGACTTGGTCTCGGGAATCGGCGCGACGACGTCCCCTTCATCGACGACCGCGACCCCGAGTGCGGTGAGCCGTTCGCCGAGCCCGGCGATGCGGAACGCGGAGGGGCCCATGTCGACGCCGCGGCGGTTGCCGCCGAGGTCGAGCGAGACGCCGATGATGTGAACCGGGCGCATCGACGCGCACTGTAGCACAACCGGACGGTTGACGACGGCGGTAAATGTTAGATAGACTAGGAGTTGCGGCGGCCAGCCCGGCCTTTCCGCTTAAGGAGCGCGCGATGAAGCGGTTCGATGTTGGGGCCCGGGTCGTAGAACCCACCTACGGTTTGGGATCAGTAATTGCCGTCGAAGATGCCTACACGCGCGTGCAGTTCGACGAGCATGGCGTGAAGAAATTTCTCACGAGCATGTCCCGCCTCGAACCGAGCGACGAGCCGGTTCCGCCCGGCCTGCGCGGCGCGAAGGTCCGCAAGAAGCGCGCGCCAAAGAAGGTAGCCGCGGCGACGCCAGTCGAAGAGTAGGGCTGATGCCCGCGGCGTTGAGCCGTCGGGCATGCTCCGCCGGCGCTAGCGCTTGAACGACACCGACATCCCCTCGCCCGAGGGGGACACGATGGTCGTCCAGAACGTCGCCTGGGTCTGGATGGCATCCAGGAAATCACCCATTTCGCTGCGCTTGTTCACGACGTTGTGGGCGAGGAACAGCCCGCGCTTCTGGAGCCTCGGCGAGACCATGTCGAGGAACTTCTTGTAGTCCTTCTTCCAGGCATCGAGAAAGACGAAGTCGAACGTTCCGGGGATCGTCGGGATCTGCTTGAACGCGTCTCCCGCCATCACCTGGACGACGTCGGTCAGCCCGGCGCGGCGGATGTTCTCCGCCAGCTCCTTCGCACGCACCGGATCATATTCGATCGTCACCAGCTTGCCGCCGGTCTCGCGCAGCCCGAGGCCAATCCAGATCGCGCTGTAGCCGCTAGCGCCGCCGATCTCAAGGGCGTGCTTGGCGTTGCTCGAGGCGACCATCAGGCGCAGGAAGCGGCCATCCTCCTCAGACACCGCCAGCAATCCCTTATCGCGAGACTTGATCTCCGCGAGGATCTTCTGAATCTCGGGGGTCTGCGCCTGCGCCGGCAGCGCGAGCCATCCCGAGGCCACCACCGCCAGCATCATGCACCGCATCGCCGCCCGCCACGTCTTCGTCATGCCTGCCCTTCACTCTCAGTGTCGAAAGGTCCGGCGCCAGCGTCCGCGCCGCGCGCCGCACGTCCGATCATAGTGCACTCCGCCGCACGCGCGGCGGCCGCCCGCCCGTCGGCGATGCAGTCCGGAATGCCGACCGCCCTAAATCCGCTTCCGGCGATCAGCAGCCCGCGATGGCTCGTCAGGCGCTGCTCGATCGCCTCGACGCGTGCGTCGTGTCCGACCTCGTGCTGCGCACCGGCGGCGCGCCACCGCGCGACGTGCGCCAGCGCCGGCGCCCCGGTGATGCCGAGCACCGCCGACAGATCGCGCACCGCGCACTCGATCAGGGCCCGGTCGTCCTCGTCCACGGCGCCCGGATCGTGCGTCCCGCCGATGAACGCCCGCAGCAGCACCATCCCGGCCGGCGCGCGCCCGGCCCACTTCGACGAGATCCACGTGCACGCCGTCATCCGGAGCGCGTTGTAGCGGCGCGCGACGACGAAACCGCTGCCCTGGAGCGGGTGCGCCACCGCCGCGCGCGGCCAGGCGAGCGAGACGCCGGCAGACGATGCGTAGGCGACGGCAGCGCATTGGGCGGCGGCGACTGGATCGATCGGCTGCAGCAGCCGCGCCGCGGCAGGGGCGGGCGTCGCGAGGATGACGGCGGCGGCCGCGGTCTCTCCGGCAGCGGTCGCGACCCGCCAGCCGCCGTCCCTTCCAACGCTGGTGATGCCGCTGACCGGCACACCGCAGAGCAGCGACCCGTCGGGCAGCCGCCGCTCGATCGCGGTTACGAGCTCGCCCATGCCGCCCGCGAGCGAGCGGAACAATCCGTCGCCGGCCGCGGCGGCGGCTGTCGGCCCGAAGGCGCGCAGCACGCTGCCGCGCCGCGCCTCGGCGTCGGGGAACCTGGGAAAGAGCGATCGCATCGACAGCCGCTCGACGCTGCCCGAATGAATTCCGCCGAGCAGCGGCTCGGCAATCAGCCCGACGGTGGCGGCGCCGAACCGGCGGCTGAAGAATCCGGCGACCGACTCATCGTCGTCGTCGTCACGCCGCCGCGGGACGAGCCGCTCGAGCGCCAGCCGCGCCCTGGCGGCGGGGGGCAGCAGCCCATACCGCAAAATCCCCGGCATCGTCGTCGGGATGCCGAGCACGGACGGCGAGGGCAGCGGATGGAGGCGGCCGTGTTTCAGGATGAAGGCGGTGCGCGGCGTCAGGCTGGTGACGACCTGCGCCGAGAGGCCGAGCGCCTCGAACAACTCCGGCGCGGCCGGCTTCTGTGCCAGCACCGACTCGGGCCCCGCCTCAATCGTGTAGCCGTCGATGTGCTCGGTGTGGATCAGGCCGCCGGGCCGCGGGGACGCTTCGAGCAGCTGGAAGGGAATGCCCCGCCGGGTCAGTTCGAACGCCGCGGCCAGACCGGTGATGCCGGCGCCGACGATGATGATCATCAGCGGGAGGGGAGGCTAGGCCGCGCTCGCGCGTGTCACCTCGTGGACGTGGCGAGCGAGCGCCTGGACGTTTTCGAGCGGAGTGCCCGGCAGCACGCCGTGGCCGAGATTGAAGATGTGGCCGGGACGCCCGCCGACGCGGCGGAGGATGTCGTCGGTGGCGCCGTAGACGCGGTCCATCGGTCCGAGCAGCCGCGCCGGATCGAGGTTGCCCTGGATGGCGCGGTTGTGGCCGACCACCTCCCACGCCTCGTCTATCGGCTGGCGCCAGTCGACGCCGACGACGTCGGCGCCGTTGTCGATGATGTCGCCGAGGATGGCGGCGGTGCCGACGCCGAAGTGGATGAGCGGCACCCCCTTGCCCTTGAGCGCCGAGAAGATCCGCGACGTGTGCGGCAGCGCGAATTCGCGGTAGTCGGCGTGGCCGAGCGCGCCGGCCCACGAGTCGAAGATCTGCAGCGCCTGGACGCCCGCTTCGATCTGGGCGGTCAGGTAGTCGGCCATCATATCGGCAAAGCGGGAGCAGAGCCGGTGCCAGGCGGCCGGCTGCGAATACATAAACGCCTTGGTGCGGGCGTAGGAGGTCGACGGGCTGCCCTCGATGGCGTAGGACGCCATCGTGAAAGGCGCGCCGCCGAAGCCGATGAGCGGCACGCGCCCGTCGAGCTCGCGGCGGAGAATCCGGATCGTCTCGAGAACGTGGCGCAGCGCCTCACGCGGCTCGAAGCGGCGAAGGTTCTCGACCGCTTCAGACGTCCGGATCGGACGCTCGATGCACGGCCCTTCACCCTTGACAAAGTCGAAGTCCAGGCCCATCGGCGTAAACGGCACGAGCAGGTCGGAAAAGAGAATCGCGGCGTCGACCTCGATGACGTCGACCGGCTGCAGCGTGACCGCGACGGCCAGCTCCGGGTTGGCGCAGATCTCGAGCAGGGTGTAGCGCTGGCGGAGCGCCCGGTAGTCGGCCATGTAGCGGCCGGCCTGCCGCATGAACCAGACGGGGGTGGCGTCGACCGGCTGGCGCCGGCAGGCCCGAAGGAACCGATCGTTCACGCCGAGACCAGCGTCCTGGCGAGTGCGACGAGATCCTCCAGCCAGAGCGGCTTGAACCGGATGGAGGCGCCGAGCGATTTCAGCTCAGCCTGGATCGGGTCCGGCAGGAAATAGTCGCCGGTCACAATCGCCACCGGCACGTCGATCAGGTGGGGCCTGGAGCGGACGAGGCGGAGGAACTGTAGGCCGTTGGTGATCGGCATCCGCATATCGAGGATGATCGCGTGCGGCCGGACGCTGTCGGCCAGTTCCAGGCCAGCCTCGGCCGAGAGCGCCGTTGCGACGATAAAGCCCTCGAGCTTGAGCATCCGCGCGAACGTATCGGCGACCGACTTGTCGTCGTCGACGATCAGAATCGTGCGGGTCGTCGAGTCCGCCGGGACGGTTTCGGCCGGGACGATCACCGCATCATTCTGATGTGTAAAGACATCCGCGTCAAGAGGCGGGCGGGGGGCGGCCGGGAGGGGGTATACATCGGGGCTTGAAACTGGCTACAATTGCCGGTTATCTTCGAGCGTCTTTCTCGTTTTCCCGGTCCGGAGGTCATGTGAGCCCCATTCTGGTGCGGCCCGTGCGCGAGCAGCTCGAGCACGATCGGGTCATTCGTCTGCTGTCGGTGCGGTTGAAGCGGCGGCACGACGTCGTGACCAATATCGGCGAGGCACAGACGGTTCCGGTGAAGATCGGCCAGGTGCAGATCTTTCCCGACCTGCTGCTGACCGCCACGGACCGCGGCCACAAATTGATGGGAACGGTCGAGGTGGAAACTGCCGAGTCGGTGAACCACCTGGAAGCGATGGCGCAGTGGGCGCACCTCGGACGCGCGCGCGCCCCTTTTCATCTCTATGTTCCGGCGGGCTCGGTCGACATCGCGAAGCGCCTGGCGGCCGAAAATGGCGTCAACGTCGCTGAAATCTGGAGCTTCCACACCATCGGCGACCAGACCCGCTTCACGCTCGTGCACCGCGGCACCGCCCCGGCGGCCAAGCGGACGGCCGCGCCGCGCACCCCCCCCAAGCCGGCCCGCGTCAGGGCGCCGCGGCGGGACGCCAAACCTCCGGTTCGCAAGGCCGCGGCGCGGCCCGGACGGACCCAGGCGGCTCAGAAACGCCCGGCCGCGCGCGCACAGAAAGGGAAATAACCCTGCCGTCCATCCGCTTCAGCCGCGACAAGGCGGGCTACGAGCACACGTTCGTCGTCCATTCCGAGCGGCGCCGTGGCCGGACGCAGTCGCGGATTCTCTACTGGTTTCGCACTCCGCCTGGAGTGCGCGTCGGGCGCGCCGCGCTCGACGAGGATGCCATCCGGCTGATCGAGGAGTCGAATCCGGGTATCGAGTTCGACTGGCCGCGCATCCTCAAGGGGCCGGAGATCACGCCGCCCCGGCCCCAGACACCGCCCGAACGGCGCGCCAGGCCGCGGATTCGGGAGGTGGCGGCGCGCGATCTGCCGCCGGCGCCGATCCGGGAGTCGCCGGACCGCGCGGCAGTGACGCCGGTGGCGGAGGTATTCGCGCTGGAACCCGTCGTCGAGGAGGCGGCGCAGCGCGTCCTCGAGCAGGCGGGTCCGTCGGACGAGCCGGGTCCACCGATGGCGGTGCCCGCGGTCGCCGCGTCGGCACGACTTGGCGTCGAAGGATTGTCGCGGCTGCGCGCCCGGCACGCCGAGGTGCTGGCGCGGATCACGGAGAAGATTGACGACCCGGCCCGGCGGGAAGAACTGAAATCGGAGGCGGCGCGTCTTAATCCCGATACCTGGGTCACCGACGCGGACGTCGCCGCTGGCCTCGAAGGCTACGAGACCGTGTTCGAGGCGCTGCGCGGCGTGATCGGCCACCGCCGGCAGCGGCGGCGCCGCCCGGCGGGCGGACGGACCGCCGCCGGCGAGGCGCTGCCCGCGGCCGACGCCCCGTCCGAACCGTCCGATCCGCCCGAAGAGCAATAACCGCCTCTATAATCGAACCATGCGAACACAGTTGTCCTCACGAACGCTGGCGGCCTGCGCCGCGGCGGCGTTGCTGGCCGCCGGCGGTGCACTTGGCGCCCAGGCACCGGCCGGCACGCCACCGGCCGGCTCGACGGCGGCACCGGCGCCCGGCGGCGGGTCCCAGGGCACGGTCATCCGCCGCTCGTTCGACATGGTCACGACCGACGTCATCGCCCGCGACGACTCCGGTCAGTTCAGGGCCGATCTCAAAAAAGATGACTTCGAGGTCTACGAGGACGGCGTCAAGCAGGACGTGCTCTCGTTCGTGCTGACGCACGGCGGGCAGGTCTACAACAGCGGCGGCGGTGCGCCGCCGGCGGCGCCGCAGATGGAAGGCATCATCCTGCCGCCAACCAAGCCGACCAGCGACGCCGCCGGGCGGATCTGGCTGATCTTCGTCGACGACCTCCACCTCGATTTCAACAACACTGGCCGCATCAAAGACCTGTTCAAGAAGATCTCCAAGGAACTGGTCCACGAAGGGGATCTCTTCGGTGTCGTCTCGACCGGTCCGTCGTCGCTGTCGATCGACATGACCTACGACCGCAAGCGGCTCGATGAGGCGATCGAAAAGATCTCCGGCGCCGGGCTGAAGCCGTCCGAGATCCTCGATACGCCGCTCGGCGCCGAGGGTCCGGCCGAAGTCCGCTACCGCGCCCACGTCGCCTTCGACACCGCCTACAACGTGCTCAAGAATCTCGAGTCGGTGCACAACCGCCGCAAGGCGTTCGTCTACGTCAGCAACGGCTACGACTTCAATCCGTTCTCCGCAACGCGCAAGCAGAACGACCAGGCGATGTCGCAGCAGATGACCGGCGGCAGCTCGAGCAGTGACGGCAGCAACAACAACGCCAGCGACATGAACCCGTTCATGCGCCAGGGCAACGAGTTCAGCTTCGCCGACCTCGCCAACGAGATCAGCGAGCTGACGCGCGAGGCCAATCGCGCCAACGCGACCATCTACACCATCGACCCGCGCGGCCTGGTCGGCGGTCCGGATCTCGACCAGAAGGTCGACATGATGGACTACCAGAACTACGTCACGACCTCGCAGAACAGCCTGCGCGTCATCGCCGAGCAGACCGGCGGCTTCGCAACCGTCAACCAGAACGACTTCATCAAGTCGCTCAAGCGGATCGACGCCGAGACCAGCGACTACTACGTGCTCGGCTACTACTCGTCCAACCCCGATCCGACGCAGCGCCGGCGCAAGGTCGACATCCGGGTCAAACGGCCGAACACCAATCTCCATTACCGCACCGAATACACCCTCCGCCCGACGAAGGCGCCGACCGCCCGCGGCAAGTAGCGGCGGTCGTTTGGTACAAAGCGAAGGGGGCGTCCGGTCAGGCCGGGCGCCCCCTGTTGTCGTACCGCCGGCCGCTGTTCCTACCAGAGGAACTTCAGGCCGACCTGCATGTCGCGCGGTCCGAACAGGGTGTTGCTGGCGAGCGTCGGCGTGCCGAAGCCGGCGTCCTCGGTCAGGTTGACCACGGCCTTGTTGGCGACCGGGTCGAAGGTCGAGCTCACCGCCCGGTACTTGGTCGTCCCGAAGCCGGTGTAGTTGGTCCAGTTGGCGATGTTGAACGATTCCCACAGCGCCTCGATGCGACGGCGGCCGCCGGCCTTGAAGACCTTCGAGACGCGAAGGTCAATCGTCTTGCGGCCGGTCTGGCGGAAGCCGTTGCGGGTATCGAACGGCGCCCGGTTGGCGGCGCCGCTGCCGTTGACGCTCTGCGTGCTGAGCGCGCCGGTGCCGGTCAGCGCGCCGGAGTTGATCGAGATCGTCGGGTTGAGCGGCAGGCCGCTTTCGAACGTCCCGGTCGCCCCGACCTGGAAGCCGAGCAGGTAGTCGGGCGCGTAGTGGAAGCTGACCACGCCGCGGTGGCGGCGGTCGAACGACGACGGCCCCTTCTCGGCGGCGTTGTCGAACGGGTTGACCGCCGAGGAGGAATTCGAGATGAAGGTCGTCGAATTCTGCCCGGTGTCCTCCGACTTCGACAGGGTGTAGTTGGCGCTGAACAGCAGCCCCTTGCTGAAGCGCTTGTTCGCCTGCAGCACCATCGCGTTGTAGGTCGAATTGACGATGTCGCTGACCGCGATGGCGTTGTTGATGTTCGCGTCGGGCCGGACGCCGCGGAAGAACGGGTAGGCGCCGCGGCTGGCGCCGCCGACGACGAACTCGACGGTCGAGTTCGGGGTCGGCAGGTTGGTGTCGACGAACGTCGGCAGGTGCGTGCCGCGGCTGTAGAGGTACGACGCCGACAGCGTGACATTACGGCCGACGGCACGGTCGAGCGTCAGCTCGGCCATGTTGATCTCCGGCCGTTCCAGCCCCGGCGCCAGGTACTGGATCGACGGCCTGGCCGAGCTCGACGGCTGCGCGGAGAAGACCGACGGGTACTGCGGCGCGCCCGGTGACGTCGGCGAGAAGTTATAGGACGCGAACGTCACGCCGTTGTTGGTCAGCGAGCTCGAGATGACGCTGTTGCTGCTCCGGCCGTAGTAGATCCCCCAGCCGCCGCGGACGACGGTGCGGTGGCTGCCGTTGACGTCGTAGCTGAAGCCGACGCGCGGGCCCCAGTTGTTCTTGTCCTGCGGGAAGATCACAGTCGCGGGATACGCCGGGTTGCCGGTGAAGGCAATCCCCTGGACCTTGGTTTCCGCCGGCTGCGGGAACTTCTGGTACTCGTAGCGCAGACCGAGGGTCAGCGACAGCTGGTTGTTGACGCGCCAGTTGTCCTGGGCGAACCAGTTGTAGTCGGTGGTGTTGAAGGCGACGTTGCCGTTCAGGCCGTTGCCGCGCAGGTCGAACTGCTGGTTGTAGCTGCTGTAGTGGCGGAGATCGCTGGCCGCGCCGCTCAGGAGCGGCGTGCAGCCGGCGGCGCCGACCGGGCAGTCCGAAGCGATCGCGTTGATGTTCGCGTAGGCGTAGATGCCTGCCCCCTGGAACAGGTTGACGAGCTGCTCGCGGACGTAATTGATGTCGACTCCGGTCTTCAGGCTGTGCGCGCCGGCATACCAGGTGACGTTGTCGACGAATTGATAGCGGCGCTCATCCGGATACTTGGGGCGCGGCAGGAAGTTCGGAATCCCGATATCGATTCCGCCCGTCACCGTCGTCCCCGGTCCGATCGGCGAATTCGGCAGCTGCTGCTCGAAGTCCCGGCCGATCTGGACGCGCGCTTCGTTCAGCCAGCGCTGCGACAGCACCGAGTTGACGGTCGCGAGGGCGAAGTCGGTCTTGACGACGTCCTTGCCGTTGGCGGAGGGGGAGACCGAGATGACCGGCTGGGTCTGGATGCCGTTCGGCGAGTCCCAGCGGTGCATGTTGTACTGGAGCGTCACGTTGTGCTTGCTGCTGGCGGCGTAGTCGACCTTGCCGAGCAGGATCTTGTTGTTTCCTTCGCGCGGGTTGAAGACGCTCAGGCCCTGGTAGAACTGGGTCGTCGCGGCGCAGCCCGGCGCGGTGCAGGCGCCGTTGAAAAACGTCGACTGCGACGGCCGCACGAAATACGGGAAGTCGCGCAGCTGCTGGTCGACGTTGACGAAATAAAAGACCTTGTCGGCGCGGATCGGCCCGCCGGCGCTGGCCCCGAACTGCTGGCGGCGCTCGTTGGGCTTGAACGGCGCGAACGGGTCCTTCGACTGGAACTTGTCGTCGCGGAGGAAGTAGAAGGCCTCGCCGCGGAAGGTGTTGGTGCCCGACTTGGTGATCGCGTTGACCGTGCCGCCGGCGGCGCGGCCGAACTCGGCGGAGAAGTTGCTGATGCCGACCTGGAATTCCTTGATCGCCGCCTGGCTGATCGAGTACGAGGTCCGCGTCCGGCCGCGCGCCTCCGAGAAGAACGCCTGGTTGTTGTCGGCGCCGTCGACGGTGTTGTTGTTGTAAAGGCCGGAGATGCCGCGATAGCTGACCAGCCCGAAGTTGCCGTCGTTGGTCACGGCCGGCCCGAGCAGGACGAAGTTCTCCCAGCGGCGGCCGTTGATCGGCAGGTTCTCGATGGCGCGCTCGCCGACGACGTTGCTGACGTCGGTGCGCTGGGTGTCGATGAGCGGCGCTTCGCCGGTGACCGTGACGGACTCGGTGACGCCGGCGGGGCGCATCGCGACATCGACGGCGCGGGTCTGACCGACGAGGACCTCGACCCGGGTCGGCGGCGGGCCCTGGAACCCGCCGAGCGTCGCGGCGACCTCGTAGGTGCCGGGCTGGAGCGCGGTTGCCCGGTAGCGGCCGCCGCCGTCGGTGATCGCCTCGCGCGCGATGTTCGTTTCAGTGTTGCGGACGACAACCGTCACGCCGGGCAGCACCGCGCCGGAGGGATCCGTCACGATACCTTCGACGTTGCCGGTCGCGGCCGTCTGGGCAAACACCGGGGTCCAGAGAAGGACGGCCGCGAGGACAGCGACCATCATTCGAAACACTCTACCCATCGATACTCCTTGACTAGATCTGCGCGACTCGTTCAATTGATTCCGCGGGTCGACGTCGAGGGGCAACACGCCTGCGACACGATGACAGGGGGGACCGCCATAGGGTAGCACAGCAGGCGGCAGCGGTGGGCCGCCCCGATCAGCGGCCCGCCGCGGTGTCGGCGGCCAGGCCGGTGGCCTCGATCGCCCGGCGGGTGCGCGCGATCGCCTCGAGCAGGTAGTGCTCGTCGAGCTCGACGCCGACGAAGTCGAGGCCGAGCCGGGCGGCCGCCACGGCGGTGCTGCCCAGCCCCAGGAACGGATCCATCGTCAGGGTGGCGCGCGCGAGCCCGTGGAGCTTGAAGCAGTACTCCGGTACTCGAGGCGGGAAGGTCGCCGGGTGGGGCCGATCCTTGTCGCGGCTCTGGATCGTTTCGTAAGGAATGAACCAGGTATTGCCGCGGCAGCGGAGGTTGCGGCCGCCGTTCTGCCAGCGATCGATGTTCGACGCATCCTGGTAGGGGACGCCGATGGCGCGGCGATCGAGCGGCGTCCGCGCCTCGCGGGTGAAATGGAAGATGAACTCGTGGCAGTCGTTGACGAACCGGGCGCTGTTGATCGGCTTGTAGTGCCCGACCGCCAGATCCCGGTCGAGCGACGCGCCGCCGGCGCCCTTGTCGATCGCCACCGACTTGATCCAGTGAATCGTGTTCTGGAGCTGCAGGTGCGCCCGGGCCGCCAGCGCGACGTCGATCCCGGTCCACGGGTCGGAGGGCTTGGCGCCGACGTTCAGGAACAGGGAGCCCTCGGTATCGAGGACCTCGCGCGCCGCCCCGACCCAGCGCCCGGTCCACTCCAGGTAGCGATCCCGCGGCAGGGCATCGTCGTAGCTGCGGTAGCGGACGCCAAGGTTGTAAGGGGGCGAGGTCACCATCACCGACACCGAGCGCGGCGGCAGCGCCGCGAGGATGTCGAGGCAGTCCCCGAGGAAGAACCGGAGCGTGCCGCGGGGCGTCTCGAGAATGGTGTGCGGTCTGGGAAGCCGGGCGGACTTCCTCGCAGGGGGCATCGGGGTCCAGTGTAGCGCGCCTCGCGCCCACCGGAGACGCGGATGTGCCGCGCCGGAACAGCTATGACGCTTTTGCGGACAGCGAGGGAGCGCCGAATCGTGCCGCCGCCACCGTGTGATTGCGGCGGTGGGTGTGCTGACTGCAGCCCGAGCCCTTCTCCTCGACGTAGGTGACTTCGCGATTCGTGGCGATTTCGCGATAGTGGCCGGTTACGCAGCCGCACCCGAGCGTGGTGAATCCGAGCAGGCGGACGAGACTCATCATGTGACCCCCATCGATCGCTGAGCAATTCCCGTACCCGCTAAGCTGCAGCCGCGAGCGGAACACGGCGGCGCCGTGATCCACCTTCGAGCGATACGACTTTCCACGGAGTTTTCGGGGAGCACGCGCGCAGCGTCGGCGCACGACGCTGCGGCTGACAGTGCCGCTTCGCGCGGAGGATGCCGCGCGTTGAATCACGATCACCAAATCCTTGGATTGCCAAGCATCGTCACGGTGGCCGCGGGTCGCGAGAACCGCATAGGATGAAGGCAGATGACCAACGCCCTGTCGATGGCGCCGCTGGTGTTCGTGCTCATCGCGGGCGGCGGCAGCCGCGACGTTCGTCCCCCTGCCGGACGGCAGGACGCCGGTCTGGCACTGCTCCGCGAGCCGGCGCTGGCCGCGGCGGTCGCAGCCATCCGGCAGTCGGCGGCCGCGGTGCTCGACGAGCAGCGGGAGCTCTGCGAGGTGCCGGCGCCGCCGTTTGGAGAGGCTGCGCGCGCGGCGCTGTTCCGGCGCCGGTTCGAGGCGCTCGGGCTGGGCGGCGTCCGCATCGATGCCGCCGGCAACGTCCTTGGCGAGCGCCGCGGCCGATCCTCCCGGCCGCACCTGGTCCTGGCCGCACACCTGGACACCGTCTTTCCCGAGGGGACGCCGGTGGCGACGTCGCGGAGCGGCGCGGTGCTGCGCGGCCCCGGGATCGCCGACGACTGCCGCGGCCTGGCGGTGCTGCTGGCCGTCATTCGCGCGCTCGACGCCGCGCACGTCGAGACCGCCGGGACGATCACGTTCGCCGGAACGGTCGGCGAGGAGGGGCTGGGCGACCTGCGCGGCGTGAAGCACCTCTTCGAGCAGCTGCGCGACCCGGTCGACGGATTCGTGTCGCTGGACGGCGCCGGCATGAGCATCACGCGCATCGCGGTCGGCAGCCTGCGCTATCGGGTGACGTTCAGCGGGACCGGCGGCCACAGTTACGGCGACTTCGGGATCGCCAATCCGATGCATGCGATGGGTCGGGCGATCGCCCGCTTCGCGGACACGCCCGTGCCCCGGGTTCCCAGGACGACGTTCAACGTCGGGCGGATCGGCGGCGGGACCTCAATCAACGCGATTGCGTCGAGCGTCTGGATGGAGGTCGATCTGCGCTCGGCGGGCCCCGCCGCGCTCGCATCGCTCGACGCGGCGTTCGGGCGGAGCCTCGACGCTGCGGTGACAGACGAAAACCGCATGGCGAGCGGCGGGACGGGTGTGACCGTCGAAAAGCGGGTCGTCGGCCGCCGTCCCGGCGGCAGCACGGCGTCCGGGGCACCGATAGTCGCGTCAGCTGTGTCGATCAGCCGTGCCCTGGGCGTCGCGGTCACACCGGGGGAGGGCTCGACCGACGCCAACGTGCCGATCAGCCTCGGCGTGCCGGCCATAACGATTGGCGGGGGAGGGTCGGCTGCGGGCGCGCATACCACGCTCGAATCGTTCGACTCGACAGATTCGTGGGTCGGGACGGCGCGGGCACTGCTGCTCACGTTCGCGCTGACGCGCTGACCGCCGCTTCGTACTTACAGATTGGTCAGCCCAGCTACAGAGTCGTCTGCCCCGGCGACCTTTTTACGCTGGGTTGACAAATGTCAACCGCAGGCACCTCGTCCCGCGCCACCGTTCCGCCTCAGTGCGCGCTGCTTTCGGGGCGGGCAGGCGCCGATAGACGGAGTGTGGCAGTGTTCACCGGGACTTGCCCGCACGGCGACTGCACGGTATGGCCGTG
>JANMWI010000009.1:0-90192 GCA_031393955.1 Acidobacteriota bacterium
GCGCCGGCCGCGGCCGGCGCCGCCGCGACGCACAGACCGGCAATTGCCGCCGCCGAGAGCAGACGCGTCCTCGGTCTCATGGCCTTCTCCGTTCCCCTACGAGCCCACGACCCTGAACAGCACGTCCCGCGACAGCGTCCGGCGGGAGAGCAAATCGGTCACCGTAATCCCCAGCCGGTACGCCCCCTCTCGAAACGATGAGAGGAGAATGCCCTGTCCGGCGAGCATCGGCTGGCCCGCGGCCGGGTCGAACTGCGGCCCCATCGCCCCCGGCCGGAACCGCTGCGGGCTGGTCCGCGTCACGTAGCGTTCGCCCGACCGGGCCGGCGGATGGTCGCCCGCCGGCTCGGCTTCCGTCTCCCCGTCCGGCTCGGACCGAAACAGGTGGTAGTCGACCTGAATGTCGAACCCGCGATCCGGCGCCAGCGTCGGGTTGTAAATCAGGAACACGACGATCAGCTCCCGATCGCGCCGGAACGTCGCCTCCTCGACCGGGTGAATCTCGCTGTCGCCGATGATGTACGGCCGCTCCAGCACCTCCTCGGGGGCGGGCGCCGACGCCAGCGTGTCGATCCGGTCGGCGATCAGCACGCTGCTCGTCGCCAGCTCGCCGGTCCAGAAATCAGGCACGCTCAGCGGCTGCTTGAGGACCGCAGCCCTTGGACGCAACCCGGACGCCTCAGGATCCGAGCGCTGTTCCAGCACCGCCACGTAGACGTCGTAGTCCCCCGGCGTCACTGCGAACCCGCGGGTGATCCGGATCGGACCGGACGCGCCGGCGGGCAGCTCGACCGGAAACACGAGGTCGAACGGATACCGCACCGCCGCGCCGCCCGTCGCCGGCTCCGCGCCGCGCTTCACCGCCCGGACGTACATCAGCGCCTTCGTCCCTCCGACCACGGCGCGGTCGACCGTCACTGAGAACGGCACGAACGTGCCGGTCTGCGCTTTGAAGAAATCGTTTCGCCAGGCGAGGGAAAAATCAGCCGCCGGCTGCCCCGCCATCGCGGCGTCGACGAGCGCCACGAGGATGGCGTCCTGGCGCCGGGTGGCGTCCTCGCTTCGGCTCCGATCGCGCGGCTCGGCCTCAGGCCGCTGCCTGGCGGCGGCGCCGGCCGCCACCGCACAAATCAGCAGCATCGCCAAAGCGGCGGGTGCCCGTCGACGTGGATACGGCCCCGGTGCCACCGACGGATCGGCTGGTCCACTCATGGTGGCTAGGTAATCACCTTGATGATAGGCGACCTGCGGGGCCAAGTCAAAAACCGCGCGACGCGAAACGACAGCTTTTTCAGGGTCGTTTTCCGGCTCAGGTCACGGTGCTGCGGACCGCGAACCGGGGGTCGCGCCACTCGCCGCTCGCCAGGAGGCCGGCCAGGCGCTCGGCGGCATCCCAGACATCGACGTAGCGGGTATAGAGCGGGGCGAAACCAAAACGAAGCAGGTCGGGGGCGCGGAAGTCGCCAATCACGCTGTGCGCGATGAGCGCCTGCATGACGGCGTAGCCGCCGGACGCCGCGGCAAACGTCACATGGCTGCCGCGCGCCGCGGGCTCGCGCGGGGTCACGAGCGTCAGGCCGTGGCCGGCGCAGCGCGACTCGACCCGCTCGATGAACAGCCCGGTGAGCGCCGCCGACTTGCGCCGGAGCGCCGCCACGCCGCCATGCGCCTCCGCCGCCAGCACGCTGTCGACGCCGCACTCGAGCGCCGCCAGCGACAGGATCGGCGGCGTCCCGCACAGGAACCGCGCCATGCCACGCCCCGGCCGGTACTCCGGCGAGAAATCGAACGGCGCCTCATGGCCGAACCAGCCGGGCAGCGGCGGGCGCCACTGGTCGCGGTCGAGCCGCGCCGCATGCCGGGGATGCGCCCACAGAAACGCCGGCGCTCCGGGGCCGCCGTTCAGATACTTGTAGCCGCAGCCGACAGCGAAGTCGGCCGCTTCGTCCCCGCCCTCTCCCAGCCGCACCGGCACGGCGCCGGCTGAATGCGCCAGGTCCCAGACGGCCAGGGCGCCGGCCGCATGCGCGGCCCGGCTGAGCGCCGCCATCGGATAGAGCCGGCCGCTCCGGTAATTGACGTGCGACAACACCAGCACCGCCAGCCGGCCGTCGATCGCCGCGGCCATCCGCTCGTCGTCCACGGCCGCGAACTCGCAGCCGTGCGCCCGAGCGGCGGCTTCGATGATGTAGAGGTCACCGGGAAAGTTCGTGCGCTCGGAAACGACGCGGCGCCGTCCGGGGGCGTCCGCCTGGACCAGCGCCAGCGCCGCGCTCACGACCTTGTGCAGGTTGATCGATGTCGAATCGGCGACCACCACCTCGCCGGCGCCGGCGCCGACCAGCCGCGCGATCTTGTTGGCGACGCTCGACGACAGCGTGATCCAGCCGGCGGTGTTCCAGCTGCCGACCAGGCCGCTCCCCCACTCCTCGGCAATCACTTGTTCGACGCGTCCCGCGGTCGCCCGCGGCAGCACGCCCAGTGAATTGCCGTCGAGGTAGATGCCGCCGGCCGCGTCCAGGCGATCGAGCGCGAACTGGCGGCGCAGCGGCGCGAGCGGATCGGCGGCGTCGCGCGCCACGCAGTCGTCTCTCGTCAGCATTCGCGGCAGGCTCACAGGCTGCGCAGGATCGCCCGCACCGGCGAGGCGTCGGCGCCGGCCAGCTTCAACGGCAGCGCAATCAATTCGTAGTCGCCCGCCGGCACCGCATCGAGAACCAGATTCTCGAGCACCCGCATGTCGTGCGCGAGCAGTTGCTGGTGGCTGGCGAGCGTCCGGCTGTCGGCCGGATCGACCGACGGCGTGTCGATCCCGACGAGGCGGACCCCGAGTCCGGCCAGCCAGGCGATCGCCGCCGGGTCGAAGGCGGCGAAGTCCGCGGTCCACCGGGTCGCCGCGCGCACGCAGGTCCGGACCAGGACCCGCGGCGGCAGGTCGACGGCGGCCGCCGCGAGGTCCCGCTGGCGGACAAGCGGCCCGGTGCCGACGGCATGAATCACGCGGCAGGGCCCGATGTAGGGCTCGAGACCGACGGCACCGATTGCGCTGCCGCCGCGGCTGTAGTGCAGCGGCGCGTCGGCATGGGCGCCGAGATGCGGCGACATCGTCAGGGCGCTGAGGTTGACCGGACTGCCGTCGGCGATCGCGGCCGTCCAGCGCTGCGAGTAGGTCGTGTCGCCTGGAAAAGCGGGCGTCTCCGGGTCGATCGCCGGGGAGATGTCGAGCACCACCTGCATGGCGACAGGGTAGCATCGCCGCGCCGCCGGCGCCGGTCGCAGATGGGGAGTTTGCCGCCGGGATGCTACGCTGCGGCGATGCCGGGTGCCATCTCCAGCGCGATCCGCGCGACACCACAGGAGCCGCTCGTCCGGGTGATCGGGACGCTCGGCCTGGCCGCGGCGATCGTCAACATCACGATCGGCGGCGGGATCTTCCGGCTGCCGGCCGGCGCCGCCGGCGCCCTCGGACCGGCCGCGCCGCTGGCCTACCTGGTGTGCGCGGCGGCGATGGGCCTGATCGTCCTCTGCATGGCGGATGCGGGGAGCCGCGTGCCCCTGACCGGCGGACCGTACGCGTATGTCGGCACCGCGTTCGGGCCGTTCGTCGGCTTCATCAGCGGCGCGCTGCTCTGGATGCTCGGGACGTTCGCGACCGCCGCCGTCGCCACCGTCTTCGCTTCGAGTCTCGTCCTGCTGGTCCCGGCGCTGTCGGGCCGGGCGGCCGAGATTGGCGTCCTGACCGCGGTCTTCGTTTTCTGGTCGCTCGTCAACCTGCGGGGGACGACGCTCGGCGTGCGGGTCAACTCGGTCGCCACCGCCGCCAAGCTGGCGCCGCTGCTGCTCGTCGCGATCGGCGGCGCGTTCTTCGTCGACCCGGCGAACCTGCACACCGTCCGGCTCCCCGCCGCCGGCGATCTCGCACGGGCCTCGCTCCTGCTGATCTTCGCGTTTGCCGGGGTCGAAGTGGCGCTCGTGCCGAGCGGCGAAGTGCGCGACACGGCCCGTACCGTGCCGCGGGCGATCGCGCTGGCGATGACGGCCATTACGCTGCTCTACATCGCGCTCCAGGTCGTGTCGCAGGGCATCCTCGGCGCCGGGCTGGCGCAGGCGACCGCTGCTCCGCTGGCCGATGCGGCGGGCGCATCGCTCGGCGGCTGGGCGCGCACGCTGCTGCTCGGCGGCGCCGCCCTGTCGATGTTCGGCTACCTGGGCGGCATGACGCTCTCGATGCCGCGAATGGTGTTCGCGCTCGCCCGCGACGGCTTCCTGCCGCGGGCGCTGGCGGCGGCGCATCCGCGCCACCACGCGCCGCAGGCGGCCATCGCCGTGCAGTCGCTGCTGACGCTCGCCCTGGCGCTGTCGGGAACGTTCGAGAAGCTGGCCATCCTGGCGAACGTCTCGGCGCTGGCGCTCTACCTCGGATGTGCGTTGGCGGCGTGGCGGCTCCGGCGGATGGGCGTGACCGCGGGCGGCACCCCATTCCGCATCCCGCTCGGCGGCGCGGCGCCGTGGCTGGCCTGCGCGGTGATCGTCTGGCTGCTGACCAGCCTCACCCGCGGCGAGTGGATCGCGTTTGCGGTCACGGCGGCGGCGGCCGCGGCGCTGTATCCCATCCGCCGCCGCCCCGCGATCGCGGCCGAGCTGACGCTCTAACGCCGGCAGGTCAGGCGACGCCGCCGACCAGCCGCGACGAGCCTGGTGAACGTGCGGAACCCCGCGGATCCGCAGGTAGGGTGATATCATCACCGGCTTATGGCTCGCCTGCCCAAACTGCTGGACGTGAGCGTGCCGCTCACCGCTGGAATGCCCGCCTACCCCGGCAACCCCGACTTCGAGTTGCAGCCGGTCAAGCGCATCGCGGAGGGCAGCAGCTCGAACGTTTCCCGGCTCGTCATGGGGACCCACACCGGGACCCACGTCGACGCCCCGCGCCACTTCATCGAGGACGGCGCCGGGGTCGATGCGCTGTCGCTCGATTTACTGATCGGCCGCGCCCGCGTCGTCGAGATTGCCAAGCGCGGCGGGATTGGCGCGGCGGAGCTCGCCGAGGCCGGCCTGCGCGAGGACATCCGGGTGCTCCTCAAGACCCCCAACTCGGCCCTGTGGAACGGCGAGGGCTTCCATCAGGACTACACCTACGTCACCGAAGAAGGGGCCAATTACCTCGTCGGACAGGGGGTCAAGGTCATCGGCGTCGACTACCTCTCGGTCGAGCAGTTCAAGAAGGCGGGAGCGCCGGCGCATCGCGCGCTGCTCTCGCAGGGGGTCGTGATCATCGAGGGCCTGAACCTGTCGGAGGCCGAGCCCGGCATGTACGAGATGTACTGCCTGCCGCTCCGGGTCGCGGGCGGCGATGGCGCCCCCGCCCGCGTCATTCTCAAGCGCTGAGGGATTCCACGTGCTGGACGATGTTCTCGTCATGGTGCTGGCGGGAGGCGCCGGCGAACGGCTGTTTCCGCTCACCAAGGAACGCGCGAAACCCGCGGTCTATTTCGGCGGCCCGTACCGCATCATCGACTTCACCCTCAGCAACTGCATCAATTCGGGACTGCGGCGGATCTTCATCGCGCTCCAGTACAAGTCGCTGTCGCTCAGCCGCCACCTCCGCATGGGCTGGAGCGTCGTCGCCGACGAGCTCGGCGAGTTCATCGAGATTCTCAGCCCGCAGAAGCGGGTCGGCGAGCACTGGTATCTCGGCACCGCCGACGCCGTCTACCAGAACCTCTACTCGATCCTTCGCGAAGGGCCGCGCCACCTCATCGTGCTGTCCGGCGACCACGTCTACAAGATGGACTACGCGAAGATGCTGCGCTTCCACCGCGACCGCGGGGCGGCGGCGACGATCGCGGCGATCGAGATTCCATCGGACGAGGCCGACCGCTTCGGCGTGCTGGAGGTCGACGAGCGCGACCGGCTGACCGGCTTCCTCGAGAAGCCGAAAGACCTCGAGCCCGGCCGCCAGGTGCTCGCCTCGCTCGGCATCTACATCTTCGACATGGACCTGCTGGTGCCGGCGCTCGAAGCGGACGCGCGGCGCGACTCGTCGCACGATTTCGGCAAGGACATCATCCCCGATCTGATCGGCGGCCAGTCGGTGTTCGCCTACCGCTTCTACGACGAGAACAAGAAGGAAGCCAAATACTGGCGCGACATCGGCACCATCGACGCCTACTACGAGGCGAACATGGACCTCTGCCACGTCAATCCGGACTTCAACCTCTACGACCCGGAATGGCCGCTGCGCACCTATCAGGTCCAGGCGCCGCCGGCCAAGTTCGTCTTCGCCGACGAAGGGCGCCGCTGCGGCCAGGCGCTCGACTCGGTGATTTCGGCAGGCTGCATCGTCTCGGGGAGCCGGGTCTCGGGCAGCGTGCTCTGCCCGAACGTCCGCGTCCACAGTTTCTGCGACATCGACCAGAGCATCCTGATGCCGGGGGTGCGGGTCGGGCGCCACGCCCGGATTCGCCGCGCCATCGTCGATCGCGACGTGTTCGTGCCGCGCGGCGCGCTGATCGGCTACAACGCCGAGGAGGATCGCCGCCGCCACACCGTCAGCGACAGCGGCATCGTCGTCGTCACGACCGACGATGAGCCGTTCATCGGGCCGATCAGCGACGACGCGCTGCGGCACGAGACGGATTTCGACAGGCGGCAGGCTTAAGAAAGTGCCGGGGTGCCAAGGTGCCAAGGTGCCAAGGTGCCAAGGGTGCCAAGGGTGCCAAGGGTGCCAAGGGTGCCAAAGTGCCGGGGTGCCACAGTGCCAAGGTGCTCGGGTGCGACCACATTCAATTGCGTGAGGTGAGAGTTAATATCCAGGCAGTCAAGGGGCGCTAAATCTTTGATTCGCGCGGGAATCCGACGGTGGAAGTCGACGTCGTGCTCGAGGGCGGGGCGTTCGGGCGGGGCGCGGTGCCGTCGGGGGCGTCGACCGGGCAGCGGGAAGCGCTGGAGCTCCGGGACGGCGACAAGAAGCGCTACCTCGGCAAGGGCGTCACCACCGCGGTCTCGCACATCAACGGCGAGCTGGCGAAGAAGCTGGCCGGGCGCGACGCGGATCAGCGCGCGGTCGACACGTTCATGATCGAGCTCGACGGGACGCCGAACAAGGGGCGGCTCGGCGCGAACGCGCTGCTCGGCGTCTCGATGGCGCTGTCGCGCGCCAACGCGGCGGCCGCGAAGGTCCCGCTCTACAAGCACCTCGCCTCGCTCTATGGCGGATCGGGCGGCACGCTCCTGCCGGTGCCGATGATGAACATCCTCAACGGCGGCGCGCACGCCGACAGCAGCGTCGACTTCCAGGAGTTCATGGTCATGCCGGTCGGCGCCTCGTCGTTTGCCGAGGCGGTCCGCGCCGGCGCCGAGACCTTCCATACCCTGCGCGGCATCCTGAAGAAGAAGGGGCACTCGACCGGCGTCGGCGACGAGGGCGGGTTCGCGCCCAGCCTGTCGTCGAACCAGGAAGCGGTCGATGTCGTCCTCGAAGCGGTCGTCCAGGCCGGCTACAAGCCCGGCGACAACATCTACGTCGCGCTTGACGTCGCCTCGAGCGAGCTCTGGAACGACGACGCCAAGCACTACGAGTTCAAGAAGTCGAAGGGCAAGGCGCGCACCGCGGACGAGATGGTGGCGATGTACGAGGACTGGGTCCGCCAGTACCCGATCATTTCGATCGAGGACGGCCTCGCCGAAGGGGACTGGGACGGCTGGAAGACGCTGACCAAGGCGCTCGGCGCGCGCGTCCAGCTGGTCGGCGACGACGTCTTCGTGACCAACCCGGAGATCCTCGCCCGCGGCATCAAGGAAGGCATCGCCAACGCGCTGCTCGTCAAGCTCAATCAGATCGGCACGGTCAGCGAAACGCTCGACGCGGTGGCGATGGCGCGCGACGCCGGCTACAACAGCGTCATCTCGCATCGCTCGGGGGAAACCGAGGACACGACCATCGCCGATCTCGCGGTCGCGACCAACGCCGGACAGATCAAGACCGGATCGGCGAGCCGGACCGATCGCATCGCCAAGTACAACCAGCTGCTGCGGATCGAAGAGGAGCTCGGGGCGGCCGGGCGCTACGCCGGACGGCAGGCGATTCGGCAGCTCGGGTAGCCGCGATGGCCACCGCCACCCGGCCGCACGTCCTCATCGTGCTCGATGGATGGGGTCTTCGGGACGACCCCGCCAACAACGCCATCGCGATGGCGCGCACCCCGGTCTACGACGCGATGCGGGCGCGCTACCCGCATGCGCGGCTGGTCGCCTCCGGGGAGGCGGTCGGCCTGCCCGCCGGCCAGATGGGCAATTCGGAGGTCGGCCACATGAACATGGGGGCCGGCCGGATCGTTTATCAGGACCTGACCCGCATCGACAAGAGCATCCGCGACGGCGAGCTGTCGAACAGCCCGGCACTCGCCGCCGCCATGAACCGCTGCGCCGGCGACCGCCACGCCCTGCACCTCGTCGGGCTGGTCTCGGACGGCGGCGTGCACAGCCACCAGCGCCACCTCCACGCGCTCATCGAAATGGCGGCGCGCCGCCACGTCGCGCGCGTCTTCGTCCAGGTCATCACCGACGGCCGCGACGCCTCGCCGACCGGCGCCGCCCGCTATCTCGGCGAGCTCGAAGCCGTGATGCAGAAAGCCGGGGTCGGGCGGATCGCGTCAGTCGTCGGCCGCTACTACTCGATGGATCGCGACAAGCGCTGGGAACGCACCAAGCTCGGCTACGACGCGATCGTCCACGGCCAGGGCGAGACGATGACCGCCTCGGCACGGACGGCGGTCGAGGCGTCCCACGCCGCCGGCGTCACCGACGAGTTCATCCGGCCGATCGTCGTCGTCGGCGCCGATCAGCAGCCGGTCGGCCCGATCCGCGATCAGGATTCGGTGATCTTCTTCAACTTCCGCGCCGATCGCGCGCGGCAAATGACCCGGGCGCTGGCGCTCGACGACTTCGACGGCTTCCCGCGGCCCCACCGGCCGCGGCTCCACTACACGACGATGACGGTCTACGACCGGACGTTCGGCGTGCCGGTGGTCTTCACGCCGCAGACCTTCAGCGGCAACCTCGCGGACGTCCTCGCCGAGCACGCCCAAACCAACCTGCGGCTCGCCGAAACCGAGAAGTACGCCCACGTCACCTACTTCTTCAACTGCGGGCGGGAAGAACCCTATCCCGGCGAGGATCGGATCCTGGTGCCGTCGCAGAAGGTCGCGACCTACGACCTGATGCCGGAGATGAGCGCCCCGGGCATCGCCGACGCGCTCGTCGCCGACGTCGCCAGCCGCCAGCACCAGGTCATCATCTGCAACTTCGCCAATGCCGACATGGTCGGGCACACCGGCAACGTGCCGGCGACGATCAGCGCGGTCGAGACCATCGACACCTGTCTCGGGCGGATTCTGAAGGCGTTGCAGGCGGTCGACGCGCGCGCGATCGTGACCGCCGATCATGGCAACGCCGAACAGTTGTGGGATGACGAGTTGAAGGCGCCGCACACCGCGCACACCTCGAACCCGGTGCCGGTGATGCTGTGCGCGGAGGATGCGGTGGGACGGCGGCTGCGTGACGGCTCGCTGCGGGACGTGGCGCCGACGCTGCTCGGGCTGCTCGGGATTCCGCTGTCGGCGGACATGACCGGCAGCAGCCTTCTCGACGACTAGGGAAGGCTGCCGCCGGCGGTCTTACTCGACTTCCTTTTCCTGGGCCTCGTCGGCGGCGATGCGGAGCGACCGCAGGAACCGCTTGTCGTTGGCGCTCATCTCGATGTTGCGGCGCTCGGTCGCACGGGCCGCCTTTTGCGGCGCCGGCGTGACCTTGGCGAGCGCCCCGGGCGCGGTGCGGCTCATGAAGCCGATGACCGCCTCGAGGGTCACCTTCATCTCGAATCCGGCCGCCCGGGCCCGCTCGCGGCAGGCTTCGATGCGCGGATCCTCCGCAACAGCGGCAGCAATGGCGTCGGACAGCTCGCGGGCCAGCCGGTTCACCACGTCATCCATTCGGGACCTCCTCACCGCCGCCGGAGCTACGAAACCGGAGGCGTCTGCCGATCCAACCCCGGACGAGCGCGCGGCAGTCGCCGGGCCCCTCGCAGGATCCGGCTGCAGCCTGGGACCGGCGGCAGGGATCGAGCGCCAAATTTATTCATATGAAGGATTTGCAGCGCGGGAACGCATGGTCATTGTAAGCTCGCGGCGATCGACTGTCAATGGTCCAGCCACCCGCCGCGGAAGGATTACAACCCTGTCGGCGGTGGTTGCTACAATGGCGGCGGATCCTGACCAGACGCGTGCCCTCACCACCCTTCTTCGACCCATCGTCGCTCGCCGGGCGGGACGCCGCCGCCGACATCGGCTTCCCGGGTGAACTGCCGTTCACCCGCGGCATCCAGCCGACGATGTACCGCGGCCGGTTGTGGACGATGCGGCAGTACGCCGGCTTCGGCTCGGCGGCCGAATCCAACCGCCGCTATCGCTACCTGCTGGCCCAGGGGGTCAGCGGGCTGAGCGTCGCCTTCGACCTGCCGACCCAGATGGGCTACGACTCGGACCACCAGCTGGCGCGCGGCGAGGTCGGCCGGGTGGGCGTCGCGATCGATTCGATCGACGACATGGCCGAGCTCTTCGACGGCCTGCCGCTCGA
Source organism: Acidobacteriota bacterium (assembly GCA_031393955.1). Lineage (GTDB taxonomy): Bacteria > Acidobacteriota > Vicinamibacteria > Vicinamibacterales > 2-12-FULL-66-21 > JALZOC01. Next base: position 10,636 of record JANMWI010000009.1, read on the forward strand.
GCGGATTTCGACCTCGATGACCATCAACGCCACCGCCATCATCCTGCTGGCGCTCTACGTCGCCGTCGCCCGCCGGCGCGGCGTCGCCGCCGCGGCGCTGGCCGGGACGGTTCAAAACGACATCCTCAAGGAATATGTCGCCCGCGGCACCTACATCTACCCGCCGCGCGCCTCGCTCCGCATCGTCACCGACATCTTCGCGTTCTGCGAGCGCGAGCTGCCGAACTGGAACACGATCTCGATCAGCGGGTACCACATCCGGGAGGCGGGCTCGACCGCGGTCCAGGAGGTCGCCTTCACCTTCGCGAACGCGATCGCCTACGTCGAAGCGGCGGTCGCGGCCGGCCTCGACGTCAACGCCTTCGGCCAGCGGCTGTCGTTCTTCTTCAATGCGCACAACGACTTCCTGGAGGAAGTCGCGAAGTTCCGTGCCGCGCGGCGTCTGTGGGGACGGATCATGCGCGAGCGGTTCGGCGCCACCAACCCGCGGGCGCTGCAGCTGCGGTTCCACACCCAGACCGCCGGCAGCACGCTGACCGCGCAGCAGCCCGACAACAACATCGTCCGGGTGGCGGTGCAGGCGATGGCGGCGGTGATCGGCGGGACGCAGTCGCTGCACTGCAACGGCCGCGACGAGGCGCTCGCGCTGCCGACCGAGGCCTCGGCGCGGATTGCGCTGCGGACTCAGCAGGTGATTGCCGCCGAGACCGGCGCCGCCAACACCGTCGATCCGTTCGGCGGCGCCTACGCGATTGAGGCGATGACCAACCGGATCGAAGACGAGGCGGTCGCGCTGCTGGCGCGCATCGACGCCGCCGGCGGCACGCTCGCGGCGATCGAGCAGGGCCTGATCCAGCGGGACATCCAGGAGTCGGCCTATCGCGCCCAGCAGCAGGTCGACAGCGGCGAGCGGATCGTCGTCGGCGTCAACCGCTTCGCCGCCGCGGCCGCCGGCCCCGGCATCGAGACGCTGCAGATCGACCCCGCGCTGGAGGACGCCCAGATCGCGCAGTTGCGGCGGCTGCGCGGCGCGCGGGCCGAGGGGGAGTGGGCGGCCGCGCTCGACGCGGTGCGAGTGGCGGCGGATGGAACGGACAATCTGGTCCCGCCGATCGTCCGGGCGGTCGAGGCCCGCGCCACCGTCGGCGAAATCTCGGATGCGCTGAGGGGCGTGTTCGGCGAGCACCGGGAGATCGATGCCTGACACCCGTCCCGCACCGCTGCTGGCGGTCGAGCATCTAACGACCGGCTTCGACATCGACGGACGCTTCGTGCCGGCGGTGATCGACGTCAGTTTCCATCTGGCGGCGGGGGAAACGCTCGGCCTGGTCGGCGAATCCGGCAGCGGCAAGTCGGTCACGGCGCTGTCGCTGCTGCGCCTGGTGCAGCGGCCCGGCCGGATCGCTGACGGCCGGATCCGGTTCGACGGCGTCGACCTGCGCACGCTCGACGAACGGGCGATGCGGAAGGTCCGCGGCGCCGAGATCGCGCTGATCTTCCAGGAGCCGATGACCGCACTCAACCCGGTCTTCACGATCGGCAGCCAGATCGAGGAGACGCTGCGGGTCCACGGCGCGGCGACGCGGCAGACCGCGCCGGCCAGGGCGATCGAGCTGCTCGACGCGGTCAGTATTCCGGAGCCGCAGCGGCGCGTTCGCGACTACCCGCACCAGCTCTCGGGCGGGCTGCGGCAGCGGGCGCTGATCGCGATGGCGCTCGCCTGCAAGCCGCGCGTCGTCATTGCCGACGAGCCGACGACCGCGCTCGACGTGACGATCCAGGCGCAGATCCTCGAGCTGCTGCGCTCGCTGCAGCAGCAGATGGGCCTGGCGCTGCTGCTCATCACCCACGATCTCGGGGTCGTCGCCGAAATGGCCGATCGGGTGGCGGTGATGTACGCGGGCCGGATCGTCGAGGAGGCGCCGGTCGCGGAGCTCTTCGCCAATCCGCGGCATCCGTATACGCGCGGGCTGATGGCGTCGATTCCGGGAGGCGCGCCGGGCTCGCGGCTGCGCGCGATTCAGGGGTCGGTCCCGCCGCTCGGCGAGCTGCCGCCGGGCTGCGCGTTCACGCCGCGATGCCCCGATCGCTTCGCGCCCTGCCCGACCGCGCCTCCGGGGGCGACCGAGTTCGGAGCGGACCGGACGGTCAAATGCTACCTGCACGGACCGGCGATCGAACCGCAGGTCCTCCCGGCCGGCGAGGCGTGATGCCGCTGCTCGAAGTCGGCCATCTCGTCAAGTCGTTCAGCCGCTCCCGCGGGCTGTTCGCCGCCGCGTCGGTGGTCCGGGCGGTGGACGACGTCAGCTTCGCGATCGACGAGGGAGAAACCTTCGGCCTGGTCGGCGAATCCGGCAGCGGCAAGACGACGACCGGGCGGTGCCTGCTGCGGCTGATCGAGCCCGACTCGGGAGAAGTGCGGTTCAGGGGGGAGGACGTGCTGGCCTTCTCCAAGGCGCGGCTGCGCGAGGCGCGCCGCGACATGCAGATCGTGTTTCAGGATCCGTATTCGTCGCTGAACCCGCGGATGCGGGCCGGGACGATCGTCGAGGAGCCGCTCGTCATCCACCGGATCGGCGACCGCGCGTCGCGCCGGGCGAGGGTCGAGGAGCTGTTCGAGCTGGTCGGACTCGACGCGTCGCAGCTGGCGCGGTATCCGCACCAGTTCAGCGGCGGCCAGCGGCAGCGGATCGGGCTGGCGCGCGCGCTGGCGCTCAACCCGTCGCTGATTGTCGCCGACGAACCGGTCTCGGCGCTCGACGTCTCGGTGCAGGCGCAGGTCGTGAACCTGCTGATGGATCTCCAGGCGCGGCTCAAGCTGACCTACCTGTTCATCGCGCACGACCTGCGGCTGGTGCGTCACATCTGCAGCCGCGTCGCGGTGATGTATCTGGGACGGATCGTCGAGATGGGTACGACCGAGGCGCTGTTCGCGGCGCCGGCGCATCCCTACACTCAGGCATTACTGTCGGCGATCCCGCAGCTCGACCCGGCCGCTTCCCGCCACCGGGTGGTGCTCGATCCGGCGTCGTTCGACCGGCAGGCGCCGCTGCGTCAGATCACCGCCGGGCATTTCGCGGCGCTCTGACGCGTCTCACGCCGCGCGGCTGGCGTCCTTCTCGACCTGGCCGTCGCGGATGTGAATGGCGCGGTGAGCGTAGGCGGCGATGTCCGGCTCGTGGGTGACGAGGATGATGGTGTTGCCGGCCTCGTGGAGCCGCTTGAAGAGCCCCATGATCTCGTTGCCGGTCTTCGAATCGAGGTTGCCGGTCGGTTCGTCGGCGAGCAGAATCGACGGGTTGTTGACGAGCGCGCGCGCGATCGCGACGCGCTGGCGCTGGCCGCCGGAGAGCTCATTGGGTCGGTGCCCGGCGCGCGCCGTGAGCTCGACCTTTTCGAGCGCCTGCCGGGCGCGGTCCTGACGGTCCTTTCCCGACACCCCGGCATAGACCAGCGGCAGCTCGACGTTGTGGAGCGCGGTCGCGCGCGGCAGCAGGTTGAAGGTCTGGAAGACGAAGCCGATTTCCTCGTTCCGGATGCGCGCCAGCTCGTCGTCGTTCATCGCTGCGACCTCCTTCTCGTTGAGGAGATAGCTGCCCTTCGACGGCGTGTCGAGACAGCCGATCAGGTTCATCAGCGTCGATTTGCCGGAGCCCGACGGCCCCATGATCGCCACGTACTCGCCGCGCTGGATCTCGATTGAGACCCCGCGCAGGGCGTGAATCTCCTCGTCGCCCATGGAGTAGGTCTTCCACAGGTCGCGCGTTTCAATCAGTGCCATAAGCTTCCACTGTCACGGGATCCATCGATTGGACGTTCGCCGGGGCGGAGGAGTTCCGTCGCGCGGCCCGCTGCCGTCCAGCGTACACCCTGCCACCCTGGGGGGAATAGCGGCCGTTTTTCTAGTTCGGACGGCCGACGCTCAACCGGAGCGGCACGCGGACCTCGAGCCCGGACGGCTCGCGCAGCACGATCCCGTCGCGATTGACCGCGATGAGAACCCGCGACGCGACGCGATCGCCGACCGCCGCGACACCGCCGTCGACAATCGCGAGCCGCCGATCCTGGTCGATCAACACCGAATCGAGCACCGGCAGGGGGTCTTTCAGCGGCTGATCCGTCCTGGCGCGCCCCGCGCCATGCAGAGCAGCCGGGTTCGAACCTCCCGTCGGCGCCCCCGGCTTGCTGTCTGAAGCGACCTGCGGCGCTGGAGGAGTGGAGACCGGGCCGCCAGCCGCGGGCAACGAGGGACGTGCAGACGCAGCCGGCGCGCCGGCGCTCGACGACGACGGCGGCGGCGGCTTGACCGGCGCAGACCGTGGACCGGCTGGGGGCGGTGTTGAGCGCGCGCCGGGCAACGGCAGGGCCGCGCTCGATGATGACGGCGGCGGCGCCGGCGTCTTGCCCGGCGCGGTCGGCGGACCGGCTGGGGGCGGAGTTGAGCGTGCGCCCGGCAACGGCAGGGCCGCGCTCGACGATGACGGGAGCGGCGGCGGCGGCTTGACCGGCGCAGACAGTGGACCGGTAGAAGGCAGCGTTGAACGCGGGCCGGGCGACGGCGCGGCGGCGCTCGACGCAGGCGGCGGCAGCGTCGGCCTGCTGACCGGCGCACTGGACGGCGCCTGACCGCCGGCTGGCGCGGTTGGTGGGGTATTCACCGGCAGCGATGGCCGGGCGGCCGCAGTTGATGCCGGCGGCGGCGCCGGGCTCGTTGCCGCGGCGGGAGGCAGGCCGGACGCCGGCAGCGAGGGATGGCCCACTGTCGCAGTCGCCGCCGGCGCAGTCGGGGCTGGCACAGAAGGCACAGGTGCGGAAGGCCTGGATGCGACGGGTGCGGACGACGCACCAGGGGCCGGCGCGGGCACCGTTCGGCCGCCACGGCTGCGCGTCGCCGCCGCCGGTGCCGCCGGAGCCTCCTGGCTGCCGTCGTTCCTGAGCGCCAGAGCTCCGAGCACCACCGCTGCGACGATCGCGGCGGCCGCCGCCGCGCGCACCCCCTGGCCGGCAAACAGTCCGCGCGCAACCGGAGCCGTCGTCGCGGCGGCGCAGGCCAGCCGCAGCGCCGGCGCGGATTCAGCGAAACGATCGAGCCGCGCCTGACCGACCGGTTCCAGCCCGTCGGTCGAATCCAGCGTCTCGACCTCGAGGTCGAGCTCCTCGATGAGCGGCATCGTCAGCGATCGCAGCTCCGGCAGATCGCCGCAGGTGATCACGGTGGCGACGCTGACGCCGTGAAAAAGCCGGACGTCGGAGAGGCCGCGGCGCAGTTCCGGGGCGAGCTGGGCGACGAGCGAATAGCGCTGGAGCAGCTGCGCCCGGTTGCCGTTCAGGTTGGCATCGTAGGTCCATCCGAACGTGCGCTCGAACAGCAGCTCCCTGCCCCTGACGATCGCGATCGCCGCGCCGTAGACGTTCAGCGCCAGCCACGCCGTGGCGCCGTCGCGCGGACGGCTGGCGGCGAGCCGGGCGAGCGCCTGGACCGGCGACAGCACGGTCTCGACGCGGAAGCCGGCCTCGGTCAGCGGCCGGAGCGCGGCAACCGCCAGCGGCTCCTTGAGCCCGGCGCCGTCCGGCAGGCTCCACGCCACGACCCGCGCGGTGCGCGGCAGCTTGCGCGCGCGGCGGATCGAGGCGAGCGCCGCGGCCACCGCGGTATCGTGCGAGGGCCACGCGGCGCGCTCGACCGCCTCGAACGACCGTACTTCGATCGGCCCGCCGCGCCGCGGCCGGACGGCCACGAGCACGCAGGAGTCGGGTCCGATCTCGATGCCGGTTACGGTGGCCATCAGCCTCGCTTGCCGCGCCCTGGTCAGGGTGCGGCGCGGAAACTACCCTTCATCTTCCGCGTACTCGGTCTTGAGCCGCGCCACGACCGCCGGGTCCGCCAGCGTGGTGGTATCGCCAATCGCCTTGCCGGCGGCAATGTCGCGCAGCAGCCGCCGCATGATCTTGCCGGACCGTGTCTTGGGCAGGTCGGCGGCAAACAGGATCTGATCCGGCCGGGCGATGGCGCCGATCTTCTGGACGACGTGCTCCTTCAGCTCGTCGACCAGCGCCGGCGTTCCCTCGATACCTTCCTTCAGCGTGACGAACGCGGCCACCGCCTGCCCCTTGATCTCATGCGGCTTGCCGACGACCGCCGCTTCCGCCACCGCCGGATGATCGACCAGCGCGCTCTCGACCTCCATCGTGCCGAGCCGGTGTCCCGCCACGTTCAGGACGTCGTCGACCCGTCCGAGCAGCCAGTAGTTGCCCGCGTCGTCGACGCGGGCGCCGTCGCCGGCGAAGTAGGCGCCGTCGGGCCACCGCGTCCAGTACTGCGAGGCAAACCGCTCGGGGTCGCCGTAGATGCCGCGCAGCATCGCCGGCCAGGGTTTCGTCAGGGCGAGCAGTCCGGCGCCTGTCGCGATCGGCTGCCCGTGCGCATCGCGGATCTCCGCCGAGACGCCGGGGAACGGGTGGGTCGCCGAGCCGGGCGTGGTGCTGGTGATGCCGGGCAGCGGCGAGATCATGATCATCCCGGTCTCAGTCTGCCACCAGGTGTCGACGATCGGACAGCGCTCACCGCCGATGTTCTTGTGGTACCACATCCACGCTTCCGGGTTGATCGGCTCGCCGACCGAACCGAGCAGCCGGAGCGTCGAGAGGTCGCGGCCGGCCGGCCAGTCGGTGCCCCAGCGCATGAACGCGCGGATGGCGGTCGGCGCGGTATAGAAAATCGTCACGCCGTGGCGCTCGATGAGGTCCCAGAAGCGATCCTTCTTCGGGAAGTCCGGCGCCCCCTCGTACATCAGCACCGTCGCGCCATTGGCGAGCGGACCGTAGACCACGTAGCTGTGGCCGGTCACCCAGCCGATGTCGGCGGTGCACCAGTAGACGTCGTCTTCCTTGAGGTCGAAGACCCACTTGGTGGTGGCGTAGGTGCCGACCAGATAGCCGCCGGTGGTATGGACGATGCCTTTCGGCTTGCCGGTGGTCCCGGAGGTGTAGAGGACATAGAGCATGTCCTCCGCCTCCATCGCCTCCGGCTCGCAGTGCGGATCGGCGTCCTGCATCAGCCGGTGGTACCACTGGTCGCGGCCAGCCGTCAGCACCGCCGGATCCTCGGCGCCGGGCGTGCGCTGGACGACGACGACGTGCTGGATCGAGGGGGTGCCGGTGAGCGCTTCGTCCGCCATCTGCTTGAGCGGGACGAGATTGCCGCGGCGGTAGCCGGCGTCCGCGGTGACCAGCAGCACGGCTTTCGCGTCGTTGATGCGATCGCGCAGCGACTCGGCGCTGAAGCCGCCGAACACGACGTTGTGCACCGCGCCGATCCGGGCGCAGGCGAGCATCGCGATCGCCAGCTCCGGGACGAGCGGGAGATAGAGCGCGACCCGATCGCCGCGCTTCACGCCGAGCGACTTGAGGACGTTCGCGAACGCGCTCACCTGGCGAAAGAGATCCCAGTAGGTCAGGGTCCGCCGGTCGCCCGGCTCACCCTCCCAGATGATCGCCGCCTTGTTGCGGCGCGCCGTCCGGGCGTGGCGATCGACGCAGTTGACGCTCGCGTTCAGCTGCCCGCCGCCGAACCAGCGGGCGTTCGGCGGGTTCCATTCGAGCACCGAGTCCCACGGCCGCATCCAGTCGAGCTCGGCGGCAAACCGGGCCCAGAACGCCTCGGGGTCGCGCGCCGCGGCGGCGTAGACGCCGGGATCGGCGATGTTGGCGGTCTTCGTCCACTCGCTCGACGGGGGGAAGTGACGGTCTTCACGGAGGAGCGCGGATATCTCTGACATGGTCTATGGCTGCCTGGTGAGCTCGCCGATGCGGGCGCGGGCGGCGGCAACGCGGGATCCGTATTCCGCGCCGGCATATGCGAGGAAGCCGCGGTAATGTTCGGCGGCGCGCGCCGCCTGATCCGTTCGATCGTACAACTGAGCCAGATTGTAATGCGCCGCGGCGCTCTTTGGCTCGATGGCGAGCGCCCGGAGCAGCGTTTCGACCGCCAGTGCGGGCTGGCCGGTGTCCCGCTGGGCCAGCGCCATGTTGATCAGGGCGTCGGCGCTCCGCGGCGCGAGCTTCAACGCGGCGCCGAACTCCACCAGCGCCTCGTCGGGGCGGCCCTGCTTGAGGAGCGTCACGCCGTAGTTGTTGTGCGTCCCGGCATTCCTCGGCTCGATGACGAGGGCGCGCTGCAGCTCGTGGGCGGACTCGTCGAGCAGGTTCCGCTCCTGGTAGAGCAGCCCGAGATTGTTGTGCGCCTGCGCGTCGAGCTCGTTGACTGCGAGCAGCGCGCGGTAGTGCTGCAACGCGTTCTCGAAGTCTCCCGAGCGGTGATAGTAGAGCGCCAGCTCACGGTCGCCGGCGGGCCGGTCCACCCCGCGGGTGGCGGGTGGTGCCGGCGGGGCGGATACAGTCAGCGCCGGCGGCTGCCGCGGCGCCGGTGCGACCGTTGGCGCGGCGCGCGGAGCGGCCGGCCGCGGATCGGACGGCAGCGGATCGGACAGAACGACCGGCAGCGGCCGGACGGCTGACGGCATCGCGGATGAAACAGCCGGAACGGCGCGTTCAGGCAGCGGCGCTGACGGCTGGGCCGGGATCGACGGGTGCAGCTCCGCGGTGGACGCCGGCGCGGCGCCGATCGGAGGCGCGGCGGTCTGGGCAGCTGCCGGTCCGGGCGGCGCTGCCTGCACCGGCGGCGCGGCCGTCGGTGACGGCACCGCGGCCCGTCCTGCCGGCGGCCGCATGGTAGCAGCCGGCGCCGGGGACTCGCGATGCGTCAGGTTCCACCCGACCCAGGCAGCCGCCAGCGCGCCGGCCGACAGCAGCACCGCAGCAATTACCGGGCGCGGCGTCCGCCGGCCGCGCGACGACGCGTAGCCGAGCGTCGCGAGCACGGCATCGCCGTGCGCCGTCCGCGAGGACGGGCCGGCGGAGCGCGACTGGCGCCCGCGGCGAAGCGATTCGAAGAGCTGGCTCACTCTGTTGTGAGACGCGCGTCGGCATACCCGGGCAGCTGCCGGACGCGTGCCTCATCCTGCCGCGCGGCGGCGATGTCAGCGTACGGCCCGACGAAGACCTGATGCCAAATGCCGCGGCCCTCGGGCTGGATGCGCCCCACCCGGGCGCGGTAGCCGAGTCCGGACAACTGACCGGCGAGCGTCGCGGCTTCGCTGCCCTGACGGAAGGATCCGACCAGCACCGAGTACGACCGGACACGGGCCGAGGGGGCGGCCTCCACGGCGGTTCCGGCCGGACGGTCTACGCCGATCACGGGACTCTGGCTGCCGGTGGTCCGTCCGCTGGTCGCCACCGGCGCCGCCGTGCTGGCATCGGTTGGGCGCCTGGCGTCGGCGTCGCGCGGCACCGCCGTCCGCGCCGCGGCCGGCGCGCTCGTCGTCTTGATGGCCGACGGCGCCCGCTCGATCGGCCTGGCGCCGTCGCGGGCCTGCACCCCGACCACGCCGTACCAGGCCGCCGCGCCCGCCACCGCCATCGCCGCGGCGCCAGCCGCGAACGCACCCGCGCGCCGCCGCAGCCATCCGACCACCGACGATCGCGGCATCGCCAGGTCCAGGCCGCCGGCCGCGACTGTCACCATCTGCGGGGTGATCCGGTTGGTCCGCGCCGAGAAGCCGCCGAGGAGGGCGCGGTCGCACACCAGATTGATCAGCCGCGGGATGCCGGCGGTATAGCGATGGACGAGCTCGAGGGCCTTCGGCGCGAAGCTGACGACCGACCCGCCGCCGGCAATCGTCAGCCGGTGCGCGACGTAGGCGCCGGTCTCCTCGCGCGTCAACGGCTTCAGTTCGTACCGGATCGAGACGCGCTGATCGAGCTGGCGCAGCTCCGGCGAGCGCAGCAGGTCCTTGAGATTCAGCTGACCGACGAGGACGATCTGCAGCAGCTTCTCCTTGTCGGTCTCGAGATTCGAGAGGATGCGGATCTGCTCGAGCACCTGCCGCGGCAGGTTCTGGGCCTCGTCGATAATCAGCAGCGCCCCCGCCCGCAGCGGCAGCAGCGACAGCAGGAATTCGTTCAGCGTGTCGATCAGCGCCTGCTTGCTGACGCCGACCAGCCGGCCGCGCTTGATCTCGTCGCGCGAGACGACGCCGAAATCCTGGAGGATGATGCGGAGCAGATCCTCCTCGGAGATGAACGGGTTGAGGACCAGCGCCGTGAACGTCTTGCGATCGAGCTGATCGAGGATCGCGCGGCACAGCGTGGTCTTGCCGGTGCCGATGTCGCCGGTGACGACGACGAAGCCTTCCCGGCGGCGGATCGCATACTGCAGCAGCTCGAACGCATTGGCGTGCGATTCGCTCTTGTAGAGATATTTCGGATCCGGCGTCAGGCTGAACGGCTTTTCGACGAACCCGTAATATTCCTCGTGCATGTGCCGACTCCTCTTCTGCTCTTCCGCGCGTCACCGGCGGGCGGCGGCGGTGCCGGTCCCGGGCGGCAGCACCGTCGGCGTCAGGAGAATCACAAGCTCCGCCTTGACCGTCTCGTGCGACTCCGCGCCGAAATACTTCGCCAGGCCGACCCCCGGCCGGGTGCTGGCGCGATCGCGGAGGAACCCGGCCAGGACGACGGTGTCGCCATCCTGGACGCGCAGCACCGTGTCGGCCTCGCTGACCCGCATCAGCGGATACGAGCCGGCCTCCGACTTGACCTCGCCGCTCTTCTCCGAATAGCTCGGCGCGACGCTCAGCTGCACGGCGCCGTCACCAGCCAGCTGCGCCGTGACGATGAGGGTCAGCCCCTCGAGCAGCGTGCGATGCACCGGCGACGGCGCCCGGCCGCCGGCGCCGGCCGGCGCGTCCGCCTCGAAGTAGGCGGCCCGCGTGCCGACGCGCATCAGCGCCGTTTCGTTGTTCATCGCCACGATCTGGGGGGACGCGATCATCGTCACCGTGCCCTGCTCCGCCACCGCCCGCATCAGGGAGGCGGCATCGCCCGCCGTCATGCCGGACGGACGCGTCGGGTCGCCGGCGACGCGCGCCCGCGCCCCGGCCGCCCGCCAGTCGACGCCGATCGCCGCGGCATCCTTCAGAGTGACCTCGAAGACCCGCGCCTCGATCCGCACCTGACGGAGCGCGCGGGCCTGCACCGCCTCGAGGTAGACGCCGACCCGCTCCACCCGCTCGGTGAAGTCGGTCACCTGGACCAGCCCCGCCGAACGGTCGATGTGCAGGCGCCCGGTCTCCGACAGCAGCGACCGGACACCCGCGGTCAGGTCGGCAAAGCGATCCGTCCCGCCGGCGCTCGTCACCGACGCGTCCGGCCCGTCCGCCCCGCTGCCGCGCGTCGTGCGCGTCCACGAACGGCGCTGGTCGACGAAGTCGACCGTGAAGATCCGCGTTTCGGGCTTGTGCGCCGAGACGCGAATCAGACTGCCCTCGACGTCGTAATCCAGTCCTCGCGGAAACAGCACCGCCTCGAGCGCCTGCCGCATCGTCAGGTCCTTCAGGTCGCCGGTGAAGGCGCCCTCGACGGTGTCGTCCGCCACCAGGCTGAACGGCGTGCCGCTGACGAGCAGCAGCAGCATGTCCTTGAGCGGCATCGGCCGCGCGAGCGAGAGCGCGATGCGGCGGGGACCGTCGAGATCCGCGCCCGCCCGATCGGCCAGTTGCGTCACCGCCAGCATCGACAGGTCGGCCGGCCGCGGCTGCGGCAGCCGCGGCGGAACCGCCGCCTCGCCGCCCCCGCCCTGCAGCCGGGTCACCGGCAGATCGCCGGGCGCCTGGCTGCCCGTCTGGGCCAGGCCTGGGACGGCGAGACCGGCCAGGAGCGGCACGGCCGCCGTCACCAGACCCCACCGGCATGAGTGCCGCAACATCAAAAATAAGTCCTTATTGCGCAGCAGCTTACTACAACCAGGCCCAGAACGGCCCGGAATCGCGCAGCATTGCACGCTTTTTCGAACAATATTTCGGTCGTTCGGCGCGGTAACTGTAGGTCGGACGGGCTATTCGGGCGGGAGGATGTCGATCCGGCCGGGTTGGGCCGCGGCCGGCGGCAGGTTCGTCCTGAAGACCGCGACCCCGAGCAGGCCGCCGAGCAGGCCGAACACCGCCCCGGTGACCACCCCGAAGAGGAGCTTGAAGGTGACTGCCGCGGGTGTCGAGAACCGCTGAATCATGTCGCGGGTCTCGCCAGGCAGGTCGGGGTTGGCCACCATCACCCAGTCGAGCAGCCGGCGCTGCATCGGCCCCATCAGCAGGTCGATCGGCACCGCCAGCAGGACGGCAATGATGCCGCCGGCAATGCCGGCCATCAGGCCGACGAGCGCTCCTTCGGACGATGTGATCGCAAAGGGGGCGTTCTGCTGGCGGAGGTAGACCGCCAGCATGCCGCCGCTGATGATCCACAGGCAGCAGCAGCAGTTGCCGATACTGACGATCGGCAGCGCGGAGAGGACGCCGATGAGCAGTCCGCCGAGCAGGACCGGCTGCAGCCTCCCCGCATCCATCAGTCGTAGTACTCCCGACCGAGGTGCGTGATGAGGCTTTCGCCGCGCAGGAAGCGGAGCGTGTTCTTCAGCTTCATCAGCTGAATGAAGAGGTCGTGCTCGGGATAGAGCCCGGCGGCGTGCTGCGGGCTCTTGAAGTAGAACGACAGCCACTCCTGGATGCCCGCCAGCCCGGCGCGCTTCGCGAGGTCGAGGAAGAGCGCGACGTCAAGGACGATCGGCGCCGCCAGGATGCTGTCGCGGCAGAGGAAGTTGACCTTCAGCTGCATCTTGTAGTTCAGCCAGCCGAAAATGTCGATGTTGTCCCAGCCCTCCTTGTTGTCGCCGCGCGGCGGGTAGTAATTGATCCGGACGACATGGCAGAGGTCCTGATAGAGGTCGGGGTAGACCGCCGGCTGGAGGATGTAGTCGAGCACCGACTTCTTGCTTTCCTCCTTGGTCCTGAACGACTCCGGATCGTCCAGTACCTCGCCGTCCCGGTTGCCGAGAATGTTGGTCGAGTACCAGCCCTCGACGCCAAGCAGCCGCGCCTTGAGCCCCGGCGCGATGATCGTCTTTATCAGCGTCTGGCCGGTCTTGAGATCCTTGCCGGTGAGCGGCGCCCTGGTCCGCGCCGCGAGCTCGAGCAGCGCCGGGACGTCGGCGCTCAGATTCGGGGCGGCGTTGGCGTACGGGATCCCCTCTTTGATGGCGGCGTACGCGTAGATCATGCTCGACGGGATGTTGTCGTCGCTGGCCTCGAGTCCGGCTTCGAAGGCGGCCAGTGTCGCGTGCACCGGGGACTCGGTGAGATACACCTCGGTGCTGCCACACCACACCATCACGAGCCGGTCGCAGCCGTGGGTCTCCTTGAAACGGCGCATGTCCCCGGCGAGCTGGTCGGCGAGGTCGCGCTTGTTCTTCCCCTTCTTAATGTTGGGGCCGTCGAGCCGCTTCACGTAGCGGCGATCGAACACCGCCGGCATCGGCGTGATCGCTTCGAGCTCCGGCCGGATCTGTTCGAGCAGGGGACCTTCGAGCACGCCGGCGGTCTTGGCCGCTTCGTACGCGTTGTCGTTGAAGATGTCCCACGCGCCGAAGACGATATCGTCCAGAGCGGCGAGGGGGACGAAGTCGCGGATGAGCGGCGTGCGCGCCTCGGTGCGCTTCCCCAGCCGGATGGTGCCCATCTGCGTCAGCGACCCGATTGGCTTCGCGAGCCCGCGGCGCACCGCCAGCACGCCCGCGATCGTTGTGGTACTGACGGCGCCCATCCCGACGAGGAGCACGCCGAGCCGGCCGACGGCGGGAGCAATTTCCGGAGGAGTTTTCACGACGGCGAGACTATATCATCGGTATTCGCGCGCCGGAACGCGCGCGCCGCCAAGGCCATGCTGTCGCTGTTTCGCCTCTTCCGCACCCCAAGCGAGCCGCTCGCCGTTCCGATGGCGGGCGTCCGGATGGGCGACCGTCTCCTGCTCGCCGGCTGCGGCCATCCGAGGCTGGCGGCGCAGCTCGCCTCGAGGACCGGACTCACCGGCCGGGCCTTCGCCGTGGACGCCCGCCCGGCGCTGGTCGCGGCCGCCGAAGCTATCGCACCGCGGGAAGGGGCGCTCATCGAAGCCGCGGTGGCGCCGTGGTCCGCGTGGCCGCTCGAGCGCGGGAGCTTCGATGTCGCCTTCGTCTGGCAGGTGTTCGGCGAGATCGAGCCGCCCGAGCGTGCCGCGTGCGCCGCCGAGGTGCACCGCGTCCTCCGGCCGGGGGGGCGATGCGTGGTGGTTGATGCGGCGCAGCCCTCGGGACTGCGCCGGCTGCTCAGCCGTCCGGCAGCACGCGCAGACTACCTCAGCTCTGGCGGTGCTCTCGCGGTGCTCGAACGCGCCGGCTTCCGGGCAGCCCGCGTGCTGGCGGCGCGCGACGGGCTGATCTATACGGAAGCGGCGCACGCCAACGCCGGCGACGCCGTTGACTCCGGTCCAGGCCTCCAGGCATCGTGAACGGCCGTTCGGCACTGTCCCCTGCCGCTCTCCGCGTGTCTCTCCCAGAGCACACCCAGCCGCTCTGCGAACCCTGGAACGGAGGGTAAACCCGTGAATTGCCAACGCTATCTCGTCACGCGGCTGGCGCGCCTCCGGCAAGGGATTTGCCACCCTTCTCCTGAAACGCCCATGTCCCCTTCCGACCCGACGGTGCCCGATGTCTTCAGCGCGCGAGAAATCGCGCGGGCCGCCGGCGTCCACCCCGGCCGCGTCCGCGGCCTGATTGCCGGAGGCCAGGTCGCCGTCGTCAACGGCCGTTATCTCACCTGCGTAGAGGCGGTGCGGGCGGTCCGCCTGCTGCGCCATGGCACAGACCGTTCCGCCCTGTTTGCCCCACCGCCGCCGGTCGAGCGGTCGCCGGCAGGTGCGCTCGCTGCATCCGGAGCGCTGCACGCTGTGCTGCTGGCCGCGCTGGTCCTTCTGACGACGCTCGGCAGCGCGACGCCGAGCGCCGACACGAGCAACCCCGTCCGGCTGGTGTTTCTGGCGCTGCCGGGACCAGGGGGCGGCGGAGGCGGCGGCGGGCTGCGCCAGCCCGCACCCGCCGCGCGAGCCGAACTGAAGGGGCGCGACCCGGTGCCCAGCCCGGTGGCGATCCGGACCGTCAGACGCCCGGACCCGGCACCGCGTCCCGCGCCGGTCGCGCCGCGCCCGGTCGCGGTCGCGCATCCCGATCCGCCGCGCGCGGCGCCGCCGCCGGAGGTGCCGCCCGTCGAGGCGCCGGTCGCCAGCGCTCCCGCCGACGCCGCCGACACCGTCGGCATCGTCTCGGACCAAAGCGCCGCGGACGGTTCGCACGGGCGGGGCGATGGCGGGGGGGCCGGATCGGGCGCGGGCGCGGGTCTCGGCGAGGGAACCGGCGCGGGGATCGGTCCCGGCTCTGGCGGAGGGACCGGCGGCGGACCCTACCGGCCGGGAACGGGTATCACGCCGCCGGCAGTCCAGCGCGAGGTCAAGCCGGACTACACCGAAGAGGCGCGCCGCCGCGGTCTCGCCGGCGACGTCGTCCTGGAGATTGTCGTCCGCAGCGATGGCTCGGTCGGCGACGTCCGGCTGCTGCAGGGTCTCGGCGGCGGTCTCGACCAGCGCGCCGTCGATGCCGTCCGGCAATGGCGATTCTCGCCGGCGCGGCGCTACGGCGTCCCGGTCGACGTCCTGGTGGAAATCGCGGTCGAGTTCAAGCTGAGATAGCCCGGCCGGAAGGTGCACAATGACTACACTGCTGATTATCCTTACGGCGCTGTCGCTCGCGCTGGCCGCCGGCCTGGCGATCCTGACGACGCGGCTGCTGCGCGAAGATCGCGCGCGCGCGGATGCCAGGGTGGCGGCGCTGACGCTGTTGTCGGCCGAGCCAGCAGTTGACGTGCCGGCGGTCGAGCCGCCGGCCGACGGCGGCAGTGGCAATCAGTTCGCCGCACCGGCGCTCTTTGCCGCGCACGCTCCGGAGCCGGCGTGGGGGCGCCGCCTGGCGGTGGCGGGCATCCTCGCGGCGATCGTCGCGGCCGGCCTGCTCGTCTCGTCCGGACCGCACGGGTCCGTGCCAGCGCCGGCTGCTGTTTCGGAACAGCCCGCCGCGGCGCCGCTCGAGCTCGTTGCGCTGCGCCACACGCGCGACGGTCAGGGCCTGACCGTCTCGGGGGTCGTGCAGAATCCCCGGACCGGGGCGCTGCTCTCGGGCGTCGTCGCGACGGTCTACGTGTTCGGGCCGGGCGGCGAGTTCCTGACGAGCGGCCGTGTGCCGATTGCCGCGGCGGCGCTCCCGGCCGGCGGCGACTCCCCGTTCGCGGTGACGCTGCCGGTCAACGGCGAGGTGGCGCGTTATCGGATCGGCTTCCGCACCGCCACCGGGGCGGTGATCGCACACGTCGACAAGCGCGTCGCCGACACGCTGGCCCGTGCACAGGAGCAGCGATGACACCGACCAGACGGGTCTCCGCCGTGGCCGCGGCCGTTGCGGTCGGCGTGCTGCTCGCCGCCCATCCGGAGGGCCGGCCGCTCCAGTCGGGGCAGCCGCCGGCCAGCGACGAGCACCAGCAGACGTTCCGGTTCCGGACCGGGGTAGAGCTCATCAACGTCACCGCCACGGTGACCGACGACAACGGCCGCTTCGTGCCGAACCTGCGGCAGGACGACTTCCGCGTCTACCAGGACGACGAACTGCAGCCGATCACCCATTTCAACAGCGAGCGGGTCCCGGTCAGTCTTGGCATCGTCCTCGACATCAGCGGCAGCATGGACGGCGAGAAAATGATCGCGGCGCGCGATGCGCTCGAACGGTTTCTCTCCCAGCTGCTGGAGCCGGACGACGAGGTCTTCCTTTACAGCTTCGACAGCGTGCCGACGCGCGTCGAGGGCTGGACCACCGACAAGCGGCGGGTCAGCCTGGATCTCCGCCGGCTGGAGCCGCGCGGCGGAACGGCGATGTATGACGCCATCGCCGAGGCGATCCCGCTGGCGCAAACCGGCCAGCATCGCAAGAAGGCTGTCGTGATCATCTCCGACGGCAACGACACCAGCAGCCGGACCACCGTGCAGGCGGTCAAGCGATCGATCCGAGAGAGCGAGGTCCTCGTTTACGCGATCGGCATCGACGGGCAGTCCGAGCCGGGCTACTTCCCGATCGGGCAGGGGGGAGTGCGGCGGCCGCAGCCGCCGCGGTCGCCGTTCCCGTTTCCGTTTCCGATGCCTGGCGGACGGCGCCCGTCGCCGCCCCCCTCGGGCCCGACGTATCCGCCGGCACCGCGCGGCGGCTATGGCCGGACGCCGAACGACGACCGCGTCAACGCCGCGGCGCTGCGCGAGATCACGGACGACAGCGGCGGCCGCACCGAGATCATCCGCAGCCCGGGCGATCTCGATCCGGCAACGGCCGGCATCGCCGACGAATTGAGCCGGCAGTATTACCTCGGCTACGCGTCGACGGGCGTCAAAGACGGACAGTGGCACACGATCCGGGTCGAGCTGCGCAACCCGACCTACCGCGTCCGCGCCCGCCGCGGCTTCATCGCGACGCCCTGACCGGCGGCGCGGCGCGCCGGTGATCTATCATCGTGCGTGCAACTTTACGCGGCGGCCGTCGGCCTGAGCGTGCTGGGCAGCTTTGGCGGGCTGCTCGCGGCCTCGACCTTCCTGATGCTGGGCGACGACCTGCGGCTGAAAGTCGTGCCGTGGGCGATCAGTTACGCGGTCGGCACGCTGCTGGGAGTATCGCTGCTGGCGCTGCTGCCGCAGGCGCTCGGCGGGCTGCCGGCCGGAACCGCGCTCGGCACGCTGCTGGCCGGCGTGCTGGCGTTCTTTCTCCTCGAGAAGCTCGTGCTCTGGCGCCATTGCCACGACACGCGCGACTGCGAGGTGCACACCAGCAGCGCCGCCTCGCTTGTCATCGTCGGCGACGCCTTTCATACCTTCGTGGACGGCACCGTCATCGCCGCCGCCGTTTTGACCTCGATTCCGCTCGGCATCACCACCGCGCTGGCGGTGGCGACCCATGAAATTCCGCAGGAAGTCGGGGACGTCGCGATCCTGCTGCGGGCCGGGTTCTCGCGCGGCCGGGCCTTCCTGCTCAATCTGCTCTCCGGCGTGGGCGGGATTCTGGGCGCGGTTGCGATGATCGCCGCCTCGAAATCCCTGCCGCACATCCTTCCCTACGTCCTGGCCTTTGCCGCCGGCAACTTTCTCTACGTCGCGATGTCCGACCTGATCCCCGACCTCCACCGCGGCGGCCTCGAAGGCGGCCCGATTCGCCAGCTGCTGCTCATCGGCGCCGGCATCCTGACGATCGTCGCGCTTTAGGAGCGCCTCAAGCTACCGACCCCGAACCCGGAACCTCGTAGTGTCCTGCGCCGATCAGGAGGGGACAACCCGGCCGTGCGGCTTGACCGAAAAACACCGGACTTCCAGAGAATTCAGGCGCGCCGGCGCTGGTACCGTCTTTGCGCTGGAGGGTAGTGGAGATCCGGCTCGCCTGCCGGAAGGGCCGCCCCAAACTCTGGCGGCCGGAGGTTTCTGGCCATGAAGTACAGATTCGGTTTCACATTCATTGTCCTGGCGCTGGCGGGCATGCTGGCGGCGCCCGGCGCGGCGTTCGCGCAGGACCGGCGGGATGTCAAGGTGGCGGACGAGATTGGGCGCGTGCTCCAGTCCTACCCGCGGCTGACGATCTTCGACGACATCAACGCCTCAGTCGAGAACGGTGCGGTCGCCATCAACGGCAAGGTCACCATGCCGTACAAGAAGAGCGATCTGGAAAAGCGGATCGCGGCGATTGACGGCGTCCGCACCGTCCGCAACGACATCGGCGTGCTGCCGGTCTCGCAGTACGACGACGAACTGCGCTACCGGATCGCACGGGCGATCTACGGCAACGCCTCGTTCTGGAACTACGCTGCGATGGCGAATCCGCCGATTCACGTGATTGTCGAGGGGGGGCGGGTGACGCTCTCGGGCGTGGTCAACAGCAATGTCGAACGGATGCTGGCGCGATCGCTGGCCACCGGCCTCGGCGAGCTGTCGGTCAAGAACGAGCTGCGTCTCGACTCCGACACCCGCACCGAGTAGCGGCGCGGCGGTTACGCGCTCGCCGCCGGAGGGACGTCCTGGGCGCCCTTCCGGACGGCGAGCCAGACGAGCAGCGCCAGCACGGTGACGGCCGCCAGGAACGCGCCGCCAAACAGCCAGAGCGTCCGGTGCAGGATCGACTGGCTGTCCATCTCGACACGAATCTCGACCGGCGTCCCGTCCAGCCGATCCGCGAGATGCTGTTCCCAGCCGAGGATGTTGCCGCGGGCGGCGCCGCGCGGCTGGCCGGTCTCCAGATCGCGGGCGTTGTGCCAGAGGATGCGGCTGGGCAGGTGCAGCCGGAACGCGACGATCTCCGAGCCGTTCCATCCGAACCGGCCGAGGGTGCCGGGACGCAGCGCGGCGGCGCCGACCTTCTGCTCGAACACGTGATGCCCGTTCTCGACGCCGAGGCGATAGGTCGACCAGGCCAGTGCCGGGACCTCGCTCAGCCGCCGCACGTCCTTGACCGTCAGCCGCACCTGCACGAAGCGGCGGCCGGCGCGGCGCCACGGTGGACTGACGCGGGTCACCTCGGTGACGGGCGACTGGTAGGCGGCGCGCACCGCGCCGGCGTCGAGGCGGCTGGCGGGATCGGGATTGAGCGGCAGGCCGCGCAGCGCCACCAGCGCCGGAATCGATGCGTTGACGACCAATGTCGCCGACCCGTCGATGGCGAGGAACAGGTCCTCTTCGTATTCGTACTGCCGTCCGAAGAGCCCGCCGCGGCAGGCGCCTGACGCGGCAAGAATGCTCACCAGAACGGCGAGCAGGGCGACCCGCGCAGGTAGCGACATTGGTTCGAATGATATACTGAGTATCCGCACGATCCCGCCGCTGAGCGCGCGCTCCTGCCCGGGACGATCGCCCCCTCAACACATGTCGCAGCGGCTTTTCCTGATCGACGGCAGCTCGCAGATGTACCGCGCCTACCACGCGATGCGCGGTGGTGGCTTGAGCGGACCCGGCGGCCGTTCGACCCACGCCGTCTACATCTTCGTGACCATGCTCCGCAAGCTGATCGCGGATCAGGCCCCCCAGTTCATCGCCGCGTCGTTCGACCTCGCCGGGCCGACCTTCCGCTCGGAGATGGCGACCGACTACAAGGCGAATCGCGCGCCGATGCCATCCGACCTGGCCGAGCAGATTCCGTGGGTCCACGAAGCCTGCGAAGCGATGGGCGTGCCGATCCTCACGTCCGAGCGCTTCGAGGCCGACGACGTCATCGGCACGCTGGCGACGCAGGCCGCCGCGGCCGGCTTCGAGGTCGCGATCGTCACCGGCGACAAGGACTTTTTCCAGCTCGTCCACGACGGCCTCAAGGTCTACAACCCGCGCGACGACGGCACGTGGTACGACGCCGCCGGGGTCAGGGAGAAGTTCGGCGTCGGCCCCGAGCAGGTCGTCGACGTCCTCGCCCTGATGGGGGACGCGATCGACAACATCAAAGGGGTGCCGGGCATCGGCGAAAAGGGGGCCCGCGATCTGATCGCGAGCTACGGCAGCCTCGACGCCTTGCTCGAGCATGCCGCCGAGGTGTCGAACAAGCGCTACCGCGAGGGCCTGGTCGCGCATGCCGAGGACGCGCGGCAGAGCCGCACCCTGGCGCGCATCCGGACCGACGTGCCGGTGACGTTCGACGCCGAGAGCCTGCGCTACCGCGGTGGATCGCGCGAGCGCTGCTTCGAGCTGTTCACGCGGCTCGGCTTCCGCACGCTGGTCACCGAATATGCGCCCGATGCGCAGACGATCGGCAAGGACTACGGCGGCGTCGAGAGCGCGGCGGCGCTCGAGGAGCTGGCGGCGGCGCTCAGGGCCGCCGGCCGGTTCGGATTCCGCGTCCTGCCGGACCAGCCGTCGGCGATGCGATCCGGCATCGTCGGACTGGCGTTCTCGACCGGGCCGCGTCACGCCCGCTACGTGCCGCTGACGGTGCGGCGGCGCGACGACTCGCTGTTCGGCCCGGACGAACCCGCCTCCGCCGCCGCGGCGCTCGACCTCTTCGACGTGCTGGCGGTCCTGAAGCCGATCTTCGAGGACGCATCGATTGCCAAGGTCGGGCACGACGTCAAGTTCGACGCGATTGTCCTGGCGCGCCACGGCGTCGGACTGGCGGGCGTCGAGACCGACACGATGCTGGCCAGCTACCTGCTCGACGCGACCCGCTCGGCGCACCCGCTCGACGAGCTGTCGCTCGAGCACGCCGGCTACCGCGCGCTCAAGGAGGAAGACGTCTGCGGGCGGGGGGCCAAGGCGATCCCGTTCGCGGCGGTGGCGGCGGAGCGGGCGCTCGATTACGCCGGCGAGCGTGCCGACCTCGCGCTGCAGGTCTCCGGCCGGCTGCGCGAGCTGCTGCACGCCGAACAGCTCGAAGCGGTCTACCGCGACCTCGAGATGCCGCTGATCCCGGTGCTGGTGGCGATTGAGCGCGCCGGGATCCGCATCGACGGCCCGTCACTGGCGGCGCAGTCGGCCCACGTCGACCACGAGCTCGCGGCGCGGAGCGCGAGCATCTTCGAGATGGCCGGCGAATCCTTCAACATCAACTCGCCCAAGCAGCTTTCGGAAATCCTCTTCGACAAGCTGCAGCTGCCGGCGCTCAAGCGCAACGCCAAGACGAAGACCGCGTCGACCGCGGTCGAGGTCCTCGAGGAGCTGGCGCTGGCCCACGACCTGCCGCGGCTGATCCTCGAGTGGCGGGCGCTGCAGAAGCTGAAGGGCACCTACATCGACGCGCTGCCGCAGCTCGTCAATCCCGAGACCGGCCGCGTCCATACCTGCTTCAATCAGGCGGTGGCGGCGACCGGGCGCCTCAGCAGCAGCGACCCGAACCTGCAGAACATCCCGATCCGGACGCCGCTCGGCCGCGAGATCCGCGGCGCGTTCATCGCCGACCAGGGCCACGTCCTGATCTCGGTCGACTATTCGCAGATCGAGCTGCGCGTCCTGGCGCATCTCTCCGGCGATGCCGCGCTCCTCCAGGCGTTCACGGCCGGCGAAGACATCCACGACCGCACCGCGCTCAAGGTCTTCGGCACCGACAGCGGCCTGGGCGAGCACGAGCTGCGGCGGCGCGCCAAGATCATCAACTACGCCCTGCTCTACGGCAAGACCGCCTTCACGCTGGCGAAGGACATCGGCGTCACGCAGCAGGCCGCGCAGGACTTCATCAACGCCTACTTCGCCGGCTTCCCGGCGGTGCGGGCGTTCATCGACGATCTGCTGGCGACCGCCCGGGAGTCAGGCGTCGTCAAGACGATGTTCGGGCGGCGGCGGCTGGTGCCGGAGCTGACCAGCCGCAACGGCCAGATTCGCGGCGCCGCGGAGCGGGTCGCCGTCAACCTGCCGATCCAGGGCAGCGCCGCCGACATCCTCAAGCGCGCGATGATCGACGTCCACCGCGCGCTGCCGTCGATCGCCGGCGGCCGGGCGCGGATGATCCTGACGGTGCACGACGAGCTGCTGTTCGAGGCGCCGCGCGAGGCGGCGGACGAGGCCGCGGCGGCGCTGCGGGAGTTGATGGAAGGGGCGGTGCCGCTGCGCGTGCCGCTGACGGTCGACGTCGGCGTCGGGGAAAACTGGAAAGAAGCGAAGCGCTAGCGCGCCCAGCGCCCCTTGAACGCTTCCCACTCGCCAATCATGCCGGCCAGCGCCTGGGTGTGATCCTTCCCCGGCAGCCGGCCGGCGCGGTCCGGCAGGATGCCCTGGACCACCAGGCGGTCGAGATCGGCACGGAGGGTCGCGCCGCGATCGCGGCCGAGCGAGGCCCGCACCCAGGCGGCGGTCGCCTGGTTCATCGCCTCCTCCAGATCGCCGGTGCCGCGCGTCGCCGCCGGCAGCCAGTAGCCCGCCGACGTCGAGCCGGCATCCCTCGCGATCTCGCCGGTCATGCGCGCGACCACCCGCTCGTAGAGCGGGCTCCGTTCGTCGGCCGGCTGCGCCAGCGCCTGCCGGTCGATGGCGGTGGCCCACCAGTCGAGGACCCGCTCGTGCGCCGCGCCGCCAAGCAGCGCTGACGGGTCGAGGACCGACTCGAAGAGCGCCGCCGCCGCGCCAAAGCGGTCGTCGAGGAAGAGGGCCTCGCCCATGCCGATGGCCAGCTCGAGCCGCTCCCGCGGGGTGAGCGGGGCGGCGTCGACCGCCCGCAGCGCGGCAATCCCGTCGGCGAGGTCGGCCGGCGAGGCGGTCTGGCGATAGCGCTCGAGCTGAATCCTTCCGAGGACGACGCGGGCGCCGTCCGCGGTCGCGGGCATCATGACCGCTTCGCGCGCCGCACGCTCCGCCGCGTCGTACTGGCCCTGGTTATACAGACGACGGGCCTCCGCCAGCGCGTCGCCCGGACGCGGCGCTCCCGCTCCCAGCACGACGGCCATGAGCAGCAGGATCGGCGGCATGGGGGGATGGTAGCATAGCCCCCTCCATGCTCTAAATGACTGGCAATCATGAGGTTAATGAAGACCCCCCGGGCAAAGATGCTATAATTTTTGCTGATGGCGGAGCCGACCATTGTCCCCCGGTCGCAACACACTCTCTCCCGCCGCGACGTCGACCCCGACGCGCTCAAAGTTCTGTACCGTCTGCAGGAGCACAACTACGTCGCGTACCTGGTCGGCGGCAGCGTGCGCGACCTGCTGCTCGGCCGGCGGCCCAAGGATTTCGACATCGGAACCTCGGCCCATCCGCACCAGGTCAAGAAGCTGTTCCGGAATTGCTGGATCATCGGCCGGCGGTTCCGGCTCGCTCATGTCAAGTACGGCACCAAGACGATTGAGGTCGCGACCTTCCGGCAGAACATCACCTCGGAACTGCCGCCCGAGGGGGCGGCCGGCGCGGCCGACGAGGAGATCGATCTGGCAGCGGCCGCCACCAACGGGTCCGCGGAGCGGCGGCGCGCCGAGGATCACCTGATCCAGCGCGATAACACCTACGGGACGCCGGAAGAGGATGCGTTCCGCCGCGACTTCACGGTCAACGCGCTCTTCTACGACATCGGCACGTTCTCGGTCATCGATTACGTCGGCGGACTGGCCGACCTCGACCTTCGGCTGATTCGCTGCATCGGCGACCCGGATGTCCGGTTCCTCGAGGATCCCGTCCGCATGCTGCGCGCGGTGGTCCTGGCGGCGCGGCTGCAGTTCACCATCGACGAGCTGGTGCTCGACGCGATTTCGACCCACGCGCACGAGATCGCGCGCAGCGCCCCGGCGCGGCTGATCGAAGAGTTCTACAAGATCCTGCGCTCCGGCCACGGCGAGGAGGCCTTCCGGCAGCTGCGCGCCACCGGTCTCCTGAAGGAGATCACCCCGGAACTGTCGAGCGCCGGCGACCCGCTGTGGCGGTCAGTGGCGGCGGTGGATCGCTACCGGGGGCGCTTCGCGGCGGCTCCCGAGTCACTGACCAACGCGATCCTCGCCGGCACGCTGCTGCACCCGCTCGGGCTGCTCGGCCGCCGCCGCTTCCATGCCGACGCGCTCGAGCGCCGCATCGAGCTCGGCATGCTGCCGATTGCGCGGCGCGACATCGAGCGGCTCCAGCAGATCATCGCGCTCCAGCCGCGGCTGCTCGACATGGACGCGCCACCGCGCGCCCACCGGGCGCTGCTCCACCGCGCCGTGCTCGACGAGGCGATCACTTGGCTCGAGATTCATGGCGATCGCCCGGACGTGGTCGCGCACTGGCGCGCGCTCCAGGCGGAACCGGTCGCCGGACCCGACGGCACTCTCGAAGTGCCGGTCCCGACACCCTACCCGCTGCGCCGGCGCCGGCGGCGGCGGCGGCGCGGCGCACCGCGCGTCGGCGACGGCTCCTAGCGCTGCCCGCTCAGCCCGGCTCGGCGACGAACTTGTAGCCGACGCCGCGAATGGTCAGCAGATGCCGCGGCCGCCCCGGCTCCTGCTCGATCGACCGCCGCAGCCGGACGATGAAGTGATCGATGGCCCGCGTGTCGGTGTCCTCGCGCAGCCCCCAGACATCCTCGAGCATCGCTTTCCGGGAAACCGCCCGCCCTTCGTGCGAGATGAGATAGCGCAGCAGGTTCGCCTCCATCAGGGTCAAGGTCAGGGTGCGGTCTTCGACCCGCAGCTCGAGCGCGTCGAAGTCAATCGTCTTCCCGGCGAAGGTGTACTGATCGGTCGCCTGGCGCTGCCAGCCGGAGCGGCGCAACAGGCCGCCGATGCGCGCCAGCAGGATGGCAAGCTCGGTCGGCTTGGGCAGGTAATCGTCGGCGCCGGCGGAAAACCCCTTCAGCACGTCCTCGGGCCGCCCCATCGCGGTCAGCATCAGCACCGGCACGAACTGCCGCGCGGCGCGCAGCTCGGCCACCACCGCGAAGCCGTCCTTGCCGGGCAGCATCACGTCGAGGACGACGAGATCGATCGGCGGACCGCCGCCGAGCAGGCGCTCCAGCGCCGCCTCGCCGGTCTCGACGACGTCGGCGGCGAAGCCCTCCGCCTCGAGATTGAACCGCAGCCCCTCGGCGAGGTGCAGCTCGTCTTCGACAATCAGAACGCGCTGCATCGTCAGGCGCCCGGGGCCTTCGGCAGCTGCAGCGTGAACGTACTGCCCTGCCCGCTTCCGGCGCTCTCCGCGAAGGCGCGGCCGCGATGCTTCCGGGCGACCGACCTGACGATGAACAGCCCCAGGCCGCTTCCCTTGACCCGCCCCGGCACGGCCGCGACGCGATAGAAGCGGCGGAAGATGCGCTTCAACTCGCCCGGGGAGATCCCGATGCCGCGGTCCGAGACCCGTACCGCCACCCGGTCCGGCGCGACCTCCTCGAGGCGGACGCCGACGGTACTGCCGGCCGGCGAATACTTGACGGCGTTGTCGATCAGATTCCACAGCGCCGCCTTGAGCTCGTCCGGATCGCCCAGGACGACCGCGGCGCCGGCCGGGACGCGGTCCTCCAGCGTCAGGGTTTCCTCCTGGACGTGGAAGCGGGTGCGCGCCAGCGCGACCGTGTCGCGCGTCAGCTCGGCCAGGTCGACACGCGAGCGCGCGCCGCGCCGGAAGCGCGGCCCGGCGCTGCCGGCCCGCAGCACCTGATCGATGGTGTGCAGCAGCCGATCGCTGTCCTCGAGCATGATCCGGTAGAACTCCTGCCGCTTCTGCGGCTCGAGCTCGCGGGTCTGCAGCGTCTGCAGGTACAGCCGGATCGACGCCACCGGCGTCTTCAGCTCGTGGGTGACGGCGTTGATGAAGGAGTCGTGGTGCTCGTTGCGCCGGATCTCACGCACCAGGAAGATCGTGTTGAGGACCATCCCGGCGATGACGAGCAGGAAGAAGATGAAGCCGAGGACGGCCAGGATGCCCATCCGCCAGTTGAGCAGGACCCAGCTGACGTTGAGCCCGATCGCGATCGCGATGAGGCAGATACCGAAGACGGTGAAGAAGATCACCGACCGCCGGCGACCCGTAATCATGCCAGGAAGAATACAGGTACGGACCGGCGGTCGTCAGTGCCCCGTGTCAGGCCGCTTCTTCCACCGGGAGCCGCGTCGCCACCTTGGCGACCTTGAGGTCGCGGACGATGCCGACGGCGCTGAACAGCTTCAGCGTGATCCAGCTGATGTCGAACTCGTACCAAGCGAGGCCGTGCCGCGCCGACACCGGGTGGGCGTGGTGATTGTTGTGCCAGCCCTCACCGAACGTCAGCAGCGCCACCCACCAGCTGTTGCGCGAATCATCGCGGGTCTTGAAGCGCCGTGTGCCCCACATGTGGGTGGCCGAGTTGACCAGCCAGGTGCCGTGCAGCCCGACGACAGCGCGCAGGAACACGCCCCACAGCACCATCGGCCAGCCGCCGACGGCGAGCAGCGCCAGTCCGACGACGACGAGCGGCACGTAGTGGTAGGTCGTCAGCCAGCGGTAGAACGGGTCGGCGGCGAGGTCGGGCGCGTACTTCGACATCATCGCGGTGTTGTTGTGATGGGTGTCGCCGAACAGGATCCAGCCCATGTGCGCCCAGAACCCGCCGTCGCGCGGCGTGTGCGGATCGCCGTCGTGATCGGAGTGCTGGTGGTGCACGCGATGGGTCGCCACCCAGAAGATCGGTCCCCCCTCAAGCGACAGCGTGCCGCAGATCGCCAGGAAGTACTCGAACGCCCGGGACGTCTTGTAGCCGCGATGCGTGTGCAGGCGGTGATAGCCGAGGCTGATGCCGAAGCCGACCGCGAGCCAATGGAGCACCAGCGCGACGGCGAGGTTGGTCCAGCTGAAAAAGAAGAACGCCGCCACCGCGAGGACATGGAAGATGACCATGATGATCGCGGTCAGCCAGTTGACGGTCGACAGTGAATAGTCTGGACGAACGGTCTCGGTCTGTGTGCTCACATTACTCCTCTGCCGGGGTGAGCACTCACAGTAGCAGGTCGCGCGCGGCTGGATTGTAAGACTTCTGTGAGCGCGCTAACCTGCTGCTGTGGCTGGACTTAGCCGTTCTTCCTGGCGAACTCCCGCATGAACTGGGCGAGCGCCTCGGCGCCCGCTTCGGGGAACGCGTTGTAGATCGACGCCCGCATGCCGCCGACCGAGCGGTGTCCCTTGAGACCGTCGAGTCCGGCTGCGGTCGCCTCCTTCGCGAAGCGCTTGTCGAGGTCCTCGTCCGGGAGCCGGAACGTCACGTTCATGCGCGAGCGGCTGCCCGGCTCGGCGTGGCCGGTATAGAACGGGGTCCGATCGATCTCGTCGTAAATCCGCGCCGCCTTGCGCGCGTTCTGCGCGCCGATCGCCTCGACCCCCCCCTGCTTCTTGAGCCAGGCCAGGACCAGCCGCATGACGTAGATCGGGAACACCGGCGGGGTGTTGTACATCGACTTGTTCTCGACATGGACGCCGTACTGCAGCATCGTCGGCAGCGTCGACGGCGTCCGTGCCAGCATGTCGTCGCGGACAATCACCAGCGTCACCCCGGCGGGGGCGAGGTTCTTCTGGGCACCGGCGTAGATCAGCGCGAACTTCGAGACGTCGAGCGGGCCGCTCAGGATGTCGGACGACGCATCGGCGACGAGCGGTACCGCCCCACTGTCCGGGAGGTAACCGAACTCGGTCCCGAAGATCGTGTTGTTGGTCGTGTAGTGGAGGTAAGCCGCATTCGGATCGAGGCGCAGCTCATCCTGCGACGGCACGCGCGTGAAGTGGCCGGCCTCGGTCGAGGCGGCAATCTTGACCGCGCCGACCCGCTTGGCCTCCTTGACCGCCTTCTGCGACCACGCCCCGGTGACGATGTAGTCGGCGGAGCCGCCGGCCGGCAGCAGGTTCATCGGCACCATCGAGAACTGCAGGCTGGCGCCCCCCTGGAGGAACAGCACGCGGTAGTTGTCGGGAATCTTCGCGAGCGTGCGCAGATCCGCCTCGCACTCCTCGAGAATCGTCTCGAACGGCTTCGAGCGGTGGCTGACCTCGAGAATCGACATGCCGACCCCGGGCAGCGCCAGAAGATCGCGCTGCGCCTGCTCCAGTACTTCGACCGGCAGCACCGCGGGGCCCGCCGAGAAATTGAAAATCCGCGTCGTCGTCGCCATCTGCACTACTCCTACGAAAGTCCGACTACTTGTAAGTCGAGGATATCGCCGCTGCCGGCGGTGATCCGCTCGAGAACGGCGGCCGGCGGCTCGCCGTCGAGATTGATCCGCGCCACCGCCGCCTCGGCGCCGGCAAAGACGATGTTCTCGGTTTCCTGGACGTTGAGATTGGCCGCGCGCAGGTGCTCGAAGACGTGGGCCAGCACGCCGGGGCGATCGCGGTGGCGGACGACCAGCATGTGGGTCGCCGGCGTGCGCCGGGCGAGGTTGACGACGTTCGGCACCCGTCCGGTCTCCGCGTAGCTGCGGATGATCCGGACGGTCTCGGCGGCGATCGCCTCCTGGGCCTGTTCGGTCGAGGCGCCGATGTGATGCGTGCCGTAGACCGACGGGTGGCGCAGCAGATCGTCGCGGAACTCGCCGGTCGCGCTCGACGGTTCGTCCGGGAAGACGTCGAGGCCGGCGCGCAGGCCGCGCGACGCGACCGCGGCCGCCAGCGCCGCGTGGTCGACGATCTCGCCGCGCGCGGTGTTGATGAAGATCGCCCCCGGCTTCAGCCGGCCGAGGACGCCGGCGTCGACCAGGCCGCGCGTCTCCGGCGTCAGCGCGAGGTGCACGCTGAGGATGTCGGCGCGGTCGGCAACCGCGGCGGGCGTCGGGGCGACGACGATGGGAATGCTGCGGCTGGCGCCCTCGAGTCCGAGCTGACGCGCCTCGTCTTCCGTCAACGGCCGATCCTCGCCGGCCAGGCTGCGGCTCCACAGCACGCAGCGCATCCCGAACCCGGCGGCGCGGCGGACCACTTCCCGGCCGATATGGCCGACGCCGAGCAGGCCGAGCGTCCGGCCGTAGAGGCCGCCCGCCTTCGAGAACTCCTTCTTGTTCCAGACGCCGGCACGCAACGCCGCGACGTTGTCGGGGATGCGGCGGTCGAGCGACAGGATCAGCGCGAAGGCCAGCTCCGCGACCGCGATGGCGTTCCGGCCGGGGCAGTTCGAGACGTAGATGCCGCGCGCCGATGCCGCCGCGACGTCGATCGTGTTGTAGCCGGCGCCGGCGCGGACGATCAGGGCGAGCCGGCCGGCATCGAGCATCGCCGCGGTCACCGCCGTGCCGCGGACGACGAGGACGTCGGCGCGCGACGAGCGGATGGTGTCGGCGAGGCGCTCGTCCTTGAGGTCGGGCTGGTAGACGACCTCGCAGCCGGCGGCCTCGAGGCCGTCGATGCCGCTCTGCTCGAAGGCGTCGGCGACCAGGACCTTCACAGCACGTGCACCAGCAGGCCGTCGCGAAGCTTCGGTTCGAACCAGGTGGATTTGGGCGGCATGATGCCGCCGGCGTCGGAGATAGCGATCAGGTCGGCGATCGTCACCGGGAACAGCGCGAACGCCACCGCCGCCCGGCCGGAGTCGACCGCCGCCTCGAGCGCCTGCGTGCCGCGGGCGCCGCCGACGAAATCAATCCGCTTGTCCGAGCGGATGTCGCCGATGCCGAGGACCGGCTCGAGCACCGCGTGCTGCAGCCGCGCGACGTCGAGACCGCTGGCGCGCGAATCGTCTGCCGCCGGGGCACCGCCAATCGCCAGCGTGTACCACCGGCCGCCGACGTACATCGACGCCTCGCCCTGACGGGCCGGCGTCGCCGGCCCCGGAGTGACGGCGACGCGCTCCCCGACCGCCTTGAGGAACGCTTCAGGGGTCTGCCCGCCGAGATCCTTGACCGTCCGGTTGTAGGGCAGGATCTGCATCTGCGCGTCGGGGAACGCCACGGCAACGAACGTCCCGGCGCCGCCGGCCGCGCCGGTGCCGAACTGTTCGCGGGCGCGCGCCGCGCTGGCCGCCCGGTGATGGCCGTCGGCGATGTAGAGCGCCGGCACGTCGCGAAACGCCGCCTCGAGCGCCCGCGTCTGATCGGGGCTCGTCCGCCAGATGGTGTGCTGCACGCCGTCGTCAGCGGTGAAGTCGTAGAGCGGCTCGCCCGCCGCCGCCTGGCCCGCGACCGCATCGACCGCCGCGCTCGCCCGATAGGTCAGAAAGACGACGCCGGTCTGGGCGCGGGTGTCGACGATGTGCCGCGTGCGGTCGTCTTCCTTGTCGCGGCGGGTCCGCTCGTGCTTCTTGATCGCGCCGGCGTCGTACTCATCGAGCGAGAAGCAGCCGGCGACACCGGTCTGCTCGTGCGCGCCCATGCGCAGCCGGTAGAGATAGAGCGACGGCTGCTCGTCAATCAGCAGCGCGCCCCGCTCGCGGAGCGACGCCAGGTTGGCGCGGGCGCGGTCGTAGACGCGCGCGTCATAGGGATCGGTGCCCGGCAACTCGACTTCCGAGCGCGTGACGCGGAGGAAGCTCAGCGGATTCCCAGCGACGATCGCCCGCGCTTCGTCGGTCGTGACGACGTCGTAGGGAACCGACGAGACGGCGGCGGCCTGGACGGGATCGGGACGCAGGGCGCGGAACGGTTGCAGCGATGCCATCCGCGTATTGTAGCCCGGCGGCTGCGGCAGGGCCGCGTCAGCGCGATGCGGCGACCGCGTCGGCGGCCGCGGCTGCCGGATCGGCCGCCGGGGCGTCCGCAATCTGCTCGAGCACGCGATCGCGCACGGCGCGGAACGCCGCCAGCGACCCGGACGGGATCGGCTCGCCGGGCGGCAGACGGCGATGCTCGGCGAGCGGATCGACGAACACGCCGTTCTTCCGCAGCCGGTAGTCGAGATGCGGACCGGTCGCCGTCCCGGTCGAGCCGACACGGCCGATGAGCTGCCCCTGCTCGACGTGCTGCGCCGGACGAAGCCCCTTGGCGAACGACGAGAGGTGAAGGTAGTAGCTCTCGAAGCCGCCGCTGTGCCGCAGCCGGACCATGTTGCCGCCGCCGCCGCTCCAGCCGGCCGAGACCACGGTCCCGCTCGACACCGCGACCACCGGCGCGCCCGGCGGCGCCGCATAGTCGACCCCGAGATGGGCGCGGTAGGTGCGGAACACGGGATGCAGCCGGCTGCGCGAGAACCGCGAGGTCACGCGCGGCTCGAAGCGCAGCGGCGAGCGGAGAAAGAACCGCTTCAGCGACCGGCCGTTCTCGTCGTAGAACGCCGCCGCGCCGCTGTGCGGATCGGTCCAGCGGTAGGCCTGATGCTCGTCGCCGTCGACCAGCAGCCTCGCGCCGAGGATCGCGCCGTAGCCGGCGAACTCGCCGGCGCGGGTCGACTTCTCGACCAGCACCTCGAAATCGTCGCCTGGCTGCAGGTCGCTCTCGAAATCGATCTGGCCGGCGAACATCCCGGCCAGCGACAGCGCCAGCTGAATGGTCTCGCCGCTGGCGCCGACGGCGGCAATCAGCGATGGATGGGCGGCGTCGATCCGGCCGCGGACCGCGACCGGCGACGTCTCCTTCTCGAGCGTGAGCACCGTCGCGGTGACCGCGCTCGATCCGGGATTGCTGCCGCCGACGACGCGCAGCACCCGGTCCATGTCGATCTGGTATTCGAACAGGCGGAGCCGGCCGTCGAGGAACCGCTCCAGCGTGAACGGACGGTCGGCGCGGAGATGCCGCGCGTCGAAGACGCCGTGCACCGCCTCGACCGCGGCCTGCACGGCTGGGCCGGCCAGGTGGTGGGCGGCGAGCAGGCCGTCGAGCGTCGCCTGCGGCGGCACGCGGCCGGACACCCGCTCCATTTCTCTGCGCAGGACAATGTCGGTGCCGTGCCGCCCGGCGACCGACGGAGCGGCCGGTCCGCACGCCGCGGCACCGGCCGCCACCAGGACGGGAAGGAGCAACTGCCGATTCATCGGAGCTGCAAGTTTACCGCAACCGGCGCCGCGCCCGGCGGCGACCCGGTCAACGAGGTGCCATCACCCACACGCCCCAGGTGCCGCTGCCGCGGCTGTGATACGCGACCCGCTTGCCGTCCGGCGCCCAGGTGTACTCCTCCGCCGACGGATCGGAAAGCACCTTGCGCATCGACCCCTCGGGCAGCTCCAGCAGCCACGCGCCGTCACGATACACCTGGAACATCACCCGCCCGCCGTCGGGCGACACCGCCGGCGTCCGCACCAGGCGGCCCGTGATCGGCGAGCGAAAGACGCGGCGCCGGCCGGTCTCGAGATCGAGGACGACCAGGTCGGTCTCGTGGCTGTAAGCGATGCGCCGCCCGTCCGGGAACCACGAGCCGCCCCACGGGGCGCCGACCGCATACGACGTCAGGCGGCGGGATTGTCCCGTCTCGACATTGCTCGTCCACAGGTTCCAGACCTTGGGCCGGCCGGGTTCGGCGCGAACGAAGGCAATCGTCTTCCCGTCAGGCGCCCAGCTCGGAATCGCCGCGAAGCCGTCGCCGCTGATCCGCTTCACATGCGTGCCGTCGACGTCCGCCACATACACGCCGCGCTCGCCGTCGCGATCCGAGTCAAAGGCGATGCGGTTGCCGTCCGGCGATGGGCGGGCATGAAAATTCCGCGCGCGATCGTCGACGACGCTGGTGATGCGCAGGACCGCGCCGCGGCTGTCGGTGTCGGCTCGCATCAGCGCGCTGTGACCGCCGGACTCGGCCTGATAGAACATCGCGCTGCCGACGCTGGCGAACGCCGGCGAGTAGGCCGGCCCGCCGGGAATCCCGTGAACCGGGGCAGCGGCTGCCGGCGATGCGGCGGCCTCGTCCCGGCTGGCGCGATCCGCCAATGGAGCGGGCGCGGGCGTCGCCGGAGCGGCGGGCACGGGCGCGGACTGCTCTTTCCGGGCCTCGTCCGTCACGACCGCCGGAGCTGCCGCCACGCGCTCCGGCGCGGCGTGAGCCGCCGCAGTGCCGGCGGCCGGCTGGTCCGGCCGCTCGGCAGCGGAGGGAGCGGCCGTCGACGCGGGCCGCGTCGATTGTGCCGGCGCGGTGGGAGAGTGTGCCCGCATCGACCGATCCCAGAGGGCCGGGGCAATCCCGACCGCCAGCAGCGCCGGGATCGCCAGCGCGGCGAGGTACCGCCGTCTCCCTCCCGCCGCGTGGTGGACGCTGACCGAGCTGACCGCGGGAATGGCTGCCTGACGCCGCGGCGGCGTCTCCTGGATCACCGGGTCGACCGTGATGTCGGGGGCGGCAAGGACCGCTCCGTCGCGTGCGGATTCCTCGAGGAGCGGCCAGACCGTCCGGACCACGACCCGATCGTCCAGCCCGGCCGCCTGTGCATATCGCACGAGCTGGGTCCGCCCCACGTGGGACGCCGGCCAGTTCCGCATGTAGCCCCACTCGAGCTCGACGAGAAGCCTGGGGGAAATCCGGCTGCGCTCGGCGATCTGGGCCAGGGTCAGGCCGGTCGCCCGGCGGGCGCGGCGGATATCCGAAATCGTCAGCTCAGTATCGCGCGGTTCCAGCCGGGGAATCGGCGCCAGCTGCTCCTGACGCGGCGCCTCTTCGTGCGTACCGTCAGAGCCCGTCTCGTCGTCGGACGCGAAGCCCTGGCCTCTCGGGGCTGTCTGCACGGCCGGCATCGTCTCCGCGTACCGGCTGACCAGCGCTCGGACAGCGTCGGGCAGCTGCGGCGATGCGAAACGCGTCAGCGCGTCCCCGAACTCCTGCAGCGAGGCGTAGGGCGGCAGGTCGACCGTGCCGAGTGCCCGCGCCAGCACCAGACGCATGGCGCCCGGGACGCGCAGATCCGCCGGCGCGTCAAACCCGGGGAGCAGTCCCTGCAGGAGCGTGGCGGCGCGCACGACGGCACGGTCATCAGCTGCGATCGGGCCTTCGACTGAAATCTCGCCGGACTGATGCAGTCGGACGATGTGGGCCGACGGCACCCCCGGCAGTTGCCCCTCGCGGGCCCGCCGAATCATCTCGCGGACGATCGCTACGGCTTCGTCGTGATGGATGGGAAGTCCGCTGGACGCCAGATCCGCCAGTGACACCTGGGCTTCGTCAGTAGTCATGGTCGCTGTGGATTGCGACAATCCTGCCATCGACGCTGACGCGGCGGCCTGCGGTTATCCCTAGGGAAAGTGCAGCATTCCGCGAAAAGCCATGGCTCGAAGGCTGTCATGTCGGGCCCATGGATGAGCCCTGGGGAGGTCAGCCGGTCCGGAATTTACACGTCGCTGCAGTGATCCCCTCCACTGGACATGAAGCGGTCACGGCCGCTGGCGCACGCGGCTCAGCCTTAACGCGACACCGTGATCTGGACGAGCTTACGGAACTTGACCGGGACGCCGCCGACCGTGGCCGGAGAGTAGCGCCACTGCCGCGCCGCCCCCATCAGCAATGGGTCGTAGATCGGATGCACGGAAGAGCGGAGGACGATTGACGTCACGCGTCCCTGCTCGTCGATGATGATCTCGAGCATGCCGCGGTCCCGCATTTGCGTTGTGATTGACGACGGCACACGCGGCACGTCCTGCTTGATGGCGGTCGGCACCGTGACGCCGGCTTCCTCGCCGTTCCAGATATGGCCGGGGTCGAGCACTGGCGCCTTCGGTCCCTCCGCCACGGCTGGCGTTGGCTTCACCGGCTCGGGCGGCGGCGCCGCCGCAGCCGCGCTGAGGTCGAGAAATCCTGAGGCGAGCACGCGCAGGTCGGTGAGGCGGTTGCCCATCTGGCGGTCCTCGAGGAGCGCCATCAGCTCCCGGAACGCCGCCTCGGCCGTGACGAAGTCC
Source organism: Acidobacteriota bacterium (assembly GCA_031393955.1). Lineage (GTDB taxonomy): Bacteria > Acidobacteriota > Vicinamibacteria > Vicinamibacterales > 2-12-FULL-66-21 > JALZOC01. The sequence continues at coordinate 45,813 of JANMWI010000009.1, forward strand.
TTGCGATCGAAGGCCGCCTTGGCCGCCGTGTACCGCGATGCCGCGATCTCGGGCAGCAGGCGCTGGCGGACCTCGCTGAACGCGCCGCGCACGCGCGGCGACGCTTCGGACTCGCCGGGCACGAACAGCGGGTCGGCGGTCACGACCGCGGCGATCGCGCTCTCGGCTTCCGTGCCGCGGCCGAGCGCCAGCAGGCACAGCGATCGGTATTGCTCGATCGACCGCCGATCGAGCCCCGCAGCGCCCATCGTCATCCCGTCGAGCACGGTCAGCGCCTCGTCGTAGCGCGCCGATGCGTACAGATCGCGCGCCGCGGTCAGCGGGCTGCTCTGCTGCCCGAGCACGACGCCGCCAAGGCAGACCGCAAAGCCCAGCGTGGTCAGGATGCGAACTTTCATGATGCCTTCCTCATTTCATGTCGACGCTGAGACGCACCGGCGCGCCCTGGGTGACCGACACCGCGTGGCGCTTTTCCCCGAGCTGGGGATGCTTGAAGACGATCTCGTGCGGTCCGATCGGCACCGCGAGGTTGCCGATCGGCGTCTCGCCGACCCGCTGCCCGTCAATCCATACTTCGGCCCACGGCGAGGCGTTCAGGTTGACGGCGCCCTGCGGCAGATCGAGCGCGATCGACGCCACCTTGCCGGGCACAATCGTCACGACCCGCGTCGATCGGTAGCCGATCGCCTCGCTGACCAGCTCGAGGTCGTGCCGCCCGGACGCCAGCATGATGCGGTCGGCTTCGGTGTTGCCGAGCAGTCGCCCCTGCTCGCGGATTTCGAGCGTGAACGGCGCCTTGACCACTACCCACCCGGACACCGGCCCGCCAGGCGCGCTGCCGAGTGGGACGACCAGCGACGCGGTGCCGCCGGCGTGCACCGCCACGGTGTGCCGGGCGCTCGCGCCATCGGCGGTCAGTTCGACCTGGTGATCGCCGGGCGACAGATCCGCGACCGTCAGCGGCGCGACGCCGCGCGCCACGCCGTCGACGACCACCTTGGCGCCGGCCGGGTCTGACTGCACGGACAACTGCCCGGTCGCCGGGGCCTCGGCCAGCTCGAGGTATTGCGACACTTCGGCGCCGGCGCTCACATTGAGCGGAATCACCCGCGGGACGCCCTGCCCGCGCAGTTCAAGGATGTGCGCCCCGGCCGCGAGCGTGACGCGCATCGGCGTCTGCCCGCGATCGATGCCGTCGACGAAGACTGGCACGCCGGCGGGATTGGACTGGACGATCAAGGCGCCGAGCGCCGGCGCCGCAGTTTTCCGTCCGTAGGTCTTGAGCCCGGCCACGCCGGCGGTCGCCACCGCAACGACAACGGCCGCGGCAATCGCCAGGCCGGCGCGACGGCGCCGTCCGCGGGGCGGCGGCGCCACCGCGACCGGCTGCGCCGTGAACGGCGCGGCTGGATTGAACAGCATCGCGGGAGCCGCGGCAGCCGCCGCTTCGTCGTGCTCGTCCGCGTCCTCGTAGTCGTCGTCCATCACGAGATCGAAGGTCGGGTTCGCCGGCACCACTGCTGCCGGCAGCGGCGGCGCGGCGGGCGGCGCCACGGCCGCTTCGGCGGCGGTCGGTGTCACGGCCACCGCGGCGGCCGCCGTGTGAGCGACCGCCGGCGCGGCGGCCACCGGCTCGCTGAGCAGCGGCGACGCCGCCATCGGCACGACCGCCGCGGGCGCCTCGACGGGGGCGGGCGGCTCGAGCAGCGAGGCGATGTAGCGCGACAGGAACGTCTCGAGCGCGACCGGCGCGGCGACGTACATCGTGTCGTCCGACGCCAGCTCCTCGAGCGCGGCGGCCGCCTCCGGTGCCGACGCGAACGCGCGGCGGACATCGATCTGGAGGGCGCGGGCGAGCCACGCCCGCAGCGACGGCGACAGCGGCCGCTCGTCGCCGAGTGCCGAGCGCTCACGCGCCGCTTCGAGCAGCGCCGGGATACGCAGTGGATACTCGTCCGCCGCCAGCGGCCGGCCGAGGATCAGCGCCAGCGCGACCAGGCCGATGCCGGTGACGTCGGCGCGGTGGTCAAACCGCGGCAGCCCGGCGCTCGGCGGCATCGCGACGCGGAACTCCTGCCACAGCCGGTCGCGTCCGTATTGCAGCTGCTCGACCGCCGCCCCGAGCACGTGCTCGACGACAACCAGCCGGCCGTTCGGCGCGACCAGCAGCCGTTCGGGGGCAATCAGACCGTGGGCAACGTCCCGGGCGTTCTCGTGCAGCACCGCGACCGCGGGCGCGAGCTGGCGAATCAGGCAGAGCGCGGCGTTGATATCGAGCTGCAGCTGCCGTTCGTGAGCGACGCGCAGGATGTCGGAAAGACGCGTGCCCTCGAGGTGATCCGAGACGATCGCCAGCGACGACGTCGGCCCCATGCCGCGGTCGACGCGGCGGACGCGCGCGTAGTAGCCGTGGCGGAAGTTTGCCAGCCGCGCGACCCGCTCGCGCAGCGCGAACTCGAACGACGGCACCGCCGTAAGGACGCTGCGGAGCCGCAGGATCTGCAGCAGTTCCCCGGTGGCGCCGTCGGCGGCGACGACGCGCTCGCCGAGGCCGTCGGAAAAGAGCGGGGCTTCCGGATGATCGTCGGTCGCGAGGTTGGACATAACGCGGTCGGAAGTGCAACCGCAGGACCACGGGGGATGCCATGCAAATAAGCCGGTAAGTCCTTTCGTATCAATAACTCAGACAGGAGGAGCGGGCACCGGGAGCAGGCGGCAGATTACAAATCTGTCGGCGAAGGTGCGGTTCTGTCGGCCGGAGCACGGGCGCGGCCGTCCGGAGAATCAGTAGCTCTCTGCGGGCGCGTCGTCGTTGAGGTTCCGGCCGTGGCGCCAGCTGTTCGGACAGCGCGGATGCGTGAAGACGGCGCCCCGTCACGCGCGAGAACGTCTGGATACCGACCGTACAGTATGCTGACGGCCATTCTGCGCAGCGGCCATCGACACTCACCGGACCGCGGCCGCCACTCGGAGTCCATCCTCTGGCTCACGGGCTTCGTGGCGCTGGCGATCGCCTGGACCTGGCCGCTCGTCTTGCACTTCACCTCGCGCATTCCCCACGATCCCGGCGACTCGCTGCTCAACATCTGGCTGATCTGGTGGAACGCGCATGCCATCCCGTTCACGAGCCGCTGGTGGAATCCGCCGATCTTCTTTCCGATGACGGGGGCGCTGGCCCTGTCCGAACATCTCGCCGGCCTGGCGCCGCTCACGACTCCGCTGCAGTGGGCCGGCGCCACGCCGCTCACGGCGTACAACGCCGCCTTCGTCCTGTCGTTTGCGCTGTCCGGCTTTTTCGCATTCCTGCTCGGACGGCAGCTGGCGGAAGCTGAAGGCGCCTCACCTGCGGCCGGCCGACTCGCCGGGATGGTCGCCGGACTGGTCTACGGGTTCGGTCCATACCGCGCCGGGCAGCTCGCCCATCTTCAGGTCCTTACTTCGGAGTGGATGCCGCTGGCGCTCGTCGCGATGCATGCGTATCTGGCCGACGGTCGCCAGCGCTGGCTCGTTCTCCTCAGCGTCGCGTGGCTCGTTCAGGCGCTCTCGAACGGCTATTACCTGTTCTTCTTTCCCGTACTGGTGACGGCGTGGCTTCTGTGGTTCGTGGACTGGCGGAGGCAGCCGCTTCGGGGCGCTGCACTGCTCGGCACCTTCGCGGCTGCCTCGCTCCCGCTCGCCGGAATGCTGAAGACCTACGCGGCGGTTCAGCAGCGGCTCGGTCTCGGCCGAACGACGGGTGACATGGTGAACTTCAGCGCCACTCTGGCGGCCTTCGTTCAGGCGCCCGGACTGCTGCGCTTCTGGCCCACCACCGCCACGGCAACGACCGAAGCGTTTCTCTTCCCGGGCGTCACCGGGCTCCTCCTCCTGGCGGGTGCGTGGATGCTCTGGAGCCGGCGGCGCGTCACACCCCTGCCGGCTCGTCCAGCGCTTCTCTTCTATGCGCTGGCGGCAGCGCTGATGTCGGCGCTGGCGCTCGGTCCGCGGTCAGCCGGCTCGGCGGCAGTGCTGCATCCCTACGCGCTGTTCGCGTGGCTCCCGGGCTTCGCTGCCCTCCGTGTGCCCGCACGGTTCGCAATGCTCGCGACGCTCTGTCTCTCCGCCGCGGCCGCGATCGCGGCCGCGCGCCTCGCTCCCCGCCGCCAGGGCGCATTCATCGTCTTCGGCGCGCTGGTGACCGCCGGGACAATGGTGGACGGCTGGATGCGGCCACTGCCGCTGGCGCTGCCGCCCGGCCGCGTCGAGCTGCCCGACCTCCGCGGCGCAGCGGTCATCGAGCTTCCGCTCGGCGACGCGGCGATCGACACGGCGGCGATGTACCGGGCGATGTTCCACCGGCGCCCGCTCATCAACGGCTACAGCGGACACACACCGCCGCACTACGCGATCCTCTCGATCGCGCTCCGCCGCGGAGACCCCAGCGCACTCGCCGGGCTGGCGCGCGGGCGGCCGCTCGTCGTCCTCGTCAACGGTGCGCGAGATCGGGACGACAAGATCCGCCGCCTCGTCCAGGGCCTGCCCGGGATCGAGCCGCTGGGCAACTCGGCGGGCGGGCTGATCCACGTGCTTCCAGCCGGCGCATCGTTGAGGCAACCGGTCCCGGGCCCGCGCTGGCCTGACCGGCGGCGGCAGACCGCCCGCTTCGAAATCGAGCTCGACCTGGGCACTCCGCGGACCGTCCGGACCGTCGCCTTTCCCCTCCGGTGGCGCTTCCGCGAGCTCGACGCCAGAATCCGGATTCAGGGCTCCACGGATGGAACGACATGGACGACGGTGTGGGAGGACTGGACCGGCGGTCCGGCCGTCGCGGCAGCGCTCGAGGATCCGCTCGAGGCGCCCGTCCGCCTGACAATTCCGGACCTCGAGATGCGGTACCTGCGGGTCTACCCGGCCGAGGGCTGGCTGCAGCGGGAGATCGCCGTCTACGGTCCGCGATGACGCTGCTGGTCCCACCTCGCCGCGCGTTGCCTCAGCACGCGCATCGGACCCGGCCTGTGTCACCATCTGGCATGCGCCTCGCGCTGGTCCGCATCCTCCTTGTCATTCCGTTCGCGGTGGCGACCGCGGGCCGTGTCGCCGCGCGGGAGCATCTCGCCTCGATTCGCGGCGTCGTCATCGATCGCGCAGCCGCCGGAATACCCGGCGTCGAGGTCCGCGCGACGCGGGAAGAGACGCGAGAACAGCGGCGGGTGCGCACGGACGGGCGCGGGCGGTTCACCGTCTCGCTGCTCCCGCCGGGAACCTACCGCGTCGAAGTGGAACAGCCGGGCTACGGGCCGTTCCTCGCCCGGATTGCCCTCATCACGAATCAGGAGTTCCCGATCGAGGTCCAGCTACGGCCCGGAGACGTGCTTCAGGCCTCCGACAGCCCGGCACCGTTCAGTCCGGTCGACCGCGCCACCGCGGCCCTGAACACATTCGTCGACGTCCGCCAGCTGACCGCGCTGCCGCTGGAAGATCGGAGCCTCCTCGAACTGGCGCTGCTGGCGCCCGGCAGCGCCCGCGCGCCCCGGGGCGGCCTGACGTTCAACGGCGCCCGGGAGGACTTCAACGGCTTCCTGCTGGATGGCGTCTCCGATGCCGACCCGGCCCTCGACACGCTCGCGGCACGTCCGCCGGTCGACGGAATCCGCGAGTTCCAGATCCTGACCTCGACCTACGAGGCCGCCTTCGGCCGGAACGCGGGCGCGCAGCTCAACATCGTCACCAGGTCCGGCACCAGCCGCCTGACCGGGTCCGCGTATGAGTTCTATGGCGGCGGCGGCCTGGCGGCGCGGAACTACTTCGCGCCGTCAGGGGAGCCGGCACCGGACTACAGCCGCCATCAGTTCGGTGGCTCGGTCGGCGGCCCGATTGTCGAGAGCCGGACATTCTTCTTTGCCGATTACGAACGGACGCGGCTGCGCGAGGGGGTCACGAGCATTGCGACGGTGCCGACGATGGCCGAGCGCGCTGGCGACTTCTCGCACGCCGCGGGGCGCGTTCCGATCGATCCGTCGACCGGCCAGCCCTTCCATGGCGGCATCGTGCCATCGGCGCTGCAGTCTGCGGCCGGCCGAACGCTTGCGGCTCTCTATCCGCTGCCCAATCGCGGCGCCGGCGGCGGGAATTACGTGTCCTCCCCGCTGCGCAAAGACGACGTCGACCGCCTGGACGCACGCGTCGACAATGCGTTTGCCGGCGGCACGCGGCTGAGCGCGCGCTACAGCGTCGGCGACCGCCGCCGTGTCGAGCCCTTCGCGGGCGCGGGGGGCATCCCCGGATTCGGTGAGGCCCGGCCGCAGCGGGCGCAGAACGCCTCCGTTTCCTTGACCCACGCGCCGCGCCGATCGCTCGCCACCGACATCCGCTTCGGCTACACCCGCGTCACCGCGAACGCCGCCGCGGCGGACCCCGGCGTCGCCAACGCGTCGGTGGGCTTGCCGCCCGCGGCGTCAGGCGACCCCGGCCTGAGCGCGGTGTTCGTGGCCGGATTCTCGCCGCTGGGAGACGACCCTGTGACGCCGTGGGAGCGCGCATCGACCACCTGGCAGTTGTCGGACGCGGCGACATGGACGCACGGCACGCACCTGGTGAAATTCGGCGGCGAGTGGTTCGCCGAGCGCCGCCGCGCATCGCGGAACGGGGCGGTGCGCGGCCTTTTGCAGTTCGACGACAGCGGCGGTTCGGGAAACGCGCTGGCCAATCTGCTGTTCGGCGAGCCGGCGCTGACGGCGACGGCGCGCACGTCCGATCCGGCGATCGTGCGCGGGCAGAGCTGGGGCGTCTTCGCGCAGGACAACTGGCGGCCGACGGAGACGCTGACGCTGACCGCCGGGCTCCGCTATGAAATCGCCGCACGGCCAGCGGACGACGACGGGGACGCCAGCCTTGATAGCGCCGCCGCGGGTCTGCTGCGCTCCGCGGCCGGCGCGCTGCCGCGCGACGGCGTAGCCGCCGACCGGAACAACGTCGCGCCGCGCGCCGGCTTCGCGTGGGCGTTCGACAACGAGGCGCGCAACCTTCTGCGCGGCGGCTATGGCGTCTACTACAACCAGGTCGCGCTGACCGTATTCGACGGCCTCGCCGGGTATCTGCCGAACACGGCTCTCGACGTCCGCTCGCCGGCGTCCGGCGGCACGTTGACGCTCGCCAGCCCGTTCAGCGGCGGCCGTGTGCGGCCCGGCGCTGTGGTCGCGTTTCAGCCCGACCTCCAGACACCCTGGATGGAGCACTGGAACGTGAACGTCCAGCACCAGATCGGGCAGACCCGCTCGTTCGAAGCCGGCTATGCCGGCTCGCGAGGCCACGACCTGCCGGCGGTCCGGAACCTCAGTCAGCCTGCGGCGGGAGGGACAAGGCCCGACCCGCAATTCGGCGATGTCGCGATCATCGAGTCGCGCGCGGCGTCGAGGTACAACGCGCTGCAGGTGCGCTATCAGGAGCGGCCGGCGCATGGGATGTCGATCCTGTTGTCTTACACGCTTGGCCGATCGATGGACGATGCCTCCGGTCTGCTGAACACGAGCGGTAGGCCGGCCTACCCGCCGAACAGCCTGGCGCCCTCGACCGAGTGGAGCCGGTCGTCGTTCGACGTCCGCCATCGCTTCTCCGCCGCCGTCCTTCGCCCACTGCCGATCGGCACCGGCGGCGCGCTGCTCGGGACGATGGGCTGGTTCAGCGACGCGCTCCGGAACATCGACCTCGAGGCGCTGGTGACGCTGCAGAGCGGACGTCCGTTCACGGTGACGCTCCGTCCTGACCTCGCCCCGGGCCGGGCCGGCGGCGCGACTCCCGGCGCCGGGTCCAGCGCCCGGCCGGACATGACCGGTGACGCCTCGCTCAAGGTCCCATCGGCGGAGCGCTGGTTCAACACCGCGGCGTTTTCGCTGCCGGCGAGCGGCGGATTCGGCAGCAGCGGACGCAATACGCTCGATGGTCCCGGGTACGGCAACGTCAGTGTGGCGCTCGTCAAGCGGATGTACTTTCTGCAGCAGGGGACGCTGGAGCTCCGCCTCGAGGCCTTCAACGTGCTCGACCGCGCGAACTTCGACCTGCCCGATTCAGTCTTCGGCTCGCCGACGTTTGGCCGGATCCTGTCGTCCGACAGCCCGAGACGGATCCAGCTCGGCATCCGCACCGAGTTCTGACTGGAGAGACACCATGGGACAACCGCCGGCCAACGCGCGGCCGCGACTGCTGGCGGCATGCGCCGCCGCCGTCCTGCTGGCGGCACCGACCGCTGCCGACGAGTCCGGAGGGCGGCTGATCGAGGCGGTCATGCGGCTGACGCGCAGTTCGCACTGGGTGCCGGTGCGGTCTGTGGCGCTCGCCTTTCCGACCTACCATCCGCAGGGCCTGGCCAGGATCGGTGACGCCTTCGTCATGTCGTCGGTGGAGGTGACCGTGCCGCCGCGGCGTTTCGACGGCCCGGCGGGGGGCTACGACCGCGATCCCGGCCAGGGCGTCGGCCATCTGTTCAAGTTCGACGGCGCCGGACAGCTGATTGCCGAGGCGCGGCTCGGGGAGGGCACCATCTACCACCCCGGCGGGCTCGACTACGACGGCCGGCATCTCTGGGTCGCGGTCGCCGAGTATCGGCCCGACAGCCGATCGATCATCTACCGGGTCGATCCCGAGACGCTGCAGGCCACCGAGGTGTTGCGGTTCGCCGATCACATCGGCGCGCTCGTCCACGACACTGGCGAGCGGGCTCTCCACGGCGTCAGCTGGGGATCGCGGCGCTTCTACCGCTGGCCGCTCGACCCGCAGGGGCGGGTCAGGACCGCGGCGGTGCCGCCGGTGCGGCTTCGCACGATGAATCCGTCACATTACGTCGACTACCAGGACTGCAAGTCGGTGGGACGCCGCCGCATGCTCTGCACCGGCGTCGCCGAGCTGCGCCAGGGGACCGACGCGCCGCCGTTCCGTCTTGGCGGCATGGATCTCATCGACCTCCGCGACGGCCGGCCGCTGCATCAGGTACCGGTGCTGCTGTGGACGCCGCAGGGCCTGGACATGACCCACAATCCCGTCTGGCTCGAGCCACAGGGGTCGGGGATGCGCGGCTACTTCCTGCCGGACGACAACCACTCGACGCTCTACATCTACGATGTCGACGTCGAGTAGCGCCGCGCAGCGCGCTGGCAATCGGGCTGACGGCGCGTCAAACTAGGCAGACATGGACCAGCACGCGCTCGCCACCGGGTTCCTCTGGTTCCTGGCGTTCCTGTTCTCGACCACTGTGCATGAGGCGATGCACGCCCTGGCGGCGCTGCGCGGCGGCGATCCGACCGCGTATCACGGCGGCCAGGTGTCGCTGTCGCCGATTCCGCACATCCGGCGGGAACCGGTCGGGATGCTGGTCGTCCCGCTGCTGACCGCGCTGACGCAGGGATGGGCGATCGGCTGGGCGAGCACGCCGTACGACCCGCGCTGGGCGGCCCATTATCCCCGCCGCGCCGCGCTGATGGCGGCGGCCGGTCCGGCCGGCAATCTGTCGATTGCGCTGGTCGCGCTCGTCCTGATCCGGATCGGCCTGGCGGCCGGCTGGTTCGTCGTCCCCGACATCATGACGTTCGATCACTTAGTGGCCGCCGCGCTCGGCGACGGGCGATCGTTTGCCGCCGAGATGCTGTCGATTCTGCTGACGCTGAATGTGCTGCTCTGCGCCTTCAACCTGATTCCACTGCCGCCGCTGGACGGCGCGTCGGTCCTGGGGCTGTTCCTGCCGGAGCGCGCGGCGCTGCGGCTCCGTGTCCTCAGTCACACGCCGATCTTCCAGATGGCCGGGCTGGTCGTCGCCTGGCGGGTCTTTCCGGAGATCGTCCGGCCGCTGTTCGACCTGATCGTCCTCGCCGTCCAGGGCTAGACACGCGCCGGATTGCGGCGCGGCGGAATTCCGTTTTCACGGTGATAGAGTCTAGCGTGATGGTTCCGTTCGACTTTCAGCTGCCGACCCGATGCGTCTTCGGGCAGGGATCCTTCGAGCGGCTCGGACAGCTGGCGCGCGGCCTCGGCTTCAAGCGGACGCTGCTCGTCGCCGATGCCGGCATCCTCCAGGCCGGCTACGCCGGGCGGGCAGCGCAGCTGCTGGAAGCCGCGTCGATCGAGGTCTTTCCGTTCCACAACTTCGCCCAGAATCCCGACAGCGAGATGGTCGACGCGGGGCGCCGGTTCGCGCAGGCGTCGGCGGTCGATTCGGTGATCGCCCTCGGCGGCGGCAGCTCGATCGACTGCGCCCGGGCGATCAACCTGATCACCACGAACGGCGGCGCGATTGCCGACTACCGCGGCTACGGCAAGGCGGCGACGCCGCTGCTGCCGATGATCGCGGTGCCGACCACCGCCGGCACCGGCAGCGAGGCGCACAGCCACGCGATCATCGCCGATGCCGCGACCCGGACCAAGATGATCTGTGGCGATCCGTCCGCCGCAGCGCGGATTGCGCTGCTCGACCCTGAGTTGACGTTCACGTCGCCGCATCACGTCACCGCGATGGCGGGCTTCGACGCCATCACCCACGCGGTTGAGACCGCCGTGACGACCAGGCGGACGCCGCTGTCGGACCTGTTCTCGCACCGCGCCTGGCGGCTGCTCAACGAGGCCTTCGAGCGGGTGCTGCTGCATCCCGCGGATGCGGAGGCGCGGGCGATGATGCAGATCGGCGCGCACTTCGCGGGCACCGCCGTCGAGCAGTCGATGCTCGGCGCCGCGCATGCCTGCGCGAATCCGCTGACCGCGCGCTACAACCTGACGCACGGCCTCGCCCTCGCGATCCTGCTGCCGCATGTCGTCCGCTGGAACGCCAGCGTCGCCGCCGGGGGCTACGCGGGGCTGCTCAATTCGCCGCGCCGCCGGACCCGGGATCTGGATGCGGCCGATACCCTCGCGTCGCGGCTGGAGGATCTGGCCGGCGCGGCGGGACTGGCGATGAAGCTGTCCGACGGCGGCGTCGACGAGGCCGCCCTGCCGGAACTGGCGGCAGAGGCCGCGGCGGAATCGACGGCGGCGTTCAATCCGCGTCCCTTCGACGCCGCTGGCGCCCTCGAGATCTACCGCGCCGCGCTCTGATCTCCCCACCCAAGCCCCCACCGATGGGGACACTCACCTTTAGGCTAAGTGGTTGAGCTATAAGGACGTGTGCGATAACCCCCGGATCGCGGCGATCCGGCCTCCTCCGCAGATTTGGCCTGCAGAATCAACGAGTTAGCCTAAAGGTGAGTGTCCCCGTAGGTGGGTTATTGGTTAGAGGAGAGGCCGTTGAGCCAGGCGGCCAGACGACGGAGGCCCTCGTTGAACACCGCCGGTGGCGCCAGCAGGCTGACCACCAGAAACGCCTCGTGGGGAAAATCGAAGAAGAATCCCGGGTGGACCAAGACACCGGCCTGCGCGAGCAGGTCCAGGACGAGGTCTTCCTCCGGCCGGATGGCCGGAACCCTGACCACCGCCGACCAGCCGCCAGCCGCGTCGAGCACGGCCACGGCCGGGGCGACCGCCGGCAGCGCGCGCAGCGCCGCGTAGTTCGTCCGCACCCGCTCGAGGATCGCCGTCCGCACCACCGCTCCCTCGGCCAGCAGCCGCGGCAGGGCGACCTGGACAGGGGTGGCGACCGACAGGTAGGTGTCGCAAATCAGCTCGAGCCGCGCCAGTGCGTCCGCCACCAGCGGCGCGGGACCGTCGAGCGCCATCCAGCCCAGCTTGACCTGCGGCAGGCCGATGGATTTTGACAGGCCGCCCAGCCGGATCGTCAGCGCCGGCGCGGCCGCCTGGCGGCCGGCCGGGGCAGGGTCCGGTCCGAGCGGATAATCCGCGAACACTTCATCGATGACGAGCGCCGCGCCGCGGGCGGCGCAGCGCGCGCCGAGCGCGTCGATCTCGGACGCGGAGAGCGCCGAGCCGGTCGGATTATTGGGGCTGACCGCCAGGACCGCCCGAACCGCGGCGCGCCAGCGTTCGTCCAACGCAGGGAAGTCGATCGCCCAGCCGTCGTGAGCGTCGAGCGGATACGGCAAGGCGGTCACGCCGTCGAGCGCGGTCAGGTGGTCGAACAGCGGATAGCTCGGGACGGGCGTCAGCACCGCGTCCCCGACCGGGTCGCACAACAGCTTGAACAGGATCGAGTAGGCTTCGCTCGTACTGGCGGTCAGGACGATCCGGTCGGCCGGGACGTCGAAACCGCGGCGCCGGTAGTCGCCCGACACCGCGGCCCGTGCGGCGAGTGAGCCGAGCGGCTGCGGCTCGTAGGCCGCACCGGCGGGATCGCCGAGGGCAGTGAGCAGCGACGGAGGGTAATCGAACCCGGCCGCGGTCGGGTTGGTGGTCGTGAGATCGATGAGCGCGCGCCCGGACGCCCGGGCGCGGCGGATCTCACGCGTCAGACGGTTGGGCTCGAGGCTGCCCGCGACGCGGGACGAAAACATCTCGATTGATAGACTATAGGAACCTCAGAGGTCCTGCATGATGCGACCCCACACGATCGGCGGGCTGATTCTGGCGCTGGCGCCAGTGCTCGCGTTCCCGGCCGCGGCCCAGACCACGGCCGCCGCCGCGAAGCCCGCGCCCTTGACCATTCCCTACACGCAGTTCACGCTGCCGAACGGGCTGCACGTCATCCTCCACGAGGATCACACCGTGCCGCTCGCCACCGTCAACGTCTGGTACCACGTCGGCTCGGCGCGCGAGAAGCCCGGCCGCACCGGCTTCGCGCATCTCTTCGAGCACCTGATGTTCGAGGGCTCCGCCCACGTCAAGGAAGGAGAGTTCGACACGCTGCTCGAAGCCGCCGGCGCGACCAACAACGGGTCGACCGAGGTCGACCGGACGAACTACTTCATCGACGTGCCGGCCAACGCGATCGATCTCGCGCTGTTTCTCGAATCCGATCGCATGGGCTACCTGCTCGACTCGATGTCGCCCGCCCGCGTCAACGGCCAACGCGACGTCGTCAAAAACGAGCGGCGGCAGAGTTACGAGAATGCGCCTTACGGCACCGCCTCGATCGAGATGGACCAGCTCCTCTATCCCGAGGGCCATCCCTACCGCTGGCCGACGATCGGCTACATGGAGGATCTGACCGCGGCCAGCTACGAGGACGTCGTCGACTTCTTCAAGAAGTACTACCAGCCGTCCAACGCCAGCCTGGTCGTGGCCGGCGACATCGACCCGGCGCGGACCCGCGCGATGGTCGAGAAATGGTTCAGCGACGTGAAGCCGGGCTCAGGCCTGGTGCCGCCGATCGACTATCCGCACGCGTTCCTGACAGACGTCAAGCGCAAGACCATCGAGGACCGCGTCCAGCTCCCACGGCTCTACCTGTCGTGGCTGACGCCGCCGTTCTTCGATCCCGGCGACGCCGAGCTCGACGTCATCTCGCAGGTGCTCGCCGGTGGCAAGAACTCGCGGCTCTACAAGCGCCTCGTCTACGACCTGCAGATCGCGCAGGACGTCGCCGCGTATCAGGCCTCGGCGGCACTCGGGTCGCAGTTCCAGGTCGTCGTCACGGCGCGGCCGCCAGAGGCGGGCGTCACGCCGCAGGCGCAGCTCGACCGGATCCGCGGGGTCGTCGACGAGGAGATCGCCGCGCTTCAGAAGGCGCCGCCTGAGGCGCGTGAGTTCGAGCGCGCCATCAACCAGATCGAGGCGTCGTTCTACGACCGCATGGAGCGCGTCGGCGGCTTCAGCGGCAAGGGTAACCAGTTGAATGCGTATTACTTCGCGACCGGCAATCCGGATTACTTCAGCGAGGACCTGTCGCGGTATCGAGCGCTGACAGCAGCCGACATCCAGGCCGCGGCGACATTCTGGCTGCCGGCCGGACGCCGCGCCGAGCTGTCGGTCGTCCCGGCCACCACCGCGGCCCCGTCGCGCTAGGCGCTGCCATGATGAGCATGATGAGCACAGATCGCATCGTCCGACGATTCGCCGCGGCTGTGGCGATGATCATGCTGGTCGGCGTCTCGGGCCTCGACCCGATCGGCGCGCAACAGCCGCCCGACCGCACCGCCGCACCGGCGATCGGGCCGCCGCCCGCCCTCAAGCTGCCGGAGATCCAGAAAAGCGCGCTGTCGAATGGACTGCCGGTGTGGATTGTCGAGCTCCAAAAGGTGCCGGTCGTCAATGTGACGCTCGTCGTCCGGGCGGGGGGCGCGGCGGATCCGGCCGGCAAGTTTGGCCTGGCCAGCCTCACCGCCGACATGCTGGATGAAGGAGCCGGTGGACGCGACGCGCTGCAGCTCGCGGACGCGGTCGACTACCTCGGCGCCAACCTGTCGACTTCCAGTTCGGCGGACGCCGCAACCGTGGACCTCCACGTCCCCGTGGCGAGGCTCGGCGACGCCCTGCCGATCATGGCCGACGTCGCGCTCCGGCCGACGTTCCCGGAGACCGAGCTGAAGCGCGTCCGCCAGGATCTGCTCACATCGCTGCTGCAGGCGGCCGACAACCCGGCGGCGCTGGTGCAGTTCGCGTTCCCCCGCCTCGTCTACGGACCGACGCACCGCTACGGTACCGCCTCGATGGGCACGGCCGCATCGATCAACGGCTTCACCGTCGCCGACCTGCGCCAGTTCCATAGCGCCCGCTACCTGCCCTCGAATGCCGTCGTCATCGTCACCGGTGACGTCTCGGCGGCGGCGGTGCTGCCGCTGCTCGAGTCGGCATTTGGATCCTGGAAGGGAGCGGCGGCGGCGGCCCCCGCGGTGCCGGCGGCGCCGCAGCTGAGGTCGCGGAAGATTTACCTGGTCGACAAGCCCGGCGCGCCGCAGTCGCAGATCCGCATCGGCTGGGTCGGGGTGCCACGTTCGACGCCGGACTACTTCGCGCTGCGGGTGCTCAATACGGTGCTCGGCGGCGCCTTCACCTCGCGGCTGAACCAGAATCTGCGCGAGACCCACGGCTACGCTTACGGCGCGAACTCGACGTTCGACATGCGCGGCTCCGCCGGTCCGTTCTACGCCGCCGCCGCAGTCCAGACGGACAAGACCGCCGAGGCGCTGACCGAGTTCTTCAAGGAGCTCGACGCCATCCGCGCGCCGATCCCCGCCGACGAACTGGAAAAGGCCAAGAGCTACGTCGCGCTGCTCCTGCCCCGGACGTTCGAAACGACCCAGTCGCTGGCCGGCTCGCTCGCCCAGGTCTTTGTCTTCGACCTGCCCGCCGACTACTACCAGACGTTCACGGAACGGGTCCGCGCGGTCACCGTCGCGGACGCCGAGCGCGCCGCGGCGCGCTACATCCAGCCGGACAAGTTCGCCGTCGTGGTCGTCGGCGACCTGAAGGTGATCGAGCCCCGTATCCGGGCGCTGAACCTCGGACCGATCGCCACGGTCACCATCGCGGACGTGATGAAGTAGCGTGATTGCCCTCAGCTTCACCGAACTGCTGCGCTACACCCACGAGGAGCGGGAAAAGTGGCGGGGCTGGCTGCTCCTCCATCCGCAGGCGATGGAGCTTCCGGTCCAGCCGGGCGGCCGCCACGCGACCGTCGGCAAGTTGATCGATCACATCTTCCTCGTCGAGCGGCGCCACCTCCAGCGGCTGACCGATTCGCCGATCGCCGGCCAGACCGGGCTGACCGGCAACAACGCACCGCCGCTGTTCGATTACGGCGCTTCGGTCCGCCGCGAGCTCGAACAGTTCGTCGCCGACCTGGACGACGACGCGGCCGACCAGGTGCGCGTCGTCGCGCTGCAGGATCGGCAGCTGGCGATGTCGCCGCGCAAGCTGCTGTTCCACATCCTGCTGCACGAAACGCGGCACTGGGCGCAGATCGCGCTCGCGGTTCGCGGCGCCGGACTGGCGCCGCCGGGCGAACATGACCTCCTCTACAGCAAGGCGCTGCGCTGAACGCTTCTTTCCGAAAGATCAGGTAACCGACCTCATGAATCGTGGGATATGGGCGCTGGCCGCTCTGCTGTGCGGCATTGGCGGCCTTCCGGCCCGGAAGGGCGCTGGCCGCTCTGCTGTGCGGCATTGGCGGCCTTCCGGCCCGGGCGCAGGAGCCAGCCGCGGCGCCGGCGCCGCTGCCGCGGATCGCCGACAAGACGACCGGCATGCAGAAGATTGACGGGCTCATGCCGCTCTACTGGCAGCCGGACGCCGGCAAGCTGTTCATGGAAATCAGCCGGTTCAATCACGAGCTGCTCTACCAGGTGTCGCTGCCGGCGGGGCTGGGCTCCAATCCGGTCGGGCTCGATCGCGGCCAGCTCGGCGACTCCGCGGTCGTGTTCTTCGACCGCATCGGCCGCAAGGTCCTGCTGACCGAGCCGAACTACCGCTATCGGGCCATCACGACCGATGCGGCGGAGCGGCACGCCGTCGACGACTCGTTCGCGCGGTCCGTGCTGTGGGGATTCAAGGTGGAGGCGGAAGACGACGGCCGTGTCCTCGTCGACGCCACGGCGTTCTTCCTGCGCGACGCGCACGGCGTGACCGATCGCCTCGCCGCCGCGCAGCAGGGCAAGTACCGGCTCGACGACAGCCGCAGCGCGATCTACCTGGAACGGACCAAAGGCTTTCCCAGGAACACCGAAGTCGAGGCCGCACTGACCTTCGTCACCGACGACGTCCCGGGGCCGCTCGTCCGCCAGACGACGCCCGATCCGGCGGCGGTGACGCTGCGCGAACATCATTCGCTCGTCGAGCTGCCTGACGCGAACTACCGGCCGCGGCGGCTCGACCCGCGCGCACCGTCTGGCGGCGTCGAGTTCTACGATTTCGCGTCGCCGCTCAGCGAGCCGATCGAGAAACGGTGGATCGAGCGGCACCGGCTCGAGAAAAAGGACCCGTCAGCGGCACTCTCGGATCCGGTTGCCCCGATCGTCTACTACGTCGACAACGGCGCGCCGGAGCCCATCCGGGCCGCGCTCATCGAAGGCGCGTCGTGGTGGAGCCAGGCGTTCGAGGCCGCCGGGTTCCGCAACGCGTTCCAGGTCCGGGTGCTGCCGGCCGACGCCGACCCGATGGATGCACGCTACAACATGATCAGCTGGGTGCACCGCTCGACCCGCGGCTGGTCGTACGGCGGCGGCATCACCGACCCGCGTACCGGTGAAATCATCAAGGGCAACGTGACGCTCGGCTCTTTGAGGGTGCGGCAGGACTACCTGATTGGCGAAGGGCTCGTGCCGCTGCACGGCGGCGCCGGCGGCTGCATGCTCGGGCTGATCGCCGACGACGACTACCTGGCCCAGCTCGACCCGGCGACGGACGTCACGGCGATGGCACTGGCGCGGATCCGTCAACTGGCTGCGCACGAGGTCGGACACTCGCTTGGCTTTGCGCACAATTTCGCAGCGAGCAGCTACGGACGCGCCTCGGTGATGGACTACCCGGCGCCCTGGGTCGACATCAAGGACGGCCGGCTCGATCTCTCGCACGCCTACGCCACCGGGATTGGCGTGTTCGACAAGTTCGCGGCGCGCTACGCCTACTCCCAGTTCCCGGCGGGCACCGACGAGCGGCCGGCGCTCGACGCGATCCTCCGCGAGGCGGTGGCGAACGGGCTGCTGTTCATCACCGACGCCGACGCACGGCCGGCCGGGTCGGCCCATCCGCTCGCCAGCCTGTGGGACAGCGGCAGCGATCCGGTCGCGACGCTGCGGCACGAGCTCGACGTGCGCCGGATCGGGCTGCAGCAGTTCGGCCTCCGAAACATTCCCGTCGGCACGCCGCTGTCGGAGCTCGAGCGGCAGCTCGTCCCGCTCTACCTGCACCACCGCTACCAGCTGCAGGCAGCGGTCAAGTCGGTCGGCGGCCTGTTCTTCACCTATGCGGTGCGGGACGCCGACGGCGCGAGCCCCGCCCAAGTCGTCGAGCCGGTCGCCGCCGAGCAGCAGCGGGCGGCACTGACAGCGGTGCTCTCGACGCTGGCGGCCGACGAGCTGCGCATCCCGACGCGCGTCCTCGACCTCATTCCACCGACCGCGTTCGGCTATGGCGGCGGGACGGCCGAAGGCTTCCCGGCGCGCGCCGGGGCCCAGACGTTCGACCCGGTTGCCGCCGCCGGCATCGCCGCCGACCTCGCCATCAGCGGGCTGCTGGATCCGATTCGCGCGCAGCGCCTCGTCGTGCAGGGCGCGCGAGACCGGGGGGCGCCGGACTTCTTAGAAGTCGTCTCGCGGCTGGTCGCGGCCGCCTGGAAGCCGGGTCCCGCCGTGGACCGCTACGGCCGCGCCCTCCAGGACGAGGTCCAGAACCTCGTCGTCAACCGCCTCAAGGGCCTGGCGGCCAACGAGGACGCGTCGACCGAAGTACGCGCCGAGGCGACGGCCGGCCTGCGCGCGATCCTGACAGTCGCACGGACGCGCACATCCGCCCACGCCGCTGCCGCCCGCGACGACATCGAGCGCTTCTTCAGGCGTCCGGAGCCGACCGAGAAGCGCACCGCGCCACTTCCTCCTCCGGCCGGGGAGCCGATCGGCGGACGGGGCCGGTGACCGCCTCGTCTTCGCCGCGGCTGATCGACCTCGCCGACATCCGTGCCGCGGCCAGTCGCATTGCCGCCATCGCCCGCGTCACGCCGCTCGTCGATGTCTCGAGAGCGGCCGGACGGCCGCTGTGGCTGAAGTGCGAGCACCTCCAGCCCGGCGGCGCCTTCAAGATTCGCGGCGCGTTCAACATGATCGCGCAGCTCACACCGGACGAGCGCCGGCGCGGCGTGATCACCTACTCCTCCGGCAACCACGGCCAGGCGATGGCCCTGGCGGCCAGAACACTGGATGCGCCGGCCGTGGTCGTGATGCCGACGACGGCGCCGCAGATCAAGGTCGACGCCGTTCTTGCCCTCGGCGCTGAGCTCATCTTCGAGGGCACGACGTCACTCGACCGCCGCGCCAGAGCCGAGGCCGAGGCCGACGCGCGGGGCCTGACGATGGTGCCGCCGTTCGATCATGAGTGGATCATCGCCGGGCAAGGGACCGCCGGCCTCGAGATCCTGGCGCAGCGGCCGGACGTCGCCACCGTGCTGGTGCCGGTGGGGGGCGGCGGGATCGCGGCTGGCGTCGCGACCGCCATCAAGCGGTCGCGTCCGGATGTGAAGATCATCGGCGTCGAGCCGGCCGGTGCCGCCGCGATGAAGGCGTCGCTCGACGCCGGCCGCGCCGTGACGCTCGACCGTTCCGAGAGCATCGCCGACGGCCTGATGGCCATCCGTCCCGGGGACCTGACGCTCTTGCACGTGCAGGCGTTCGTCGACGGCGTCGTGACGGTAGACGACGACGCGATCGCTGATGCGGTTCTGTGGCTGATCGATCGCGCCGGCGTCCGCGCCGAGCCGTCAGGCGCGGCGGCGGTCGCGGCGGCACTGGCCGGCGCGGCCGGGATGACCGGTCCGACGGTGGCGATTGTCAGCGGCGGCAATGTCAGCGATGCCCGGATCGAGGAGCTGCGGCGGCTGCGGCAGCACGATTAACTGTTAACCACGGGCGGTCCGCTGCGTAATAGCTGTAGCAGGAGCCGTTCAATGATGCAGTCTGCCGTCCGCCGCAGGGTCGTCCCGTTTCTCGCCGCCGCCACCGTCGCACTGTGCGCCAGCGGCGAGGCCGCGCAGCGGGTGGCGACGCCGCCGTCCGCCCGGCCGGCGCCGGTCCAGCCGGCTGCCGCGCCGTCGGTGCGCGACGGGCAGCGCGCCGAGCAGACGCGCGATCAGCTCGACCGCCTGTTCGAAATATATCCGCCCGAGGTCGCCCGGGTCTTCAAGCTCGATCCGTCGCTGATGACGAGCGACGCGTACCTAACGCCATATCCGCAGCTGAACGCCTTTCTTGCCGAGCATCCCGAGATCGCGCACAACCCGTTGTATTTTCTCCATCCTGAGGAGAACAGGCGCGTCGACGATCCGCGGCGCGAAGCCCGCCAGGACATGCTGGGCGTACTCGCCGGCGTCGGCGTCTTCCTCGCCTTTCTGGTCATCACGAGCGTTTTGGTGTGGCTCGTGCGGCTGGCCGTGACCCACCGGCGCTGGAGCCGGCTGTCGAAGGTGCAGTTCGAGACGCACACCAAACTGCTCGATCGGTTCACCTCCAATGACGAGTTGCTCGCCTACATCCAGACGCCAGCCGGGCGGCGGTTTCTCGAGGCGGCGCCGATTCCGCTGCACGACGACTCCCCGGCGATCGCGGCGCCGCTGTCGAGAATTCTCTGGTCGGTCCAGGCCGGCATCGTCCTGGCGGTCGTCGGCTTCGGCCTCACCAGGCTCAGCCACCGGTTCAGCGAGGAGCCGGCTCAGGTTTTCATGGTCGGAGGCGTGCTGCTGATGGCCCTCGGCGTCGGCTTTCTGATCTCGGCGGTCGCGGCTTACGCGCTGTCGCGCCGTCTCGGACTCCTCGACCGTCCCGTCCACGACCATGCGTGATCTGACAATCGCGGATCTCGAGCGGTTGGCCGCGGGGACAGACGCATCGAGCACGGTCTTCGAGATGGACGAGCATGCGTTCCGCGCCTTCTACGAGCGCACCGCGCGTCCGCTGTGGGTCTACCTGGCGCGGATGACCGGCAGCGGCGATCTGGCAGACGACCTGCTGCAGGAGTCGTACTACCGCTTCCTGCGCGCCGGCGCCCGCCACGAAGGGGAGGCGCACCGGCGCCATTCGCTCTTTCGAATTGCCACCAACCTGGTGCGCGACGGCCGCCGCCGCGGCAGCCGCGTCCGACTGGTGGCGCTCCCCGACGCCGCGGCCGGTGAGCGCGAGCTCGAAGCCACCGTCGATGTCGGCGGCGACGCCCAGCGTCGGGCGGATCTCGCGCAGGCGATGGCCCGGCTGAAACCGCGTGAACGCGAGATGCTGTGGCTCGCCTATGCGCAGGGCCAGAGCCACTCCGATATCGCCCTCACGCTGGGCGTCAAGACCGCCAGCGTCCGGCTGCTGCTGTTCCGGGCGCGCCGCAAGCTGGCCGGCCTGCTGAGCCGCGCGATGCCAGGGAAAGGCGGACGTTCATGAACGAGACAATGTTCGAGCCAGCCTGCGCCCGCGAGGACGAAGTGCTCGACATGCTCGCGGCACGGCAGTGGCCGGGCGGTGGCGATGCCGACCTGACGACTCACGTCGAGCGCTGCGAAACCTGCCGCGACCTGGTCGTGGTCGCGACCGCGCTCGTCGACGACCACCAGTCCGCGTGGACGGCAGCGCGGGTGCCGCCGCCGGCGCTGGTCTGGTGGCGTGCGCAGACGAAAGCAAGGGAAGAGGCGGCACGGGCGGCGGCGCGCCCGATCGCATTCGCGCAGGGAATCGCCGCTGCAAGCGCCGTCTGGCTGGTCGTCTCGTTGCTCCGCAGCTCGCACTGGCAGGGTACATTTGACTGGCGTGGGTGGGGATCGCGCGTCGCCGAAAGTATTCCCGATGTCCACGCCACGGCTGGGGTGATTCCCGGCGGCCTGACGTTTCTGATCGTCGTGGGCGGATCGTTGGCCCTGGCGCCGCTGGCTCTACTGATTGTCGTCGGGGCGGTGCTGCGGGAGGAGTGAAGGGCGAGGACGGCGGAGATTCAGGCGATCGCGGCGCCGAGACCGTCGTCGGCGCGCGGCGCGTTAGAGCGAGGCCTGGCTAGGCTCGCCATCCCTAACACAAAGTCGCCCCCGGCGGCGACGTCACTGCGGTTCACGTCGATGATACCGGGACGCTTGACGACGGCCTCGCCATGGCGAATGGTCAGTTCGATCCGGTACTTCCCGGGCTTGACCTTGAAGGTGAAGCCGCCGGTATTGCTGGTGAGGACCTGCTGGGTTTCCCCGGTGTCGATGTTTACGACCTGAACCATGCGACCGACGACGGCGCTGGATCCTTGAGGACCACGGACCGTTCCGGTGATGGTGCCGTCGGCCTGGGCTGGCTTCGACCCCAGGTCAATGACCGGCCGCACGGTATGGCACCCCGCTACCACCAGTGTGAGGGCGGCCAGCATCCAGATTGCGGAAGCGCCGAGCGTGTAGTGGCAACGGATTGCTCTCACTCCATCCTCGCCGCAGGGGCGTGCAAGCCCGGGGCCACTGTACGTCGTCGCCTAGACGATTTCTTCAGACAGCGGCGTCGCGGTGGGGGTGTTGTCGAAGATCACGCGCCCCCGCTCGGGTGAGCCCTGCGCCGCAGCGGTGGTGCGCTGCCGCGACCACCACCATGCACCGACCGCCGACCCGATCACGCTTGCCAGGATTCCGTAAGTTCGTTTGCTCAAGAGATTCCTCCTGAGACACTCGAACAGCAACCGCGATGCCAGAGCTGGTCACCGCAGGCGATAGGCGATTGAGGGCCCCCGGCCGTCCGGAAAACTGCCGAGTTGGGCGTAGCGCTCATCCTTAGCCAAGGCGACAAGCACGTCCGGCACTTCACGGTCTTCGTACGACGTGGTGTGGACGATGACGTAACGCACCCCCGCTCGCTGCAGCGCGGCGGTCGCGGTGTCGGATGGAAACGTGCCGAGCCGCTCGATCCGGTTGAGATAGGACGGCGGATAGTAGCCGCTGTAGCCGTTGATCATCGGCAGCCAGTTGAACGTCGACAGATAGACGTAGCGCGGGTCGTCGCCCGGCAGGGTGCGCGTCGAGGTCACGCCCGGCAGGTGGGCGACGACGCCGAGCGGCTGCTGGGCGAGCCAGACGTCGAGCTGACTGGGCTTGTTCGGGTAACTCACCAGTCGCAGCGGCGCGACCCAGTACTCGAGCAGGATGACGCCGCCGATCAGCGCGGCAAGCGTGAGTCTTCTGGCGCGCCGCCTCGGCGCGCCGGGCCCGGCGACCGCCCCTTCGAGCGCGGCGTGACCCCACGCCGCGAGCAGGCCGAGGAAGAACACCACGAAAATGCCCAGCCTCGCCGGCGCCCGCAGCCCGCCGAACGCCGGAGCGTGCCGATGCAGGAACGAAAAGAAATAGCCGTAGAGCCCCAACGACATCTCGAAAGAGACGACAAGCGCCATCAGGTAGATCAGTGCGGCGGTGGCGGGACGGCGCAGCAGGAGGCCGGTGACGGCGAGCAGCAGCGGCAGGATCCCGGGAAAGAGCCGGCGTTCGGGGCGCCCCTTCGATGGCCGCCAGCCGCCGTAGAGATAGTTTGTGTCGGTCGCCAGCGTGTAGCTCGACGGCCTGGCGCTGAACATCAGAATCTGTTCTTCAGGGCGGTCTCCGGTGCTCGTCGCCGTGCGCGCGTATTCGAGCGCGTAGGGCGCCGCCAGCGCGCCGGCCAGCAGGGCGCCGGCCGCCAGGGCGATCACCGCCCGCTTCAGCGTTTCTCCCCGTACGGTCAGCAGGAACAACCCCGCGACCACCGACAGGAGCGTCACCAGAAAGATGCCGTAGTAGATGCTCGACAGGAATTGGAGCGCAACGAAGATCCCGACCAGGGCGCCGTCGCGGAGCCGCCCATAGTCGAAGACGCGGTGGAGCGCCCAGAACGCCCACGGCATCCAGACCGTCCACTGCAGTTCCATGTGCATGTAGTGCTCGAAGCGGTACGGCGCGAACGCGAAGACAATGCCGGCAGTGACCGCGGCCGCGGCGCTGCCGGTGAGCCAGCGCGCCAACACATACATGCCGACCGCCGACAGCACGATTCCGCCGAGCAGCATGAGGTTGTGGACGAGCACGTTCGGCACGCCGCTCCACAGCATCGGCGCCGCAATCGCCGCCTCGACCGGCATCGCGTCCGAAAACGTGAGCGTGCGCTTCTCGGGGTAGAAGATGTTCGTGTCGAGGATGTGCGCGGGATTCGTCACGAGCGCGTGCGCGACCCAGGCGAACCGCCACATGTTGAAGTAGACGTCGGCGTGGTCGACGGCGTCCGTGCCGATGCGGGCCGCCTGCGGCCACGTCATCACGGCCGTCAGCAGCGTGAAGAGGACAACCGGACCGGCCAGGGGTTGCAGCCGTCGCACCTCAGCTGCCTTCCACCGAGATGCCGATCATCTTCATCAGCCGCAGCGCGTTGCGCGACGTGGCCAGCCCGTCGCGGAGCCGGTAGTCGAAGCGCATCGAGCCGTCCGGATCGATCAATTCGGTGAAGTGGACGAGCCGGGCCGACGACTGCAGCGGCTCCTCACCCGCCAGGTTGAGATCGTGGGTCGTCATGACGCCGATGGCGTGGGCGGCCAGCAGATGGCGAGCGACGCCGCGGACCGCGATGCCGCGCTCGACGCTGTTGGTGCCCTGCAGGATTTCATCGAGCAGGTAGCACAGCACGCGGCCATCCCGCGGCCGCTCGGCGGCATCCACGACCCCTTTGAGCCGGGCCAGCGCGGCCATGAAATACGACAAGCCGAGCTCGAGAGAATCCTGGATTCGGATGCTTGTCTGCAGATCGATCGGCGGCATCCGGAACGACGCTGCACAGACCGGGCCGCCCGCCTGGGCGAGGACGATGTTCAGGCCGATCGAGCGCAGCAGCGTACTCTTGCCGGACATGTTCGACCCGGTGACGAGCAACAGCGTGCCCGGCGGGCCGACCGCCACGTCGTTGACGACGCGGCGCGACTCGGGCAGCAGCGGATGTCCCAGCCCGCGGGCCGACATCACCGCCAGCGAATTCAGCTGGCCGTCGGCCCAGTCAGGATGGTCGCGCCGCGGCGCGGCCAGCGCCGCGAGGGCGTCGAGGTCGGCGAGCGCCGCGAGCCAGCCCCGCGCGTGTCCGCCGGCCACCCGCCGCCAACGATCCAGCGCGAAATACACGTGGAAGTCCCAGAGCGTCGCGGTCTGGATGGGAAAGTGCAGCAAGGCGGCCGAGGTGCGCAGCGCCCCGAAGCCGAGCACCCGGCTCAACCGCCGCATCCACGCGTCGGCATCGAGACCGCCGGTCGACAGCCGGGCCTGCAGGGTGCGGAGCACCTCGCTTTCGAACGGGGCACCAGCGACGTGCGCCAGCAGCGCGGCATAGCGGCTGAGCCCCTCCTCGCCGGCGCCCGCCCGCTCCATCGACTGATGGAGCCGGCCGGCCATGGCGAAGGAGAGCACCACGCCGATCAGCATCGGTACCATCCACCATCCGCCGGCGGCGTCGACCAGCAGCAGCAGCGCGGTCGCCGCCAGAATGAGGGCCGTCGCGACCTTCAGCGGGATGTGCGCCGCTGGCGGTGATTCGGCCCAGATCAGAAAGGCGTCGAGGTCGGCGTCTCGCGCCGCGCGCGCCAGCACGCCGTGCGCCGCAAACGCCTCGCACCACTCGTCCCTCGAGGCCAGCTCCGTAACCGCCGCCTGCCGCCCGGGCAGCGCCTCGGGCGCGGCTGGCGCCAGCAGCCACTGCGCCAGGCGGACGCCGCCGCCGGCGGTGGCGGTCGGACCGAGCCACTGGAAGAGGGACGCGCGCCCGAAGAGATCGAGGTCGAGCGCATAGGGATGCTGCGCGAGGTCGATGCCGGCGGGTGCCGGCGCGGCGGGGAGATCGTGCCAGCGACGGTCAACCCTGGCCTGCGCGTGTCCGGACGCCACCCGCAGCGCCTCGTGCCACGCCGCGCGCCGCTCGACGCGCGCGTGCCAGACGACGAGCCCGACGAAGATCGTCAGCAGCAGCGCCGCCGCGCCCAGAGCCACGGGCTCGGGCCCGTTGGCGACGGCCCACACGATCGTGCCGGCGGCCATGAGAAACACCACCAGCCGCGCCCGGCCGATGCCGGCCGATCGGCGCGCCTCGGCGTCGCGGCGGCTCGCGTGGGCCGTCCCCCGGCCGGCGTACCCGCCACTCACGAGGCGGGCTTCCATGCGGTGATGTTCAGCCGCGAGTAGTCGAGCGTATAAGCCGGGTCGTCGCGGGCGGCCATGTCGGTCAGCCGATCGATGAAGGCAGGGCGCATCGGGTCCGGCAGGCGGTCGAGCTCATGGCGAAGACAGACGGCGGCGATGAACTCGGCGAACGCCCCGGCCCCGTCGAAGCGCGTCGGCGCGTCGTTCAGCCAGACCTCGATCCTCGTAAACCCCGCAGCCGCGAGGCGGGCGCGCGTCGCCGCCGGCGCTTCGAAGCGCCACGGATCGCGCCAGCCGGCGTAGTAGTCCTCGAACGGCGGGCTCCGCATCAGCTCGCGGGCGCGGCCGTAAAGCCGGCGCAGATTACCTTCTCCGCCGCACTGCGCAATCATCCGGCCGCCGGGCTTCAGCGTCGTCGCGACGCTGCCGAACAGCGCCTCGTGGTCCGGCACCCAGTGCAGCGTGGCGTTGCTGAACACGGCGTCAAAGGCGGCCGCGAACGGCAGGGCGGCCGCGTCGCCGCGCACGTAGCGCACACGCGTTTGCGCCCCTCCCGGTGCCGCTCCCTCCAGTTGCCGTCCGGCTGCCTCTCCGAGCATCGCCTCCGATCGGTCGAGACCGACGACGACCAGGCCCGGCGCCGCGGCCAGCTGCCGGGTCAGGCGTCCCGTGCCGCAGCCGATGTCGAGAATCCGTTCACCGTCGCGCGCCGACAGCCGCTCCACGACGCGCTGCCCCCAGGCGAGCTGCGGATCGGCGATGCGGTGATACCTGGCGGCGTCCCAGTCAACCATCACGCCAGTGTACAGTCCTGCTCCCGACAGTGCCGCGGGCGGCGGCTACTTGCGGGACAGCGCCAGCGTCCCGCGCGCGATCTCGCCTTCCTGTCCGTGCGGACGCAGAATCCAGATCCCCTTGCCCGATTTGCCGTCGAACGTGGCCTGGAGGGTGACCTCCCCGCCGTCGTCCAGCGGGTAGTCGTACTTGGCCGAGAAACGCGTGTCCTCGAGCGCAACCGCCTGGAGATCGGCGGTGTACGGAGGGGGGCCGGCCGTGACGGCGATCTTGCCGTGCAGCGCGCCGTCGGCCGCCTTCGTCAGAGTCAGATCGAATTCGCCGCTCGACGGGCCATCCCAGGAGCCAGCCCAGACGCCGAGATTCGCGTCAGCCCGCTCGGCCGCCGCCGCGATCCGGGCGTGAGCGTGACCGCCGCTGACGAGGCACACCAGACAAAGCATTACCAGATGTCGCATGCATTCCCTCCCCCGCGCATCGTAGCATCGCGCGCGCGGTCGCCGCGGCCGCACCGGCGCCGACGCATATAATCCCGCCATGCGCCTTCTGTCCGTCGCCGTCGCCGCACTGCTGGCGGCCGCCTCGACGCTCCCCGTATCGCCGCGTCCGGCCCAGCCGACCCGCTTCGATGTCATCGTGCGCGGCGGCACCGTCTACGACGGCACCGGCGCGCCGGGCCGGATCGCCGACGTCGGCATCAGCGGCGACCACATCTCGGCCCTGGGCGATCTCAGCGCCGCAAGCGCCGCGCGCACGATCGACGCGACCGGCCTGGCGGTGGCCCCGGGCTTCATCAACATGCTGTCGTGGTCGACCGACTCGCTGATCGCCGACGGCCGGTCGCAGGGGGAGCTCCGGCAGGGGGTGACCACCGAGATCTTCGGCGAAGGCGTGTCAATGGGGCCTCTGACCGCCGAGATGAAGCGCCGCGCCGTCGAGCGGATGGGCGACATCAAGTACGAGATCACCTGGTCGACGCTGTCGGGCTACCTGGAGCAGCTCGAGCGCCGCGGCATCTCGCAGAACGTGGCGTCGTTTGTCGGCGCCACCACGATCCGTGAGTACGTCGTCGGCCTGGAGGATCGCAGGGCCACCCCGGCCGAGCTCCGGCGGATGCAGCAGCTCGTCCGCCAGGAGATGCAGGCGGGGGCGCTCGGCGTCGGTTCGTCGCTGATCTACGCGCCGGCGTTCTACGCCGATACCGCGGAGCTGATCGCGCTCTGCAAGGCGGCGGCGCCGTTCGGCGGCGTCTACATCTCGCATCTGCGCAGCGAAGGCAACCGGCTGCTCGAGGCGGTCGACGAGCTGATCACCATCGCGCGCGAGGCGAAGGTCGCGGCCGAAATCTATCACCTGAAGGCGGCCGGTCAGGCGAACTGGCCGAAGATGGCGCAGGTCATCGCGAAGGTCGAACAGGCGCGGCGGCAGGGACTGCGGATCACCGCCGACATGTACACCTACACGGCGGGATCGACCGGGCTGGATGCCGCGATGCCGCCGTGGCTACTCGACGGCGGTTACGACGAGGCGTACAAGCGGCTCCGCGACCCCGCGACGCGGCAGCGGATTCGCGCCGCGATCGAAACTCCGTCACAGAGCTGGGAGAACCTCTACCTGGCGGCGGGCTCCGCGGACCGCGTGCTGCTCGTCGAATTCAAGTCCGAGGCACTCAAGCCGCTCACCGGTAAGACGCTCGCCGAGGCGGCGCGGCTGCGCGGCGAAGAACCGGCGGAGACGATCATGAATCTGATGCTCGAGGATCGCTCCCGCGTCGGGACGGTCTACTTCATGATCTCCGAGGACAACATCCGCCGCGAGATCGTGCTGCCGTGGGTCTCGTTCGGCTCCGATGCGGCCTCGATGGCCCCGGAGCTGCCGTTCACCCGCTCCTCGACCCACCCGCGTGCCTATGGCAACTTCGCCCGCGTGCTTGGCAAGTACGTCCGCGACGAGCAGCTGCTGACCCTGCCGGAAGCGGTGCGGAAGCTGAGCGGACTGCCGGCGACTACGCTGGGCCTGGATCGCCGCGGCTTCCTCAAGGACGGGATGTTCGCCGACGTCGTGGTCTTCGATCCCGCGACGATTGCCGACCGCGCGACGTTCGAGCGTCCGCACCAGTATGCAGTGGGCGTGCGGAACGTCTTCGTCAACGGCGTCCAGGTCATCAGGGACGGCGAGCACACCGGGGCGACGCCAGGACGGCGCGCCGTGCGGGCGGCGCTCGGAAGGACGGGCTGACTCGGCGCGGCCGGACGCGCCTGGAGGACACCGCACGCATGCACAACGACACCTGGGCGGCCGTTGACCAGTATCTGGCGGAACGGCTGATGCCGGCGGATGCCGCGCTCGACGCGGCGCTTGCCGCCAGCGTCGCCGCCGGGCTGCCCGCCATCAACGTCTCGCCGATGCAGGGCCGGCTGCTGCAGATCCTGGCCCGCGTCGCCGGCGCCGCGCGGATCCTCGAAATCGGCACGCTCGGCGGCTACAGCACCATCTGGCTGGCGCGGGCGCTGCCGGACGACGGGCGGCTGATGTCACTCGAGGCCGACCCGGCCCATGCCGCGGTCGCACGCCGGAACATCGCCGCAGCCGGACTCGACAGCATCGTCGAGATCCGCGTCGGCGCGGCGCTCGACTTGCTGCCGGCGATCGCCGTTGAGGGCGGGGCGCCGTTCGACCTCGTGTTTGTCGACGCCGACAAGATCAACACCCAGTCGTACGTGCAGTGGGCGCTCAAGATGTCGCGGCCCGGGACGCTGATCGTTGTCGACAACGTCATCCGTGACGGCGCGGTCGCCGACGGTTCGTCATCGGATGCCAGCGTCATCGCGATGCGGCGATTCTTCGCATGGCTGGAGCATGAGCCGCGGTTGAGCACGACGGCGATCCAGATGGTCGGCGCGAAGGGCTACGACGGTATGGCGATCGCGGTGGTCGGGGCCGGCGAATCGGTGCGTTAGACTCGCCGGCAGATGCATACCTCGCATGCCGTCTGGCACTCGCCGCGGCTCGGACAGGAGATGGGCGT
The DNA here is from genome assembly GCA_031393955.1 of Acidobacteriota bacterium. GTDB lineage: Bacteria > Acidobacteriota > Vicinamibacteria > Vicinamibacterales > 2-12-FULL-66-21 > JALZOC01. The sequence goes on from JANMWI010000009.1 coordinate 75,275, forward strand.
GGCGGTTTTCGGGCACTGGGGTCCGCCGCTGCTGACCTTCCCCACCAGCCACGGCGATGAGTGGGAATTGCAGCGGCACGGCCTGATCGATGCCATTGCCGACGTGATCGATGCCGGCCGGGTGAAAGTCTTTTCGGTCGGCTCCAACAGTCACGAGTCGTTCATGAGTCGGTCGGCGCATCCCCTGCACCGGAGCTGGCGGCAGCGGCTGTTCGACGAGTACATCAGGGAGGAAGTCTTCCCGTTCGTGGAGGAAAGCTGCCGGACGCCGGGGATCGCGATGGCCACGATGGGGGCTTCGCTTGGCGCGTACCACGCCGCCAACACGCTGTTCCACGCGCCGCATCGGGTCAAGCGCTGCTATGCGCTGTCGGGCATCTACGATCTGCGCCGTTTCATGGGCGGGATGTACGACGACAACTTCTACTTCCAGAATCCGGTCGACTACATGGCCGGCCTGGCCGACCCGTGGCTGCTGACGCAGCTGTCCAGCTGCGAAATCCGGCTGGCGACCGGCAGCGGCCCGTTCGAAAACAGCGGCTACGCGTACGCCCTGTCCTCGGTGCTCGCCAGCCGGGGCGTCCCGCATCACGTCGACGACTGGGGGCCGCTCGGCGGGCACGACTGGCCGTACTGGAAGCACCAGCTCCGCGACTACCTGTCGCGCTGGTGAGCGGGGCGCGCCGGCGAGCCCGCCTCGACGTCGAATTGCTCGAGCAGGTACTGGCCGCCGGCGATGACCTGCTCCTGGTCGATCCAGACGTCGCAGGCGCGCGTCAGCACGTCGACGTGGGTCCGGGACTTCCAGTCCGCGCCGGTCTGGCTGCCGTAGGGATCGCCGAACGCCAGATGCACGCCCGGGACCTTCTCATCCTGGAGCAGGACGCCGATCATCTCGCGCAAGCCGAGGTTGGTGCCGAAGGCGAGCTCCCCAACGCAATCGCTGTTCTCGTCGGTGTGGCAGTACTGCCAGAAATCGCGCTCGAGCTCGGTGCGGTCGCATCGCGCCGACAGCAGTCGTCCGGCACGGATTTCGAGGACGAGCGGCGTGCGCTCGAGTGGGCCGTACTTGCCGTTGAAATAATCGCCGGCGGTGCCGTCGCAGACGAACCGGCCATCCACCGACCGCGGCGTCGTGAACACCTCGCCGGCCGGGAGGTTCGACCAGTAGCGCGCGCTGATCAGGCCGCTCGTCTTCACCCACGCCAGCGAGGGATCAAACGTCGCCGTGAAGTCCGTGCCGGCGGCGGTCCGCACCGTCAGCATCCGCGCCGACGGCATGCGGGCGCACAGCTGCTGGCTGAGCCGGTCGACCTGCCGGTAATCCGCGCGCATCCCTTCGCGCATGATGCGCGGCGTGACGCCGACCATGTGGGCGTAGCGCATGCGGCGGCGTTCGACGACGCCGACAATCGCCATCCGCACCGCCAGCTCCCCTTCCTGGGGCTGTACGCACAGGATGCCGGCATCAGCCTCCTCGAGCGCCTCGAGGACCGCCGGCGGCGTCGATGTCATCGGCCGCTCCGACATGGATTCGATCAGCCGGCAGCGCACGTCGGCGCGCGCGTCGGCGAGCGCCTGCTCGAGGCTGGCGGCAACGAGCCGGCTGGCCTCGTCCGCGACCAGCGCGACCCGCTCGCCGGGACGGATTGCCAGGCAGGTCTCGACGGCGTTGTGGGCGCCCGGCATCAGGTCGGGGGAAGCGGTCCCGAAGATCATCCGGAAAAGTGTATCAGCGCCCCGTTCAGTCGCCGACGACGAACGCCGGCACCTGCCCGCCGCCGGAGGTGACGTTCGCCAGGCCGGTCGCGCTGAGGCGGGTGAGGTAGCCGGCCATCCGGCCGCGAAACAGGTACGGGGCGAAGTCGACGAGCATGTCGCGGACGGTGACGACGCCGCCGGCATCGAACTGCGGGAAGGGCTCGCGGCGGACGGGAATCCGCTCCTGCAGCACCCAGCTGCCGGGCGGATCCGCGACCGCGCGCGCGAGCGCTGCCGTCCAGGCCGGCGCCGGCGTCTCCCAGCCGAGCTGCACGCCGGTGCCGCCGTATTCGTCATTCGGCTTCAGGACCAGCTGCTCGCGTTCGTCCTCCGCGATCCGCAGCAGGGCCGCGCGGCGTCCCGCCTTGACCGTCGCGGCATCGGCGACAACCCGGGTCCACGGGACGTAGGCGCGAATCGCCGCGTGCTCCGCGGTGCTGAACAGCGGTGCGTTGCGTTCGTCGGTGAGCACCGCAAAGAACGCCTTCTTGTGCGCCAGCTTGCAGCGGAACGTGTTGGCGACGCACACCGCACGCGCACGATAGGCCGCCACCAGTGCCGCGCACTCGTCCGGACGGGCGAGGATGTCGTTGATCAGCACGCGGCGGTAGACCAGGTCGATGCGCCGGCCGCCGGCGGACAGCGTCCGGCCGTCGAAGGCCAGCTCGCGCGGATCGCAGGTCAGCGCCGGCACTCCCGCCGCCGCGAACGCCTCGGCGAGAATCTCGAACTCGGTCCACGTCGGCACGCCGCGCCAGTCGACAATCGCGACCACCGGCGGGCGGGCGGTCCCGCCCCATTCGCGGTAGCTCTCGACCAGGGCGGCGAGCAGCGGCGCAATCGTCCGGGTGAACCGCACGCTGCGGCCGGCGCGGAAGCTCGCCATGATCGGCAGCGCGTCGAAGACCTCGCACAGCCGCTCGGTGTAGGCCGGGCCGGCCGGCGACTCGGCGTTGTATTCGGCGAAGTGAATCGAGTCGGGCAGCAGGAAGGCATCGAGCCGCGACGCGGTGCTGGCGCGGGCGTAGCCAGGGTCAATCCGGGCGAGCTGGCGCTCGGCCTCGGAGAGGCCGAGCTGATCGAAGACCGCCGCCGACTCGAGCGCCAGCGCCGTCACCTTCTCGCCAAGCGACGCGATCTGCTCCGCCGCGGCGCGCATCCGCGCCTCGTCGCGCTCGGTGAGGAAGAACGGCCGAAGGAACGGACAGGTCACGCGGTCGCCAAACGTCAGCTTCCACTCGCGCATCCCGGCGGCGAGCGCCACGGCGAACGCCGGCGCGAGCTCGACTTCCGGCCGCAGCAGCGCCTGCCAGGCGGCAATCGCCTCCATCCTAGCGCCCCGGTGTGCCGAGCACGCCGGCCGGCCCGCCCATTCCGAGCATCGCCTCCCACTGCGGCCAGCACTGCGACGGATTGTTATCGAGCGCCCGCGCGATCACCAGCGCCGTCATCTTTTCGATGACGTGGGAAAAATAGAACGGCGTGATCCGGTCGCGCTCGAAGTCCGGCGCCGGGTTGAGGTAGTCGATCGCGTAGGGCACGCCGTCGCGCACCGCGAACTCGATGGTGTTCATCTCATAGCCGAGCGCCTGATTGATGGCCTGCGCGTCGCGGACGACGCGCGCCCCGACGTCCGGCGACAGGTAGTCGTGATCGACCAGATAGCGACGGTGGTGCGGGTCGTAGGCGACCGGCGTGATGTCGGTCTTGCCGAACGTGAAGCAGCGGACGTAGAGCTCGAAGTCGATGAACTCCTGCAGCGTCATGCAGTACGGCGAGGTCCCCTCGTAGGCGGCAAGCAGCTCCGCCTTGTCGTGCACCTTGTAGACATGCTTCCAGCCGCCGCCCGAGTACGGCTTGAGAATCGCCGGCCGGCCGACGTAGTCGAGCAGCCCGTCCCAGTCGATCGGATACTGCAGGTTGCGGAGCGACTCCGGCGCCAGGTCGATGTCGGCGGGATAGCCCTTCTGCGGCAGCAGCACGGTGCGCGGGATGGCGCAGCCGAGCCGGGCCATCACCGCGTAGTTGAAATACTTGTCGTCGGCGGTCCACCAGAAGGGGTTGTTGATGACGTAGGAGCCCTGCAGCACCGCGTGCTTCATCGCGCCGCGGTAGTACTCGACCTCGTGCGAGATGCGGTCGACGATCACCCGGTAGCGCGCCGGCTCGTCCATCTTCGTCCCGCCGAGCGTCACCATCTCGGCGCTGATCCCGTGCGCCGCACCGGCGCGGTTGACCGCCTCGATGAAGGCGGGCGGAAAACTCCACTCCCGCCCGACCAGCAGCCCGACCCGCATCGTCCCGCCGACGCTCATGGCCGCTCCTTCTCGCGCCGATCGACCGAAGCGCGCGTTTCCTCGACAATGTGCTGGACGACGGCCTTCAGATCGCCGGTCCGCTTGAATACCGCCAGCTGCCGCTCGGCGCTGGTGCCGTCCCGCAGCACGGTGTGGACATACTCGACCGCGCTGCGGCTGCCGAGCTCGTCGACGACATCGTCGACGAACTCGAGCAGCTCGAGGGCGAGCGCGCGCATCGGCACCTCGGCGCGCCGGCCGAAGTCGATCAGCTTGCCGTCGATCCCCCAGCGCGCCGCCCGCCACTTGTTCTCCTCGATCAGCGGCTTGGCGTAGAGGCGGAAGCTGACGTTGCGCGAGTACAGGCGGTGCAGCTTGACGACGATCGCCTGCGTCAGCGCGCCGAGCATCACCGCCGCTTCGGGGCGGGTCGGCACGTCGCAGACCCTGAATTCGAGCGTCCCGAAGGTCGGGTGCGGCCGCACGTCCCACCAGATCTTCCGGGCGTCGTCGATGCAGTGCAGATCGACGAGCAGCCGGACGTACTCCTCGTACTCCCCCCACGACCCGAAGTGATCCGGCACGCCGGTCCGCGGGAAGCGCCGGAAGATCGTCGTCCGGTAGGAGCGCAGTCCGGTGTCCCGGCCCATCCAGAACGGCGAGCTGGTCGAGAGCGCGAGCAGGTGCGGGAGGAAGTAGCGCGCCTGGTTCATCAGGTCGATCATCGTCTGGCCCGGAGGGACCGCGACGTGGACGTGGAGCCCGAAAATGAGCAGCGAGCGCGCCAGCTGCTGGAGCTCCTCGACGATGCTGTCGTAGCGGACGCCTGGAGAGAGGATCTGATCTTTCCAGTCGGAAAACGGGTGGGTGCCGGCCGCCGCCACCGCCAGGCCGACGCGCTCGGCGCCGCCGGTCAGCTCCCGCCTGATGCGGAAGATTTCCTCTTCGAGCTGCGGCACGTCGTCGCAGATTCGCGTCCCGACCTCGACGATCGACTGGTGGAGCTCCGGCTTGATCTGCTCGCCGAGCGCCGGCGAGCTCGACGCGAGCAGCTCCGAGACGTGCGAGCGGAGCTCCCAGGTCTCGGGATCGACGATCTGGAACTCCTCCTCCACGCCGACGGTGAAGCGGTGCGCCATCGGGGGGATGATACTGCAGGTGCCGGCGCGGAACGCGCGGCGCCGGGGAGTCAGGAGGCCGTGTATCGGGCCGGGTCCTGGTCGAACTTCTTCTTGCAGGCCGCGGCGCAGAAGTAGATCGTCTGGCCCTTGTACTCGCTCGTCGCCGCCGCGGTCTTCTCGTCGATGGTCATGCCGCAGACCGGATCCTTCACCATGGCTGTCGTCCTTCCCCCGCCGCAGGCGGGTCGAAATGCCGTCTAGCGCGCCGGCCAGAGCTCCGAGTCGGTCCGCGCCGTTTTCAGGTAGTCCTCCATCCGGCGAACGACGTCGGGGTGGGCGGCGGAGACGTCGTGCTGCTCGCCGAGGTCGGTCTCGAGATCATACAGCTCGAGCGTGGCGCCGGCCTGCAACCGGACGGCTTTCCAGCGTCCCATCCGGACGGCCTGCTGGAAGCCGCGCTCGTGGAACTCCCAATAGAGCGGCGCGTGCCCGAGCCGGCTGCCGCCGCGGATCACCGCCGCCATCGAGGCGCCGTCGAGGCTGGCCGGTGGATGCGCGCCCGCGAACTCGGCCAGGGTGGGGAGCATGTCCCAGTGCGCCCAGACCTGATCGCTGACCTGGCCCGCCGGCACGGTCCCGGGCCAGCGCGCGATCATCGGCACGCGAATCCCGCCTTCGTAGAGATCGCGCTTGATGCCGCGCAGCGGACCGGCGCTGTGGAAATAGGCGGGGTCGGCGCCCCCTTCCTTGTGCGGACCGTTGTCGCTTGTGAAGAGAATCAGCGTGCGGCGGTCGATGCCCTGGGCGCCGAGCTGATCGGCGAGACGGCCGACGTCGCGGTCGAGCCGCGTGATCATGCCGGCAAAGGCCGCGAACGGCGTCGGCTGCGAGCGGTAGCCGAGCGACGGGCCATCGGGCCGCGACCCGCTCGGCTGGGCGTCCGCTGTTGGATTGGAGAACGGCCGCTCCTCGAACTTGCCGCGGAACGGCGCCATCGAGTCTTCCGGGACCCGCACCTCGGCATGCGGGACGGTGTAGTTGAGATACACGAAGAACGGGCGCGGATCGGCCTGTGCCATGAAGGCGCCCGCTTCACGGGTGAACAGGTCGTTGGCGTAATCGGTCTCGAGGTTGACCGGTACCTGCGCGCCGTTGCGCCAGAGGTGGTCGGTGAACTGGCGATGGGCGTGGCGTTGGTCGAGGAAGCCGAAGGCGAGATCGAAGCCCTGCTGGCCCGGCATGCCGCTCGTGCCCGGCTGCCCGAGGCCCCACTTGCCGATAATCGCGGTGCGATAGCCGGCGCCCTTCAGGATCTCGGCGATCGTGACGTCGGCAGCCGGCAGCGGCACGTCGCCGGCCTGGCCGCCGTTGCCGCGGATCGAGGCGTGTCCGGAATGGCGGCCGGTCATCAGCGCCGCGCGCGACGGCGCGCAGACAGTGCTGCCGGCGTAGTACTGCGTGAAACGGGTCCCCTCCCGCGCCAGCCGGTCGATGTTCGGCGTGCTGAAGCGCGTCTGGCCGAAGACGCTGAGGTCGCCGTAGCCCAGATCGTCCGCCTGGATGAGGAGGATATTCGGAGGCATCGCCCGGCCGCGGCCCTGGGCCGGTGCCGCGCTACCCCACGCCGGCCACGCCAGCACCTGCAGTACGACCGCCATGACCGTTACCTTCAAACAACCCCCTCCGTTCTGCGCAGACTCTATTGCAAATCCTCCCGCAGCAGATCCGAATTGATCGCGAAGGCGGCCTCGGCGCCCTCCGCCGCCGCCACCACCACCCACTGGACCGCGCGTGACGCGTCTCCGGCGACGAACAACCCCGGCAGGTGAGTGGTCTCGTACTTGCCGGTCGGCACCGTCCCCTTGTCGTTGAGCTCGCATCCCAGGCGGGTTGCCAGTGCCGAGCGCTGCGTCTGGCCGGTCGTGAAGAACATCGCCCGCCTCGGCAGGCTGTCGCCGCCCGCGAACACGACCCGCTGCAGGATCCCGTCCCGCCCGTCGAGCGAGGCGATGCGGTCCTCGCGCACGCCGATCTGATTGCGGGCGAGGCGCGCCAGATCGTCGGCTTCGATCTCCGACCGGCCATCGCTGCAGAGAACGATATCGCGGGTCCAGACCGTGAGCTCGAGCGCCAGCCCGAGGCCCCGCTGGCCGCGGCCATAGACGACGACCGGCTGGTCGCGGACTTCCCAGCCGTCGCAGTACGGGCAGTGAAAGACGCTGCGACCGTAGAGCTCATGGATCCCCTCGATCTGCGGCAGGTTGTCGACCACCCCAGTGGCGATCAGCAGCTTCCTCGACCAAGCGATCGTCCCGTCAGCGAGCGTGACTTTGAAGCGGCCGTCGACGCACTCCGCTGCCACTGCCTCGAGGTGCTGGAAGCTGACGGTCTCGTAGCGCTCCAGCTCCTGGCGGCCGAGTGCCAGAAATTCCGCCGGCGACAGGCCGTCCCGCGTCAGGTAGCCGTGGAGCGCGTGGGAGGCAGCGTTACGCGGAAGGCCGGTATCGCAGATCAGCACGCGCCGCCGGCAGCGGCCGAGGATGAGCGCCGCGCTCAGGCCGGCCGGGCCGCCGCCGATGACCACCACGTCATACTGATGCTGCATGGATTCCCTGATGCTGGCCTGACTGTGGAGCGGCCGCCACGCGGTGGTTCCCAGGCCATCCCGCCGCCGGGGACTAGGCGGCTCCTGGCGACGTGATTGCGCGGAAGCGCGGCTCGTCGCGCAACGACGCCAGGTCGATGTCGATGCGCGCCCGTGCCGCGATCAGCGCTGGCAGCGTGCGCGCGGTCCGCTCGAGCGAGTCGAGCGCCAGCTCGCGCTCGCCGCGCAGCGCATGGACGACCGCAATGTAGTAGCGCGTCGAGGCGTCGTCGGCGCCGGTCGCGACGCGGGCGTCGAACGCCTTGAGCGCCCGGCCGAAGTGCCGGGCCGCGTCCTCGGCGCGGTTCTGCCGCAGGTAGGCCGCGCCCATCTTGACATTCAGCTCGAGCAGCGTCCGATCGCGGAGCGCGTGATCGCTCGCCCCGATGAAGGCCATCTCGCGCTCGTACTCGCGCAGCGCCCCCTCATCGTCACCCATCAGATAGCGCACGTAGCCAAGCCGGGAGTGCGCGCCGACGATCTGCAGCCCGAGGTTGCCGGAGATGTACTGCTCCTGGAGCTCCACCGCACGGCGGCTGACCTCCTCGGCGCGGACCAGGTCGCCCTGCCAGGCGAGCATCAGCGACAGCTGCAGGTACGAATAGCCGGCCTCCGGGTTGAGCGCGATCGCCCGCTCGAAGAGCGGAATCGCCGCCGCGAAGTCCCCCTTGCCGACCCAGTGCGCCCGCGCCAGCGCCTGGTGCGCCTGGCCGTTGTCGGGATCCAGCCGCAGCGCCTCGCCGATCTCGGCGATGGCCTCCTCGATCCGTCCGAGCGACAGGAGCGAGGTGCCGAGCCAGTTGTGGGCGTCGGCGAGCTCCGGGTCGATGGCCAGCGCGCGACGCTCCATCTCGATGGCGCGATGCTGCATTTCCGGGATGCTGAGGAAGTTGCCCTTCAGGCCGAACGCGCCGCCGAGCGCCGCCCAGGCGAGCGCGTAGTCGGGGTCGTGCCGGGTCGCGTCCTCGAACGCCGCGATGCCGCGGTCGATCGAATCGCGCGTCGCCTGCCGCAGATTCATCAGGCCGCGGGCGTAGCTCTCGTAGGCCTCGACCGAACGCGTCTCGCGGCGCTCGATGTCGGCAATCTCCGAACCGCGCAGCGCCATGTTCAGGCCCTGGCTGAGTTCGAAGACGATCCTGTCCTGAAGCGCGAAGATGTCGTCGATGCGGCCGTCGACCTTGACCGTCCGCCGCACTTCGCCGGTCGCGACCTCGACGAAGTTCGCGGTGATGCGGACGACCACGCCGATCCGCTGGTAGCCGCCGACCACCACCCAGGTCGCGCCGAGGCGCCGACCGACGTCGATCGCGAGCGAGTCCTTGAGGTGCGCGCCGGTCGTCAGGTTGCGGAGGGCGTCGTAGACGCGGGCGCGGCCGATAATCGTCAGGCCGTGAATGTTCTTCAGGTCGGAGCTGACCGTCTCGGCGATGCCGGTGCCGATCCAGTCGTCTTCCGGCTCACGCGTGATGTTGGCGAAGGTCATCACCGCAACCGAGTTCTCGATCGCCCCGGCCAGCGCCACCGCCGCCATCCGTCCGGTCGACCGCGGCGGCGCGTCGAGCAGGTCGCGAATGTCGCGCAGGTCGCGGTGGATATCCCGGGCCGACTGGTAGCGAAACTCCGGATCCTTGTCGAGCGCACGGGTGAGCAGCGCGTCGAGCCCGGAGGGCACGCCGCTGATGTACCTCGACACCGGCGGCGGGACGGTGTGCAGGATGTGATCGATGATCTCGGTCGGCGTCGCGCCCTCGAACGGCATCTGGCCGGTGAGCAGTTCGAACAGCACGACCCCGAACGAGAACAGGTCGGCGCGGCTGTCGACCGGCCGGCCGAGCGCCTGCTCGGGCGCCATGTAGGACACCGTCCCCACGACCATGCCGGCCATCGTCATCTGGCCGAGCGTGTGGTCCCCGTCCGGCTTGGTCAGGAACTTGGCGAGGCCGAAGTCGAGCACCTTGACCAGCCCGCGCTCCGTGCGCATCAGGTTCGCGCTCTTGATGTCGCGATGGACGATGCCGCGGGCGTGCGCCTCCTCGAGCGCATCGGCGACCTGCAGCCCGATGTCGATGACTTCACGAACCGGAATCGGCCCGCGGGCGATCCGCGCCGACAGCAGTTCGCCGTCGACGTACTCCATGACGATGAAGTCGGTGCCGGCATCCTCGCCGATGTCGTAGGTGACGGCGATATTCGGGGAGCGCAGGAGCGAGGCGGCGCGGGCCTCATTCAGCAGCCGCGCGCGGCTCTCGGGGTCGGACTTCAGCCCGGCGGGCAGGAACTTGAGCGCCACCGGCCGGCCGAGGCGGGTGTCCTCCGCCCGATACACTTCCCCCATGCCGCCTGCGCCAAGGCGCTCGGCAATCCGGTAGTGCTGGACGGTTGTGCCTTCCACTGTGCTGTGAGACGCGTGGCGTGACGCCTCAGTCCCCCGCCCGAGGGTAACCCGTTCCGGCGGTCGACTCAACGCTCACTTCCACGCTCACTTCCGCCGCGGCTCGAGCCAGGCGCGCCGGAAGGCGCGCTGCGCGGCCGTCGGCTCGACGCCGGTGGACTCGACGGTGACGATGTCGATCGTCGGATCCGCCGCGACGGTAATGGTCGCCCGGACGCTGCGTCCCTGCCGGACGAGATCGATCGACAGATGGTCGCCGGGACGACGGGCCGCCACCGCCGCCTGCCAGCCCTGCACAGAGGTGATCGGGACGCCGTCGGCAGCCGTGATGACGTCCCCCTGGTCGAGTCCGGCGGCGTAGGCCGGTGATCCCCAGCGGACCAGCTCCGGGACCGTGAGCCCCGACGCGGCGGCCGTGGGCGGCGTCGGCGGACGACGGCCGCGGCGGCCGGCGGCGGCGCCGCCGCCGTCGAGGAGGCCGACCCACGGCTCGTCCGGATGACGCGGCTTCAGGACGAAGCCGGCGCGGGCAAAAAGGCGGGCGTAGTCAGGCGCCTCGTGTCCTTCGACGTACCGGTCAAAGAAGTCGTCTGCGAAGGCGCGGCTGCCGGACACCTCCGCGAGCCGGTCGCGGGCATCCTGGAGGGTATACGGCCGGGCGACGAGACCGGGCGCGGTCCCGCCCGGCTCGCCGTGCGCGCGCCACATCGCCCGCATGTAGTCGTCCAGGGTGACGCGGCCGTCGGAGCGGTCCCGGAGGCTGAAGTCGAGCGCGACGGCGACCGCCGCACCGTAGGTGTAATACGAGATGAAGGTATTCGAGAAATTGGTCTCGTCGATGGCCGCCGCCGCGTCGGTGAAGGCGGCCATCTGGCTCATCTCCACCGGGGAATGGAACGCGCGGCCGGGCGCGAGCAGGACCTCGGCGGCGCTCCCAAGCAGGCCGGGGCCTTCTTCCCCCGGCCTCAACCCGGCTCTCGCGACGATCAGCGGACCGTAATAGCTCGTGAAACCTTCGGCCAGCCAGAGCTCGCCGGAGATGTTGACGTCCTCGAAGTTGAACGGTTCGAGCGACCTCGGGCGGATGCGCTCGACGTTCCAGCAATGAAAGAACTCGTGCGCGACCGTGCCGAACGCGGCCGACACCGCCTGCGGCGTGCGGAAGGAGGTCGCCGACGAGACGACGGTGCTGTTCCGGTGCTCCATGCCGTCGCCGCCGCCCCAGGGGACGTAGTCGCCGAGAAAGGTGTAGGTGCCGGTCTCGTAGGCGGGAAACTCGCCGAAGATCGCCGCCGCCTCGTTGACGATGCGCTCGACGCCGGCCGCGTACTGGTCGGCCGCCGCCGCGCCGCCGTCCGAGTGCAGGGCGGTGCGGATGGTGAACGTGGCGCCGTCCGGGTTGCGGACGATGAAGGACCGGAGCGTGCCGTCGCTCAGCTCCACCGGGCTGTCCATCAAGTACTGAAGATTGGGGGCGGTGAAGACCCAGGGATCGGCGGTCGGAAACAGCTGCGTCGCCGGCTTCCAGCCGGAGCCCGGCGGCGGCGCGAAGGTGAGGGAGGCGCCGCGCGCGTCAAAGCCGCGCGCCCACAGCAGCGTCGCCGGGATGTTGATATGCGCATGGGAGGCATCGACCGCCAGATAGGTGCCGTCGACGCGGTTGCCGAAGACCTTGTAGAGGATCCGGACCGTGCCGTCGTGGCCGGCGATGTCCCACTGCGAGGGACTCGGCCGCGTCGGGCGGAGCTCCCGCCCGACGCCGTTGAAGGCCTGCAGATCGTAGACGTTCTTGGCGAACTGATGCATCGCGTAGCGGCCCGGTGAGGATCGGCTCATGCGGACCTCGAGCGGCCCGTCGGGGACCGCCGCGAACGTGACCTCGACCTGCGCGTAGTGATGGGTCGGTTCAGGGAATGACAGCCGATACAGAACCGGCGGCGTTGCGCCCGACGCCGCGCCCGGAGTCGCCGCCGTCAGCGCCACGAGAGCGACGAGCGCCAGCCGCCACGGCAGACGACGAACAGAAGTCATTGACAGTCTCCGCAGCGGAAATCGCTCCGGGATCGTAGCACGCGCCCTCCAGCCGCCCGCGGCTGCGCGACGCTGTTGGTTGACTCTTTGTGAAAACTTTCACATCATTGGACGCTGCTCGATCGGGACGCCGCGCGGCGGCTGGCGATCGGCCCGCACTTCTGAAATTGCCCCCGTTTCGAGTAGTCTTTGTGAGGACACGGCTCGGACTGCGACACGATGAGTCAGATCTTCAACCGCCACGCGAACATCTACTCCCGACTGAGCATCCTCGCCGTCGTCGGATTCGCCGCCGTTCTCGGCGGCGTCGTCGGCCTGCTCAACGTGTCGGGGTGGAACACCGGCCAAAACGTCTTCGTGGAGCAGCCGATTCAGTTCAGCCATGCCCACCACACCGGCGGCGAAGGCTTCGACTGCCGGTACTGCCACACCTCGGTCGAGGAATCCGCGTTCGCGAATATTCCCCCGACCAAGACCTGCATGAACTGCCATTCGCAGATCTGGGCGAACGCGCCGATTCTGGAGCCGGTCCGGGCGAGCTTCCGCGACAACACCCCGCTGCACTGGACCCGCGTCCACGACCTGCCGGACTTTGTCTATTTCAACCACAGCATTCACGTCCGCAAGGGCGTCGGCTGCGCCACCTGCCACGGCCGCGTCGACAAGATGCCGCTCGTCTATCAGAAGGCGACGCTGCAGATGTCGTGGTGCCTGGACTGCCATCGCAATCCCGAGGAATACGTGCGGCCGCGGGACCAGGTCTACAACATGGCGTGGGAACGCCCGGCCAACGACCCGGAGATGGGCACCCGCCTCGTCAAGGAATACAAGATCGCCGGACCCCAGGAACTGACGAGCTGTTCGACGTGCCACAGATGAGGTACGGTCGCCGCCGCCGGGACCTGGACACTGGAAGCTGATACGAGCATGGATTCTTCTGACATCCGATCCCGCCTTGCCGCAACCGACGGCCGCATGTACTGGCGGAGCCTCGGTGAGTTGGCGGACACGCTGCAGTTCCGCGAATACCTGCATCGCGAGTTCCCCGAGCAGGCGTCTGAGTGGAACGACCCCAAAGGCCGCCGGCAGTTCCTGAAGCTCATGAGTGCGTCGCTGGCGCTGGCCGGCGTGGGTGCGTGCACTAAACAGCCCCCCGAACTGATCGTCCCCTACGTCAAGCAGCCGGAGGACCTCGTCCCCGGTCGGCCCCTGTTCTTCGCCAGCTCGATGCTGATGTCGGGTTTCGCGCAGCCTGTTTTGGTCGAAAGCCACATGGGGCGTCCGACCAAAATAGAAGGCAATCCGGAGCACCCCGCCAGTCTGGGCGCGACCGACGCGATCACGCAGGCAGCCGTCCTCGACCTTTACGATCCCGACCGGGCCAAGACCGTTATTCACCGTGGCGAGGTCGCGCCCTGGGGCAGCTTTGCCGGCGAGATGAGCCGGTTCAAGGCCCGGAAGGGCGCCGGTGTCCGTTTCCTGACCGGCCCGGTGACCTCCCCGTCGCTGGCCGAGCTACTTGCCACGGTGCTTGCCGAGAATCCGCAGGCGCGGTGGCACCAGTACGATCCGGTGGCCAGCCCCGGCGGCGACCAGCCGGCGCGCGCGGCCTCCGAGGCGACTTATCACTTCGACAAGGCCGAGATCATTGTCTCGCTCGATGCCGATTTTCTCGCCTCCGGACCGGGCACCGTCCGGTACCAGAAGGATTTCGCCGCCGGCCGCCGGGTCACCGATGACCACAAGGTGATGAATCGGCTCTACGTCATCGAGAGCACGCCGACGCTGACCGGCACGAAGGCGGATCACCGGCTGACGCTTCCCGCCGCGGAGATCGAAAATTTCGCGCGGGAACTGTCGAGCCATCTCGGCGGCGGCGCCGCGGCCGCCAGCAGTGAAGGGGCGGCCGATCGCGCGCGTTTTGCCGCCGCCGTCGCGAAAGACCTCCAGGGCCGTCGCGGCCGGTCGGTCGTGGTCGCGAGTCCCTATCAGCCCGCCGCCGTGCACGACCTCGCCCGGTCGATGAACGAGGCGCTCGGCAACACCGGCACGACCGTCACCTACGCCGGCCCGCTCGACGTGTCGGCGGGACGGGCCGGCTCGCTCAAGGACCTCGCCGCGGCGATGGACCGCGGCCAGGTCGAACTGCTGGTCATTTCAGGAGTGAACCCGGCCTACTCGGCGCCGGTCGACCTCAAATTCGCCGAACGGCTCGCGAAGGTTGGCACGGTCGTCTACCACGGCCTCTACGTCGACGAGACTGCGGCGCTGGCGCATTGGATGGTGCCCGACGCCCATCCGCTCGAGAGCTGGGGGGACGCCCGGGCCTATGACGGTACCGTCTCGATCGTCCAGCCGCTGATCGCACCGCTCTATGACGGGCGCTCGATCCACGAGCTGTTCGGGACGCTCACCTCCCGCACCGATCGCCATACTCACGAGATCGTCAAGGACTACTGGACGCGGGCGTTTGCCGGCGGCGGCGGCTGGACCATCCGCGGCCGCGACGGCCAGCCGTTCAAGGACGCCGAGACGTTCTGGCGCCGCGCGCTGCACGACGGCTTGATCCCCGGCACGGCCGTCGCCGACGGCGGACCCGCGACGCCGTTTGCCGCGGCCTCGAAGGCGGCGGACGCCGCGGCGCCCGGAGCCGCGGCCGCGGCTGGCGC
>JANMWI010000017.1:0-13848 GCA_031393955.1 Acidobacteriota bacterium
CTGCCTGTCGACGAGGCAGCGCCTGCTCGGATGGCATCTGCTCTCGCGCGGTACCCGCGCGAGCACGCCGGTGTCGATACCGGACGTGTTCATCCCTGCGTGCCTGACGCCAGGGACAACCGGGCTGCTCGTGCTGCACAATCACCCGAGCGGCGATCCGATCCCGAGCGGCGATGTCCGACACATCGATCACGCCCAGCATCGAAGTGACGATCGGCCGGCAGACGCGCCTCCACGAAGCCGCCGATGACATGCTCAACGACTACAAAGCGAACCGCAAGCGCACCTACGTCGATGCGAAACGTCGGATAGACAAGCACCTCGCGCCGTTCTTCGGCAACAAGCGGATGGCGTCGATTACCACGAGCGACATTCGGGCGTTCATCGCGAAGCGTTGCGCCGACACGTGGGTGGCCCGGTCGGCGCGGCGGGTGAAACGACGAAATGGTACGTGGCACGAACTGCCCGAAGAGCGGAGGGCGGTGTCGGTAGGGGAGATCAATCGCGAGCTGACCGTGCTCAAGCGGATGTTCAGTCTCGCAGTCGAAGCTGGAAAGCTGCACCGCAAACCGCATTTCGCCATGCTTCGCGAGGACAACGTCCGCGTCGGCTTCTTCGAGCCCGAGCAATACGCGGCTGTTCTGGCCCACCTGCCCGAGGCCATGCGACCGGTTGTGACGTTCGCCTACGTAACCGGCTGGCGGATCAACAGCGAAGTCCTGACGATCCAGTGGCGGCAGGTCGATCTTCGGGTGGGCGAGGTCCGGCTCGATCCGGGGACTACGAAAAACAAAGAAGGGAGGGTGTTCTATCTCACGCCGGAACTGCAACAGATTCTGAGGCAGCAGCGGGCATCAGCTGACGACATTCAGCGGCAGAGAACGATGATTGTGCAGCACGTGTTCTTCCATCACTCGGTCACCAAGGTGGGGGCGCTGGGGCACCTGAGCGGTCACCGCATTTCCGCGTGTGGTTTCTACCAAGCCTGGCGCCGGGCGAGAACGGCGGCCGGATGTCCGGGCAGCATTCCCCACGACTTCCGGCGCACGGCCATCCGCAACATGGTCCGGGCCGGCATTCCCGAGCGCGTGGCGATGAATCTGACCGGCCACAAGACCCGCAGTGTCTTTGATCGCTATAATGTCGTGAGCGACGGAGATCTGCGGGACGCGTCGCGTCGGCTTGGGCACACTGGTGGGCACACTAGCCCGTCAGTAGGCGTCCCCGGCAACGCGAATCCTCAAAATCCTTAGGAAATCCACGCACGGTGAGGTGGCTGAGTGGCCGAAAGCGGCGGTTTGCTAAACCGTTGTACGGGCTTAAACCTGTACCCAGGGTTCGAATCCCTGCCTCACCGCCAACCTTCGCTCGCCTGCCAGGTGATCGAGCTTCGGCTGGCTAGCCAAGCCAGCGCGTAGGCGCTCCGATCCACTCCTCTGATCCGCTCACCGACCGATGAACCTGCTCAGGAAATGCCTTCGCGAGGCGATGAAGATCAAAAAGCCGGATACCGCATGAAAAGCGCACGTCGTGTCGGCGAAGTGCGACGCGCTGATCCCGGTCGCGACCCAGCACCGGCGTGTGGTGATCTTGAACCTCCCGCTGCCGGGAAATAACCGGTCACGCGCGTGATGAGCGCCAAAGGCCTACAATGCAGCAGACCGTTAACTGCAGGGGGCCGCATGACCAACCTCGCCCGTCCGCTCGGATCAGGGCTCTTCGCGCTCTCGCTCGCCGCCACCGCCGTCGTCGCTCAGACCACGCCGAAGCCGATGCTCAACCTGCGCATGGGACTCTGGGAAGTGACGTCGACAACGAAGATGAACGGGATGGCGGGCGTCGATACCAGCAAGATGACGCCTCAGCAGCAGGCACGGGCGGCGGCGATCGCGGGTACGCTCGCAGCCAAGCCGACCGTCATCAAGTCGTGCATGACCAAGGACAAGTTCGTCATCGGGAACTCGAACGCCGCCCTCGAGCGCATGGGAATGAGTTGTCAGCAGACGATCCGCACCAACACGCCGAAGCTGCTCGAGAACACGATGACGTGCACCGGGACGCGTGCCTCCACGTCCGTATCCCGCACCGAAGCCAAGTCGCCGACGGCCTTCACCGGCACCGTCACGTCTACCAGCACGGCGGCCGGCCGTGAAACCCACGTCACGATCGACATGACCGGCAAGTGGCTCGGCGCGGACTGCGGGGACGTGAAGTAGCGCGACGGCGTGCGTCCCCGCCCGGAGCACGGCACGTGTGCGGTTGCTAGACTGTGACCATGCCGCAGCCTTCACGCATCCGACCCGTCGCGCTGTTCGTCGCGCTGCTCGGGGGCGCCATCTCGTCCGGCTGCCTCAGCGACTTTCGGGTCGCGCAGACGCCGGCGCCGTCGCCGCCGTTCCGGCCCGAAGAGTTCTTCGCGGGCGCGACAGCGGGGGAGGGCGTCCTCGCGGCGCGCTTCAAGGCTGACCGTCCGTTTCGCGTCGCCGGGCTCGGCCATACCGAACCAGACGGCACGTTCGTCCTCGATCAGACGGTCACCTACACCGGCGGCGCTGTCGAGCGCCGCTCGTTCCGCATGCGGCGCGTCAACGATCACGACTACACCGGTACGTTGACGGGCGCGTCGGGCGCCGTGTCTGCCCGCGCTGATGCCAACAGCTTCCACATCCGCTACCGGATCGGGCAGCCCGCGATCACGATGGAGCAGTGGCTCTACCTGCAGCCGGACGGCCGCACGGTGCTCAACCGCGCCACGGTACGCGTGCTCGGCATCCCGTTCGCGCATCTGTCCGAGACGATCACGCGGCAGTAACCGGGCGCATTGCCCTCTGGGGGCGCCCTGATGCGCTCGCCGGACATCGCCCGAGCGGGCCACGCCCCGCCAGCGTACCCGCTGGGCGAGATCCCCCGGTCAGCGGATGTTCTGCGCCGGCAGCTCGGACTTGATCTTTCGACGCTCAGGATGGTGTGAACGCCGATGCCGGATAGCTGACCGGAGCGGCGTCGAACGTATGCGCGTACTTCGGCTCGGGGGTGTAGAAGCTGTACGTCGCCTTGTGGCCGATCATCATCAGCCACGGCTTGCCGGCGTGATCGCGCTTCAGCCAGTCGAGCGCCAGGTCGGTGACGACGGTGGTGTAGTAGCCCTTGATCACTTCGCGCCGCTCGCCGTTGAGGTTGAACTCGGTGTCGAAGTAACTTCGTCACCCACAAGGGGCAGGGGCAGTAGCGAGAGCACGACGGCGACAGGGAGACACGATCGGACGACGGGTGGCGGCATCGCGGAGAGCTCCCGTGAGTAGCCTTGGCTACGGCGTCGACTTCCGGGTGGCCAGATCGATCCGGTTGAGCGGTACGTCCCAGTGGGCGGCGAGGATCTCGAAGCGCCGCTGTTCCTCCCTGGCCAGCTTCGCGCGGTCGGGGTAGAGCCTGGCGACGATCGCTTCCTCGGTCGGCCCGGCCGGCCGCGTCGCCGGCTCGACCAGTTCCACGGCGAACGTCCAGTCAGCCCGGCCATCGCCATGGTTTTGCGGGACGAAGGTTTTGACCGACAGGTAGAGGCCGCTCTTCTCCATCTCCTTCAGGATCGGATAGTGATTGCGCTCAAAGAGATTGAGGAACTCCTCCTGGAAACCCCATTTCACGGTGTAGAAGTACCAGGTGGTCCGGGGTTCGCCGGCCGCCTGCTTCGCCGGCGCCTGCGCCAGCGCGCCGGCGCCCGACAACACCAGCATCACAATCGCTACACTCAGTATTCGCGACATGTCTCCCTCCTCAAAGGATCGTTTGCAGACGGCGGGCTCAGGGCCGCGAAGCAAGGCAGATGATGACGCTCAGCGTCAGCATGCCGAGCGCGGGGATCGATTTCCTGAACGGGTCGCCAATCTTGAGATGCATGGCGATGGCGCCGACCATCAGAATGGCAATCAGCAGGGCCGCGGGGAAGACCAGGAAGTGAACCCACAGGCCGGCGATGAGACAGAGCGCGGCACCGACCTTCAGGGCGCCAATCACGTAAGTGGACCATCGCGGCAGGCCATACGCGGCGAACTCATCGGCCATCGTGCGCGCATCGCCGCCACGGTAGGCGGTCGACTGGCTGAAGCGCAGCAGCCACACGTTCAGCAGGCCGAGGGCCACGACGATCTGAAGAATCGAGATCACAATACTCATTCGTGTTCCCTTCGGTGTCCGGCGCGAATGTCACGCCGACATCAGCTCGATTGTATTACCGACTGAGGAACCCGATCCCTGGCGGGGTAGGCGTGGGCGACCGCCAGGACCGTTCCGTCGGTGAACGGCAAGCCTGACACCTCCAGGCCGATCGGCAGCCCCGCCGGGGAGGTCGAGAAGCCGCACGGCAGCGACAGTGCCGGAATCCCAGGCAGATAGCGCCCGGCGGCCTCGGTGGTGAGGAACTGGCGATGATCGGCGGCGGCCGATCCGCCGCTCCATCCTCCGGGGTTTCGCGTCAGATCCCAAGGGTGATGGCATCCGGGCGTCGTCCCGCCGAAGGAAAACTCGGGGAGGTTCCCGGCGGCCGGCGGCACCAGCCGCGGTCACCGGCCGGAGACCGCGGCCATGGCCAGCGCCCGCGCCAGGGCGTCGTCGAGGACGGTCACCCAGGCCGCGTAGCCGCGGGTATTCGGGTGAAACCGGTCGTCGGCAAACAGCGTGCGGTCGCGCCGGAACAGCGGACCGGTGTCCGCCGCGATCGGCGCGAAGACGAGGTGAAGCCGCCGCGCCTCCGCGACGAACATCCGGTTGACCATCCGGGTGCGCAGCGTCGCTACCCCGCGAAGCAGCCAGGGGACCCGCGGCGGCGAGCCCATGTCCGGCGCTCCGGTGACGACGATGCGGACACCGGGACTGGCGGCGCGCAGCCGGCCGACGATCGCGCGCAGGCGGCGGCGCATCGCGGGGATCGAGGTGAGGTGCGTCACATCGTTGGCGCCGACCGAGAGCAGGACCAGGTCCGGCGTCAGACGCTCCGCCTCGCCGAGCTGGGTCTCGAGCACGTCCCGCATCCGCGCGCCGGAGACCCCCAGGTTCCGCATCGACACGCGGTGCGTGAGGCCGAGATGGCGGGCCGTCAGGACGGCAATGCCGTCCTCCGCCGCCGCCCCGACGCCGGCGGCGGTGCTGTCGCCGAGCACGGCGTAGCGGAGCGGCGGTCCGGCGTTGCCGGCCGTCAACGGCACCTCCGACTGCAGGAGGGCCAGGAGAATGAGCGTGCAGGGGACGACCATGGCGGTGAACAAGCAAGATCGCCGCCCTGCCGGCGCGACGCCGGCGAAGTCCCAGGCAAGCCCGTCAATACGTCACCCTGACGCGATACTTCAGCACCGCCTCGCCGTCGGCGGCGACCGGGACGCTGAACTGTCCCGCCCACGCGGCGGTCTTCTTCCACTGGTGCGACGAGCGCAGCATCTGCCAGGTCCCGCCGATCGGCTCGTTGACTTCGACGGTCACGGGGGTCGCCTTGTGGTTGCGCAGGGTGATTTGGTACTCGATCTCGTAGACCGAGCTGGCGATCTTCTGAAAGTCGACCTGGTTGCGCTCGCAGATGACGTCGAACGCGTTGCCGATCTTCAGCTTCAACGTTTCGTCTTTCGGGGTGTGGTCGATCCGGTCCTCGCCGACGAACTGGATGCCGCCTGTCGAATCCGCCTGATAGACGCGCACCGTGCCTGACGGCATCGGCATGCCGAGCCCGGCCGCCTGCTCGTTCCGGAACTCATAGTAGACCTGCACGTCGTCTTTCAGCGGCGCGCCGGGGTGCGACGGGTTGCGGTAGTAGAAGGCCTGGCCATCGACGACGTATCGCTTGCGGACCGGGATGCCGGTGCCGGACAGCATGCTGACCTGCTTGGTCTCGTCGTTGTTGATCGTCGTCTTTCGGCCGAGCGTGTAGAGGTGATAGTCGGAGAACGCTTCCTGGGACATCGCCGCCCGCGACGCCGGCATCATCGCCTTGGCTTCGTTGACGCGCATGTCGGCGATCATGTCCCGCACCCGGTTCAAATCGCCGGCGACGAGCTGCAGCTTGGCGTGGCGGAAGGACGTGCCGCTGCCGTTCTTGAGCGTGACCCAGCCGTCGAGATCAGCCGCCTTGTCGTCGCGGCCGACGGTCAGGACGTAGTCGGCGTTCCACGACAGGCTCTTGGCGAGATACGAGGCCTCGACGCGGTGCTTCGCCGCGCCGCTGTTGTCGAGGGTCCAGATGAGAGTCGGGTGCGTATAGAGGTTGCCGGGCAGCGCCGGGAAGCGGATGTGATCGGCGTGCAGGCCGGTGACGATCTCGCCGTTGATGCGCCACACCGGCCCGGTGTTGTAACTGAGCAGGTGTGCCGTCACCTCCTCCTGCTTCGTCGTCCCGTTCTCGACGCGGGTCTGCACCAGGGTGACGTCGCGGCCGACATACTTGCGCAGCAGCTTGTCGGGGTCGAGCAGGTCGTATTCGTAGTTCTGTTCGACGACGTCGAGGCTGCCCGGCTCGGTCAGCGACCGGAAATGAACCGTCGCGGGATTGACCGTCGCGGCGATGTCCATGAACCGCAGGTCGAAGCTGCCGGAGGGCAGCTGGATGTTGCGGACGTCGCGGACGAGCGCCAAATCCGAGTTGTAAACGGTTAGCGCGAGCTCGACCTGATCGTCCAACGTGGAGCTGTCCTGCGCGGCGGCGGCGCGTGTGGCGGCGTGTGGGACGGACCCGTGGGAGAGGCCGACGACGCCGGCGGCAATCAGGACAGCAAGCGGGACTTTTGCACGCATGGCTCTGCTCCTTCTGATGATCCGGGACGTCCGGAACACGCCCGCGAAGGCGGGCTTACTGATAGAACGGAGCCGCGGCGATTTCTTGCAGGGGCAGGGGAGTCCAGGTCAATCCGCCGTCGTTTGTCGAGAATTGGCGGCCATCCCTGGTGGTCACCGTGGCGGTCGTGGCGTCGGAGGAGCGCACCGCCACGAGGTCGGCCGCGTCGGGCAGCCGGCGATGCTGCCAGGTGCGGCCGTCGGTCGAGAGGAGGACGGCGCCGTTGCGGCCGACGAGCCAGACGACGTCGCGCGACGGGGAGGAGCCAGCGGTGACGTCGGTGGCGGGCTCGCCGGTCGCCTGCGGAGTCCAGTTCCTGCCGCCGTCGATCGATCGCTCGACGAGTCCTGCGCGCGGGGTGCGCCAGCGATACGCGGGCTCCGGGGAGAAAATCTCCGGCACAGCGGCGAACCCCATGGCGTTGCTGTGCGAGGCCGGACCCTCTTCTTTAAGCGGCACCGCCGCCGCCTGCTCAGCGGCTTGTCCGGTGAGCGGTGCATCTGGCCTGTCTGCCCGGCGTGCGACGGCCTTGGCGTCAGCTTCACTCCGGTCCGCGAGCGCCGCAGGAGGAGCGGCCGCCGGCGCTTCCGGCAGCCGCGCCACCTCTTTGGGCTCCACGCGCTCGAGTCGATCCCGGGCGGCGTCAGTCGGGCGAGGCGCCGCCGCCGGAGCGGCAGGTGCTTCGGGGAGGGCTGGCGGCTCCGCCTTGGCTTCGTTGGCGGTGGCAGCCGGCGCCGTGTCCCGAGGCTGTGGAGCGACGGCAACCCACAACGCGACCGCGGTCGCGGCCGCCGCGACCGGGGCCAGCCATCGCAGCGGCGCGGCGCGCCACCACGGGCGGCTGGGCGGCGCAGGTTCGGTGCGGATCATCGCCGCCAGGAGCGCCTGGCAGCGGCTGCAGCCGGCGGCATGCGCCTCGGCGGTCTTCCGCTCGCCGGCGTACAGGCCGTCGTCTGCCCACCCTGCCAGCACGTCGGCGTCGAGACACGCCCCGGTCGGCAGAGCGTCCTCGTCGCGGCTGCGCTGCCTGAGCAGGCGCTCTATCGATTCGTCGCGCGAGCGGTCGGTGGTCACCGGGTCCTCATCATATAGAACGATCCGGCTCCGGATTCTTGCGGATCAGCCGGCTGAGGTCGAGCGTTCCGGGATCCTCGAGAGCGACTTCAAAGCACCGGGCAACCTGATCCTCGTGCAGTTTCACGTCGACGCGCAGGCGATGTTCGACCGCCTTCCGGAGATCGCGGCGCGTTCGCGCCAGCTGCCGGGACACCGTCGCTTCATGTTCGCCGAGCAGGCGGCCAGTCTGCGCCAGCGTCAGCTGCTCGGCGTAGTAGCAGGACAGGCGCAGACGATCGCGCGCACTGAGCAGGGCCACCGCCAGCGCGAGCGCCTGGTGAATCAGGGAGAGATATCGGGCGCGGTCGGGGTCCGCGGGCAGGGGCACCGGGCTGACCGCGGCATGCGGCCCGTCGTCTTCGGGCAGCGGTTCGAGCCGACGGCGGGCGCGGATCGCGTCGACGTGTCGCTGGGCGAGCACGGCGCGCAGCCAGGTCGAGAGGCTGCTGCGTCCGTGAAAGTAGCGGAACAGCGAGCGGCGCTCGCCATCCTGTTCTTTGGTGCCGTAGAGATCGGCGTACAGCGAGTCGGCGAGCTCCCGCGCGCCGCCGGCCGGATCGAGCGCATCGGCGGCGCGGTACAGGCCCGGGCGGTGCTCGAGCACGAAGTGCTCCCACGCCTGATCGTGCCCTGCCGCGCACGCGCAGGCGAGCGCGAGATCCTCGAGGTGCAGTCCGTCGAGAAACCGCGCCAGCTCACCCGCCGGCAGCGCTCCCTTCGCGGCGGCAGCGTTCTCGAGCGCCGCCGTGAACGCCGGCAGGGTCACCGCCCAGCGGCTGGCGCCGGCGCGCAGGTGGAGGCGCGCCGCGAGCGTTTCAGGGACGCTGCTCACGCGCGTCCGGTTCCCGGGCAGCGTGCTCCGGTCACTCCCGCTCCCTCACCGCTGGCCGTAGAGCGCACCGGCCAGCGCGGTGCCGACACGGACCGCGTTCGGGGGGTCGACGTTGCCGAGCGTGACAACCGCCCACGTGCCGTTCGACTCGAGCGAGGCATTGGCGCCGGGGGACCCTCCCGCGATGCCGAGCTCGTCCGCCGCGCGCGCGGCCGTTTCGTCGGCCGGATTCCCGAAATACCACGCCGTCGTCTTTGCGTCGAGCAGCACGTGCGTGCGCAGCGCGTTGTCGAACGCCAGCAGGTCGGCGGCGGTGGCGAAGGCACCGCCGGCAGCGCTGCCGTGGCGGCCGTGCAGCCCGACCGCCGACGTCCACGGCGCCGATGGCGAGGTTCGTGTGTATCCCGGCGCCGCCTTCTCGTCGCCGTAGCCCACGAAGCCGCTTGCCTTCATCCCCGCGCGAGTGAAGACGTGCTCCTCGATGTAGCGCTCATAAGGCATCCCCGACACCTTCGCGATGATCTCGCCAAGGACGATGAAGCAGCCGTTGCAGTATTCGGTGCGCTCGCCTGGCGCGAAGGTGAGCGCCTTCGGCGCAATGAAGAGGTAATAGTCGTGGTTGGACTGGAAGCGGCCCTTCGTGGCGTTCTCGAAATCCTCACCGAAGAAGTCCGCGACGCCGACGCGAAAATTGAGCAGCTGATCGACCGTCGCCGGCTTTGCCGCCGCGGTCGGATAGTCCGGCAGCAGCGCGCCGATCGTGTCGGACGGCTTCAGCTTGCCGGCGGCGATCAACTGGCCGATCGCGGTCTTCGTGAACGCCTTGCCGATCGAGGCGATGTTGAACCGCAGGTCCGTCGTCATTGGCGTGTTCCGGTCGCGGTCGGCGATGCCATAAGCCTTCTCGAACACCGGCCGGCCGTCTTTGGCCAACAGGACGACGCCGGTGAAGCCGCCGGACGCGGCCAGGCCAGCGAGGTAGCCATCGAGTGGCGCCGTCAGCGCCGCGGCGTCCATCCGGCCGTTGATTGGTGCCGCGGCCAGCGGCGGCGGTCCGCCGCGCCCGCCGCGTCCGCCCGGGGGGCCGCCGACGCGTATCGCCACGCCGGTGATCCGGAACGGCGCGGCGGACTCGAAGTCCATCGCAATCGTCATCGGCATCGGATTGGTCGCGCTCCTCATCGCGAGCTCGACGTGGGACGGCCCGGTCGCGTTCCGGGCCGTGACGGTCAGGGCGCCGAAGTCGGCATGGATACGCTCGACCATCGACCGGCGCTGCTCGGGGGTGCGGGCGAGCAGTTCCGGCGCGTAGTGCTCTTTCGCCATTGCCTCGAACGCGTCGGGCGATCCGGACGACAGCGCGTTCACGAAGCTATCGACGCGGGCGGCGAAATCCGGCGGCTGCGCGCGTGCGGGCAGTGCGGCCAGCGAGACGATGGCAAGGGTGAGGACCGCAGTGGTTGCACGCATGCCGGCATTATGCGCCGCCGGCCGCCTGTTTTCAGCACGGCGTTCACGCGTGGAATTTCCGCGAACCGCGCTAGACTTCGGCGAGCCATTCACCAGGAGTCACGCATGCCAGGGCGATTCGGCCGCCGCGTCCTCACTTTCTTCATCGCCGCCACGATCGCCGGCTCGGCGATGGCATCCGCGCAGCCGGCGCCGCTGGCCCGGGACACGGCGGCGCTTGCCGCGATCGATCGGGCGATGGAGAACTATCGCCTCGACGCGCACATTCCGGGCCTGGTCTGGGGCGTGGTGATGGACGGCCAGCTCGTCCACGTCAAGGGGTTGGGCGTCCAGGACCTCGAATCGAAGCGCCCGGTCACGGCCGAGACGCTTTTTCGGATCGCGTCGATGACGAAGTCGTTCACGGCGCTGTCGATCCTGAAGCTCCGCGACGAGGGCAAGCTGTCGCTGGACGCCGCCGCCGAAACCTACGTGCCCGAGCTGCGCGGCTGGACGTACCCGACAGACGACTCGCCGAAGATTCGCGTCCGCGATCTGCTGACGCACACCGCCGGGTTGGCGACCGACGACCCGTGGGGCGACCGCCAGACGCCGCTGCCCGAGGCCGACTTCACCGCGCTCCTGAACAACGGCGTGCCGTTCACCCGGGCGCCGGAACTGGCGATGGAGTACTCGAACCTCGGCTACGCACTGCTCGGCCGGATCGTCGCCAACGTCTCGGCACGCCCCTACAAAGACTTCGTCCAGCAGACCCTGCTCGGTCCACTCGGGATGTCGTCGAGCGGATACGACGTCACCGCGGCCCCGGCGGAACGGCGGGCGCTCGGCTATCGCTGGGAGGACGCCGTCTGGACGATCGAACCGACGATGGCGCATGGCGCGTTCGGGGCGATGGGCGGGCTCCAGACGAGCGCGACCGACTATGCGAAGTACGTGGCGTTTCTGCTCTCGGCCTGGCCGGCACGCAACGGCGCCGACACCGGTCCGGTGAGGCGGGCGAGCGTGCGCGAGCTGGCGCAGGGCGCGAACTACCCGTCGGTCCGGCAGCGGCCGGGATCGAGCGGCGCCGAAGCGTGCCGCGAGGCGAGCACGTATGGGATGGGAATGTTCGCGGCCGTGGACTGCGATCTCGGCCTGACGCTGAGCCACGGCGGCGGCTATCCGGGCTACGGCTCGCATGTGCTCGTCCTTCCCGAATTCGGCGTCGGGATCTTCGCGTTTGCCAATCGCACCTACGCCGGCCCGCGTGCGCCGGTCTGGGACGCGGCGGTGACGCTTCAGCGGGCCGGATATCTCAGACGCCCGCCCGTCGCCATCAGCCCGGCGCTCGCCACCGGCTATGCGGCGGCGCGCACCATCTTCAGCGCCGGTTCGATCACGTCCGCAGGCAACGCGCTCGCCATCAACGTGCTGCTGGATCGGGATGCGGCGCACTGGTCGGCAGACCTGGCGGCGCTCAAAGCCGAGGTCGGCAGCTGCGACACCTCCTCGCCGATTGCGCCCACCGGCGCGTTGTCGGGCAGCTTCTCCTGGCGCTGCGAGCGTGGGCGAATCAGAGGGGAACTGCTGCTCGCGCCAACGCCGACGCCGCAGATTCAGGCGCTCGGGCTGACGCGCATGGCGCCGTGACCGTCCGGTATACTCCTGACTCATGGACGCGTCCGACCTCGAGGACCGCACGAACGACGCCCGCACCATCCGGCTCTACTACTGGGTCATCATCTGCGAAGCCGTGACCGTCGCGGCGCTGTGGATCTTCCGCCGCGTGTTCTCGTGAGCGCCGCCCAACGCTTCGCCTCCCCGGCAGGTTCCCGCTGATGCGCACACTGGACTGGCTCGTGGTCGGCGGCTACCTGGCCTGGATTGTCTATGACGGGCTGGCGCGCACCAAGCGCGCCGACGAGGTCGAAGGCTACTTCCTCGCCAACCGCAGCCTGCCGTGGTGGGCGGTCGGCCTGTCGGTGATGGCGACGCAGCTGAGCGCGATCACGCTGGTCGGCACGACCGGGCAGGGCTACGCCGACGGCATGCGCTTCATCCAGTTCTATCTCGGCCTGCCGGTCGCGATGGTCATCCTATCGGTCACGCTGGTGCCGTTCTTCTACCGGGCGCGCGTCTTCACCGCCTACGAGTATCTCGAGAAGCGCTTCGACCTGAAGACGCGGACGCTCGCCAGTGTTTTGTTCCTGATGTCGCGGGGGCTGTCGTGCGGCGTCATCATCGCCGCGCCGGCAGTCATCCTGTCGATCGTCCTCGGCTGGAACCTGACGCTGACGATCCTGGCGATCGGCCTGCCGACCGCGGCCTACACGATGGTCGGCGGCGTCCAGGCGGTGACCTGGACCGACGTCAAGCAGATGGTCGTCATCATCAGCGGTCTGCTCGCCGCCGTCGCGGCGCTGATCGTCGGGCTGCCGGCGACGGTCAGCCTTTCCGACGCGCTTCACGTCGCCGGCGCGACCGGCCGGCTGAATGCGATCGACTTCCGCTTCGACATGCACGAGACCTACACGTTCTGGTCGGGGCTGCTCGGCGGGCTGTTCCTGATGCTGTCGTACTTCGGCTGCGACCAGAGCCAGGTGCAGCGCTACCTGACCGCCAAATCGGTCAACGAAGGGCGGCAGTCGCTGCTGATCAGCGCCTTCTTCAAGATCCCGCTGCAGGCGCTGGTGCTGCTGACCGGCGTGCTGGTGTTCGTCTTCTATCTCTTCAACCAGCCGCCGATGCTGTTCAACCGCGTCCACGCCGACAAGATCGCGCACAGCGCGCGCGCCGGCGAGTACGCCGCGCTCGAGTCGGAGTTCACGCAGGCGTTTGCCAGACGGCGGACCGCGACCGAGGGGCTGGCGGCGGCCGACGACGCGAGCCGCGCCGAGGCACGGCGGACGTTTCTCGAGGCCAACACGGCACTGAAAGCGGTCCGCGGCCGCGCCGCGACGCTCGTCCAGGAGGTCGCCGGCGACGACAACTACAAGAACATGATGGGCGACACGCCGGTGCCCGACGTCAATTACGTGTTTCCGACCTTCATCACGACGCGGCTGCCAATTGGTCTGGTCGGATTGATGATCGCCGCGATCTTCGCCGCCGCGATGTCGAGCATTGCCGCCGAGCTGAACTCGCTTGCGACCTCGAGCGTCATCGACATCTACCGCCGCATCCTTCGGCCGCAGGAGAGCGACGCCCACTACCTGCGCGCCTCGAAGATCGCGACCGGCGCGTGGGGGCTGTTCGCCTGCTTTGTCGCGACCTTTGCCGCCGGCCTCGGCTCGCTGATCGAGGTCGTCAACCGCTTCGGCTCGTTCTTCTACGGCTCGCTGCTCGGGGTGTTCGTGCTCGCGCTGGCGGTCCGCCGCGCCAATGGCACCGGGGCGTTCGTCGGGCTGCTGGCCGGCATGGCGACGGTCGGGGTAGTGGCGTTCCACCCGGCGACGCGACAATTCTCGTTCCTCTGGCAGAACCCGATCGGCGTCATCGCCGTGGTGATCGTCGGCACGGCGGTGAGCGTCGTCACGGGCAGGCCGAAAGCCGCCGGCGCGGCGTAGCGGCCCGGCGACCGCCTCAGCCCGGGGTGGCCATCGCGCGCCGTTCGAGCCAGCCGGCCGCGCGCAGCAGC
>JANMWI010000023.1:0-30542 GCA_031393955.1 Acidobacteriota bacterium
GAACGGCGCCAGGACGAGGGGCACGCCCGACGACAGGATCACCTGGAAGGCGGCCGCGTCGAGCTCGAAGTTGAAGTCGCGGTGGCCCTTCAGATTGATCGTGCCGGTCGTGAACCGCTCGCCTGGCCGGCGCCCGGCGACGGCGATGATCCGGGTGATGCGCTCGATCAGCTCGGGGTGGCGCTGAATGAGCGTCGCCACGTTGGTCGCGGGCCCGAGGGCGAGGATGGTCAGCGGCTCGCGGCCGAGCGCCGCCGCCAGCGCCCGCGATGCCGCCGTCTCGGTCCCGAGCTCCGCAGGACCCGCGGCTCCCGCATGCACGCGCAGCCGCGCCGGGCCGAACGCTCGCGTCAGACGCTCGGCAATCGGCACGCCGCGATCGAGCGGGGCGTTGCCAAAGACGACGGAGACGCCCCGGATCTCGAGCTCGGGGGAGTGGAACGCCTGGATCAGCGCGAAGCCGTCATCGACATCCCGTTCCGGGACGCCGATGGCGGGATCGGTATCGATCCAGACCGGGACGCGAGACTGGGCACGCGCCGACGCCGCGCACGCGGCCGCGAGCGCTACGACGATCAGCACGTTCCTCACGGCCAGCACGACCACGCCTCGTCCGGGGCCAGGACCAGCTTGCGCGACAGCGCCAGCAGGCGGCGCCTCGCGTCGAGGCCGCTCGACAGCGGCAGCTGCGCGACGCCGAGCAGCCGGCGCATGATCTCGACCCCGGCGAACCCGAGCAGCAGGCGCTCATCGAGGTCCGCCGCGCGCGCCGCCGCCACCACCGAGCGTCCCGCCGCTACCGCCACGCCGCCGAGCGCGAGGTGCGCAAGCATGACGCCGTAGTCGAATTCCCGGGCGCCGGCGAAGCAGAACTCGGGGTCGATGATCCGGACGCCGCTGTCGGTCCGGACCCAGCTGCCGGGGAAGAAGTCGCCATGCACGAGCGTCGCGCGGTCGGCGAGGTATGCGGCGCCCAGTGCCTCGACCGCCTCGCGATAGGCGTCGTCCGCCTGAAGCACGCGGCCAGCCGCCGTCAATCCCGGCATCACCGCGTCGAGGTCCAGCCCGTTGCCGGCCGCCAGCGGCAGCGTGAAGATGTGTTCGTGATTGAGCCGCCGCATGGCGCGATTCGGCAGCCCCTGCGCCGGCAGCGGCACCCGCGACAGCGCGGCCAGCCACTCGAGCAGCACCTCGACATCGGCGGCGGCGATTGTCCGGTCGGCGTAGAGCGAGGTGTAGTCACCGGCGGCGCCGAGGTCCTCGAGCACGATGACCCGGTCCCGGTCATCCAGATACCGCAGCGCCGGCATCCGCGCCGCCACCCGCGGCACCGCGCTGACCGCCCGGTAGAACGCGCCCTCGACCAGCGTCCGCTCCCATGGGGCGGCGATATGGTCGTATTTCTCGACCCAGGGCCGGCCCTGCTTGAGGATGAAGCGGCGGTCGCGCAGCACCACCCGCAGGGTGAGATTCATGTTGCCGTCGCCGGCGCGTTCGATCCGCGCCGGAAGCTCGGCGCTCGTCGCCAGCCCTCGCGCCACGAGGTACGCCTCGATCGACGCAGGCACGGCGGGATCGAGAAACGTCACCCCGGCAGGCGCCCGGCGGCCGATCGGCGGTGTCAGCGTGTCCATCGAAAATACCGTTCGAACCACCGGCGTACCGACGGCGTCAGCGACTCTCGCCGGTAAACGTCGCCGGACTTGCGCAACGCTTCCGCCTGGGTGGGGTAGGGATGCACGGTCGCCGACAGCGATCCGAGCGTGCCGCCATGGGTCATCGCGTAGACCGCTTCTCCAATCATTTCGCCGGCGTGCGCCGCGACGATGGTACAGCCGCGCAGCCGGCCTCCTTCGTGGTGGACCCGCACAAACCCGTCGGTCTCATCGTCCACGACCGCTCGGTCGACCTCGTCGAGGCTGACGGTAATGGTCCGCAGCGAGCCGCCGGACTCCGCCACGTCCTTCGCCGAAACGCCGACGTGCGCGACTTCCGGCTCGGTGTAGGTCACCCACGGAATCACCAGGCTGCTGACCTTGCGCCGGCCGAAGAACAACGCGTTCTGGATGACGATGCGCGACATCGCGTCGGCGACGTGGGTGAACTTGTACTTGGTGCAGACGTCGCCTGAGGCGTAGACCCGCCGGTTCGTGGTCTGCAGGCGATCGGTCACGACCACACCGTCCTTGTCGACGCGGATCCCGGCGCGCTCGAGGCCGAGTCCTTCGACGTTGGGCGCACGCCCGGCGGCCACCAGCAGCGCGTCACCGGCGATCGTCGTGACCGGTCCGCCGTGGTCGTCGCCGGCCCGATACTCGAGAACGTATTCCTCGCGGTGCCTCGCGGCGCGCGCGATCGATACGCCCAGTTCCATCCGGATGCCGTCGCCCTCGAGATGACGACGGACAATCGCGGCCGCATCGGCGTCGTCGTGCGGGAGGAGCCGGGTGGCTTGATCGAGAATGGTGACCGCCGAGCCGAACCGGGCGAACGCCTGGGCCATCTCACAGCCAATCGGGCCGCCGCCGATGACCAGAAGCCGCGCCGGCAGCGCCGTCAGGTCGAAGATCGTTTCGTTGGTCAGGAACGGGATGCCGTCGAGACCCGGAATCGGGGGGGGCGCCGGCCGGCCGCCGGTCGCGATGACCGCGCGTCCGAACGGCAGCGTGACGTCGTCCACGCCGATGGTGTGCTCGTCGAGAAAGGTCGCGTTGCCGAAGAAGACGTCGACACCGGCGCGCTGCAGCCGGGCGGCGGAGTCGTGTTCGGCAATCGTCAGGCGCCGCTCACGCATCCGGTCCATCACCGCGGGAAAATCGACGCGGGGAGCGGCGGTCTGGATCCCGAGGCTCGCCGCTGCGTGGATCTCTCCGACCGCACGCGCCGACCGGATGATCGCCTTGGAGGGAACGCAACCGCTGTTCAGGCAGTCGCCGCCGAGGAACTGCCGCTCGACCAGCGCGACCCGCGCCCCGAGACCGGCGGCCCCGACCGCGCTGACCAGTCCGGCGGTGCCTCCCCCGAGCACGACGAGGTCATACTTCGCCGCCGGCTTCGGGTGTCTCCAGTCCGGCGGTGCGACCAGCGACGCCAGCCGGCCCGTGTCAGGCGACGTCACGAGGCTCCACCGTCGCCGATCTGCATATTCTCTCCTGCGCTGCAATGCACCGGCCAACCGGGGCGCCGCGCCCGGACCGCCGCCCACATCGATAACCCCGTTGACGCGGGTTTATTCCCAGGGTTCGTGGGCGCAGGAATAAAACGGCTGGCTTGCGGGTAATGATCGGGGAGGAGTGTCTCATGCAACGACGATCGTTTCTCGCGGCGTCTCTCGGCTTCATTCCGGTTGTGCTGGCTGGCTGCAGAGCTGGCGAGGAGGCGGTGGCGGCCGCCGGTGGGGACAGGACCGCTTTCGAAGTGACCAAGACCGACGCCGAGTGGCGGCGGATCCTGACGCCGGACCAGTATGAGGTTCTGCGCCGCCAGGCCACCGAGCGCCCGGGCACGAGCCCGCTCAACGACGAACACCGCAAGGGGACATTCCATTGCGCCGGCTGCGACCTTGCGCTCTATTCGTCGGCGGCGAAATTTGAGAGCGGCACCGGCTGGCCGAGCTTCACGGCCCCCCTTCCCGACGCGATCCGCACGTCGGTCGATCGGAGCCTGTTCGGCGAGCGAACCGAGTTCCACTGCCGCCGCTGCGGCGGTCACCTCGGCCACGTCTTCGATGACGGTCCGCCCCCGACCGGCAAGCGTTACTGTATGAACGGCGCCGCGATGACCTTGACCCTGCAGGGAGCCTGACGATGAGCATGCCGACTCGATGGATTGCGGGCGCGGCGATTGCCGTGCTCACTCTGGCGTGGGCCGCGACCGGATCGCCGCAGGCCGACAAGCCGGGCGCGACCGCGACCGCGATTTTTGCCGCGGGCTGTTTCTGGTGCACCGAGCAGGCGTTCGACGAGGTTGACGGCGTGCTGTCGACGACCTCGGGCTATACCGGCGGGCACACCGCAAATCCGACCTACGAGCAGGTGTCGTCGGGGGAGACGGGACATACCGAAGCGCTGAAAGTGACCTACGACCCGTCGAAGGTCACCTATCAGCGGCTGCTGCAGCAGTTCTGGCACAACGTCGATTCGCTCGACGGCGGCGGCCAGTTCTGCGACCGCGGCAATCAATATCGCTCGGCGATTTTCTACGGATCGGCCGAGGAGCAGCAGCAGGCCGAAGCGTCGAAGAAAGAGGTGGCGGCGCACTTCGGCAAGCCGGTGGCGACCGCCATCGTCAAGGCCGGGCCGTTCTATGCGGCCGAGGACTACCACCAGGACTATTACAAGAAGAATCCGGTGCGCTACAAGTTCTACAAATGGAATTGCGGCCGCGCGCAACGGCTGGAAGAGCTCTGGGGCAAGGCGCACGAGAAGTGACGGCGGTCCGCGTCCGCGACGTCGTCCGCACCGGGGTAGTCCTGACGGCGGCAGCGGTCGTGCTGTGGCTCGAGCGGCGCCATCGGGCGCGCGCGTCGGTCGAGCCGCCCGCCGTGCACGGCACCCGCAACCTGGTGATGGCGGGTATTGCCGCCGTCACCGTGCATCTCGTCGAGGCGCCGGTGGTCGTTCCGCTGGCGCGCCTGGCGACGCGCCGCGGCTGGGGGCTGACGGCCCGGATGACCGGTCGGCGGAGCGCGCTGGCGCGGACGCTCGTCACCATCGTCCTGCTCGACTACACCCTCTACCTGTGGCACATCATCGTCCACCGCGTGCCGTGGCTCTGGCGGTTTCATCTCGTGCATCACGTCGATCTCGACCTGGATGCGACAACCGGGCTGCGGTTTCACGCCGGCGAGCTGGCGGCCTCCGTCCCGTGGCGGGCGGCGCAGGTGGTCGTCATCGGCGCCACGCCGGGGGCGCTGGCGCTGTGGCAGAGCCTGACCGTCGCCGCGGTGCTCTTTCATCATTCGAATACCCGTCTGTCGGATCGCACCGAACGGTGGCTGTCGTGGGTTCTGGCGACGCCGCGGATGCACGCCATCCATCATTCGGTCGACCCGGTACAGCTGCAGTCGAACTTCTCGAGCGGTCTCGGCCTGTGGGATCGCCTGCACGGAACGCTGCGCGTCGACGCCGCCGCCAGCGACGTCATCATCGGCATGCCGGACCATCAGGATCCGCAGGACGTCACGCTCGGCCGCGTGCTGGCCCTGCCGTTCCGGCCTGCGCCGCTGTCGGCTGGATCGCATGCCGGCGGCGCCTGATCGGCCGTTCGCCAGCGTCATCATTCCGGTCTGGCGCGACGCCGCCCTTCTCGAACAGGCGCTCCACGCCCTGCCACCGCGGCGCGACGTCGAGCTGATTGCCGCCACCGTCCTCGGCGACGAGGAAGAGTTCGCGGCGATCCGCGTTGGCCGTCCGGATGTGCGGTGGGTGAGTGCGCCGCGCGGCCGTGGCGCGCAGATGAATGCCGGGGCGGCCGCCGCGAGCGGCCGATGGCTGATCTTTCTTCATGCCGACTCCCGTCTGCCGGCCGACTGGATCGACGTCGTCGCTCGCGCGGATGCGCGGCGCGGAGTGGTGGGCGGATCGTTCCGATTGGCGCTCGACAGCGCCGACTGGCGGGCGCGCATGCTCGAGTGGGGCGTCCGGCTGCGAGTCGCACTGGCGGGGCTGCCGTACGGCGACCAGTCCATCTTCGTCAGGCGGGAAGTGTTCTCGGCCGTCGGCGGCTACCGGGACTGGCCGCTGATGGAGGACGTCGATCTGGTCCGCCGCCTCAGCGCCGCCGGACGCCTGCATCATTCGACGTCGGCCGTCGTCACATCGGCGCGCCGCTGGGAACAGGACGGCTGGTTGAGGCGCAGCGCCGCCAACATGACGCTTGCGGTTCGCTTCTTTCTCGGCGCCTCTCCGGCCCGCCTCGCACAGCGGTACCTCAATCGTTCGTCACGCGCGGTCGTCATGATGGCCCGCGCGCCCTGGACCGGGGGCAAGACGCGCCTGGCTGGCATTGCCGACGGCAGCGCGCTCGCCGAGCTGCGGGAGGCGCTGTTCGCGGACACGCTCGAAATGATGCGGTCGGTGCCGCACGCTGAGCGGGTCGTCGCCTGCGAACCGGCATCGGCCGTGCTGCGCTGCCGCGAGTCCGCCGGCGCGGCCGTCGAGGTGATGGCCCAGCGCGGCGGCGACCTCGGCGACCGGCTGACGCATGTCTTTGCCGATGCCTTCAGGCTGGGCGCAGAGTCGGTGGTCGTCATCGGGTCCGATCTGCCCGATCTCCCGGCGCGATTGATCACGGCGGCGTTCGCGGCACTGGCTGCACAGCCCGACGGCGTGGTCCTCGGCCCCGCCGAGGATGGCGGGTATTACCTGATTGGCCTGCGCCGCGCGCATCCGGTTCTCTTTGCCGGCATGGCATGGAGCAGCCCAGGCGTGCTCGAGGCGACCGTAAGGATCGCAGAGCGCGAATGCCTCCCGGTCACGCTGCTGGAGCAGTGGCGCGATGTCGACGAGCCCGGCGACATCGCCGGCTTCCTCGACCGGCCGTCCGGCGGACCGGCCCGCCGGACGCGCGCCTGGATCAAGTCACACCCCGCCTCTCTCGCGCCCGGAGCGCCGGTCGATCGCCCCGGCATAACATAGCGCTGTGCCCCGCGAGCGACCGCTCATCTCCGTCATCGTCCTTAACTACAACGGCCGGCGCTGGCTCGGGGGATGCCTCGACGCTCTCGCCCGGCAAAGTGACGTCCCGCCGTTCGAGGTGGTGGTCGTCGACAATGCCTCGACCGATCGATCGGCCGAGACCGTGCGTGAATATGCGACGCGGCCGGCCGGCCCGGACGCCGCCTTCGAGGAGCTGCGGCTGGTCGAAAGCGCAGCCAATCTCGGCTTCGCGGCCGGCAACAACCTGGGGGCGCGCGCGGCGCGCGGCGAGCTGCTGGCGTTTCTCAACAACGACACCGAGCCGGAGGCCGCCTGGCTCGGCGCGCTGCACCGCGCGCTCGTCGAGCGCCCGGCCTTCGCGCTGGCGACGTCGCGGCTGGTGTTTCTCGACGATCCGGGAATGGTCGACAGCGCCGGCGACGGGTATCTGCGCGCCGGCGGGGCTTTCAAGCACGGCTACGGAGCCCCCGCGGCGCAGGCGCTCGAGTCGCGTGAAGTGTTCGGCGCTTGCGGCGGCGCGTTCCTGATTCGCCGCGCCCTGTACGAATCGCTCGGCGGCTTCGACGAACGGTTCTTCATGGTCTACGAGGACGTCGATCTGTCCTACCGCGCGCGGCTGATGGGGCACCGATGCTGGTACGCGGCAGATGCCGTCGTCCGGCATGCGGGGAGTGCGACGCTCGGTGTGGCCAGCGCCGCGGCGGTGTTCTACGGCCAGCGCAACCTCGAGTGGACGTGGATCAAGAACACGCCGCTGCCGCTGCTGCTCCGCACGGCGGTGCCGCACGCGCTGTACTCGGCCGCTGGAGTCGCCCACTACGCCCGCAGCGGCCGGTTGATGTCCGCACTCAGGGGCAAGATCGCGGCGCTCCGCGGCCTGCCGGCGGTGCTGATCGATCGCCGCGCCGTGCAGCGGGCGTCGGTCGCGACGGCGGGGGAGGTCGCGTCGATGATGGAACGTCGCTGGCTGTCACTCAAGCGCCGCGAGAAAGCAGCGCGGCGATAGCCGGGCGGCGGCGCCTGGCGCTCATCGTCCCAGCGGCTCGACCTTCGAAATCCACAGCGTCACGGCCCGGCCGCGGTCGTCGATGAGCCGCACATCCATCCGGGTGTAGCGGGCGTCGGGCCGCTCGCTTCTCGCCGGCATGGTCACCGGCGTCCACCGCTCGGGGAGCAGGGTGACGACGTTGGCGAGCCGGCCGCCGAGCCGCAGTTCAACGCGCTCCGGTGTCGCCGATGCTGCCTGGAGCTGGAACCGGAATCCGGTCTCCGCCGGCACGAAGATCGTGGCGGCGTTCACTGCCGACTTGTAGCGCACGCCGTCAGGCGACGACTCCCAATGCTCCGACAGGCCGATGCCGAGGTGCTCGAAGTCGGCCTGCGCCCTCGCCGCCAGGCTGCGGAACGGCACTGAAGCGAGCAGGAGGATCGCCGCGGCCGCGATGAAGAGCCTGGTCCGCCCACCGCCCGGACGCGACGCGATGCCGGACGCCGGGGTGAGCGCCGCGCCGCCGGCGGTGGTGCCGAGCAGCAGCCAGAACGTATAAGCGGGCTCACGCGTCAGCAGCGGATGGCCGGCCAGCCAGGTGAGGACGAAGGCGACGAGACCGGTCAGGCAGCCCCACGCCACGAGGCTGGAGCTCTCCCTTCGGACGAAGGACCAGGCTGAGCCCATCGCCGCGGCCAGGACCCAGATGAAGACGCCGAATCCGAGGATGCCGGTCTCGGCGAGGACCTGGAGGAAATTGTTGTGCGCGTTTTCGTGAACCGCGCGTGGGAACGCCTCCAGCAACTGCGGCGAGCTGAATTCGCCGGAGCGCTGGTAGAACTGTCCGATGCCGATGCCGAAGACCGGGCTGGCGGCGAGCATCCGTGCGGTGGTCCGCGCCATTTCGACGCGCACCAGCGCCGCCACGGAGGATGACGTCTGGTTGGCGCGCATCGGCGCGTACACGAGCAGCAGGAGTGCCGCGACGCCAAGGACCGCCCCGGCGACGCCTGCCGCCAGCCGCAGCCGACGCTGTCCTCGCGCACTCGCGGCGGCGACGGCGGCGATGGCCAGCGCGACTGGACAGGCGAACAGCGCGCCGCGCGAGCCGGACATCCACACCCCCAGCGCCAGGGCGGCCGCGGCGAACCCCCAGCCCCACTCCTTCCACCGCCTGCCGGCGGCCAGCGCCGCCGCGATGAACAGCACCATCGCGAAGTGCGAGCCGGCGGCGTTGACGTCGCCGTAGTGGAGATTGATGCGGGTGGTGCGAACGTGCTGCCAGAGCAGCGTCCAGAAATGATCGGACCGCTGCGCGCTCTCGATCAGGGCACCGAAGTTGAGCAGCGCCGCCGCCGCGGTCGCGGCCGCCAGCAGTCGCGCCGCGCGGCCGAGAAAGCGCCGGTCCGCCGCCGCCGCGTGCGCCGCCGCCGCGAGCAGCAGCAGGCCTTCGAGCAGGAAAGCGGCCGCGTGCAGGTAATGGTCAGGCCCGCTCACGAAGTAGTCCCGGGCGAGTGCCTGCCAGATCAGCGCGGCGAAGCCCTGCGTCCCGAGGCGCATCTGGTCGACCGCCAGCTCGACGCCGAGCGACGCCGTCACCACCAGCGCAAAGATTGTGACGGGCAGCGTCAGCGACGCCGCCAGCGCCGATGTCCTCTCCAGCACGACGCGGCGTCCGGCCCAGCCCGCGGCAAACGCGATCACCAGCGTTTCGGCCCACGCCACCTGGTAGCCCCAGCGGTGGCCAAGGAAGCCGGCAAGCGGTGTGACGGCGGCGATGACCAGCAGCGCATGCGCCGGCCGCCACGCCGCGAAGGCGGCAAAAGCGCCAAGCGCGATCGCAACCGGCAGCGGCACTCCGTCAACGTGCGCCAGACTGGAGAGGAGGATCAGCAGCAGCGCCGCCAGCAGCGCGTAGCCGGCCGTCTTCACGACGGGCCTCGCGGCCGGCGGCGGTAGAGCATGAAGTCCTCGATGTCGACGTCATGCGCGTACTCTCCGAGCAGGTGCTGCATCCCCGGCGACGTGAACTCGACCTCGCTGCGCCAGCCGGAGATGCTGTCGCGGTTGTTCCGCTCGAGGACGATGTACTCGGGGCGGCTCAGCGCCAGGCTGGCGGCGAGCGCCTCCGGCGTAAAGTCGTGGCGCCCGACGATGTTGGTGACACCGGGGTACGTCCAGATGAAGCGGCTGGCGGGAAGGCGCTGCGCGAGGAAATACACCGACGGCGCCATCCCGAAGACGTAGACGCGCTGATCGGCGGCGGTGTGCTGCGCGATGTACGCCGCCAGCTCCGCATTCGCGCGCGCGGAGTACCCGCGTCCGGTGCGGTAGCCGCCAAACCGTTCCAGGTAGTGGAAGAGCTCATCCCCGGTCGCCTGCCGGGCGTGAAAATCGGCCGCGACGGTACTCCACAGGCGTTCGGGATAGTGGCTGTGGATCGCGACCCCGAGCGCCAGTCCGATGGCGGCGAGCGTTCCGGCGCCGCGGCGCCGCGGCTCGGCGTCTTCCGCGATGCGGTTGAACAGCCAGCCGGCCAGGAGCGCCAGCGGCGCGCCCGCGGGAATGAAGTAGGTGCTGTACATCCGGATCCCGTTGGCGCCGGCGGCGACGATGCTGACGGCGAGCCAGCAGAATCCCAGCCAAGCCGCCGTGGCCGGGCGGCGGCGCGCGACGTCGGCGGCCGCCACCGCGGCGCCGAGCATGCCCAGCGTCCAGAGCGGGTCAACCTTGGTCAGCCGCCAGACTTCGTGTGCCAGACGATCGAGCAGCGCTATCGGCCCCGACCCCTGGATGACGTAGGCGCGGTTGTACTCGACGACGGCGACCCAGGCGTCGGTCAGGCTGCCGCGGGACGCCAGCCAGGCGGCAATCAGGAGCGCGGGCACGAGCAGGGCGGCGACCGCGAGCGCCGCGCTCTTCCACGCGATCGGGTGACGGCTGCGCAGCCACACCAGCATGGCCGGGAGGTAGAGGACCGCCGTGGGTTTGTAGAGCGCGGCGATGCCGACGAGAACGGCGGCGCCGGCGATCCGCCGCGGGCCCGGCGGCTGACCGCGCGTCGCCAGCAGCCACCAGGCGGCGGCGGCGAGCGGCGCGATGAAGCACTCGGGAACGGCGCGCTCGAGGAAGCCGCCATAGCCGTAGCGCGCTGCCGGGAACATCAGCACGGCATACGCGATCGCTGATGCGCGTGCTGTCAGGGGAGTGCTGATGCGGCGGGCGAGGGCGTAGACGAATCCGCAGGTCGCGAGCGCGGCGAGCAGATCGAGCCAGAAGACGATCGAGGGGTGCGGGCCGGCGATCGCAATCGCGGCGGCGTAAGTCAGGTGGATGGCCGGCGGCTTTTGATCCCAGACGCCGCCGTAGAGCGCCAGGCCCCGCGTCATCCCCCAGCCCGTCGTCAGGAAGATGCCCTGGTCGATGCCGATCGGCTCCGTTATCGACGGCAGCCGGCACGCGAACGCCGCGCCGACGATGGCGGCGGTCAGCGCATCCGCCCAGCGTCCGGCCCGCAGATTAGCGCTCGGCCACGACGGCATAGTCCAGGAACGTGAACAGGCGCGAGTTCAACTTCTCCACGTTCCCGTTGAAAGCTTCGATCAGATCGGCCAGCACCTGGTCCGCTCCGGCGGGGATGGCGACCGGCTGGAGCTTGTCCTCGACCGGCACCGGCGAGCGGAATTCGATCGCGGCCTGGGTGAAGCCGCTCGCCACGACCAGATACTTCAGGGTGTCGGGATGGAGCGGCCAGACGTGCGTGATGTCGCGGATGTAGCTTTCGAAGAACGCCACCCAGCAGGCCGGATTGAGCGTTTCGAGGACCAGCCGTCCGCCGGGGCGCAGCTTGTGCCCGGCGAGCTCGAGGAACCGGAGCAGGTACGGCGGATCGAGGTGCTCGACGACCTGGGCGGCGAAGATGCCGCCGAGCGACGCGTCCGGCAGCGCGCTCAGATAACTGACCGCGTCCCCCTGGGCGACGTCGAGCCCGCGTGCCCGGCAGCTCTGGGCCATCTCGTGATTGAGATCGAGTCCGCGCGCCGCGATGCCGCGCGCCGCGAGCAGGTCGAGGAACTCGCCGCGGCCGCAGCCGATGTCGAGGACGTCGGTGCGCCCCTCGAACAGCGGCAGGTAGGACTCGAGCCGCGCCCGGATGACGTCGCGCGAGCCGCGGAACTGATCCTCGAAGCCGACATACTTGTAGGCATCGAGCTCCGCCGCGAAGGCGTCGCCCGGAGTGGCGGCGGCCGGCGTCGCACCGGCGGGCGGCAGGCCCTGTTCGATCGCCCGCTTGATCGCCGAGAAGCCGTGCTGCAGCGTGCCGAGCGAGGCACGCAGCTCGTCGACGGCGGCGGTCAGCGCCGCGGCGCGCGCGCCGTAGCGCTGCTCCCGCGCGTCGAACGACTCGAGCCGCTTGGCGGTGTTCTCGGCGAGGCCGCTGAGCGCGGCGTTGAGGACCAGCGCCGCCCCGGCGCTGTCGCGGTCGCGGGTGTCGATGTAAGCGGTCACCTGCTGCAGCAGCAGCATCAGCCGTGCCTGGAATTCCGCGGCCGCGGCCAGCTGGTCGCGCTGGGCGGCGACGATGGCGTCGGCGGCGCGCCAGGCTTCCCGCCCGGCCGTCGCAGAGCGATTGAGGTGATCGACGAGCAGGGAGTTGAAGGTCAGCTGGCGCTGGAGCGACGGCGCGACAATCCGCCAGATGAAGCCGGCCAGCTTGCCCTTCACTCCCGATCGTGACGGCTCGGCCGGCAGCGTCTGCCAGGCCTCGTTGAGCGCGGCGAGCTGATGGTCGTCGAGGCCGGGGGCCGGCGCCGGCAGGGCCGGCGGCGGGCGCAGGGAGCGGTCGAGCGCCGTCAGCGCCTCGTTGTAGCGGGCGTCGGCGGAGTCGCGATCCTTGCGGAGCGCGTCGAGCGCCGCCTGGAGCGGCTCCTGCGTGTCACTGGGCATCGGGTCGGGCTGCAGCAATCTCGGTGGCGTCGCGATCAGGCGCTCTCCGCCGATCGGGCTTTTCGTATCAACAACTTACGCTAAAGATGAGTGTCCCCATTTGGCCCGTTCGGGCTAGGCGGAGGACGTCACCAGGCCGGTCGTCGGGCTGCTCGGCGAGGCGTACGCGCGCATCGGGATGCGGCCGGCGCGGAACGCCAGCCGCCCCGCCTCGACCCCGAGCTTCATTGCGCTCGCCATCGCCACCGGGTCGGTCGCCAGGGCGATGGCCGTGTTCATGAGCACGCCGTCGGCGCCCAGTTCCATCGCGATCGCGGCGTCGGACGCCGTCCCGACCCCGGCGTCGACGATCACCGGCACGCGCGCCTGCGCCTTGATGATGCGGATGTTGTGCGGATTCTGGATGCCGAGGCCCGACCCGATCGGCGCGCCGAGCGGCATCACCGCCGCGGCGCCGGCCTCCTCGAGCTTCCGGCAGACGACCGGATCGTCGTTGGTATACGGCAGGACGACGAAGCCTTCCTGGACCAGCACCCGCGTCGCTTCGAGCAGCGCGATGTTGTCCGGGAAGAGCGTCTGCTCGTCGCCGATCACCTCGAGCTTGACCCAGTTCGACAGCCCGACCTCGCGGCCGAGCCGCGCCGTCCGGATCGCATCCTCGGCGGTGTAGCAGCCGGCGGTGTTCGGCAGGATGAAGATGCGTTCGCGATCGATGTAGTCGAGCAGCGATTCCTTCGACCGGTCCGACAGGTTGACGCGGCGGACCGCGACCGTGACCATGTCGGCCCCGGAGGCGCGGTGCGCGTCCGCCATGACGGCGTGGGAGGGATATTTGCCGGTACCGACGACCAGCCGCGAGGCGAAGGTGCGGCCGGCGATGACGAGCGGATCAGAGTGCATGGTCAAGGCGTCCCGGTCGACGGCTAGCCGCCGCCGACGAAATTCACAATCTCGACCTCGTCACCCTCGTTCACCATCGTCGTGTCGAAGCGGGCGCGCTTGACGACGTCGACGTTGTGCTCGACCGCGACGAGGCGGGCATCGATGTTCAGCTGCGCGAGCAGCGCGGCAATCGTCACGGGCCCGGTCAGCTCGAACGGGTCCCCGTTCAGTCGTATCGTCAAAGTCTACTCCACCGCTCCCGCGAGACCGCGCAGCGGATCCGCGACGCCGACGCCGGCGAGCAGCGCCTGGAGGCGGGCGTCGCCGTCATCGACGAGATGCCGGGGGAGCCGCGGCCGCGGCACCGGCCGGCGGCCGGCGGCGGCGAGCACCCGGCGGTAGTCCTCGAGCATCCGCTCCGGCGCGTGATGGCGCTGCCACCACGCCCGTCCGGCCGCCCCGAGCGTCGCGCGCAGCGCCGGATCGGCCGCCAGCCGGCGCATCGCGAGGCGGAGCGAATGGGCTTCGTCCATGATGTCAATCGCGATGGTGACGGCCGTCCCGCGCTCGCCGCCGCCGTGCAGCGTCCAGCTGCGCGGGTCGAGCGACGGGACGTCGGTGAGGTGGGCGAGATCGATCACGACGGTCGGCCGCCCGGCGGCGAGCGCGCGCAGCCACGGCCCCGACAGCTCGCGCGCGGTCGGCCAGCGCAGGCTGAAGGCGGCATCGCAGGCGGCGATGGTGTCGGTCAGATCGCGATCGGTGTCGAGGTAGCCGGTCAGCCGGACCCGCGACTCGAGGCCGCGGCGCCGGACGTCCGCGGCGACGTCGTAGTGCGCCGCCGGCGCGCCGGCGAGCAGCAGGTGGGCGTCGGGGGCGTAGGGCAGCGTCGCCGCGAACGCCTCGAGAATCTCGGGGATGCGCTTGTCCGGCGCCAGCCCGCCGAAGACGCCAAAGACGACGGCGTCGGGAGACAGCCCGTAGCGCGCGCGGATCCGCCGCCTGGCGGCGCCGGCGTCGTCGTCGGTCACCAGTGCGCCGTGGCCGAGGCGGATGCTTTCGACACCCGCGCCCGGCATTTCCTCGTTGATGGCTGCCGCGATCGGCGCGGCGTGCACGACCGTGAGCCGCGACGCCGCGACGACGAGGCGGCGCATCGGCCAGCTGTAATAGAGGTGGCTGTCGAACCCGGCCACCGCCAGCTCGGCGAGGTCGGGCGACAGCGCGGGATGGCTGGCCGCGAACTCGGTGCGGTAGTCGCCG
The DNA here is from genome assembly GCA_031393955.1 of Acidobacteriota bacterium. Classification (GTDB taxonomy): domain Bacteria; phylum Acidobacteriota; class Vicinamibacteria; order Vicinamibacterales; family 2-12-FULL-66-21; genus JALZOC01. The sequence continues at coordinate 14,740 of JANMWI010000023.1, forward strand.
TGGCGTCTGGTGCGGAGCAGCGCCGCCGCCCGCGCGTGCTGCAGGTGCGCGTCGTGGAGGACGGCCAGGCCGGGATAGCGGAACATGTACGGCCAGAGGAAGTCGTGGTGCGACGAATTGCCGAGTTGAAACACCGTCAGGTCGTAGGGGACGGCGCGATGCCGCCACGGGAACTCGTGCGCGGACCGCCACGGGCCGCCGGCGGCGGCACCGAGTCCAGCGACCGGCTCGTCGACGAAGACGTCGATCGCGTGCTCGCCGGCGAGCGCGGCGACCAGCTCGGCGCTGCACGCCGCGATTCCGGACCGAACCGGCGGCATCGGGCTGAACCACGCGAGGCGCATGGGGGCATTGTGACAGAAAGAGCAGTTTCGGGTTGTGATAGCATTCGTGAGTTACGGCGGGCTCGGAAGAGGACGCAGAAAGCGCCGCGTTCTCCGCGGCGGACTGCGTTCGTCGCCGGGTCTCTGGCAGGTTCACTAGCGGAGTACACGGACGCATGCACGGCTGGGTTCCGATCCTTCTGATGCTCGTTCTCGGCGCGGGGTTCGGCGCCGTCAACGTGCTGGGTGCGCATCTGCTGGCGCCCAGAAAGCCGACGCCCGAGAAGCTGGCGCCGTACGAATGCGGCATGCCGCCGGTCGGCGACGCGCGCGAGCGTCATCCCGTCAAGTTCTACCTCGTCGCGATGATCTTCCTGCTCTTCGACATCGAGGTGGCGTTTCTCTATCCCTTCTCCATGGCGCTCCGCCAGCTCGGCTGGCCGGGTCTGATTCAGCTCGTCCTGTTCTTCCTGATTATGCTGGCGGGCTACGTCTACGTCTGGCGGAAGGGCGTGCTCGACTGGGGACACCGGAGCGCCTAGCGGCGGCGCGGCTGACGCGGAGCGCGGCAAGCGGAAAGCTGAATTCAACCATGGCTGATTACGATCCGGAAATTCCCGTCCTGCTGACGACGGTTGACAAGATGGTCAACTGGGCGCGGCGCTCGTCGATCTGGCCGGTAACCTTCGGCCTGGCCTGCTGCGCGATCGAGATGATGGCAATGAGCGCCTCGCGCTACGACATCGCCCGCTTCGGCGCCGAGGTCTTCCGCGGCTCGCCCCGCCAGTCCGACCTGATGATTGTCGCCGGCCGGCTGTCGCGCAAGATGGCGCCGGTGCTGCGGCGCATTTACGACCAGATGCCCGAGCCGAAATATGTGATTTCGATGGGCGCGTGCGCCTCGGTCGGCGGCGTCTTCGACAACTACGCCATCGTCCAGGGCGTCGACCAGGTCGTGCCGGTCGACGTTTTCGTGCCCGGCTGCCCGCCGCGGCCGGAGTCGCTCATCTACGGCATCGTCCAGCTGCAGAAGAAGATCGATCGGACGAAGGTGTTCGTGTGAGCGACGCCGCCACGATGCTCGGGTCCCTGTCACGCGCCCTGCCCGGCGTCGCGTTCGAGCGCGTCGACACCGGCGACGGCATGCTGACGCTGTACGTGCCGCTCGACCAGCTGGTCGAGGCGGCGACGGCGCTGCGCGACGCGCCCGGCCTGCGCTTCGCGTTTCTCGCCGACCTGCTGCCGGTCGACTACTTCCCGCGCGAGCCGCGCTTCGAGATCGTCTACCTGCTGGCCAGCCTCGGCGTCGCCGGCTTCGGGGACACGCCGCAGCGGTTGCGTCTCAAGGTGCGGGTTCCGGGCGGCGACGGCGTCCTGGTGCCGTCGGTCTCGGGCGTCTGGCCGGCGGCGGGCTGGTCGGAGCGCGAAGCGTACGACCTGTTCGGCATCCATTTCAGCGGCAACGCCGATCTGCGGCGCATCCTGATGCCCGACGACTGGGAAGGGCATCCGCTGCGGAAGGACTACCCGGTGCAGATCAAGCTGCCGGTCAAGACCTACGAGCCGCTCGAGGTCACCCAGGAGCAGTTCGTCGCCAGCATCGAGGCGACGCGCGAGCGGGCCCGGAACGATTGATCGCGCGAGGGGAGCCCTCATGGCCGGGACGGATGTGACGGCGCGCCGGCCGGACGCCGGCGGCCTGGCGATCGTCCGCGAGGTGTTCGCGGCGGCGGTGGCGGCGCACCAGCGGATCGGCGTGCCGCAGCAGGCGGCGATCGTCGAGGCGGCGGCGGCGATCCGGGCGGCGATCGATGGCGGCGGCAAGCTGCTGATCTTCGGCAACGGCGGCAGCGCCGCCGACGCGCAGCACTTCGCCACCGAGCTGGTGGTGCGGTTCGAACGCGAACGGGCGGCGTTTCCGGCGCTGGCGTTGTCGACCGACACCAGCGTGCTGACGGCGGCGGCCAACGATTTCGGTTTCGAGCGGGTGTTCGCCAGGCAGATCGAGGCGCTCGGCCGGGCCGGCGACATCGCCTTCGGCATTTCGACCAGCGGCGTCTCGGCCAACGTGCTGCGCGGCATCGAAGCCGCCGCCGCGGCCGGGCTCGAGACGGTTGCGCTGACCGGCCGCGACGGCGGGGCGCTCGGCGCCGCCGCCCGGATTCACGTCAACGTGCCCGAGTCGTCCACCGCCAGGGTGCAGGAGGTGCACATGACGGTGATTCACGCCATCTGTGCGCTGGTGGAGCGAACCGAGTGACGAGCCGCACCGCGAGCCGAGCGCTGAAAGCTGAACGCTGATGCCAACCTCTACGCCTGAACTCCGCAGCGAGACGATGACCGTCAACATGGGACCCCAGCATCCCAGCACGCACGGCGTGCTGCGGATCGTGCTGGAGCTCTCGGGGGAGACCGTCACCGGCGCCGACACGACGATCGGCTACCTCCACACCGGCATCGAGAAGACCGCCGAGCAGAAAAAGTGGCAGCAGGTCATTCCCCTGGTCGAGCGGATGGACTACCGCGGCGCGCAGTCGAACAGCCTGGCGTTCTGCCTGTCGGTCGAGCGGCTGCTCGGCGTCGAGATGCCGCAGCGGGTCCGCGACATCCGCGTCCTGATCGCCGAGCTGCAGCGCATCACCAGCCACCTCGTCTGGCTCGGCACCCACGGCCTCGAGATCGGCGCGGTGTCGGTGATGATGTACTGCTTCCGCGAGCGCGAGCAGCTGCTCAACATCAACGAGATGCTGGCCGGCTTCCGGATGTTCCCGAGCTACCTCCGGATTGGCGGGCTGCGCGAGGATCTGCCGACCGGCTTTCACGAGGCGGTCCGCAGCTTCCTCGACGCCTTTCCCAGCAAGCTCGACGAGTACGAGGATCTGCTGACCCAGAACCAGATCTGGCTCAAGCGGACCCGCGGCGTCGGCGTCATCGACAAGGCGTCGGCGATCGCCTACGGCCTGGTCGGGCCGATGGCGCGGGCCGCCGGCGTCCCCTACGACGTCCGCAAGGCGTTTCCGTATCTCGGCTACGACACCTACGACTTCAACATCCCGACCGGCACCGCGGGGGATGTCTACGACCGCTACCTGGTGCGCGTCGAGGAGATGCGCCAGAGCACCCGTCTCGCGCTGCAGGCGCTCGATCGGATCAGCCCGCGCGGCGTCTACGACATCCAGGACTACCGGATCGTGCCGCCGCCGAAGGACAAGGTCTACACCGAGATGGAGGGGCTGATTCAGCACTTCCTGATCTACTCGCAGGGCTTCTCGGTGCCGGCCGGCGAGTCGTACGTGCCGATTGAAGGGCCGCGCGGCGAGCACGGTTTCTCGATTGTCTCGGACGGCAGCAACCGGCCGTACCGCATCAAGCTGCGCGCGCCGTCGTTCTACGCGTGCCAGGCGCTGCCGAACGCGATTATCGGCGGCATGATCGCCGACGTCATCGCCGTCATCGGCTCGACCGACGTCGTCATGGGAGACGTGGACCGATGAGTTTTCACCCGTTGATGGTCTACGACCGCTCGCATTTCCATCACTCGGAGCGCGCCCGGCTCGACGACGACGGGACGTTCGCGTTCACGCCGGAGCGCCGCGCCAGCCTCCACGAGTTGCTGACCCGATATCCGTCTGACCGCAAGCGCTCGGCGGTGCTGGCGGCGCTCTATCTGGTCCAGGAGCAGGAAGGCTACCTGACCGCGCCGGGGATGCGGCACGTCGCCGGGATTCTCGAGATGACGCCGGCCGAGGTCGAGGATGTCGCGACCTACTACGTGATGTTCTTCCGCGAGCGGGTCGGCACCTACGTGCTGCAGGTCTGCCGGACGCTGTCGTGCGCGCTCGCCGGCGCCGAGCGCGTCGTCGAGGCGCTGTCGGAGAAGCTCGGCATCAAAGTCGGCGAGACCGATCCCTCGGGGATGTTCACGCTGCTCGAGTTCGAGTGCCTCGGCGCCTGCGACCGCGCGCCGATTGTGATGGTCAACAATGAACACTGGCACGAGCACGTCCGCCCCGAGGATGCCGGCCGGCTGGTCGACGACCTCAAGGCGAAGGGCGCCGCGGCGCTCAACGGCTGCCACCTGAAGCTCGAGAAATGACCGCCTCGGCCGCTGCCGGAAATCATATGGAACCGATTCTCACCAAGTACGTCCGCGAGCGCGACTGCTACACCCTCGACTTCTTCGTCAAGCACGACGGCTATCAGGGGCTGAAGGCGGCGCTGGCGCTGCCGCCGAACGACGTCATCGAGCGCGTCAAGGCGTCCGGACTGCGCGGCCGCGGCGGCGCCGGCTTCCCGACCGGCCTGAAGTGGCAGTTCGTCCTCAAGGACACGCCGAAGCCGAAGTACATCTGCTGCAACGCCGACGAGAGCGAGCCGGGGACTTTCAAGGATCACCTCCTGATGGAGCGTAATCCGCACCTGCTGTTCGAAGGCTGCCTGATCGGCTGCTGGGCGATTGGCGCGAAGGTCGCGTACATCTACATCCGCGGCGAGTTCTACCACGTCCAGAAAGTAATGGAGGCGGAGCTCGCCAAGGCCTACGCCGAGGGCTACGTCGGCAAGAACATCATGGGCTCGGGCTTCGACTGCGACATCGTCATCCATCGCGGCGCCGGCGCCTACGAGGCCGGCGAGGAGACCGCGCTAATCGAGTCGCTTGAGGGGAAGCGCGCCCAGCCGCGGCTCAAGCCGCCGTTCCCGGCGGTCGCCGGGCTCTACAACGCGCCGACCGCGGTCAACAACGTCGAGACGCTCTGCAACCTGCCGGCAATCATGACCCGCGGCGCCGACTGGTTTGCCGGCCTCGGCCCGGAGAAGAACGGCGGCCCGAAGCTGTTCTGCGTCAGCGGCCACGTCAAAAAGCCGGGCGTCTTCGAGGCGACCATGAAGACGACGCTGCGCGAGCTGATTTTCGAGCACGCCGGCGGCATCCGCGACGGCCACACGCTCAAGGCGGTCATTCCCGGCGGCTCGTCGGTGCCGATCCTGCTGCCCGACCAGCTCGACATCCCGGCCAGCTTCGACGATGTCGCCAAGGCCGGCTCGATGCTCGGCTCGGCCGGCATCATCGTCATGGACGAGACGACCTGCATGGTCTGGGTGGCGCGCAACCTGCTGCACTTCTACAAGCACGAGTCGTGCGGCAAGTGCACGCCGTGCCGCGAAGGCGGCGACTGGCTGCTCAAGATCCTGACCCGGATCGAGCACGGCGAAGGGGAGATGCGCGACATCGACCTGCTGGTCAGTGTCGGCAACAACATCGCCGGCAAGACGCTGTGCGCCTTCGGCGACGCCGCGGCGACGCCGGCGCTGACGACCGTCAAGCACTTCCGGGCCGAGTTCGAGGCGCACATCCGCGAGGGGCGCTGCACGCTGCCGGCCGACTGGCGGGCGGCGAAGACGCCGGTGGGAGCGCACTGATGTTGAGCTACCTGCCGTCGCCGCCGGTGCTCGCCCAGCTCGGACTGATCTTCGTCGTCTTCAACATGCTGGTGCTGTCGGCGGCCTTCATGGTCTGGCTCGAGCGCAAGGTCTGCGCCTACATCCAGGACCGCAGCGGCCCGAACCGGGTCGGCTTCGAAGGCGCGCTGCAGCCGTTCGCCGACGTCATCAAGCTGCTGTTCAAGGAGCAGCTGCGGCCGAAGGCGGCCGACGCGTTCCTGTTCGCGCTCGCTCCGCTGGTCTCGACGACGGCGGCGTTCGCCGCGTTTTCGGTGGTGCCGTTCGGCACCGAGACGACGCTGTTCGGCCTGCTCGATCAGCCGATTCCGCTGCAGATTACCGACGTCAACGTCGCCGTGCTGGTCGTCTTCGCGATCACCTCGATGGGCATCTACGGCATCGTCCTCGCCGGCTGGGCGTCGAACAGCAAGTATTCGCTGCTCGGCGGGCTGCGCTCGTCGGCGCAGATGATCAGCTACGAGCTGTCCTACGGGCTGGCGCTGGCGGCGGTGATCATGATGGCCGGGTCGCTGTCGCTGCGCGAGATCGTGCTGCAGCAGTCCGGTACGTGGTTCGGGTTCATCCCGCGCTGGTACATCATTCCGCAGTTCTTCGGCTTCCTGATCTTCCTGACCGCCGGGGTCGCGGAGACCAACCGGGCGCCGTTCGACTTCCCGGAAGCCGAACAGGAGCTGGTCGCCGGCTACCACACCGAGTACAGCTCGATGAGCTTCGCGATGTTCTTCCTCGCCGAATACGTCAACATGGTCACGGTCTCGGCGGTCGCGACCAGCCTGTATCTCGGCGGCTGGCTCGGCCCGTTCCTGCCGTCGTGGCTCGGCTGGATCTGGTTCCTGGTCAAGGTCTTCCTGATCCTGTTCTTCTACGTCTGGATGCGCTGGACGCTGCCGCGCTACCGCTACGACCAGCTGATGGAGTTCGGCTGGAAGTTTCTCCTGCCCGCGGCGGTCATCAACCTGTTCGTGACGGCGGCGATGATTTTGTGGATTGGATAAATCAAAGTGCCGGGGTGCCAAAGGGCCGGGGTGCCAGGGGTGCCAGGGTGCCAAGGTGCCGGGTGCCACGGTGCCAGGGTGCGCCTCCGGTGAGGGCGCGGGGTAAGAGATGGATGTAGCGGCTTTTTACATCGGCGCGGCGATTGCGGTGCTGTCGTCGTTCTTCGTCGTCGCGCAGCGCAATCCGATGCACAGCGTGATGTTGCTGATCACGTCGTTCGGCGCGCTGGCGGCGCTCTATGTGCTGCTCGATGCGCCGTTCACGGCGGTGACGCAGATCATCATCTACGCCGGCGCCATCATGGTGCTGTTCCTGTTTGTCGTCATGCTGCTCAACATCCCGCAGGAAGATCCGGTCGTGTCGGCGTCGGCGCTGCTCGGCCCGACCGGGATGCGGATTGCCGTGGTGCTGTCGCTGGCGCTCGGCGTCGAGCTGGTCTGGGCGCTGTCGCGGGTCGGGCCGGCGTGGTTCTCGCAGGGTCCGTCCGCCCCGTCGGTGAGCTCGGTGGCCGGGATCGGCGTGGCGCTGTTCACGCGCCACGCGTTCGCGTTCGAGGCGACCTCGATCCTGATCCTGGTCGCGATGGTCGGGGCGGTCGTGCTGGCCGGGAAGGAAGAACGCTGATGGTCGGACTGAACCACTACCTGATCCTGTCGGGGATCCTGTTCGCGATCGGCACAGCCGGCGTGTTCGTCCGCCGCAACCTGATCACGGTGCTGCTGTCGATCGAGATCATGCTGAACGCCGTCAACCTGACCTTCGTGGCGGTCGGCCGCTACCGCGGCACGGTCGACGGCCAGATCATCACCTTCTTCGTCATGACCGTCGCCGCCGCCGAGGCCGCGGTCGGCCTGGCCCTGGTGATCTCGCTGTTCCGGCACCGCGAGACGCTCAACCCCGACGCCTTCTCGTCGCTCAAGTGGTAGGCATGCTCTTACTGATCCCGCTTCTCCCGCTCGCCGGCTTCCTGCTCAACGCCCTGTTCGGGCGGCGGCTGGCCAAGTCCGTGTCCGGCGGCGCCGCCTGCGCGGCGATGCTGGCGTCGTTTGCCGTCGCGGTCGCGGCGGTGCTGGCGATCGGCCGCAGCGACGCCGGCGCGCTCCAGCAGGACGTCTTGACCTGGATGTCGTCCGGCACGCTGCGGGTGCCGTTCTCGCTCAGGCTCGATCACCTGTCGGCGGTAATGATCCTGGTGATCACCGGCATCGGCTCGCTGATCCACATCTATTCGACCGGCTACATGCACGACGAGTCCGACGCCGAGTACGCGCGCTACTTCTCCTATCTCAACCTCTTTGCCGCGTTCATGCTGGTGCTGGTCCTCGGCGCCAGCTTCCCGGTGATGTTCGTCGGCTGGGAAGGCGTCGGCCTCTGCTCGTACCTGCTGATCGGCTTCTGGTACCGGAAGAAGTCGGCCGCCGACGCCGGCAAGAAGGCCTTCATCGTCAACCGGATCGGCGATTTCGGGTTCATCCTCGGGATGCTGCTGATCTTCGCGACCTTCGGCACGCTCGACTTCCAGCAGGTCGCCGCCGCCGCCGACACCCGCGCCGTCGAGCACGGCGCCTTCGGCGTGATGACGATCGCGACGCTGCTGCTGTTCCTCGGCGCCACCGGCAAGTCGGCGCAGATTCCGCTCTACGTCTGGCTGCCCGACGCGATGGAAGGGCCGACGCCGGTCTCGGCGCTGATCCACGCGGCGACGATGGTCACCGCCGGGGTCTACATGATCGGCCGCAACGCGGTGCTGTTCTCCCACGCGCCGACGACGCTGGCGGTGGTCGCGGGGATCGGCGCGGCGACGGCGCTGCTCGCCGGCACGATCGGGCTGGTCCAGAACGACATCAAGCGCGTGCTCGCCTACTCGACGGTGTCGCAGCTCGGCTACATGTTCCTGGCGATGGGCGTCGGCGCCTACGCCGCCGGCATCTTCCACCTCTACACCCACGCGTTCTTCAAGGCGCTGCTGTTCCTCGGCTCGGGGGCGGTGATTCACGCGTTGGCGGGTGAGCAGGACCTGCGCAACATGGGCGGCCTGAAGAAGGACCTGCCGATCACCTACTGGACGTTCCTGATCGGCGCGCTGGCGATTGCCGGCGTGCCGTTGCTGTCCGGGTTCTTCAGCAAGGACGAGATCCTCTATCGCACCTTCACGTCAACCAACTCGAACCGGCTGCTGCTGTGGGGCATCGGCGCGGTGACGGCGCTGCTGACCGCGACCTATATGTTCCGCCTGGTCTTCCTCGCCTTCCACGGCACGCGCCGCCACGACGCGCCGGCCGCGGCCGAGCATCCGGAGGAAGAGGAGCCGGCCGCCACGGGGGCGCATGCCGCGGCGGGCGCGGCCGCCCATGCTCCGGCCCACGGCCACGGCGCCGGACATCACCTCCACGACGCCCCGCCGTCAATGGCGATCCCGCTCATCATCCTGGCGGTGGGTTCGGTCTTTGCGGGCTATGTCGGCGTGCCGCACGCGCTCGGCGGCTCGAACCGGATCGAGAGCTACCTCGAGCCCAGCTTCGCGGTGACCGAGTCGGCCCGGGCGGCACGGCGCGGCGCCGAGCCGGCCGCCGTCGTGCCGGAAGCCGAGACCGCCCACGCCGACGCCGCCGCAGCGGCCCACGACAGCGGCACCGCCGGCGAGGAACGATCGACCGAGTTCCTGCTGATGGCCATCTCGATCGGCATCGCCTTCGCGGGCATCGGCATCGCCGCCTACTTCTGGCTGCGCAACCGCCCCGCCGCCGACCGCATGGCGCGGCGCATGGCCGGGGTCCACACGCTGCTCCTCAACAAGTATTACGTCGACGCGATCTACGACGCCGCGATCGTCCAGCCGATCAAGCTGTTCTCGACCGGCGCGCTGTGGAAGGGCATCGACGCGGGTGTCGTCGACGGCGCCGTCAACGGCGTCGGCATGGCGGTCCAGGCCGGCAGCGGCGGCCTGCGCCGCGTCCAGACCGGGTCGGTCCGGACCTACGCCGCCGCGCTCTTCATCGGCGTGGTGGTGATCCTCGGGTTCTACCTGTGGCGATAACGGCCAGGTCGAACGGCTCCTTTTCAGTGTAGCGACATGCTTTCAGTTATTGTCTTTCTGCCCCTCGCCGGCGCCATCCTCGTGCTCTTTGCCGGAGGACGCGGCGACGATCGCGACCGCGAGCCGATTGTCCGGACGCTCGCGCTGGCGGTCTCGCTGGCGACGTTCTTCGCGACGCTGCTGCTGTGGTGGCGGTTCGATCCGGCGAGCGCCGACTACCAGTTCGTCGAGCGCCACGCCTGGATCCCCGCCTTCGGCATCCAATACCTGATCGGCGTCGACGGCATCAGCCTGCTGCTGATCGTGCTGACCGGCTTCCTGACGCCGCTGGCGCTGCTGTCGTCGTGGGAGTCGGTCCACAAGAACGTCAAGATGTTCTCGTTCTTCATTCTCGCGCTCGAGACCTCGATGCTCGGGGTGTTCGTCGCCATCGACCTGTTCCTGTTCTACGTCTTCTGGGACTTCGTCCTGATTCCGATGTACTTCCTGATCGGCATCTGGGGCTACGAGCGCCGCATCTACGCCGCCGTCAAGTTCATCCTCTACACGATGGCCGGCAGCGTCCTGATGCTGATTGCGATCATCGGCCTGGCCTACGCCCACGCCGCCGCCACCGGCACGCCGAGCTTCAACCTCCAGGACCTCTACGCGGTCCAGCTGCCGTGGCACACCGAGGTGTGGTTCTTCCTCGCCTTCGCGGTCGCTTTCCTCATCAAGGTGCCGCTGTTCCCGTTCCACACCTGGCTGCCCGACGCCCACGTCGAGGCGCCGACCGCCGGCTCGATCATCCTCGCCGGCGTGATGCTCAAGATGGGCACCTACGGCCTGTTCCGCTTCGCCTTCCCGCTGTTCCCGTCGGCCGCCCTCTACTTCGCGCCGTGGATCGCGGTGCTGGCGGTCATCGGCATCATCTACGGCGCCCTGGTCGCGATGGTCCAGCCCGACATGAAGAAGCTGGTCGCCTACTCGAGCGTCAGCCATCTCGGCTTCGTCGTGCTCGGGCTGTGCGCGATGAACGTCCAGGGGGCGCAGGGCGCGGTCTACCAGATGCTGAACCACGGCGTCAGCACCGGCGGGCTGTTCATGATCGTCGGCATGCTCTCGGACCGCCGCCACACCCGCCTGATTTCGGAGTACGGCGGCTTGAAAGCGGTCATGCCCCGGCTGGTCGCGGCGTTCCTGCTGATCACGCTCGCCTCGATCGCGCTGCCCGGCATGAACGGCTTCGTCGGCGAGTTCCTGATCCTGGTCGGCGCGTTCCTGTGGAACGCCAAGCTCGCCGCCGCCGCCGCGACCGGCGTGATCCTCTCGGCGGTCTACATGCTGTGGATGTTCCAGCGCGTCAACTTCGGCGAGCTCACCAACGCCAAGAACCGGTCGCTGCCCGACCTGACGCCGCGCGAATGGGCGATGATGATCCCGACGATCGCGATGTGCATCGTGATGGGAGTCTTTCCCGCCGTCTTCCTCCGGCCGATCGAGCCGTCGGTCAACCGGACGCTGGAGCGCATCACCGGCCGCAGCTACGGCGCCCTGTCCCGGCCGCTTCCCCTGGCTCACGGCAGCGACACGCCCGGGCAGCCCGCTCAGGTCCCGGCCGGCGCGTCCGGTGTCCGGGCGGCCGTCCCCGGAACCGATCACCCAGCCGCCGGCCCCCTGGCCGCGATCAGCGAGTAGCCCGTCATGAGCGCATACGCCGCAATCATCCCGCTCGTCATCGTCGCCCTGTCGGCGATCGTCGCCATGGTCGCCGAGGCCTTCCGCGAGCCCGGCGAGCGGATGCCGATTGCCTGGCTCGGCATCATCGGCCTGGTCGGCGCCGCGATCGTCTCGGCGGTGCTGTGGAACAGCGACGCCCGCAGCATGGGGGTCATCCGCTCCGACAACTTCGCGCTGTTCATCAACATGGTACTGTGCGTGATCGGCATCCTGACGATGCTGATGTCGGCCGACGTCGTCGAGCGCGATCGGCTGCCGGCGGGGGAGTATTACGCGCTGACGCTGTTTGCGATCTGCGGGATGATGATGATGGCGGCGGCGACCGACCTGCTGGTCATCTTCCTGGCCCTCGAAATCCTCTCGCTCGCGGTCTACGTCCTGACCGGCATCCGCCGCCGCAGCGCCGGCGGCGCCGAGGCGGCCTTCAAGTACTTCCTGCTCGGCGCCTTCTCGAGCGCCTTCTTCCTCTACGGCATCGCGTTCGCGTTCGCGCTGTCAGGCTCGACGCGGATCGAGCAGATCGGCGAAGTGCTGGCGCGCCAGGGGGCGGGCGGGCCGTCGACGCTGGCGCTGCTCGCGGTCGGCCTGCTCGCCGTCGGCTTTGCCTTCAAGGTCTCGGCGGTGCCGTTCCACATGTGGACCCCCGACGCCTACGAAGGGGCGCCGACGATCGTCACCGCCTTCATGTCGACCGCCGTCAAGGCGGCGGCGTTCGCCGCCTTCGTGCGCGTCTTCCTGTCGCCGCTCGAGCCGCTCAAGGAGCACTGGATTCCGGTGCTGTCGGTGCTCGCGGCGCTGACGATGATCCTCGGCACCGTCGTCGGCGTCGTCCAGACCAACATCAAGCGGATGCTCGCCTACTCGAGCATCGCCCACGCCGGCGACCTGCTGCTCGGCCTGGTTGCCGCCAGCAGCACCGGCAAGGCGGCGATTCTGTTCTACCTGCTCGCCTACGCGGTCACCAACATGGGCGCGCTCGGCATCGTCGCCCTGCTCGCCAGCGGCGACCGGCAGCACGACGAGCTCCGCGATTTCGCCGGGTTGTGGAAGGAGCGGCCGGGGCTGGCCGGCCTGATGACCATCTTCCTGCTGTCGCTCGGCGGCCTGCCGCCGACCGCCGGCTTCATCGGCAAGTGGTACATCTTCAGCGCCGCGGTCCAGGAAGGGCATTACTGGCTGGCGATCATCGGCGTCCTGACCAGCGTCGTCTCGGTCTTCTTCTACCTGCGGATCGTCGTCATGATGTACATGACCGAAGGGACGGATGCGCCGCGGCCGCCGGTGGCCGCGACCGCGCTCGCCGGCCTGGCACTGGCGGTCATCGCCGTGCTCTACCTCGGCGTGCTCCCGACCCGGGCGCTCGACCTCGCGCTCGCGTCCATTTCAACGATTTTCTGACGCCGGCGCGCCGGCGCGCTCCGGAGCACCGGCGTTGCGCCGCGCCGTCACAGGACTGCTGCCCGTGAGATCCAGAACCAGCGGCTTCATCGGCGCGATGGCGATCGCGGCGGCGGCGATGGTCGGGGCACAGTCCGGCGACGCCGTGCCGCCGGCCAGTGCCCTGCTGGCCGGCATCGAACTGCGCAGCCTCGGACCGGGGCTGGTCTCCGGCCGGATCCAGGACATCGTCATCGATCCCCGCAACAGCAGCGTCTGGTACGTCGCCAGCGCCTTCGGCGGCCTGTGGAAGACGACCAACCGCGGCATCACCTTTACATCGATCTTCGACGACCAGGGGTCGTTCACGCTCTGCTGCGTCGTCCTCGATCCTAAGGATTCGAACACGGTGTGGGTCGGAGCGGGCGAGAACACCAGCCAGCGCAGCGCCCACTTCGGCGACGGCGTCTACAAGTCGACCGACGCCGGGCGGACGTGGCAGCACGTCGGGCTGGCGGCGTCGGAACACATCGGCCGCATCCTGATCGATCCGCGGCGGTCGGACACTGTCTACGCCGCCGCCCAGGGGCCGCTGTGGTCGGCCGGCGGCGAGCGCGGGCTGTACAAGACCACCAACGGCGGGGTGAGCTGGACGGCGGTGCTGACCATCAGCCCCGACACCGGCGTCAGCGACGTCGTGTTCAAACCCGGCGCGCCCGAGACGCTGTACGCCTCGGCCTACCAGCGCCGGCGCGCGGTCGGGCAGATGGTCGGCGGCGGCCCCGAGGGGGGTATCTTCAAGTCGACCAACGGCGGCCGAACGTGGACGCGGCTCTCGAAAGGCCTGCCGCGCGACGATATCGGCCGGGTCGCGCTGGCGGTCGATCCGAGCCGACCGTCGCGGGTCTACGCGCTGATCAGCGCCAAGGGGCCGAGGGGCCGGGGCGCACTGCCGCTGACGCCGGCCCAGGCCGTGGCCGCGGTCGACGAAGCCGGCTTTTACCGCTCGGACGACAACGGCGGCTCCTGGTCGCGGATTGGCCGCATCGGCACGGTGCCGCGTGAGCTGACCGCGGCCGCCACGCGGATCGAGTCGATCTCGGTGGTGCCGGAGCCCGACGGCCAGTGGTACCGCGGCGGCGGCGCGGCCTACTACTACGAGCTGTATGTCGATCCCCACCGTCCCGACACGATCTATTCGATCAACACCAGTTTCGAGCGCAGCACCGACGGCGGCCGGACGTGGAGCACCACCGGCTGGGAAGACACCGGGATACACGTCGACAACCACGCGCTGGCGTTCGATCCGGCCGACCGCGATCACCTGCTGGTCGGCAATGACGGCGGTCTCTATGAGACTTACGACGGCGGCGAGACGTTCCGCTTCTTCACGAACCTGCCGGTGACCCAGTTCTACCGGGTGTCGGTCGACAACGCCAAGCCGTTCTACAACATCTGCGGCGGGGCGCAGGACAACTGGTCGGTGTGCGGCCCGTCGCGGACGCTCAATCGCTGGGGCATCAGGAACAGCGACTGGTTCGTCATCGGCAGCGGCGACGGCTTCCAGACGCGCAGCGATCCGGAGGACGGCCGCACCGTCTATGCGAGCGCCCAGGATGGCAACCTGACGCGGTTCGACCTCCAGACCGGCGAGGTCAAATCGATTCGCCCCCGCCTGTCGGGTCCGCTGCCGGCCGACGATGCGGTTGACGCGCTGGGCGGCGGCAGAGGCCGCGGCGGGGCGCCCGCGGCAGGACGAGTGCCGGCGACGGGCGCGGCGGATCGCGCCAACTGGGATGCGCCATACCTGATCAGCCCGCACGCCCCGCGGCGGTTGTACTGGGCGAGCAACTATGTGTACCGCTCGGAGGATCGAGGGGATGCCTGGACCCGCATCAGCCCTGACCTGACGCGTCAGCTGAAGTGGCAGGAATTGCCGCTGATGGGGCGGGTCTGGCCCGCCGACGCTGTCGGCTACCACGAGTCGACGACCGCCCTCAGCAATGTCGTGGCGCTCGACGAGTCGCCGCTGCGGGAAGGACTGCTCTACGCCGGCACCGATGACGGGCTGCTGCAGGTCACGGAAGACGGCGGCGGCAGCTGGCGCCGCGTCGAGGATTTTCCCGGCGTGCCGAAGTGGACCTATGTCTCCGATATCTTCGCGTCGCCGCGCGACGCCGACACCGTATTCGTGGCGCTCAACAACTGGCAGCGCGGCGACTATGCCCCGTATCTCGTCCAGAGCACGAATCGGGGCCGCACCTGGCGCCTGATCAGCGGCGACCTGCCGGCCCGCCACGATGTCTGGTCGGTGGTGCAGGATCACGTCAACGGCGACCTGCTGTTTGCCGGTACCGAGTTCGGCCTGTATGTCAGCCTCGACGGCGGCGCCCGGTGGCTGCCGATGCGCGGCGGCGTTCCGGTGACGCAGGTGCGGGACCTCGCGGTCCAGCGCGCCGAGAGCGACCTGGTACTGGCGACGTTCGGCCGCGGCGTCTACGTGCTCGATGACTTCAGCGCGCTGCGCGGGATGACCGTGAGCGGGCTGGCGGAGGCGACCGAGCTCTTCCCGCTTCGCGACGCGTCGCTCTTCTCGCCGACCGGGCTGGCGCCGGCCGGGTCCGCCGGGCTCGGTCCGCTCGGCGGGAACTGGACCACGCCGAATCCGCCGTTCGGCGCGATCTTCACCTACAACGTCGCCGGCGCGCTGCCGGCCGACGCGAAGCTCGTGCTGACGATTACTGACGACGGCGGCCGTCAGGTCCGGCGCCTCGACATCGATGGATCCCGGGGGCTGCGCCGCGCGGTGTGGAACCTGCGGGTCGACGCGGCGGCGGCACCCGCACCCGCGGCCGCCGGGCAGCCGGCCGCCGGCGCCGGCCGTGCCG
>JANMWI010000104.1:0-12871 GCA_031393955.1 Acidobacteriota bacterium
GAGCTGATGACGCCTGACGGGATCATCGTGCCGGCGTTCGGCGTGCTGAATGTGGAAACCGGAACCGGCCGGATCAGCTCCCCGATCGGGCGCGGCGGCGAGTTCTATCTGGAGAACGTTCCTGCCGGTGCGCATCGCGCCGTCATCACCGCGAACGGCCGGCGCTGCGAGCTCACCCTGACGGCTGCCGCCGCGGCGACCGCGCAAGCCGATCTGGGGCTGTTGCGCTGCACGATTGCCGGGAGGACGCCGTGAGCCGGATCGGGAGACTGATCGCCCTGATCGTCGCGCTCGGCTGGCCAGCGGCGGCCGCGGCGCAGTGCACGGTCGGTTCGACCGGGGTCAGCTTCGGCTCGTATGACGTCTTTGCGGCACCGCCACGCGACTCGACCGGGTCGGTCAGCTATCAGTGTCTCGCGCCGCTGAGCATCCAGATTACGCTGTCGCCCGGTTCGGCCGCGACCTTCGCGCCACGCAAGATGGTCAAAGGGGCGGAGCGCCTGAACTACAACTTCTACGTCGATGCCGGCCGCTCGCTGATCTGGGGCGACGGCGCCGGCGGCACGAGCTTCTATTCGGCCACGGTGTCGGTCTTCCAGGTCGGAACGACCGTCAACGTCACCGTGTTCGGCCGCATCCCGCCGCGACAGGACGTCAGCGCCGGGACGTACAGCGATACCGTCACCGCCACCATCAACTTCTGACCCCCGCTCCCCGGTACACCTCCTGGTGGTGCCGGGTGCCGCCGACCCATCCAATCGCCGCGTCCCAACGCCTGACCGTCTGTGCCGACCGTCGAATGATGAGTCGGCAGGCGAAACGCAGGTCAGCCGTACGACGTGGCATCACGCTTGTAACCATTGTCAGGAGCTACTCGTGGACGGCGGGATTCGTTCGCGAGAGAGAAATATCCGAGGAAGAAGAGGTTGCGATGATGCTCACACGCCGGGTTTCGGGGCTCGCGGCGGCCCTGATGACGACTGCCACGCTGGCCCTGCCGACTCCGTCCAACGGACAGACAGCTTCGAACACGGTCAAGGAAGAGTTCACCGCCAACGCCGTGAACATCTCGAACGTCGGCCGGACCGGGGCCTCGCAGATCGAGATCACGATCAACCGCTACACGACTGACGCGGCCCGGGACAAGCTGGTGTCGACCTTCCGTGAGCAGGGGCCCGATGCGCTCCTGAAGGCACTTCAGGACGAGCGGCCGGTTGGCAATATCCGGGCGCCTGGATCACTGTCGTATGACCTTCGCTATGCCCGCGAGCTCCCCGGCGAGGAAGGCGGGCGACGGATCATTCTCGCCACCGATCGCCCGATCGGCTTCATCGAGGCCCAGAACAGCCCGCGCTCGCTCGACTACCCGTTCACCCTGATTGAGCTCCGGCTGGACAAGGACGGCCACGGCGAGGGCAAGCTGTCGATCGCGACCAAGCTGACGCTCAACGACAACGTGCTGGTCATCGAGAACTACGCGGACCAGCCGGTCATGCTCACCGACGTGCGCAAGCGCTAGTCGGCATGGCCGTCATGCGGCGGCGCCAGCACCGTGCTGGCGCCGGCTCTTCCCGCCGCCGCGGCGGTCGGAGCATAATCGGGCGATGCGCACTTCTGCCGCCTCTCGACCGCTCATCGCGGTCAGCTGTCTGCTGCTCGTCGTACTGGTGGGCGCGGCCCCCTGGGCGCAGGCCCCGGCCCAGCCCGCCGCCGCGGCCAGCGACCAGGTCCAGGCGTCCTACACGAAATACGAATATCTGATCCCGATGCGAGACGGCGTCCGGCTGTTCACGGCCGTCTACGCGCCCAAGGACGCCTCGCGGACCTATCCCTTCCTGATCACCCGGACCCCCTACAGCGTCGCGCCGTACGGCGTCGACCAGTACCCGGAGCGGCTCGGTCCCTCCGAGCAGTTCCAGAAGGAGGGGTTCATCTTCGTCGCGCAGGATGCGCGCGGGCGCTACATGTCGGAGGGGGCGTTCCAGCAGGTCAGGCCGTTCAACCCGACGAAGGGGCCCAAGGACGTCGACGAGAGCACCGACACCTACGACACCATCGAGTGGCTGCTGGCCCACGTGCCGCATCACAACGGACGGGTCGGCATGATCGGCGTCTCCCAGCCGGGCTTCCATGTCGCCGCCAGCATCATTAATACCCACCCGGCCCTGAAGGCCGCGTCACCCCAGGCACCCACCGCCGACTACTACATGGGCGACGACGTGTATCACAACGGGGCGTTCATGCTGGGCGCGAACTTCGGCTTCTACTCGGGCTTCGTCGCGCGCGGCGATACGCCGCAGCCGCCGAAGCCGGCGCTGCGGTTCGACCCCGGCACCGGCGACATGTACGAGTTCTTCCTCCACACCCCGGTCCCGCTGGCGCGCATGAACGCCGAGCTGTTCGGCGGACGGGCGGAGTACTGGCAGCAGATCGTCGACCATCCGGTGTACGACGACTTCTGGAAGCAGCGGTCGCTGTGGAAGTTCATGGACGGCGTCACCTGCGCGGTCCTCAACGTCGGCGGCTGGTTCGACGCCGAGGATCCGGTAGGCCCGCTGCGCATCTATCACGCCGTCGAAGAGAAGAACGGCGGCACGCCGAACATGCTGGTGATGGGCCCGTGGTCGCACGGCGGCTGGGGCCGGGGCACCGGGCTGACACTCGGCAACCTGACCTTCGCCGTCAAGACGGGAGAATTCTTCCGCGACAACATCCAGTTCCCGTTTTTCATGCAATACCTGAAGGACAAGCCGGCGGCGCTGCCCGAGGCGTGGATGTTCCTCACCGGCCTGAACGAATTCCGCCGGCTGGATGCCTGGCCGCCGAAAGGCCTGCGCCCGACGACGCTGTACTTCGACGCCGGCGGGACGCTGTCGGCGACGAAACCCGGCGGGCAGGAGGGGTTCGACGAATACGTCAGCGATCCGAACCGTCCCGTCCCCTACGTCGGCTACGTCGCCGGCGGCATGACCCGCGACTACATGACCGAGGATCAGCGCTTCGCGTCGCAGCGCACCGACGTCCTCACCTACCAGACCGCGCCGCTCGACAGCGACCTGATCATCGCCGGGCCGGTGAAGGTCGCGCTGCACGTCTCGACCACCGGCACCGACTCGGACTTCGTCGTCAAGCTGGTGGACGTCTACCCGAACGACTATCCGACGCCGTCGGCAGCCCCCGATCAACCGGTGCGCTCGAACGCCGTGAGGATGGGCGGCTACCAGCAGCTCGTTCGCGGTGAGCCGTTCCGCGGCAAATACCGCCGCAGCTTCTCGACCCCCGAGCCGTTCGTTCCGGGACAGCCGGCGGCAATCACCTTCGACCTGCCCGACCTGTATCACGCGTTCCGCAAGGGCCACCGCGTCATGGTCCAGGTGCAGAGCTCGTGGTTTCCGCTGGTCGACCGCAATCCCCAGGTCTTCATGAACATCCCCGACGCCACCGCCGCAGACTTCCGGAAGGCGACCGAACGGCTCTATCGGTCGGCCGCGCTGCCGTCCGCCATTACGGTGCAGGTGGAAAGGGACTAAGGGTGCCAAGGTGCCAAGGTGCCAAGGTGCCAAGGTGCCAAAGTGCCAGGGTGCCAGGGTGCCAGGGTGCCGGGGTGCCGGGGTGCCACGGTGCAACTCTGGCGCGGACAGGCCGTAGAATACGCGGCATGCACAGACTCCTGCGTCCCGCCGCCCTGCTGGCCTTGCTGGCTGGACTTCCCTGCGGACCCGCGTCCGCCGAGGTCACCCTGCCCGGCATCATCAGCGACCACATGCTGCTCCAGCGCGACATGCCGGCGCGCATCTTCGGCAAGGCGGAACCGGGTGAAGCCGTCAGCGTCACGTTCCGCAGCCAGACCGTCGCGACGGTGACGGACCCGTCCGGCCGCTGGGAAGTCTGGCTCCAGCCGCTCACCGCGGGGCCGGCCTCCACCCTGACCATCACCGGCGTCAACACCATCGTCGTCGCCGACGTGCTGGTTGGCGACGTCTGGATCGGTTCGGGCCAGTCGAACATGCAGTGGACAGTTCGCCGGTCGGACAACGGCGACGCCGAGGTCGCCGCCGCCACCTTGCCGGAGATTCGGCTGTTCAACGTCCCGCGCAAAGGATCGGCCACCCCGGTCGACGACGTCGACGCGAAGTGGACGGTCTGCACCCCGGAGACCGTCGGCGAGTTCTCGGCGGTGCTGTACTTCTTCGGCCGGCAGATGCAGCGCGACCTGAAGGTGCCGATCGGGTTGATCCATTCGTCATGGGGCGGGACGCCGATTGCGTCGTGGATCAGCGGACCGGCCCTGACCGGCAATACCCGGCTCGCCCCGTTCCTGACCTACTGGCAGAACGCCGTCCTGCAGTATCCCGGCAACAGCAGCCGCCATGAGCTGGCGCTCAAGCAGTGGGAAGCGAACGGTTCGGTGGGACCGCGTCCGGCGCCGCCGCTCGGTCCCGGCCATCCGCACGAGCCGACGACGCTCTATAACGGGATGGTGGCGCCGCTCGTCAAATACACCATCAAGGGAGCGCTCTGGTATCAGGGAGAGACCGAGGCCGGCCGCGCGCAGGGGGACATCTACGGCGAAGCGCTGCGCACGCTCGTCGAGGACTGGCGGCGGGTGTTCGCCGAAGGGGACTTCCCGTTCTACTGGGTCCAGCTCGCCAACTACGGCAACGCCGTGAAGAACGGCCACTGGATGCGCGTTCAGGAAGGACAGGTCAAGGCGACCGCGCTCCGCCGCACCGGCGTGGTGGTGACCAACGATATCGGTAATCCCACCGACATTCATCCGACCAATAAACAGGAGGTCGGCCGCCGGCTCGCCCTGCTGGCGCAGGACCGCGGCGCGAGCCCGCTCTATCGGCAGGCCAATCGAGAAGGGAGCGCCCTCCGGGTGTGGTTCGACAATGCTGGCAAAGGCCTGGCGACCCGCGGCGACGGTCCCGTCACGGGTTTCGAGGTGGCCGGCGCCGACGGACGCTACGTCGCGGCGAGCGGCCGGATCGACGGGACGACCGTGCTGGTCTCGAGCACGGACGTCACCGATCCAAAATCAGTTCGCTATGCCTGGGACTACAGCCCGGTCGCGAACCTGGTGAACGCGGAGGGCTTGCCGGCGTCGGTGTTCCGTTCCGACGAAACCGAGGCGGCGGGCCGGTGAGGCCCGCCGCGCTCACAGCGCCGTGCAGTCGACGACGAAGCGGTACTTGACGTCCCCCTTCAGGGTGCGCTCGTAGGCCGCGTTGATACCGTCGGGCGTGATCATCTCGATATCGCTGGTGATGCCGTGCTTGCCGCAGTGGTCGAGCATCTCCTGCGTCTCGGGAATGCCGCCGACCAGCGAGCCGACAATCTTCCGGTTGCCGAAGATCAGCGGGAACGGGCTGAACTCGAGGTTCTCGGGAGACGCGCCCACCAGGATCAGCGTGCCGCGCGTCTTGAGACAGCTCAGCGGTCCGTTGAGGTCGTGCTTCGCCGAGATCGTGTCGAGAATGGCGTCGTAGCGGCCGGCCAGCTTGTCGAGGGCGCCGGGCGTGTTGGTCAGCACGAATTCGTGCGCGCCGAGGCGGCGCGCGTCAGCTTCCTTCTCGGGCGAGCGGCTCATCACCGTGACCTCGGCGCCGAAGGAGGCCGCCAGCTTCACGCCCATGTGGCCGAGGCCGCCGAGGCCCATCACCGCCACCCGCGATCCCTTCGTCACGCCCGCTTCCTTGAGCGGCGAATAGGTGGTGATGCCGGCGCAGAGCAGCGGCGCGGATGCGGCCGCGTCGAGCCGGTCGGGTACGTTCAGCACGAAGCGCTCGTCGACGACGATCTGGTTCGAGTAGCCGCCGAACGTCGGCGTCTTGCCGTCCGAGTCGTAGCTGCCATACGTCATGGTGAAGCCGTTCTCGCAGTAGTTCTCCTGACCGGCCTTGCACTTCGCGCAGGTGCCGCAGGAATTGACGAAGCAGCCGACGCCGACGCGCTGCCCTTCCTTGAACCTGCTCACCGACTTGCCGGCCTTGACGACGCGGCCGATGATCTCGTGGCCGGGGACGCACGGGTACGGCGTCGCCCCCCATTCGTTGCGCGCGGTATGGATGTCCGAGTGGCAGATGCCGCAGAAATCAATCGCGATCTGGACGTCACGATCGCCGGGCGTGCGGCGCTCGAACTCGAACGGCGCGAGCGGGGTCTCGGCGGACTGGGCCGCGTATCCTCTGGTCTTCACTGAATCCTCCGGAATAATGAATGCTCGATTCAGTGTAGCGGAACCCACAGGACCCGGGGCAACCGTTAATCGCTGCCGACTCATCCTTGCCGCGGGTCATTGACGCCGCTCGCCGCCGCCATACAATCGATCCGGAGAGATCATGGCCAAACAATCAGCTCAGCCTTCCGTGAACATCGGGATCAATGCGAAGGATCGCCGCGAGATTGCCGAAGGGCTCTCGCGCCTGCTAGCCGACACCTATACGCTCTATTTGAAAACCCACAATTTCCATTGGAACGTCACCGGTCCGATGTTCCAGACCCTCCACCTGATGTTCGAGGGGCAATACACCGAACTGGCGCTCGCGGTCGACGTCGTGGCGGAGCGGGTGCGCGCGCTTGGCTTTCCGGCGCCTGCGACGTACCGCGAATTCATGGCGGCGACGTCGATCGAGGAGCCGCGCGGCGTTCCGTCCGCCGAGGCGATGATCAAGTCGCTCGTCGACGGCCAGGAAGCGGTGGTGCGGACGGCCCGCTCGATCCTGCCGGTCGCCAACCGCGCCGACGATCAGCCGACGATCGACCTCCTGACGCAGCGGATGCAGGTCCACGAGAAGACCGCCTGGATGCTGCGGAGTCTGCTCGCCTGACGCACGGGCTGGCAGCCATGGCCCGCGATTCGCTTGCACACCTGGAGGGTGGCCATTGCCACCGACTCAACCAGGAGAACGTATGAGCTCTGATTCCGGACATCATCACCAGCCGCAACCGTCGATATGGAAGGGCGTCGCGGCCGGACTCGCCGGCGGTCTGGTCGGCACGTGGGTCATGACCCAGTTCCAGGGGCAGCTCTCGAAGCTCTCGCCGGCGCCCGAAGGAAACGGCGACAGCGGCGACGACGCGACGATGAAGACCGCGGCGGCCCTCTCGAAATCGGTCACCGGCCACCGGCTTACCAAGAAAGAGAAGGCCGCGGCCGGGCCGGTGGTGCATTATGCGTTCGGATCGCTGATGGGCGCGGCCTACGGCGTAGTCGCCGAAGGCGTGCCGCAGGCGGCCGACGGATGGGGACTGCCGTTCGGCACCGTGCTCTGGATCGGCGCCGACGAGGTCGCCGTGCCGATGCTCGGTCTGGCCGGCAGCCCGGCCGAGTCGCCGGTCTCGGTCCACGCGTCAGCGCTGGCGTCGCATCTCGTCTACGGACTGACCACGGACTTCGTCCGCCGCGCCGTGCGCGCGGCGCTGTAATCGAGGCGCCCGGGCCGTCGTGGCCCGGGCGCCTGAAGAAAGCAGGCAGCAGTGCTCGACCGCCGGACGTTTCTCGAAATCACCGTGGCCGGGGCACTGGCGTCCCGGCTACAGCCGGTCGCGGCGCAGGGGGAGATGCCGTACCGGACGCTCGGCCGGACCGGCGAAAAAGTCTCCCTGCTCGGTCTCGGCGGCGCTCACACGGGCCGCCAGAAAGACGAAGCGGAGAGCATCCGCATCATCCGGACGGCGCTCGACCAGGGAGTCAACTTCCTCGACAACTGCTGGGACTACAACGATGGCGCCAGCGAAGTCCGCATGGGCAAGGCGCTGCTCGACGGCTACCGGAACAAGGCGTTCCTGATGACCAAGATCGACGGCCGCGACCGCGCCACCGCCGCCCAGCAGATCGACGAGTCGCTTCGCCGCCTGCAGACCGATCACCTCGACCTGCTCCAGTTCCACGAAATCATCCGCGACAACGATCCCGATCGCATCTTTCGCGACGGCGGCGCCGCGGAAGCTGTGCTCGCCGCGAAAAAGGCCGGCAAGACCCGCTTCGTCGGCTTCACGGGCCACAAGAGCCCGGCGATTCATTTGAAGATGCTCAAGGCAGGCGCGGAACACGGGTTCGTGTTCGACGCGGTGCAGATGCCGCTCAACGTCATGGACGCCCACTACAACAGCTTCGAGCAGCAGGTCCTGCCGGAGCTGATGCGCCAGGGCATCGGCCCGCTCGGCATGAAGAGTCTTGGCGACCACTTTATCATCGACACCAAGCTCGTCACCGCCGAGGAGTGCTGGCACTACGCCATGCATCTCCCGGTCAGCGTCGTCATCACCGGCATGGACTCGATGGACGTGCTGCAGTCGGCGCTCGCCGCGGCACGCGCCTTCAAGCCGATGGCGCCAGAGGCGGTGAAGGCACTGCTCGCGCGGACGGCAACGGCCGCGGAAGCGGGACGGCACGAACGCTACAAGAGCACGGGACGATTCGACGGCACAGCACATCACCCCGAATGGCTGGGCCCTTCGGGCGTGGACGGCTGACGCCGCGCCGCGCCATCGCCCTATATGTTGCGCATGCGGACGTAGCGCTCGACGTCAGGAATGCACAGCGCCCGGTGTCCTCCCGGCAGCGGTGCCATCCGGCCGCTCGCTGGGGATCCTATCGTGGAGCCGCGCTGAAGAGGCCATCCAGGACGCCGATCTTGTACGCAAGAAACAGCCCGAACCCGAGGCTCAGCAGCCCTGTTGCCGTGCGGAGGCGGCGGTGCGTCACCGCCGACCCGCCTGCCCTGGCGAACGGGATCGCCAGGACGGTCGTCACCATCATCATGCCGGCGACCGTCCCAAAGCCGAAGACCGCGAGATACGCGACCGCCCAGACAGGATCGCGAATGGTGGTCAGGACCACCAGCGCCACGGCGGCCGAGCCGGCGAGCCCGTGAACGATCCCCACCACCACCGGCCGGGCAATCTGATAGAAGCCGAGCGTGCCGAACATCCGGTCCAGCCGGCCTAGCGGGGTATCGCCCGGCGCATGCGGATGCGTCTGCGGCAGAGGCTCGTGCGCGTGCGTGTGGACGTAGTCGCCATGCACGTGCACCTCCGGCGGGACCAGCCCGCGCGCCGCGCCCGCCGTCCTGCCGTCGCGGCCGACGATCAGGTTCCGCAGGCCGAGCAGCACCAGCATACAGCCGACGGCGAATTCCATCGCCAGTCCGACCCGCGGCGCGACCGCCCAGTTGAAGAGGATGATCGGACCACCCACCAGCACGAGCGTGAGGGTGTGCCCCAGCCCCCAGAGCGCGCCGACCACCGCCGCCAGCCTGATCATCCGCTCGCGGCTGACGATGGTCGCGACGGCGACGACATGGTCGACGTCGGTGGCGTGGCGCACGCCAAGCAGGAACCCGAGCGCGACAATCGAGGCGGTCGTGGTCATCGTGGCGCGGCCGTCACTGCATCCGGCATCGTTGCCACGCGCCGGGCCGTCAGCAGGTCCAGGAAAGCATCCACGCCGGTGCCGCTCTTTGACGACACCTTGAGGATCGGCATGCCGGGCCGCACCGAGTGGATATTCCGATCGAGCGCCGCTTCATCGAACTCGACCGCCGTGGCCAGATCCATCTTGGTCACGACCGCGACGTCGGCACTGTTGCAAATCGTCGGGTACTTGAGCGGTTTGTCTTCCCCTCCGGTCACCGAGATCAGGACCAGCCGCAGGCTCTCCCCCAGATCGAAAGACGACGGGCAGACCAGATTGCCGACGTTCTCGATGAACAGGAAATCGAGCCCGCTCACGTCCCAGCCGTCGAGTGCGGGGCGACCATGGCCGCGTCCAGGTGGCAGACATTGCCAGCCGAGGTGCTGCGTCGCTGCGGTCATCGCAATCGTGTCGCCGTCACAACCCAGGCCGGCGGTCAGCCAGAAAATGTCGATCTCGGCAATCGCCGACGGATCCGGACGGGCCGGCCAGCCGGCAGTCGCCGTGAAGTCCCGCATCTGCTGCTCTCCGAGGTGGAGGATGGTCTGTATACCTCTAACACAGGTAACGGATCGCCGCGGAATGCCCCCGGCACCGGCGCGCCACACCGCCTGGCACCCCTCGGCTGTGGGACAGCCGGGCATGCTATTATCGACCCCTTCTGTCCCTGACGAGTCCTTGAGCCGCTATGCTCTGCCAACGCTGTGGGAACGAGGTACCGCCCCCGCTGAACCAGTGCCCACGCTGCCAGGCCGGGCGCGCGCGCACCGTTTCGGCAGCGGTCCAGACTCCCCCGCCGCGGACCGCACGCACCTCCCCCCCGGACGACGCGACACGAATGGATGGCGATCCGTCGTCGCTCTTCGCCGGCGCCGGGGACGGCGAGACCCTGCCGCCGCGGCGGCCTGCGGCGGATGCGGCGGACGCCCCGACCCGGATGCCCGGCGCTCGTGCTGCCGACCCCGACGTCACCCGGATGCCGGAGTTCACCCCCGCAGATCCTGACGTCACCCGGATGCCGGGCTTCACCCCGGGCGACACCGACGTCACCAGAATGCCGGGGTTCGTCCCGGGCGATCCAGACATTACCCGGATGCCCGGCCTCCCGGCCGGAGACGCGAACGACCCCGACCTGACCATGATGCCGGGCGCCCGGGCCGGGACGTCGGGCGGCGACGACGGACCGCTCGAGATTGGCTCCGCGTTCGGCGCCCGCTACCACATCATGCGGCTGCTGGGCATCGGCGGCATGGGCGCGGTCTACCAGGCCTGGGACGCCGAGCTTGGCGTCGCGGTCGCCATCAAGGTCATCCGCCCCGAGGTGATGGCCGACCCCGGCGCCTCCGCCGAAGTCGAGCGCCGCTTCAAGCGCGAGCTGCTGCTCGCCCGCCAGGTCACGCACAAGAACGTCGTCCGCATTCACGATCTCGGCGAGATTGGCGGCATCAAGTACATCACGATGCCGTTCGTCGACGGCAGCGACCTCTCCTCCGTGCTGAAGGAGGCGGGGCGGCTGCCGGTGCCGAAGGCGCTGCGCATCGGCCGGGCGATCGTCTCCGGCCTGGTCGCCGCCCACAAGGCCGGCGTGGTCCATCGCGACCTCAAGCCCGCCAACATCATGATCGATCCCGACGACGACGCGATGATCATGGACTTCGGGATCGCGCTGTCCTCCGGCGCCCCGACCGCGCCGCTGCCGCCGACCGATCCGCGGACCGGCTTCATGCAGTCGGCGGCGTCGTACTCGACGACCATGCAGGGGTCGGTGGTCGGCACGGTCGAGTACATGGCGCCCGAGCAGGCGCGCGGCCAGACCGTCGACCAGCGCGCCGACATCTACGCGTTCGGCCTGATCCTCTACGACATGGTGGTCGGCCGGCGCCGTGCCGAGCACGCGCCGAGCGCGATCGCCGAGCTGCAGGCGCGGATGGAAACGGCGCCGCCGCCGCCGCGCACGATCGTGCCGCAGATCCCGGAAGCGGTCGATCGGATGATCGCCAAGTGCCTGGAGCCAGACGCCGCCAAGCGCTTTCAGACCAGCGCCGACCTCGCCGCGCACCTCGATCGGCTCGACGATCAGGGTCAGCCGATTCCGATCAGCCGGGTCGTCGGGCTGCGGCTGGCGCTGCCGGTCGCCGCGTTGCTGCTGGCGATCGCCGGCGGCGGGACGTGGTGGTACGCCCGGACGCTGGTGCCGCCGCCCAAGCATGCGCCGGTCTCGGTGGTGATTGCCGACATGCGCAACGGCACCGCCGACCCGACCTTCGACCACACCCTCGAGCCGGTGCTGAAGCGCGCCCTTGAAGGGGCCGGCTTCGTCAGTGCCTACGATCGGCCGGCTGTCATCCGCACGCTCGGCGTTCACCCGCCCGACGTGCTCGACGAGACGGCGGCGCGCGAAGTCGCGGTCAAGCAGGGAGTCGGCGTCGTCGTTTCGGGTGCGATCACGCGGAACGGCAGCGGCTACGACCTCGCGCTCAAGGCCGCGCAGACCGTCACCGGCGACGTCATCGCGAGCGTCAAGGGGCGGGCCGCCAGCAAGGAGCAGGTCCTCGAGACCGCGACGCGGCTGGTCGCGACCATCCGCAAGGCGCTCGGCGACAAGACGTCGGAGTCGGCGCAGATGTTCACGATGGCGAGCCTGTCGGCGACCTCGCTGGACGTCGTCCATCACTACGGCGAAGCGATGGAGGCGCAGTCGCGCAACAAGTTCGAGGAGGCCCGCCAGAGCTTCCTCAAGACCGTCGAGCTCGACCCGAAGTTCGGCATCGGCTACCAGGGGCTGTCGGTGATCTCGCGCAACCTCGGGCGGCTGGACGACGCCGACAAATACATCAAGGAAGCGCTCCGCCACGTCGACGGGATGACCGAGCGCGAGCGGTTCGTGACGCGCGGGATGTATTACCGCGTCACCGGCGACTATCCGCAATGCGTCAAGGAATACGGCGAGCTGATCTCGCGCTACGCCGGCGACGCCGTCGGCCGCAATCAGCGCGCCTTGTGCCTGTCGAAGCTGCGCGACCTCCAAGGCGCGGTCGCGGACATGCGCGAGGTGGTGAAGATGCTGCCGAAGCGGACCGTGTTCCGCGACAACCTCGCGCTCTACACCGCCTACGCGAGCGACTTCGAAGGGGCGGAGCGCGAAGCCCTCGCCGTCGAGGAGCCCGACGTCTACGCGGTCCTGCCGCTCGCGTTTGGCCAGCTCGGCCGGGGAAAGGTGCCGGAGGCCACCGGTACTTACCAGCGGCTCGGGACGATGGGCGCGCTTGGCGCCTCGTTCTCCGCGTCGGGGCTGGCCGACATCGCCCTCTACCAGGGCCGCCTGGCCGAGGCGGCCAAACTGTTCGAGCAGGGCGCGGCGGCGGATCTCGCGGCGAACAACCCGAGCAAGGCGGCGACCAAGCTGGCGATGCTGGCGCACGTCCACCTGCTGCTTGGCAGGAAGGGCGC
>JANMWI010000084.1:0-12308 GCA_031393955.1 Acidobacteriota bacterium
CCCGCCGGCGCCGCGGTCAAGCCCGCCCGCGCCGCGGCCGCGGCGCGGCCCGCTCCCGCGGCGCGTCCGCCGGCGCGGCGTCCGCGCCGGTCCTAGCGGCTCGGCGTTTGCGGCGATAATGACAGCGTGAGTGATTCGACACCCGTGCGACGCCTGGTCGTCGCGATCGACGGTCCATCCGGCGCCGGCAAGGGCACCATTGCGCGCGCCGTCGCCACCCGGCTGCACTACCGCCACATCGATACCGGCGCGATGTACCGCGCGCTGGCGTGGAAGGCGCGCCGTGACGGGCTCGACCTGTCAGACAACGCGGCGGTCTCGGCGATGGCAGAGGAGAGCGCGCTCGAGGTCGGGGAAGGGCGCGTGCGGATTGATGGCGAGGACATCGCCGCCGCCATCCGGACCCCCGGCATCGACGCCGCGGCCGCCGCGGTCGCGCGCCTGCCGGGAGTGCGCGCCGCGCTGATCGCCCGTCAGCGGGCGCTCGGCGGCGACGGCGGGGTAGTGATGGAGGGACGGGATATCGGCACCGTCGTCTTTCCGGCCGCCGACGTCAAGATCTTCCTCGATGCCTCCCCCGAGGAGCGCGCCCGGCGCCGCGCCAGCGACCCGGCGCACACCGCCGGCTCGGCCGCCATCCGTGACGTCGCGACCGCGCTCGAGGAGCGCGATCGCAGCGATCGCACCAGGGCCGCGTCCCCACTCACCCAGGCGCCAGACGCCGTCGGCGTCGACACCACGGGGCTGTCGATCGACGAGGCGGTGGCGCGGGTGATGGAGATCGTCTACTCCCGGTCCTTGTAGTCGTCTGACGAGGCCGGGTCGAGCTCCCAGCGGTTCTTGTCGCGCTCGGCAATCTTGTCCGAGCCCTTGAGCTCCTCGTTGTCCTCGTACTGGACGCCGAGCGCCTTGCCGATGTCGTCGACGCGGTCCTGGTCGGGCGTCATGTTGTCGCCGCCGGGCGCCTCGTCGCCGCTGTCGTAGGCCCCCTGCCAGTCGGCATCGACGTCGCCGCCGGTGATCTCCGGGCTGACCTCGGGATGATTCGCGCGCGCCTCGCGCATCTCGGCGCGGCCGGTGCGCGCGGCGGACGGGCGCCGATCGAGGTCGAGACTCGACGGGATGCCGGGGATCGATTCCTCGACCTCCCGGAGGTGACGGCGAGCGCGATCGAGGTCAGGAGCGTGGCGGCTGATGCCGGCCCCGGCGGGGGTGCCGGTCGAGCGCTTGGTGGGGAAGGGGTTGGTCGGTCCCTTGACGCTGCGGCCGGCGTCGGGCGTCTGGGCGAGGTCACGCTCCCGGCCGCGGCCGCCGGGTCGCCCCGTCGCGGCCTTCGTGCCGGACCGCCTGGCCGCGGACGTCTTGCGGGCGGCCGGGCGGCTGCCTGACGGCTTGGCTTTGGCCGCGCCGGTGGTCTTGCGGCCCGAGGCCTTCCGGGCGCTCTTGGCGGTCTTTCGTCCGCTGGTCTTCCGTCCGCTGGTCTTCCGGGCGCTGGTCTTTCCCGAGCGGGCCTTCCGGGCGCCCGTTTTCCGGCTTGTCTTCCGGCTTGACGTCCGGCGGCTGGCCGCGGGGCGCCTCGGGGCGGCCTTCTTGCGCGCGGCCGTCTTCGTCTTGCGTCCGCCGGTCTTCCGCGCCGCGCCGGCTCGTCCCGTTCCGGTCTTGCGCTTCACTGAACTCTTCCGGGCAGCGCCGGCAGTCTTGCGTGATGCCGCTTTTCTGGCCATGGTGACTGACCCCCGTGTGGTGATTCGTGACGTCGGCCGGGGGGGCAAGCCGCCCTCCAGGCAAGTTTGACTGCCGGCCTCTAAGTGATGTATCCTCTACTGCTTATCGCGACTCCAAGCGAAGTATCCTACAGCCCGCCGGAGCTGAGATCCCGGCTAGTACGACCGAGGAGGACTCTGTTTAGCATGGCAACTGAAAATTCGACGCTCAACAATCCCAAAGGAGGTGGCACCGGGACCGCTGATCTCAAGACATCGGGATTCTCCCAGATGGACGAAGTCGATCCGCAGGAATACGCCCGCCTCCTCGACCTTTACGATAACAGCTTCCGCAACATCGCGGAAGGTGAGGTCGTCAAGGGCACCGTTCTCAAAGTGACCGCGTCCGAAGTGATCGTCGACGTCGGCTACAAGTCGGAGGGCATCATCCCGGTCGACGAGTTCATCGACGAGACCGGCCAGATTTCCGTGCAGCCGGGCGACATTGTCGATGTCCTGCTCGAGCGCACCGAAGATCGGGAAGGTTACGTCGTCCTCTCGCGCGAAAAAGCCGAGAAGATGAAGATCTGGGACGAAGTCGAAAAGGCCTACGCCGACAAGAAGGTCGTCATCGGCCGCGTCATCGAGCGGATCAAGGGCGGCCTCGCGGTCGACATCGGCGTCCGCGCGTTCCTGCCCGGCTCGCAGATTGACGTCCGCCCGGTCCGCAACCTCGACGCGCTGCGCGGCCAGGAACTGCGGATGCGGGTCATCAAGGTCAACAAGAAGCGCGGCAACATCGTGCTCTCCCGCAAGGTCCTCCTCGAAGAGGAGAACGCCGAGAAGAAGAAGCACACGCTCGACACCCTCGCCGAGGGCAAGGTCCTGCGCGGCGTCGTCAAGAACATCACCGACTACGGCGCGTTCATCGACCTCGGCGGGATCGACGGCCTGCTGCACATCACCGACATGTCGTGGGGCCGCGTCTCGCACCCGTCGGAGCTGTTCAAGGTCAACGACGAGATCGACGTCATCGTCCTGAAGTACGACCCGGCGACCGAGCGCGTCTCGCTCGGCCACAAGCAGCTGATGAACGACCCGTGGTCGAACGTCATCGAGCGCTACCCGGTCGGCGCGCGGATGAGCGGCAAGGTCGTCAGCCTGACCGATTACGGCGCCTTCGTCGAGCTCGAGCCCGGCGTCGAGGGGCTGATCCACGTCAGCGAGATGTCGTGGAGCAAGCGCGTCAAGCACCCCTCGAAGATTCTCAACGTCGGCGACCCGGTCGAGGCGATGGTGCTCGGCGTCGATCCCGGCGCGCGGCGGATCTCGCTCGGCCTGAAGCAGGTCGAGAGCAATCCGTGGCACGAGCTGTCGGAGAAGTACCCGATCGGCACGACCATCACCGGCAAGGTCCGCAACCTGACCGAGTTCGGCGCGTTCGTCGAGGTCGAGGAGGGGATCGACGGCCTGATCCACATCTCCGACATGTCGTGGAGCAAGCGGCTCAAGCACCCCTCCGAGGTCCTCAAGAAGGGGGACGAGCTCAAGGCGATGGTGCTCAACATCGACGCCGAGAACCAGCGGCTGTCGCTCGGCCTCAAGCAGCTCCAGACCGACGTCTGGGACGAGTTCTTCACCCAGCACCAGGTCGGCGATGTCGTCGAGGGCAAGGTGGTCCGGGTCACCAACTTCGGCGCGTTCGTCGAGCTCGTCGAGGGCATCGAGGGGCTGATTCACATCTCGGAGTTCGATGATTCGCAGCAGGCCGGCAAGGACGGCAAGCTCGAGCTGAACGTCGGCGAGAGCTACCAGATGAAGATCATCAAGCTGATCGCCGCCGAGCGGAAGATCGGCCTGAGCATCCGGGCGCTCAAGAACGACGAGTTCCGCGCCGACTGGGAGGCCTACACCGAGATGACCGGACGGCCGGAAGTGACGCTCGGCGATCACTTCAAGCACCAGCAGGACTGAGACGCGGCTTCCGGCTTCCAGCTTTCCGCTTCCAGCTCGTTCAGCTGGGAGCGGGCAGCGGGGAGCGGGGAGCTTGATCAAGGGAGTCCCCAATGACCAGCGGCAGCATGACGAAAGCGGAGCTTGTCGAGGAGGTCTCGAAGGTGTCGGACCTCACCAAGAAGCACTCCGAAGTGATCGTCGACACCGTCTTCAAGAGCATCATCGACGCGCTGCACCGCGGCGAGAAGATCGAGCTGCGCGGCTTCGGCAGTTTCCGGCTGCGCCGGCGCGAGCCGCGCAAGGGGCGGAACCCGAAGACCGGCGACAAGGTCGATGTGCCGCCCAAGAAGGTCCCGTACTTCAAACCCGGGAAGGAACTGAAGGAACTCATCAACCGCGAGGCCGCCGCCGCGGCCGGCTCCGAGGCGCTCGCCGGCGATCCCGACATCGCCGGCGTCTAGCCGGGTCGGCCGTCGCGAAGCTATGGATCGGCTGTGGTCCCCGTGGAGGCTGGCTTACGTGACGGGCAACTCCGGAACGGGCGGATGCGTCTTCTGCGAGGCGCTCGAAAACGAACAATCCGCGCTGATCGTCTTCCACGGCCCGACCTGCTTCGTTATCCTCAATCTCTACCCCTACAACAACGGCCACCTGATGGTCATCCCGCGGCGGCATATCGCGTCGCTGGCGGACGCCACCGCCGAGGAATTGGCCGAGCTCATCGAACTGACCCGCCGCTCGGAAGTGGCGCTGCGTGAAGCCTACACGCCGCACGGCTTCAACATGGGGATCAACCTCGGCAAGCCGGCCGGCGCCGGCGTCCTCGACCACATCCACATGCACATCGTCCCGCGCTGGAACGGTGATACCAACTTCATGACCATCGTCGGCGATACCCGCGTCCTGCCGGAGGAACTGCCGCGGAGCGCAGAGACGCTGCGGCCGATCTTCGCGCGGCTGGCCGGCACGTAGCGCGCGGCCGCGTCCGCTGTCGCGACGCTGGTGCGGTCATGTGGCGGAGATCGCTATGTGGCCATGGCCATGGAGAGCCGCCGATCACAGGGGTCGGCACGTGATCGCAGCCACATAACGGGCTGACTCAGATGGGGCCGTCTTAAACAAGCCCTTCCAAACGGATTGAACAGGCCCGACCGTCGCGTTACACTGCAACGGCCGCTCGCATATCGGATTATCGAGTTCGGCCGACTACTCGTCAGGTGGCGCCACAGATGGATTGAGATTCAAGGCACATGCGATCAATTCTCTGCACGATAGTGATCTCCGGGTCCATCTTTTCGGCGACGCTCTCGGCCCAATCGCCGGTCATCGATTACCACCAGCATCTGTTCAGTCCGGACGCCAGCGCGTTGGTGACAGGCAATTCCAGTTCGCCGGGCATCAGCGCACGAGACGTCATTGCTCTTCTGGACTCTGCTGGCATTCGGCGCGCATTGGTCCTCTCGGTCGCATACACCTGGGGCAAGGCAAGCCGGACGCCAATCGAGAACGAATACGAACACGTAAAGGCGGAGAACGACTGGACGGCGGCGCAGGCGGCGCAGTATCCGGACCGGCTGCGTGCGTTCTGCAGCTTCAATCCTCTTAAGCCGTACGCGCTCGAGGAGTTGGCCCGTTGCAGCAGAGATCCGATCCTGCAGCGCGGCCTGAAGCTGCATTTCGGCAATTCCGACGTCGATCTCGACAACCTCGAGAACGTCGCGCAGGTCAGGAAGGTCTTCGCAGCTGCCAATGGTTATCGGATGGCCATCGTCGTACACATGCGGACGTCGATCGACAATCGACGGAGATACGGCGCGGATGAGGCAGGTGTGTTTCTGAATGAGCTGCTGCCGGCCGCTCCCGACGTGCCGGTCCAGATCGCGCATCTCGCCGGGGCGGGCGGTTATCAGGCGGCGGTTGATTCGGCGCTGGGCGTCTTGGTGGATGCGATCGAGAAACAGGATCGAAGAGTGAAGAACGTATGGTTTGACGTAACCGCGGTCGTCGGGTCGGGAATGTTGTCGGCGGAGCTGCAGCAGATCGCCGCTCGCATTCGCCAGATCGGCGTTGAGCGTGTGTTGTACGGCTCGGATGCAGCCGCAAGCCCAGCGACGTATCCCAAGGCAGGTTGGGCTGCGTTCAGGCGACTCCCTCTGACCGAGGCCGAGTTCGGTGCCATCGCAGGAAACATCTCGCCGTACATGTCTGATTAAGCAGGCCGTGGTCTGAGTGAGCCAGCTAACATCCCGCTGCACCCGACGGCCGCCGAGTAGTCAGCCTAGGTGGCCGCGGGTGAGCGCGCACGTTGAGTCCAGCCGCAACGCCGCAGCTACAGAGAAGCCAGCCACGTGAGAAAGGCGGCGCCGTCTCGCCAGCGGGCTGTCCCTCGATCGTGACGATTTCCTTAGGCGCGTCGCGGCCGGGCCTCTTTGAGGTACCGGATGATCGCCTGTCCGACGACGGGCATGAGCGGATAGACCTGTGACCGTCCCGGCTCGGAGCGACGGACGGTCAGACGGTCGTGCTCCCAATCGACATCGTCCAGGCGCAGCGCGGCGACCTCACCGGCCCGGAAGCCATAGACCGCCAACAGCAGGAGAATGCGCGGTCTCGAACGTCCCACATAAGTACGGCCGCAACATAACCTCGACAGGTCTTCCCGCCAGCCCGGGCTACAATCGACGGCGATGATCCTCGAGCTGACCGCCGCGCAGAAAAGCTTCCAGGCGCGGGTCGGGGCGTTTGCCGCGGAGCGCGTCGCCCCAAGGGCCGCAGCTATCGACGAACAGGACGTGTTCCCGCGCGACCTGGTGGCAGAACTGGCCCGTGAAGGCCTGCTCGGGATCACGATTCCGGAAGCCTGGGGCGGCGCCGGGCACGACCACGTCAGCTACGCCGTCGCCCTCGAGGCGCTCGCTGCCGCCAGCGCCGTCATGGCGGTGATTGCCGCGGTCAACAACTCGCTCGTTGCCGAGCCGCTCGCCCGCTTCGGCACCGACCAGCAGAAGGAGACATGGCTGCGGCGGCTCGCCTCAGGCTCGTCGATCGGCGCCTTCGCGCTGTCGGAAGAGCAGGCGGGCTCCGACGCCGCGAACCAGAAGACCGTCGCGCGTCTGGGCGAACACGGCTACGTGCTGCACGGCCGCAAGGTCTGGGTCGCGAACGCCGAGGCGGCGGACGTCGTCCTGGTGTTTGCCGCGACCCAGCCGGGGATCCGCGGCCGCGGCGTCAGCGCGTTCGTGGTGCCGATGGACGCGCCGGGGCTTCGCCGCACCGCCACCGCGGACTCGCTGGGCGTCCGGGGCCTCGGCTGCATGGATCTCGAACTGGACAACGTGACCGTGGATACTGATGCCATGCTCGGCAGCCCCGGCGACGGTTTCCGGATTGCGCTGTGGGCGCTCGATGGCGGACGGGTGGCGATCGCGGCGCAGGCGCTGGGCGTCGGCACGGCGGCGCTCAACGAGGCGCTCGCCTACGCCAAGACGCGCGAAGCGTTCGGGCAGCCGATCGGCAACTACCAGGCGATCCAGTGGATGCTCGCCGACATGGCGACCGAGCTCGACGCGGCGCGGATGCTGACGCTGAAGGCGGCCGGGACCGTCGAGCGGACGCGGTCCGCCGACGTCCACGGCGAGCGCGGCGCCGACGCCGCGATGGCCAAGCTGTTCGCGTCGGAAGCCGCGCACCGCGCCGCCGACAAAGCGATGCAGATCCTGGCGTCGAACGGCTATCGCCGCGGCTCGACCGTCGAGCGCCTCTTCCGCGACGTCCGCGCCACCGAGATCTACCAGGGCACGTCGGAGGTGCAGCGCATGGTGATCGCGGAACATATTCTGTCGTAGTTCGACAGTTCCACAGTTCGACAGTTCGAGGGCGCGGGAAGCGGGAAGCGGGCTACTATCCGATCAACTGCTTTGCGATGGTCTGGAGCTGCAGGTTCGAGGTGCCCTCGTAAATCTGGCCGATCTTGGCATCGCGATAGAGCTTCTCGACCGGGTAGTCCTTCACGAAGCCGTAGCCGCCGAACAGGTTGACCGCCAGCGAGGCGACGCGTTCGGCGACCTCCGACGACAGCAGCTTGCAGATCGCCGCCTCGGTCAGGAATGGGCGGCCGGCATCGCGCAGCCGCGCGGCGTTGTAGACCGTCAGGGTCGCGGCCTCGACCTCGGCCGCGGCGCGGGCGAGCTGATGCTGGACCGCCTGGAACTCGGCGATCGCCTTCCCGAACTGCTTGCGCTCGCGGGTGTAGGCGACGGCGTGCTGCAGCGCCCCTTTCGCCAGGCCGATCATCTGCGCGCCAATCCCAATCCGTCCTTCGTTGAGCGTCTCGATCGCCGTCTTGTAGCCCTTGCCGACTTCACCGAGGACGCGCGACCGCGGCACGCGGCAGTCCTCCAAGAGGAGCTCGCAGGTGCTGCTGGCGCGGATGCCGAGCTTGTCCTCTTTCTTGCCGACCGAGAAGCCCTGGTCGCCGCGCTCGACCAGAAACGCGGTGATGCCGCGGTAGCCAGCCTCGGGGTTGACCGTCGCAAAGACGATGAAGAGGTTGGCTTCGCTGCCGTTGGTGATCCACAGCTTCCGCCCGGTCAGGACGAAGCCGTCGCCGTCCTCCCGGGCCCGCGTCGTCAGTGCGAAGGCATCGCTGCCGGAGCCGGCCTCGGAAAGCGCGTAGGCGCCAACCGTGGACGCCGCCAGCTTCGGCAGGTACTCCTGGCGGATCGCCTCGCTGCCCCAGCGCAGGATGGCGTTGATGACGAGGGTGTTCTGGACGTCGACGAGCACGCCGACCGACGGGTCGACGCGGGACAACTCCTCGACCGCCAGGACGGAGTGAAAGAACGTCCCGCCGGCGCCGCCGTACGCCTCCGGCACCTCGATGCCCATCACGCCGAGCGCGAACAGTCGCTCGACGAGCGGACCGGACAGCTTGGCATGCTCG
Organism: Acidobacteriota bacterium; assembly: GCA_031393955.1. Lineage (GTDB taxonomy): Bacteria > Acidobacteriota > Vicinamibacteria > Vicinamibacterales > 2-12-FULL-66-21 > JALZOC01. The sequence goes on from JANMWI010000084.1 coordinate 8,602, forward strand.
TCCATTTCGCGGACCAGCGGACGGACCTCCGCCTCGGCGAATTGCCGGACGCTGTCGCGGAAGATCACTTCATCGTCTGTCAGCACCGTGAGCGGCGTTGGGCCGCCCGATGATCGCTCGGTCACAGTCACTCCTGCCGGGCGCCGCGGCCCGCTCGGGCGCGATGTTATCATTGCGATCGGGCGGCGTCCGGCCCGCCCGGGCGCGTCCAATCCCCGGGTGCGGGAGTCTAAAACGCATATGAGAATTGCTGCGCCGGCGCTCTCGCTCCTGATCGTGCTCGCGGCCCAGGCGTCGAGTCCGGCCCGGCAGGCCCCGGCCACGCCGCCTCAGCCGCAGACCCCGGCGGCCCAGGAACCGCCCGCGGCACCGGCTCCGCAGGGCCCGACCCGGCAGCCGCCGACCATCCGCAGCGGGATCAATTACGTCCGCGTCGATGTCATCGTCACCGACAAGAGCGGGCAGCCGGTACTCGATCTCAAGTCGGGAGACTTCTCGGTCGCCGAAGACGGCAAGCCGCAGACCATCGAGGCCTTCGACGTCGTCAAGGTCGACGGCACCTCGGCTGAGATTGCGTCGGGCCCGCCGCGGGCGATTGTCAACGACTTCGACGAGGAGCGCGAAGCGGCCCGGCCGGACGTCCGGCTGTTCGTGATCTTCCTGGACGACTATCACGTCCGCCGCGGCAACGACATGTCGGTGCGGAAGCCGCTCATCGAATTCATCCAGAACCAGCTCGCGCCGGCCGACATGGTGGCGATCATGTATCCGCTGACGCCAATCACCGACCTGCGCTTTTCGCGCGATCGCGCCAGCGCGGTCGGGGCGATCGACAAGTTCCTCGGCCGCAAGTTCGACTACCGGCCGCTGAACATGTTCGAGGAGAAGTACGCGAACTATCCGGCGGCGGTGGTCGAGCGGATCCGCGATCAGATCACGATGAGCGCGCTCGAGGGCGCGGCGGTCAAGATGGCGGGCCTGCGCGAGGGGCGCAAGTCGATCATCTTCGTCAGCGAGGGGTTCACCGCGATGCTGCCGACCCAGCTGCAGGATCCGCGGGCGTCGTCTCCCGGAGTCGGCAATCCCTATCGCGGCGATGCCGGCGCCCCGCAGGCGAGCGACATGCAGAACCTGATTGCCAAGTCGGATCTGCTCGCCGACATGCAGCAGGTCTTCACGACGCTCAACCGCCAGAACACGTCGATCTACGCCGTCGACCCGCGCGGCCTCGCCGGCTTCGAGTACGACATCAACGAGGGGGTCGGGCTGCAGCAGGACGCGGTCGGGCTGCGCGCCAGCCTCGACACGCTGCACGAGCTCGCCTCGAACACCGACGGCCGGGCGATCGTCGATCGCAACGATCTCGCCGCCGGCATGAAGCAGATCATGCGCGACTCGAGCGGCTATTACCTGCTCGGCTACAACTCCACCCAGGCGCCGACCGACGGGAAGTTCCACGCGATCAAGGTCAGCGTCAAGCGGAAAGGGGTCGACGTCCGGGCGCGGAAGGGCTATTGGGCCTACACCGCCGAGGACGTCGCGACCGCCACCAACCTGGCGTCGCGGCCGGAGCCGCCGTCAGCCGTGACGACGGCGCTGACCGCGCTGGCCGCGCCGGCGAGGGACCGCGCCGCACGGTTCTGGATTGGCACGGCGCGGGGGGAGGGCGGGAAGACGCGGCTAACGTTCCTCTGGGAGCCGCCGCCGGCGATGCCCGGACAGCGTGCCGAGGAGCCCGCCGCGCGCGTGGCGCTGACGGCGATTGCGCCCGATGGCCGGCCGGTGTTCCGCGGGCGGCTGCCGAACGACGCCGCCGCTGACGGCCCCGGCGGCACGAAGGCGGCCGGCGGCGCGACCACGTTCGAGGTGCCGCCGGGGCATCTCGAGTTGAAGATGGTTGTCGAGGGGAGCCGTGGCCAGGTGATCGACTCGGTCGGTCGCGAGCTGACGGTGCCGGACTACAGCACGGTCGAGGTGTCGTTCGGCACGCCACGGGTGTACCGCGTGCGCGCCCTGCCGGAGCTCCAGGCGCTCCGCGCCAATCCCGACGCCGCCCCGACCGCCAGCCGCGACTTCAGTCGCTCCGAGCGCCTGTTCGTCCGCGTCGACGCTTACGCGCCTGGCGGCGTGACGCCGGCGGTGACCGCCAAGCTGCTCAACCGCGCCGGGCAGCCGATGTCCGACGTCCCCGTGCAGACCCCCGCCGGCCGCTCGGCCGAGATCGACCTGCCGCTCGCCGCGCTCGCCGCCGGCGAGTATGTTCTCGAGCTGACCGCGAAAACGCCCACCGGTACCGCGAAAGAGCTCGTCGCGTTCAGGATGACGCGCTGACCGGCATGATTTACGACACGAGCCGACCCGGATCGTTCGCGTCGGAAAACGTTGCCGCGCAGTGGACGCAGGCTGCAGCGCATCCTTCCAGCCGCCCCTGACACGCGGAACGTCCTGGGTTAATCTCCATCCCCTCCGTCACTCAGAATCCATCACCGACCTTTCCGGTCAGGGATGCGAGGAATGCCAGGAGGTCGCGGCGTTCCCCGGCGGAGAGATGCAGGGGCCGAATCCTGCTGTCGAGGGCCGGATTGGCCTGTCCGCCCGCATCGTAGTAGTCGATGACCTGCTCCAGCGTCGCAAAGCTGCCGTCGTGCATGTACGGCGCGGTGCGCGTCACCTGGCGAAGGCTCGGCGTCTTGAAGGCGCCAAGATCGGCATCTGCGCCGGTCACCCGCGCACGTCCGTCGTCGGACAGGCGGCCGGTCCGCCAGGCGACCCCGGTGTTGTGGAAGCGCTCGTCGCTCAACGTCGGGCCGGCGTGGCACGCGGTACATCCGGCCTTGCCCCGAAAAAGGCCAAGCCCCCGGACGGCGTCGGCTCCAAGCGCTCCCCGTTGTCCTTCGAGGTAACGATCGAACGGAGAGGCCCCGGCCACGATCGTCCGTACGTAGGAAGCGAGGGCCCGGGCGACGTCTGACAGCGTCGGCTCGGCCCCGAACACCGTGACGAAGTCCGAGCGATACTGCGCCGAGCGCGCCAGTGCCACGACCCCCTCGGGCGCCATTCCCAGCTCGGTGGGACTCAGGATTGGCTGGAGCGCCTGCTGCTCGAGCGTCGACGCACGTCCGTCCCAGAAGAAGGCCGTGCCCCAGGCGCGATTGACGATGGCCGGGACGTTACGGCTGCCAGGCGCCCCGCCGATGCCTCGGGGCACCCTGCGGCCGTCCGTGAAGCCCCGCCGGGGATCGTGGCACCCTGCGCACGACAGCGACCCGTCCCGCGAGAGTCGACGCTCGTGAAACAACCGCCGGCCGAGCGCGACTTTGTCCCGGGTGAGGATGTTGTGCTCCGGCACCGGCCGATACAGATCCAGGCCGAGCGGCGGCCGTGGCCCTGCCGCCTGCAGGGCCACGGTGCCGACGACCGCCAGCGAGAACGACTGAAGAGCGTGTCTCACGTTACCTCGCGGTGCGCACGGCCGGAATGAGGTTCGTAATCGTCCAGAGCTCGGGCTTCGTCTGTGTGCCCGTGAAGATCAACCGGCGGCCGTCCGGAGACAAGTCCAGCGCGGACATTCTCTCCATCGTCAGATCCAGTTTCTTCGGCTCCCCGCCGGCCGCTGGAAATGCCCAGACCCGCATCCGGCGCGCAGTATCCTCAGCCGTCACCAGAACGTGGCGCCCGTCTTTCGTCCAGACACCGGCGAACGGATT
>JANMWI010000113.1:0-9784 GCA_031393955.1 Acidobacteriota bacterium
GCCGCCCAAGTGGGGTGCGTACGACGCCAACGCCACCCACAAGCTCGGCACCCCGGTCGAACTGTTCAACGGCACGTCGATGGACAACTGGGACGTGCAGGACAAGAACAAGCCGATGGGCTGGACGGTCATCGACGGCACGATGACCAACACACCGCCGGCCAACAACCTGGTCTCGAAGCAGAAGTTCCAGGACTACAAGATCCACGCGGAATACAAGCTCGCGGAGCACAGCAACAGCGGCCTCTACATGCGCGGCCGCTACGAACTGCAGGTCCTCGACGACTACGGCAAGCCGGCCGACGAGCACAGCCACATGTCGGTCTACGCCTGGCACGCGCCGCTCGTCAACGCCAGCAAGCCGGTCGGCGAATGGCAGACAATGGACGCAACCGTCGTCGGCAATCGCGTCACCGTCGTCCTCAACGGCAAGAAGGTCCAGGACAACGCCACCTTCGAAGCGGTCACCGGCGGCGCGCTCGACGCCAACGAACTGGAGCCCGGCCCGATCATGGTCCAGGGGGACCACGAGAAGGTGACGTATCGCAAGCTGACGATCACTCCCATCACCGACACGAAACGGTAAGCCACACCCCCTTGGCACCGTGGCACCCTGACACCTTGGCACCCTGACGCCTTGGACCGATGATGTCCCCCCTGGCCTCTCGCCGCCTCGAGGCGGAGATCGATCGCCTGTACCAGCTGCCGCCAGAGGCCTTCACCAGCGCGCGCAACGCGCTGGCGAAGACCGCCGGTGCCGAAGCGGCCGCGGTGCGGGGGCTGGCCAAACCACCGCTGGCGGCATGGGCCGTGAACCAGTTGTACTGGCAGCAGCGCGCGGGGTACGACGCGGTCGTGGCGGCGGCGAAGGCCATGCGCGCGGCGCACGCGGCGGTCCTCGCTGGACGCACCGCCGACCTGCGTGCCGCCGGCAAGACTCACGAAGCCGCCGTCGAGGCGGCGCTGAAGGCGGCGCTGTCGGTGCTCGCTGCCGGCGGCCACAAGGCCTCCGACGCGACCCGGCAGGCGGTGACGACCACCTTGCGGGCGCTGCCCGGCGAGGATCCGCCTGGACGACTGACGACGGTGCTCCAGCCGGGGGGATTCGAGATGCTGGCGGGGCTGTCGATCGGCGGCAGGCCTGTCGCAGCGCCGGCGCGCCACACCCCGCCTCGCGAGCGTCCCGCGCCGTCGCCCGTCGCTCGGCCTCGTCCCGGCGGTGGACGTCCGGCGAAGGCGGCGCCCGCCACAGCGGCGGCGCGCGAGCGCGAGCGGGAACGGGAGGCGCAGGCGAAAGCCGCCGCACGCGAGGCCGCTGCCGCTGCGGCCCGGGCCGTGCGGGAGGCGGAACACACCGCGCGGCGTGGGGAGTTCGAGGCGGCGCGGACCGCCCGCGACGCCGAACGCGCCGAGCGCCGGCTGGCCCAGGCGCGGGACGCGCTGGCCGAGGCGACGCGTGAGGTTGAGGAAGCCGGTGAAGCCGCGGCGGAGGCGTTGCGGCTGAAGGAGCAGGCCGAACAGCGGGCGGCCGCGGCAACCGAGGCGCTGACGACGGCCCGGTCGCGCGTCAGCCGTTCGTGAACTCCGGCAACACCATTCCGCGGCTCCAGGAATATCAGCATCCGGTGCCCGCCGGGGCGCTCATCGTCATGCACTCCGACGGCCTCGCCAACCAGTGGGACATCGGCGCCTACCCGGGACTGAGGTCACGCCATCCGTCGATCATCGCCGGAGTGCTGTATCGCGACTTCGGTAGAAAGCGTGATGACGTGACCGTGATCGTAATCAGGGAGCGGCTGGCACGTCAGCAGCCGAAGGACAGCCGGATTTTCCGAAAAGCTGTAGGGCTTTGCCAGATGAGAGCTGCCCGGTCTGTTTTGAATCTGGACGGCGGCCGCGTCGCAAAACCGCACACCGCCGCGCGAAACCTCAATTTCAGGCGCGTTCCCGCGCCGAGTCAGATTTGGCGTGGTTGTCGCTTAATGTCACTGCCGACGGCACATCCCTTGATGTAAGGATGACGCCCATGGCCGAGCCAGCGCCCCGCACTGTCGGCACGTCCCCGCCGGGCGGCACTCCGTCTGCTCCGCTCTCGACCACCGCGGCCCTGCGGGATTGGGTCCGCGAGCGCATCGACCTCAGCCACGACCAGGAAGCCCAGCTATTCCGGGCGATCGAGAATGTCGTCGCCAGCCAGCGGCAACTCGTCGAGGAGTCGAAGCAGGACGCCATCCGGGCGATGGCGGAAGGCTTTGCCGAGAAGATGACCCGGCTGCAGCGGCAACTGACCGAAAAGGACGTCACGGTCAGCAACATCGCCCGCTACTTCGAGGAAGTCGTCGCCGGCCTGACCGAGAAGTCGCACCGCGATCCGAAGACCAAGCTGCTCAACTTCGACTGGTTCATGGAACGGGTCGAGTCGTTCCTGGCGGTCGAGCAGCGGGTCCGCTGGTGCGGCGTCGGCGTCGTCGACATCAACAGCTTCAAGTCCTACAACGACACCCTCGGCCATGCGGTCGGCGACAAGATCATCGAGCGGGTGGCGCGGATCCTGTCGGACCAGATCCGCTCCGAGGATTATCTGGCGCTCGAGCGCAGCGGCGATTCGCGCGATCTCCACGCGCGCTTTGGCGGCGACGAGTTCTGCTTCCTGATCCCCGACCTGCCGGGCTGCGTCGAGGCGGTCGACATCGCCGATCGGTTCAAGGAAGCGGTCGAGGGGCACGACTGGAGCCGCGACGACCGGCGGCTCGCCACCCGGCCGGTCCGGGTCGACGTCGGCGTCGTCTGTCTGCACCTCGGGCCGGTCGCGGAGCGACGCGGCGTCGCCCGGAAGCTGGCCGCCGAGCTCATACACCGCGCCGACCAGTTGATGTACAACGCCAAGACCACCAAGGCCGCGCATGTCTTCCCGACCGCGGTGCGGGTCGAGTCGGGCGCCCTGGTGGAGCTGCCGGAGGCACTCGAGGCGTGCGAGAGCGCGCGCAAGGCCGCCCGCGCCGCCCGGGTCGCCGGGGAAGCCCGCTGATCCGCGAGGCGGCGGTTGCCCGCTCACGGGCCGCGATGCTAGACTTGTCTGCTCGGTGACACGTCGGGTCCGCTCGGATCCGGCCGTGCCCGTCCGCGTGTGGTGGGTGTAGCTCAGTGGTAGAGCGCCGGATTGTGGTTCCGGATGTCGCGGGTTCGATCCCCGTCATCCACCCCAGATTCCCCACGCGTCCCGACCCCCTCCGAACTCATATCAATTGACGGCAGCCATGCCAGTGGCGCAGAATGCCGCCACCTCGTCAATAGGAATCTTTGGAGGAAGATTGGAACAGCAGGATGTCGAGCGGATCGCCCGCGCGGCGATGCGTGACCTCGGTGTGCCCGGAGCGGTCCTGACGGTGCACCCGGATGCGCACGCCGGCCACTGGCGCATCGACATCAAAGGCGGGCATGGTCCCGGCCGCATCACCATCCGCTGCGGCAACGGCTCGTCGCCGCAATGGGTGCGCGATCAGATTGTCGAACAGTACACCGCCGGCTAACCGCGCGCCGCGCGCTTCTTCGGCAGCGCCCGCGCCGGCTTGTCGAACTCCGCCTTCGCCGCTTTCTTCTTGCCGGTACTGACCCGGTCGAGGCTCTGGCGCAGCGCGTCCATCAGGTTGACGACCTTCGGCGGCGTCTCATCCTCGGTCGCAATCACCTCCTCGCCGGCGATCTTGGCGTCGATGATCCGCTGCAGCTCCTCCTGGTACTCATCGCGGTACTCCGAGAGGTTGAACTCCCCTTCGAAGTTGCCAATCACCTGCTTGGCCAGCTTGATCTCCTCCGGCTTGACCTTCGCCGGCACCGATCCGAGCTCGTCGATCGCATCCATGCTCCGGACTTCCCGGGCATGGCGCATCGTGTACATCACCAGCCCCTTGTCGCGCGGCTGGACCGCGACCAGGTACTCGCGGCCGTAGAGCGCCAGCTTGCCGATGCCGGCCTTCCCCTTCATGCCCTCGCGAATGACCGCGAACGCCTCGGTCGCCATCCCGCCGTCCGGCGCCAGGTAGTACGGGCGCTCGATATAGATCGGATCGATCGCCGAGGCGTCCGCGAACTGCACCAGGTCGATGACGCGCGTCGACTCCGGCCGGACCTTGGCGACGTCGTCCTCGGTCATGACGACGTAACGGCCCTTCTCGAACTCGTAGCCCTTGGCGATCTCCGACATCGGAACTTCGCGCTGGCAGGACGGACACCACCGCTTCTGCTGGATCCGGGTCTGGCACTCGGCATGAAGCTGGTTGAAGCTGATCGTCGCCGCCGCATCCGTCGCCGGGAAGACGCGGACGGGAATGTTGACCAGGCTGATCTTGAGGAAGCCCTTCCAGGTCGGACGCGCGGCCATGTTGCTGTCTCCTTCTATCGGTGGCGCAGACCTGATTATCGGCCCGGCCGGCCCGAATCCGCAGCCGGTGCACATATTTGCACGATCCGGCACCCCGCCGCGCCGATCCGCGCCCGGCGCGGCTTCCGGTAACATCACAAGGCGATGAAGTGGCGTGAACGCCCCGAGGCCGTCAGGCCGATGCTCGCCACGCTTGCCGAGGCACCACTGACCGGCGGCGGACTGCTCTACGAACCGAAGTACGACGGCATCCGCGCCATCGTCCATGTTGCCCCCGGCGCCGCCGCCGGCGGCGTCCGCATCTGGTCGCGGCTCGGCAACGACAAGACCCCGCAGTTCCCCGCCATCGCCGCGGCGCTCGACGCCTTCCGCCGGAAGCTCAAGGCGGCGCTGCTCGTTGACGGCGAGATCGTCGCGCTCGATGCGAACGGACGCCCCGCCGGCTTCCAGCAGCTCCAGGGCCGGATTCATCTGACAGCGGCGCGCGACGTCGAGTCGAGCGAGAAGTCCCAGCCGGTGGCGCTGATCGCCTTCGATCTGCTCCGCGACGGAGACGACGACCTGCGCGGCCTGCCGCTCACCGAGCGGCGCGCCCGTCTGGAGAAGCGCTTCCCTGCCGGCGGCGGTGCGCTGCGCGTCAGCGAACAGGTCGCCGAGGACGGCCGCGCCATGCACGCGCGGGCGCTGTCCGAAGGCTGGGAAGGGCTGATCGTCAAGGAAGCGCGTGCGCCGTATCAGTCGGGCCGACGCAGTCCGACCTGGCGAAAGCTCAAGGTCGTGCACGAGCAGGAGTTCGTCATCGGCGGCTGGACCGAGCCGCGGCAGACGCGCCAGCATTTCGGCGCGCTGCTGCTCGGCGTCCACGACGGCGCGGACCTGACCTACGTCGGCCACACCGGCACCGGCTTCAATCAGCGCGAGCTCGAGCGGGTCTGGACGCTGCTGCAGGCCCGGGCTGCCGCCCAGTCTCCCTTTGCCGCGCGGATCCGCACCAACCAGCCGGCGCACTGGGTCCGCCCCGAACTGGTTGCCGAAGTGAAGTTCACCGAGTGGACCGCCGACGGCAAGTTGCGCCACCCGGTGTACCTTGGCCTGCGCGACGACAAGCGGCCGGAGGACGTAGTGCGAGAAAAGCCGAGACGACTGGCCAAACCGGTTCCGACATCCGCTCCCCCACCGAAGCGAAGCCGCAAAACCGCGCCCTCAGCCGCCACCGCACCGGGCGACTCCGTGGTGGACCAGCTGCAGGCGCTCGAGGACGCCCGCAAGGACGGCGTCATCCACCTGCCCGACGGCTCGCAGGTCGGGATCACCAACCCCGCCAAGATCTACTGGCCCGACGGCAAGCTGACCAAGGGCGCGCTGCTCCGCTACTACGCCGTCGTCGCGCCGCTGATCCTGCCGGCGGTCGCGGACCGGCCGCTGGTCATGAAGCGGTTCCCGAACGGCGTCGCCGCGCCGGCGTTCTACCAGCAACGCTCCCGGCTCGAGAAACCTCCGGCCGGCGTCCGCATCGAGACGCTGCCGGACGACCTCGACCCGATCTCGGAGCCGGACGCGCGCCGCTTTATCGGCGGGTCGCTGACAACGCTGCTCTACATGACGCAGATCGCCGCCATTTCGCAGGACCCGTGGTTTTCGCGCGTCGGCTCGCCGCTCGAAGCCGACTACGTGGCGCTCGACCTTGATCCCGGCGACGACACGCCGTTCGCCCGCGTCCTCGACGTCGCCCGGTGGATCCGCGACGAGCTCGCGTCGCTCAAAGTACCGGCGGTGCCGAAGACGTCCGGCTCGAGCGGCATCCACATCTACATACCACTGCCGCCCGGCACCTCGTACGAGTCGGGCATGCTGTTCTGCCAGATCGTCGCAACCGTGACGGCGACGCGTCATCCCAAGGTCGCGACCGTCGAACGCACCGTCCGCGCCCGGCCGCGCGGCTCGGTCTACGTCGACTACCTGCAGAACATTCTCGGCAAGACGCTCGCGACCGCCTACAGCGCCAGGGCCAGCGACTTCGCCGGGGTCTCAACGCCGCTTCGCTGGCAGGAACTGGACGACAAGATCGACCCGCGCGACTTCACTATCGTCACCGCACCAAAACGGTTCCAGGAGGTCGGGGACCTGTGGGGCCGGCTGCGGACGACGAAGCCTGCCGATCTGGAGCTGGTGTTCAGGAAATATCAGGCCGTCGAGGCCAGGAATAGCGGATCCACCCAGCCGGCGAAGACGACGGCGCCGCGCAAGACCGCCAAGGCCTCAGGCGCGAAGCCCTCAGCAAAGCCCGCCACAGCGCCGGCCAGGAAACGCCGCTAGCGACGCCCTGCCCCGCCGCGCTCGCGGGCGAAGGTCGAGTTGTCGTAGCGACGCAGCAGATCGGCGGCGTCGGGTTAGACGGCATCCGCGTCGTGCTCGGAGGCGTGCCATCCGCCGCTGGTTCGTAGGCAACCGTGATCCCGCCGTCGGCGAGCGCCTCGACCCACGACTGCGCGTGTGCGTCGTTGCTGTCGCCGAGCGTCCCGTCAACGTCGAGGATCACGGCTGCGTCGGCGTGCGTGCCGATCAGATCGCTCCCTCGTCGTTGTCGTCTTCCTCGTCGAGCTCGTCGCTATCGTCGAACTCCTCGTCGACGTCGTCGTCGACCTCCGGGTTGGCGATACCGCGGACCTGTTCTTCCTGCCGCGGCGGGAAATCCTTCTGCTGAGCCTGATCCCGCGGCGTGTCCTGCTTGGCCATTAATCCTCCTTGAGAGTTGCTCGTTTCGAGTCGCAATCCTCAGAGCAAGCCGGGTGCCACGCCGCGCTATCATCAGCCATGGCCAAGGGCGCATACGAGACGCCGGAAGAAGCGGCGGCGGCATTCGGGGTGGGGAGGCTGAGACGGCACCTGTTCGTTTGTCTCGGACCAGACTGCGCGGATCCCGCCGACGGCGAGCGCACCTGGGTCTACCTCAAGGGGCGGATGAAGGCGTTGAACATCGCCGGGCCCGATGGACCGTGCTACCGGACCAAGTGTCAATGTCTGCGGATGTGTACGGCGGGACCGATCTGTGTCGTGTATCCGGAGGGGACCTGGTATCGGAACGTGACACCCGAGAATGCGGAGCGGATTATCCAGGAGCACCTCATCGGCGGACGCGTCGTCGAGGAGCTGTGCTTTGCGAAAAACCCGCTGGCCTGATCGACGAAACGGGGCGGCGCCAGGTCAGGCGACGTGCGTCAGGGACGACGCGGCCGGGGAGAGCGCGCTCAGGTGGAGACCGGGGGCGATATTCGCGAACGCCACGTAGCGGAGCGGCACGGCGGCGCCATCGCGGCGCTTCACCAGGTAGACCCCCTCCTGCGCACCGGACGCCATGAACTGATGCCACAGTTCGTCTTTGACCTCCGCCTGCGGCTCGGGCGTCAGGTCCGCGACCGACAGCGTCGTCAGCACGTCTGCGTCGTAGCCGGTCAGCTCGGCGGCCTGCTCGTTCACAGCGAGATAGTGCCCGGCATCGTCGGCGATGATGAGCGCGACCGACTGGCGAACGCGCGCGCCGGACGCTGCAATCAGAGTCGCGGCAGAGGCCTTCTGAGATTTCGACGCCTCCGACGTTTGGCGACGGACCCAGCTCGCGTGACGCCTGACGACGGCGGCGGCCGCCCGGAGGACCCTGGCTTGCCGCAGCTCGATGGTCCCGCGGATGGTCCGGACCAGCAGATCGATGTTGATCGGTTTCGTCAGGAATACTTCGCACCCGAGCTGGCGGGCGCTCATCCGCAGCTCGTCGCTGAGCATCATCCCGGTGGCGGCGATGATGGGGATCAGACGCGTCCGGCCATGGCGCCGCAGGGCGCGGCAGAGCGCGAGGCCGTCGCCGTCGCCGAGCATCCAGTCGGTGACGATGACGTCCGGGCGAAGCCGGCTCGACAGGGCGATCGCCGCGGCCCGCGTTCCGGCCTCGGCGACACGGAAGCCCGCGACCTCGAGGACAAGCTTGTACAGCTCGCGGGTGTCGAGATCGTCGTCGACGATGAGGACGAGGTTAGATTCCATGAACCGGGGAACCCGGATTATCGCACGGTCGTGGGACGAGCGCCATCTACCGTTGGGCTTAGTGACCGGGGTGTGGAGCGCGGCGTGGCTCGGCTCGGGCGCGGCGGCTTTCGGGTGTTGCGCGGGCGGCCATCCGGTCGGTATGATGGACAGTCGTTTGGCCGGCGTCGGAGCCGGCGGCGGCCCTAGGCGAGTCTGCAGGCGCCCGTAGCTCAGCTGGATAGAGCGCCGGGCTTCGAACCCGTAGGTCGGGGGTTCAAATCCCTCCGGGCGCACCAAGCTCGCGCGTTTACCTGCACACGTCATTCGCGCCCGTAGCTCAGCTGGATAGAGCGTTGGCCTCCGAAGCCAAAGGTCGCTGGTTCGAATCCAGCCGGGCGCACCACAATTTTCAGGCAAGGCTCGATCATGCTGACCCGTCTGCTTCCGGCGTTGACTCTGGCGATCCTGATTCCGACGGCGACGCCGCTCGATGCCGCTGGTGTCGCGGGCAAGTGGCAGTTCGTGCTACAGACCGACGGCGGCCCGCGCGAAGCGGCGGTCGAGCTCACGACCGACGCTGACGCGGTTTCCGGCACGTGGGACGCCACGACCAAGGTGCAGGGCACGTTCAAGGACGGCGCGCTGACGTTGAGTTTTCCGCTCTACTCGCCCGACGCCGGCTTCACCGCGACGCTGACGCTCAAGGGTCAGATCGAGGGAGATGCGATCGCCGGCACGTGGGCGTTCGGTGAGTACTCGGGCCAGTTCAAGGCGACGCACTCGACGTAGTGCGCGTGGTATACTTTCTCTCTTGCCTCCCTCGTGTGGGCCGCTAGCTCAATTGGTAGAGCAGCAGACTCTTAATCTGCGGGTTGATGGTTCGATTCCATCGCGGCTCACTTCTTTCCTTCAGGATTCTTCGATCTCCTGACGCTGATCGGCGGCATCGTTCTCATCTTGACAGCCAATCGCCGCGTCTAGTGTGCTCCGCCGCCTGCGCCTGAAGGCTTGGCAGAACGTGCGAAGCAGGCATCGAAATCGTCGAGATCGCGCTGGGGATCGAGCCCACACAATTTTCGGCGACGTCTCATCGCATCACGATTTGCTGCCGATCACCCTGCTGCCGATCACGTAGCCCCATCGCACCGAGCCGAACGTGATCAGGGTCAGCAGATACGAGAACACGCCTTGCACGCAGCGCGCATCCGTCAACCCTGCGTCGCGCAACGTGGCGGCGTATTTCGACGTGTGCCGCACGTCGACGATGAGCACGCGCCCGCCAGGCGCCAACACGCGCGCGATTTCGCGCACGGCGGTCTGCCGCTCGCCCGCCGTGTAAATATTGTGCAGCGCCATGCTCGAGAGCACCACATCGAAGCTGGC
>JANMWI010000049.1:0-42046 GCA_031393955.1 Acidobacteriota bacterium
GGGGGCGGGTCAATGGCCATTCCGCGGAAAGCCGTTCCGGGATTGGAACGGGCGACTCCGGCGACGATAGAGTCGGTAGTGGTTGCGCCGGCTGGAGACGCGTTGTCGTGGCCTGCCCTGGATGTGGACATCTACGTTCCCGGTCTCGTCGAGCGCGTATTCGGGACGCGTTTGTTTGCCGCCGCGACAGGACGCCGCGGGGGGCGTCGGCGATCGAAAGCAAAGGCGGCGGCCTCCAAGGCCAACGGCGCAAAAGGCGGGCGGCCCCGCAAGCGCGTGTCGGCATAACGCCAGACACTCATCGGCTCGATGTCATTAACATAATGTATCCGCATGTTATTGACAGCGGGATCGGTTCCGCGTCGCGCAGCCGGTGCCGTACGAATTGCGGATGCTTCGCCGACTGATCGAGGCGTCTTTTGACCGAAGCCTGGTAGCAGATCGTCATCAGCGGGGGACATTTCAGTTGCCGCCCCAGTTACCAAGATCACGCCGGATCGGCTAAATTCCTAAGAAAAACTCACGGGAGCACTCGGTTCGGGACCGAGGGGTCGGAGGTTCGAATCCTCTCGCCCCGACCAATTTTTCCTCTCCGCTCGTAACTTTCTGTAATTTCGACGAAGGGTCGCCCGCTTGGGCGGCCCTTTCGTTTTTCCGAGCGCCTGGCGGACCGGCGCTGGTGGAGTCCACTCAGCTCAGCGTCAGGAATTACTGCTACCAGGTCTGTGTAACACAGCATTCCCGGTTCAGAAGCTGCTCACTGTCACCGCGCAATCGGCGTATAACTGATTCAGCGAGGCCCATGCCGCCAAAGACACGCGATCCTCTCTTCCTCCGCCCAACCGCCGGACCGACGGAGCCCGTCACCAGAATGCAACGCCGGGGGGCCCTCCTGAAGGCCAGTGCCCTGCAGGACGCTATCTTCAACAGCGCCAACTTCTCGAGTATCGCCACGGACGCGAATGGCGTCATCCAGATCTTCAACGTGGGTGCCGAGCGCATGCTGGGCTACACCGCCGCCGAAGTGATGAACCGGATCACCCCGGCCGACATCTCCGATCCGCATGAAATGGTCGTGCGTGCCGAGATGTTGAGCGTCGAGCTCGACACGCCGATTGCGCCGGGCTTCGAGGCCCTGGTGTACAAGGCGTCGCGCGGCATCGAAGACATCTACGAGCTGACCTACATCCGCAAGGACGGCAGCCGCTTCCCGGCAGTGGTGTCGGTCACGCCGCTCCGCGACGCTGACGGGGCGATCATCGGCTATCTGCTGATCGGCACCGACAACACCGCGCGCCAGCAGGCGGAAGAGACGCTCCTCAAGGCCAGTGCCCTGCAGGACGCGATCTTCAACAGCGCCAACTTTTCGAGTATCGCCACCGACGCGAACGGCGTCATCCAGATCTTCAACGTCGGTGCCGAGCGCATGCTCGGCTACACCGCCGCCGAAGTGATGAACCGGATCACCCCGGCCGACATCTCCGATCCGCATGAAATAGTCGTGCGTGCCGAGATGTTGAGCGCCGAGCTCGAGACGCCGATTGCGCCGGGCTTCGAGGCCCTGGTATACAAGGCGTCGCGCGGGATCGAAGACATCTACGAGCTGACCTACATCCGCAAGGACGGCAGCCGCTTCCCGGCAGTGCTGTCGGTCACGGCGCTCCGCGATGCTGACGGGGCGATCATCGGCTATCTGCTGATCGGCACCGACAACACCGCGCGCCAGCAGGTCGAGACGGAGCGGACACTGCTTGCCCAACGCTTGCGCGACAACCAGTTCTACACCCGGTCCCTGTTCGAATCGAACATCGACGCGCTGATGACGACCGATCCCGCTGGCATTATCACCGACGTCAACAAGCAGATGGAATTGCTCACGGGGTGCACGCGCGACGAGCTGGTTGGCGCGGCATTTAAGAACTACTTCACCGATCCGACGCGCGCCGAGGCCGGCATCAGACTGGTGCTCAGCAAACACAAGGTCACCAACTACGAACTCACCGCGCGCAACCGAGACGGCAAAGAAACGGTGGTGTCCTACAATGCCACCACCCTGTACGACAGGGACAGAAAGCTGCAGGGTGTGTTCGCCGCGGCGCGCGACATCACAGAGCTCAAGAAGGCAGAGAAGCAAATCATCGACCTCGCTTCGCGAGATCACTTGACGCAACTACCCGCTCGCGCTCTATTCATCGACCGATTGCGCCAGTCGATGGCCGGCATCAAACGCTATGGCCGGTATTGCGCGCTGATGGTCCTGGATCTGGACAATTTCAAGGTTCTGAATGACACCCACGGGCATCACGTTGGCGATCTGCTGTTGTTCGAGGTGGCGCGCCGCATCAGCCAGTGCGTGCGCCAGGTCGACACCGTCGCACGCTTCGGAGGCGATGAGTTTGTGGTGCTGCTCAGCGATCTGGATGCGCACAAAGGTCGGTCCACCACAACCTCTCGCATTGTCGCCGAGAAAATCCGAGTCGCGCTGGACAAACCTTATCTGCTGGAAATCAGGCAAAAGGGCGAAGCCGAAGCAACCGTCCAACATCTTTGCACGTCGAGTATTGGCGTGGTGCTGTTCCTCGACCACGCGTCAAGCCCAGAGTCACTGATCAAGCGGGCGGATTTGGCGATGTACGAGGCGAAACACGCCGGTGGCAACTCGGTCTGCTTGACCGACCTGACCCTTGACTGATTGCTGGACGAGGTGCTGGTCGAGCGCGCCGCGCAGCCGATGCCGACCGAACTGGGCACCCTGGACGCGCTGCATCTCGCCACCGCCGTACTCTGACGGAGATGTCCCGCGCCGATCTCGTCATGGCAACGCACGACACGGCATTGGGGCTGGCGGCACGCGCACACGGCTTTCCGGTCGTAGGAATTCAGCGCTGACGGTTTCTTTGCGCCCTGAGACGATCCTGCCCGAGCGCTACCTGCACACATCGACCGGCGAGACCGCCAACAACGGCACAGCCGCGACGTGAACCGCACGAGAGGCGGGCGACATCGTGCTATCGCGCGCCTGCGGTCAGCCGCGGTCCGGCGCTGCCCCTGCGGCGAACTCTGCGTCTATATCCATTGACACGTATATTCACTTAGCTGTATATAATGAGTATGGAATCCGTGTTCGCCATTATCGCCGAGCCGAACCGCCGCGCCATCCTCAGCCTGCTGGTCTCGTCCGAACAATCGGTGGGGGAGATCGAGCGCCAGCTTCGGATGCCGCAGCCGACGGTGTCGAAGCACCTCCGCGTGCTGCGCGACGCCGGGTTCGTCGAAGCCACGGTCGACGCCCAGCGCCGCCTCTACCGGCTGATCCCCGCACCGCTGCAGGAGCTCGATGCGTGGCTGGCGCCGTTTCGTCAGTTCTGGTCGCCGCACCTCGATGCGCTCGAACGTCACCTCGACCGCATCGATCGACCCACGACAGGGAAGGCGCGGGCGACACCCAAAGCAAAGCGGCGAAGGAAAGGATAGAGAGATGACCAATCGTGAGCAATACCGTCCTGGCCCCGCGACCGGGGCGGAGGTCCGCAAGGGCGGCGAGCACTGGACGCTCATTCTCGTCCGGGAACTGCGCCACTCGCCGGAAGCCGTCTGGCAGGCGCTGACCGATCCCGCACAACTCCGCGAGTGGGCGCCGTTCGACGCCGATCGGAGCCTCGGGACCGCTGGAGCGACGGTGAACCTCACCGCGGTCGGCGCGCCCCGGCCGCAGGTGTCCGAAACCACCGTGACGCGCGCCGACGCCCCGAGGGTGCTCGAGTACAACTGGGGCGGCAATGCGATCCGGTGGCAGCTCGAAGCGGTTGGCGGCGGCACGCGCCTGACGCTGTGGCACGACATCGATCGCCGCTTCATCTCAATGGGCGCCGCCGGCTGGCACATCTGTATCGACGTGCTGAATCGCCTGCTCGACGGCGCACCGCTTGGCCGGATCGTCGCCGGCGACGCGATGAAGTTCGAATGGGGCCGCCTCAACTCGGAGTATGCCGGGCAGTTCGGTATCGACACACCGGGCTGGCCGCCTCAGGCCGCGCAGAACACATGAAGCGGCTCACGCTGTCCACCGCTGAACCACAATCGACCGAGGAACAGATCGAGATGAAGAAGACTGCCGCCGCCACGGATGAATCCCCTTCACGACTGATCGACCAGCGGATCAAGGAGCTCGGCGACTGGCGCGGCAGGATGCTCGCCCGGATTCGCGCGCTCATCAAACAGGCGGATCCCGACGTGGTGGAGGAGTGGAAGTGGCGGGGCGTGCCGGTCTGGTCGCACGGTGGCATCATCTGCACCGGCGAGACCTACAAGACAGTCGTCAAGCTGACGTTCGCCAAGGGGGCGTCGCTCAAGGACCCGGCACGCCTCTTCAACTCGAGCCTCGAGGGTAACGTCCGCCGCGCGATCGATATTCACGAGGGGGAAGCCATAGACGAGGCGGCCTTCAAGGCGCTGATCCGCGCCGCCGCAGCACTGAACAAGCCGGCGGCCCGATAGGCCGGACACGTCACCGGCCGTCCCGCGCACCTTCCGAACACGACGGCACCGCCGGCGCCACGCTCGTGCACCTGGTCGGGACCCCGCACCCCGCCCCGACCAAGGCGGCCGAGTTCCGGCGCGTCGATCTGGTGTCGATCGAGGCGCCAGGATATGGTCGCGGCGCTGATCCGGGCGATCGACGACCCGCCGCCGCACGGCGTGCGGATCGTCGAGGTCCCGGAGATCCGCGGGCGGTAGCCCTCAGAATCCGCGCCGTCCGCGACCCCTGCCGCCGCCATTCCCGTTGGGACGGCCGATCGCCGCGTCCGACGGATCGAGGCCGATGCCGAACGTCGCCGCCAGGCCGCCGGCCTGCTTCTCGGGCGCGAGCGTCAGCCCCGGACCGCCGTCGCGGAAGATGCCGTCATTCTGGTTCCTCGTCTGCCGCTGGCCGTGTGCCGCGTACGGCGTGCCGGCATGGACCACATCAGTCAAGGCATCGTCGAAGAACAGCTGCGAGGTGAACTCGTACGCCCCCGTGGGCGCCGCCGTCGTCCGGACCTTGAAGTGAATGTGCACCGTCCGTCCCTGATACCACCCGGGATAGACGGTGGTGAAGCGGGCCGATCCGTTCGCGTCGGTCACCTGCACGCCGCGAAGCGCCTTCGATTCGCTAGATGCCGAGGGTCCGCCCTGCGCCGGACCGAGGCCGCCGCCGACGCCGGAGTAGACCCCGGCCGCGTCGCACGGCCAGATGTCCACGGTCGCGCCGGCGAGCGGCGCGCACCCGCCAGTCCCGGCGCGCAGCACCGTGAACGTCAGCGACAGCGGCACCCCAGGAGAGACCTCACCGGTGGCCGGCTCGACCCGGACGTCGGATCGATTCAGCTGGTGGTCGAGGAAGAACGGTCCCTCTTCGAGCTCCGGCCGGACCACGCAGCCGGGGCCGTCCGGGATGGCGCGCTGCGGATTGGCCCGCAGCAGCGCCTCCCAGTGCGACAGGCCGGCCGGGAGCGAGACCGCCGCTCCGCCGAGCGCGAACAACCGGACCAGCTCGCGTCGACTGAGCGGCCTGCCGATGAAGCGATCATCCTGATCCATCAGTCTTTCCCCGGCGTCCTAGCGGCCGTTCAGCGCAATCGTCACCGTCGCCGCCGTGTCGCGGCTCCCGATTTCGCGCGCCTTCCGCGCTTCGGGCAGGACGTAGCCGGTGCGGCCCGACAACCAGGCCTCGCTCAGCGTATAGCCGTTCGCCTCGCGCGTGAACGTCAGCCGCATGTCGGTTCGCCCCGCCGCCTCGACGCGGCCGACGAACGAGAACACCCGTCCGCTCGGGCCGCTGACATCGAGCAGGTCGAGCGCACCGAAGTGGCGGGACACGGAATAGGTCCCCGCCGGCAGTGTCGTGTCGCCGACCGTGAACGCGAATGGCACGAACGCCTTGACCGGTTCGGTATCACCCGCCGCCGCGATTCCCGGAAGCACCAGCGCGCCAACCACCGCCAGCGCTCGAATGTACGTTTTCATCGGAACCTCCCTGTGCGAACGCGCGCGGGAGACATTCCCGGCAGCCGCGATCCACATCGGTCCCGCTGCGCGCGTCGCGCGTCGGGTCCTGTAGATGTAGACGACGCGGGTGAGGCGAGCGTTCGGTACGGAACTGTGACGTGTCTGTGGCGGATTGGCGTCTGCCTGTCACGAGCCTCGACGTCAGACGCGCGGGCGGCGCTGGAGGAGGCGATTCTTGACGAGGTGCCACAGCGCGGGGCCGGGTGGTCCCTTGACGAACTCGACCAGTAGGAACGAGACGTCGTCGTGCGACAGCCGGGTCGTGCCGGCGTGACCGTGGAGAGCCGCGAGCAGCCGATCGGCGAGCGCATCGCAGTCGGCGCAGTCGTCCCGCAGCAGCGCGTCGACGCCGTCGGTGTCGAATGGGATGTCGGCTGGGGACGTGGTTTCGAGCACGCCGTCGGTGACGAGCAGCATGCGGTCGCCGAATTCGATCGAGAAGCGATGCCGCGTGTAGACAGGGGAGAGTCCGGTACCCAGCGGCAGGTCGGCGAACACGTTCGGCTGCGGCGCGGGCCCCGGCGTCTGAAGGGGACCCCAGGACTTGTCGCGGGCGCGGTACAGCCAGCCCGGGGGATGCCCCGCATACGCCACCGTGAGCCGCCGGCTGGGCGGATAGTAGGTCGTCAGCGCCGCCGTCGTCATCGAGCTCAGCCCCGAGTCCTCGAGCCGGCGGTCGAGGCGCACGAGCACCTTGCGCTCGTCGATGACGTCGACGCTGCGGAGCAGGTGGGCGTGCATCTCGGTTCCGACCTTGGCGATGGTTTCGCCGTGGCCGGCGACGTCGGCGAGACAGACCCGCGCGAGCAGGCCCGAGCCGCAGACCGAGAGGTAATGGATGTCGCCGCCGCTCGCGCCGCTGCACGGCCGCGAGTAGAGCACGCCGCGCATGCCCGGCAGCGCGACGCGTTCGTGGATCGGCGTCGTCCCGCCCCGTACCTCGCCGCAGACCAAGCCAACGGCTGAGGTCAGTTCGAGCTGCTTCACCTCTTCATTGTACCGCCCGGCTATTCGACCGGCGCGGCCCCAGGCGTCGCCGCGCTGCTGCCGCCGGTCAGCGTCGTCTGGCGCAGCGCCGCCGCGCCCATCAGCCCGCCCATGCCCATCGACTCGACGGCGCTGCTCGGGATCAGCATCAGCGCCCCCTTCTCCTTCAGCCCTTCATAGAGCATGTTCATCGCGCGGAGGTGGAGCGCCGTCGGGTTGTGCTGGTACGACTTGGCGGCCTCCTCGAACGAGTGGGCGATCTCCATTTCGGCCTGACCGAGGATGATGCGGGCCTGCTTCTCGCGCCCGGCCTGCGCCTCACGCGACATCGCGTCCTGCAGCGCGCCGGGAATGACGATGTCGCGCATCTCGACCGACGAGACGGTGACGCCCCACGGATTCGAGCGCTGATCGATGATCGCCTGGAGGTCCGCCTCGATCCGCTCCCGTCCGCGCAGCAGCTCGGTCAGCGTCGTCCGGCCGATGACGTCGCGGAGCGCCGTCTGCGCCGCCCAGCTGACCGCCTGGCCGTAGTCCTGGACCTCGAGCGCCGCCCGCTGGACGTCGTGGACCATCCAGAACAGCACCGCGTCGACGTTGACCGGGACCGTGTCGGCGGTGAGCGTCTGCTCGGCGGCAAAGCTGGTCGTGATGGTGCGCTGGTCGATCCACGACGACACGGTGTCGAGGAACGGCACTATCCAGAACAGGCCCGGACCGCGCAGACCGACAAACCGCCCGAGCCTGAAGACGACGGCGCGTTCCCACTGCTGCGCGACGCGCGGCGCCTGCATCAGGACGAGGCCGGCGACCAGCATGCCGACGAAGGGCAGGGGACTGGCCGCCGCCGCCGCGGCGAGGCCGCCGATCGCGAGCGACGCGACGAGCACGGCAATCGCGATCACGTTGAGGCGGGGGCCGGCCCCGCCGCCGGACGATTCAAAACGACGGCTGAAGACCACCGGAACCATCACACTCCTCCTTGTTGATGCGCGCGAAGCGCGCCAATCACATCATCGATGGTGAAGCCCGCGGCGTCGGCGTCAGCGAGGACACGGGTCGCGAACGACCGGAGGCGCCGATCGTGCTCGCGCGGCGGGTGCGCGCGCGCCGGCGTGGCGCTGACGAACGAGCCGACGCCGCGCTTGGTCTCGAGGACCCCGGCCCGCTCGAGCTCGGCGTAGACCCGCGCCACCGTGTTGGCGTTGACCTCGAGCGCCACGGCCAGCTCCCGCACGGTCGGCAGCTGCTCGCCGGCCTGCAGGCGACCGGTCGCAATCGCCGCGCGCAGCCCGCGTTCTAGCTGCGCGTAAATCGGCGTCCGGTCACGCGGGTCGATGGAGACAATCGCCATGGTTTCGGTCTGCGTGTATTATACTAGTATAATAGTACAAATCGCGTCAAGTGATCGGGCGCCGCCCCGATCGGCGCACGCACGCCCTGCCGCGCCGGACCGCCGCACCCGTGTCAGGGAACCGTGATCTGCATCGGCACAATCACCGTGCCCCAGTGAATCCGCAGCACGGCATGCTTGCCCTCGACGACGGGAAAGTACAAGCACAGGGCCTCCATGTGCGGACCGGTCTCGACCTTCGCCTCGAGCCGGAGCGCATCCTGCGCGTCGCCTGGGTACGGTGTGTGGTAGACATCGGCGGCACGGCTGAAAATGATCGTCCAGGCGGCGCGCCTCGGGATCGCCCACAGACTGTACTTTCCCGCCTTGAGGGCGTGACCATCGACCGTCACGTCCCGGGTGACCGCCATCGCGGTGGCGCGGTCGGCGCCAGGGTTCCAGACCGTATCGTACGGCACCAGCGCGCCGAACAGTTCACGGCCCCGCGCCGCCGGGCGGCTGTAGGTGATGATGATTTCGGTGTTGGCGATGCGCTGCGACACGGCCGCCGCCTGGCTCTTGCTGACCTTATCGAGCGGCAGGATCTCGGAGGAAGCCGCCACCGGGGAGGGCGCCGCCGACGGGTCCGCCATCGGCTTGACGTCGCGTCCCGGATCGCCCCCGCACGCCGCCACCCACAACGTCAGCAACAGCATTCCCCGGCGCATATTCCACCCCTTCCGGCGACCGCCGGAAAACAGTTTGCAAGGACGGCGGACAAGGGTAGCATTCGCTGGCGCTGGCGGCGCATGGCGCTGCTGGACCATCTCGAGATGCCGGCTCCGATCATTCGCCCCGCGACACTCGCCGACCTGCCGGCGCTGACCACCATCTACAACCACTACGTTCTGCAGACGACCATCACGTTCGACCTGCGGCCGTTCCTGCCGGACGAGCGGCGCGGGTGGTTCGACGAGCATGGCACCACCGGGCGGCACCGGATGCTCATCGCCGAGTCCGGCGACGGCACGCCGATCGGCTACGCGACGACGAGCCGGTGGCGGCCGAAGCCGGCCTACGACACCACGGTCGAGGCGAGCGTCTACTGTCACCCTGACGCGACCGGCCAGGGCGTCGGCACGTCGCTCTATGCTGCGATCTTCGAGAGCCTCGCCGGCGCGGACGTGCATCGCGTCGTCGCCGGCATCAGCCTGCCCAACGCCGCCTCGGTCCGCCTGCACGAGCGCTTTGGGTTCACGCTGGTCGGCGTCTTCCCAGAGGTCGGCCGGAAGTTCGACCGCTACGTCGACGTGGCCTGGTTCGAGCGACCGCTGACGTTCTGATCCACCCCTTCGAGGCCACTCGGCTTTACAGGTCAACAACTTAGCCTAAAGATGAGTGTCCCCATTGGGGTAGAGTTGACAGGAGACCGGGGACGGGGGCGGCAGGGGAGACAGGGGGCGGGGGAGTTTTGACCGGGGACATCGGTAACCTGATCGCGACGCACGGCTACTGGGTCGTCGCCGCCGTCGTGGCGCTCGAGAGCATGGGGGTCCCGGCGCCCGGCGAGACGGCGCTCATCACCGCGGCGATTTTCGCCGGCACCACACACCGCCTCAGCATCCCGGTCGTCATCATCGCCGCGGCGTTCGGCGCGATCGCCGGCGACAACGCCGGCTACTGGCTCGGCCGGCGGATCGGCTATTCCCTGATCGTGCGCTACGGCCGATTCGTCCGCATCGACCACGCGCGGATCCGCCTCGGGCGGTTCATCTTCGCGAAGTACGGCGCCGAGGTCGTCTTCTTCGGCCGCTTCGTCGCCGTGCTCCGCGCACTGGCGGCGCTGTTTGCCGGCATCAACCGGATGGCGTGGTGGCAGTTCCTGTTCTTCAACGCGACCGGCGGCGTCGTTTGGGCGACCGCCTACGGTCTGGCTGGATATTTTCTTGGCGAACGGCTCGAGCGCCTGCGCGGTCCCGTCGCCGTCGCCGGCGGCGTCGCCGCGCTGGCGGCCTTCGTCCTCGGCGTCTGGTGGATGCGTCGTCATCAGACCGAGCTGCAGGCGGAGGCCGACCGGGCATTTCCGGATCCGCTGGTTGACGCCTGACGCGTGAGCGGTGCCGGGCCGTGCTATCGTGCCGGCTGCACGGGCCGCCAGGCTCGAGGCTTGCCGCTTGTCCGTGCTGTTCTGCTGGAGCCCGACCCATGAAAAGCCACGCCGCGATCGCCTTGCTGCTCGGACTGCTCGCCGCGCCTGTCGACGCGCAGCAGGCGAGCATCACCTACCCGGCCCAGCCGGGTCCCGGCCAGGGGCGGCACATCGTCCTGCTCGCCGGCGACGAGGAATACCGCAGTGAAGAAAGCCTGCCGATGCTGGCGAAGATCCTCAGCCAGCGCCATGGCTTCAGGTGTACGGTGTTGTTTCCGGTCGATCCCGACGGCACCATCAACCCGAAGAACGGGACGTCGCTGACGAATGCCTCGGCGCTCGATTCCGCCGATGCCGTCATCATGCTGCTGCGCTACCGCGCCTGGCCCGACGAGACCATGACGCAGTTCGATCGCTACCTCAAGGCCGGAAAGCCGTTCGTCGCGCTCCGGACCAGCACGCACGCCTTCAACGGTTTTCCGAAGGACAGCCCGTGGGTGTCGTGGAACTCGAACAGCCCGGGCGGCGGATTCGGCAAGCGCGTGCTCGGCGAGAACTGGGTCACGCACTGGGGCAGGCACAAGTCGGAGGCGACGCGCGGCGCGATCGAGCCGTCGCAGCGCGACAATCCGCTGCTGCGCGGCGTCGAGCATCTCTTCGGCGATACCGACGTCTACGAAGCTTACCCGCCGGCCGATGCCACCATCCTCGTCCGCGGCATCGTTCTCAACGGCATGACGCCCGAGTCGGCGCCGGCCTCGTACCGCAAGCCGCGCGCGACCGACAAGCAGGAGCAGGACGTCAACGAACCGGCCATGCCGGTCGTCTGGAACCGGCTGTTCAAGAACGACGCCGGCACCACCAACCGGATCCTGACGACCACGCTGGGGGCGGCGACCGACCTGCAGAACGAAGATCTCCGCCGGTTGATCGTCAACGGCGTGTATTGGGGCCTTGGGATGGACGTGCCGGCCCGCGCCGATGTCAGGTACGTCGACGACTACGATCCGTCGTTCTACGGATTCGACGGCTTCCGCAAGGGACTGCGCCCGTCCGACTTCGAGCTCGGCAAGAAGGTGCCGGGCGTGCCGCTCCCCAGGCCGGCTGGCAAATGACGAACGTCGCGGGCGATCGACTCAGGACTGCGTGACGACCACTTTGATGCGCTCACCAGGCTGCGGCTTGGCGCCGGGCTCGCGGCCGTTCATGATCGCCAGGGTGGCGCCCGAGAGGGTGTCCTGGCCGGTTCGCTCGGCGATCGACTGCCAGCTGTCGCCGTCGCGCACGGTATAGAGATCGACCCGGTTCGGCTGAATGCGCGCGGCCTCGGCGCGCGACAGGGCGCGGAAGGATCCGATGCTGGATTCGAAGGCGCCCCGCACGCCCTCGATGTCGGTCCGCGGCGCGAGCCCCGCCAGCACGTAGACGTTGCGCTCGTGCACGAGATGCGCCGCCATCACGACAACGTTGCCGAGTCCCTGCAGATTGCCCTGATAGGTGCCGACGTAGGCATCCTCGCCGTTGATCTCGGTGGCCTTTCCGGTCAGCTGCCGGAAGCCGGCGCTCGCCATCCCCTCCCGGGCGATCTGCTCGACCGACCCGCGCGGATCCGGCACGAGCTGCAGAATCATGTAATCCTCGCGCTCGGGCGCCTTCGCGACAACCTGCGCCTGCGTATTCTGAACTTCCCAGCCGTGCGGAAAGGTCACCGCCAGCCGCAGATCCGGATGCAGGAACTCGCTGCCCTTGACGATGCCCTCGCTCGGGCTGTCGCCGTAGATGAGACCGTCGACGCGGCGCATGAAGTCGGCACGGTCGGCGGCCTGCGGCTGCGTACCCATGCCGGCGCGCGCCTGCTGGATGACCGGCTCGATCTTCTGCACCCGGTCCTCGGGCGAGGGGTGAGTCGACAGCCAGTTCGGCACCCCCTTGCGGCTGCCGGTCGCCTGGTCGAGCCGTTCCAGCGTCGTCAGCATGCCGGCGACGCCGGCCGGGTCGTAGTCGGAGGCGGACGTGTAGCGGACGCCAAGCGTGTCGGCCTGGAGCTCGTCGTCGCGGCCGTATTTGAGGAACAGGACGCCGACCGCCTGTTCGGCGAGCCCCTCGAGCGGCCGCGCCTGCGGCACAAAGATGCTGAGCAGTGTCAGGCCAATGCCGGCGCCGGTCGACTTGGTGTATTGCTGGGCAGCGTGACGGGCCGTGACATGTCCGATTTCATGCCCGAGCACGCCCGCCAGCTGCGCTTCGTTCTGGAGATACGGCAGGATGCCGCGGGTGATGTAGATGTATCCGCCCGGCAGCGCGAATGCATTCACCGCCGGGGCATCGACGACGGTGAAGTGCCAGGGAATTTCCGGACGCTCGGAATGTCGGGCGAGCCGGGTGCCGATCGACTCGACGTAGCGCTGCAGATCGGGATCGTTGTAGACGCCCATCTCGCGCCGGACTTCGGGGTCCATCTGCTGTCCCAAGGCAATTTCCTGGGATTCGCTCATCAGCGAGACTTCCTTTTTACCGGTCGCCGGGTTCAACGCACAGGCCGTCAGGATGCCCGCCACCGCGGCGGCGCTCGCGTGCCATGCGAAGACGAATCGCGTTCGCTCTGCGGCCATTGCAACCCCTTCCGCGCCAGGCGAGTGGCGCTCGGGAGTAGGCGTGCAACCGATGTACCAGGGCCGCAGCGCCGACTCAACCTTTGCAGGCGATCTCGACGCGATCGGGGCACTCAGGAAATCCGGTCCGACGCTCAGATGCCCCAGCGCAGGGCACTCGCCGGATCGACCCGGGCGGCGCGGGCCGCCGGAATGTAGCTGGCGAGCAGAGCGGTGGCGGTGAGGCCAAGCGCCACCGTCAGGTAGGTCACGGGATCTATCGGACTGACGCCAAACAGCAGCGCCGACATCACGCGGATCAGCCCCGCCGCCGCCACCAGGCCGATTGCGACGCCAGTAAGGGCGAGGACGATCCCCTGACGCAGGAACAGCCCGGTGACGTCGCGGCCGGCGGCGCCGAGCGCCAGCCGGATCCCGATCTCCCGCGTCCGCGCGGCGGCGACGTAGGAGATGACGCCGTAGATGCCGACGATGCCGAGCAGCAGCGCGACGACGGAGGCGATCCCGAGCATCACGAGCAGGAACGACGTCTGCGCCATCGAGTCGGCCCGGATCTGGTTGAGCGTCCGGACGCTGGCCACCGGAAGATTCGGGTCCACAGCCCAGACGGCCTGCTGGATCTCCTTGAGCAGCGTCGGCGAGCCGATGCGCCCGGTCCGCACCGCGTAGGCCATCGTCCGACGGACCATGACCGAATCGTCCCAGAACTCGTGCATCACCATCGGCCAATAGACGATCGTCGGCGCCGGCTGAGCCACGCCGTCGTCCCACGCGTCAGCGACGACACCGACGATGGTACGCCACGGGTTCTTGGGATTCTCGCGGATGCGCCGGCCGATGGCCGCCGCCGGCTCTTTCCAGTACTCGCGCGCGAAGTTCTCCGAGACCACTGCCACCGGTGCGGCAGTGTGCACGTCGTTCCAGCCGATCGGCCGCCCCGCGATCAGGCGGTTGCCGATGGCCGAGAAATAGCTGGCGCCGATCCACTTGAAGCGCCGCAGCGGCGGCAGGTGGCCGCCTGGTCCGGGCGCATCCTCGACGAACACCGGATCGGCGCTGTGGTTGCCGTCCATCGTGATAGACGAGGACAGGCCGACGGCGGAGACGCCGGCGATTGCTTCGATGCGATGCTGAATCTGCTCGTGCAGTCTCGCCGTCTGCGCCTTGTCGGGGAAGAGCGACTCGGGAATCGAGACGCGCAGGGTCAGGACCTCCTCCGGACGCGTGAACCCGGGATCGACGCGGCGCATCGCCTGGAACGTCCGCATCATCAGGCCGGAGCCGACCAGGAGGACGACGGCGAGGGCGATCTCCGCGACGACGAGCGCGTTCCTGGCGCGGTGCCGGGATCGGCCGTCGCTCGACGACCGGCCGCCTTCTTTCAATGCCGTCGCCAGCCGCGGGCGCGCCAACTTCAGCACCGGCAGCAGGCCGAAGATCAGCCCGGCCAGGACCGAGAGGACGGCCGTGAAGCCGAGCACGGCGGGGCCGATGCGGATCGCGTCCAGCCGCGGCAGCCCCTGCGGGGCGATGCTTCTGAGCAGATGAATGCCGGCGTCCGCAAACAACAGCCCGACCAGTCCGCCGGCGACCCCGAGCGTCAGACTCTCCGACAGCAGTTCCCAGGCGATGCGGCGGCGGCTCGCCCCGAGCGCGGCGTGAATCGCCAGTTCCTGCTCGCGGCTCTCGGCACGGACCAGGAACAGGTTCGCGACGTTGGCGCAGGCGATGAGCAGCACCAGGCCGACCGTGCCGAGCAGCACCCAGAGCGTCCGTCCGATGTCGCCGATGACGTCGACAGACAGCGGCCGGACGTTCGGCCCCATCCGCACTTCCTCGAACATCTTCGGGGTCAGGCCGTTCGGGAGCGGGAAGCGCTCGATCACGAGCGGCAGCATCCGCGCCACGTCGGCGTTCGCCTGCGCGAGCGTCACATCCGGCTTGAGCCGGGCGATGCCCTGATAGCTGAAGTTGCCGATGAACGTCTTGGCGCGATCGAATTGGAAAGGCAGGACGATCTGCGGCGACTCGTTCAGGAACCTGAAGCCGGCGGGCAGCACGCCGATGACCTCGTGCGGCTGGCCGTCGATGACGAGCGAGCGGCCGAGCACTTTCGGGTCGGCGCCCAGCTTGCGCGCCCAATAGCCGTGCGTGAGGAGGACGCGGGCGGGGGTCCCCGGCGCATCGTCCTCGCGGGTGAACCGCCGGCCGATGGCGGCCTGCACGCCCAGGATCCCGAGCGTGCCGTCGGTGACGAACAGCGACTCGATGCGCTCGGGCTCGCCGGCCCCCGTCACCGAGACCGCGCCGTTGTTCCACAGGCCGATGTCTGCAAACACCCGCCCGGCCTCGCGATAGGTGAAGTACGTGGCCGGCGACTGGTTCATCTCCGCGACGTTCAGCCCGGGGGCGGTGTGCCAGACGCCAACCAGGCGGTCAGCGTCGCGGTACGGCAGCGGCTCGAGCAGCACGCCGTGCACCACGGTGAAGATCGCCGCGTTGGCGCCAATCCCCAGCGCGAGCGTCAGGACCGCTACCGTAGTAAAAAGCGGCGCCCGCACCAGCCGGCGCCAGGTACGAGACCAGCGGACGGGCACGATCGACATGCGCAGTTAGACGGCATCACCCGCCCACGGGTTCATCGCACTTCGGCACCTTGGCACCCCGGCACCCTGGCCCCCCGGCACCCTCTAACCGTTATCCCCATCCACCAGATCCCCGAGCTTGCCAAGGACCGACCCTTCTTCCCGGCGGCTGCCGCGCAGTCCCGGTACCGCCGCGACGATCCGGTTGGCCAGCCGGCTGAGCGGCAGCGACTGCAGCCAGACCCGTCCGGGACCAGTCAGGGTGGCGAAGAACAGTCCCTCGCCGCCGAAGATCGCCGACTTGATCTTGCCGACGTACTGGATCTCGTAGTTGACCGACGGCTGGAATCCGACGATGCAGCCGGTGTCGACGCGGAGGGCTTCGCCGGCGCCGAGCGTACGCTCGTGGAGCGTGCCGCCGGCGTGGACGAACGCCCAGCCGTCCCCCTTCAGCCGCTGCATGATGAAGCCCTCGCCGCCGAACAGGCCGACGCCAAGCTTCCGCTGGAAGGCGATGCCGATCGACACCCCCTTGGCCGCGGCCAGGAACGAGTCCTTCTGCGCGATCAGTTCGCCGCCCAGCTCCGCCAGGTGGATCGCGATGATCTTCCCGGGGTACGGCGCGCCGAAGGCGACCTTCCGCCGCTGGCTGCTGCGGTTCTGGAAGACCGTCATGAACAGCGACTCGCCGGTCAGCAGCCGTTTGCCGGCCCCCATCAGCGCGCCCATCAAGCCGCTCTGCGAGGCAGAGCCATCGCCGAAGATGGTCTCCATCTCGATACCGTCTTCCATGTACATCATGCCGCCGGCCTCGGCGACCGTGGCCTCCTGCGGGTCGAGCACGACTTCGACATACTGCATGTCGTCGCCGAAAATTTCGTAGTCGATCTCGTGCATGTCGGTCACGTCGGGTCCTTTCGTAAACCGGGGAAACGCGGCCACCGGCCGCGGCCGGAGACGATCCGATCCGCATCCGCGTCATAATGGTCACATGATGATACGGCTCAGGAAGACGCTTGGTTTCACCCTCGCGGCCGTGCTGGCGGTGATCGGCGCCTCCGGCGCCGCCGCGCAGAGCGGGACGCCGATTGCCGTCTACAAGAGTCCCACCTGCGGCTGCTGCAGCAAGTGGGTGGAGCACCTGCGCGCCAACGGCTTCGCGCCGACCGCGACCAACGTCGAGGACATGACCGCCATCAAGGCGAAGCACCACGTTCCGGACGCCGTCCAGTCCTGCCACACCGCGGTGGTCGGCGGCTATATCATCGAGGGCCACGTCCCCGCGGCCGACATCCGCCGGCTGCTCAAGGAGAAGCCGGCGGTCGCCGGTCTGGCGGCGCCCGGCATGCCGCTCGGCTCGCCCGGTATGGAGGCGCCCAAGGCGCCGAAGTACGACGTCGTCTCGTTCGACCGCGACGGCCGCACCCGGGTCTACGCGACGCACGGTCAGTAGGCGATGCGCGTGACAGGTTCGCGCGGCGCGCGGCCGCTGGGCCGGATCCTCGCCGCCGTGCTCCTTGCCGCCGCCGGCCTGGTCCCGCTCGAGGCCGTGACCGTCCACCTGACCTCGGCCGACGTCCGGCGCGCGCTGCAGCTGGCCGGCGCCGCCGAGAGCACGCGCGCGCAGTTTCATGCCCCGTACATCGCCGCCGTCAGGAGCGCGATGATCCAGGAGATCCAGATCCTCACCGAGTTCCGTCGCACCGTCCTCGCCGCCGAGGACGCGCGCCGGCGCGGCGAGTGGGCCGTCGCCCAGGGGGCGCGCAGCCTGGGCGGGCAGAGTGTGGACGACGTCGTCCGGCCGTGGCGGGGCAAGGTCACGCTGTCGGCGACGCTTCAGCTCGACGCCCTGCATACGTTCGTCGCGGTCCCGAACTGCGAGCTGATGCTCGGCGGCACCCCGGTCGTGGCGTCGCTCGCGCAGCGGACGACGCCGCGGTCGGCGGTCGCCACTGCCGGGCGCGGCGCCACCACCAGTTCGCTGGTCGGCGCCTTCATCGAGTCGGACTACAGCGCCGAGGCGCTGGCGCAGGAGTCGCGGCTGGTGGTCGTGCTTTGCGACGGGCACGAAGTCGCGCGCCAGGCGGTCGACTTCGCCAGGCTCGAGTAGCGGGACGAGGCGCGGCTAATATCTTCCACGCCGGCGCCGTTGATCAGCTAGAATTGGGGTTGGATGATCGAGTCGGGCCGAAGCCTGCCCTGCCCACCGCTACGCCCGGGCCGGTCGCTGACCGGCCTTTTTGCTGTACCGCGCACCGGCGCGCGCTGAAATAGGGGGATTCGATGGCGAACCGCACCAAGGTCACGCAACAGAAGCGCGCGCGCGAGCGCGCCAAGCAGGAGCGGATGCAGGAGAAGACCCGGCGCCGCGAAGAAGTCAAAGTGCGCAAGGCCAACGAGCCGGCGTCCGCCACGACCGGCGACGAGGACCCGGACATCGCCGGAATCGTTCCAGGACCCCAGCCGCGGCCGTGGGACGACGAAGACCTGGTCGAAGAGGCTGATGCCGAGGCGACCGAGAAGGCTGAAGGGGAATAGCGCGCAGCGCAGCGGCCACCCGGATGAATCTGGTCTATGTCGCCATGGGCGGCGCGCTTGGCTCCAGCGCCCGTTACCTCCTCGCCGGCGCCATCAACCGCCACGGATCGGTCATTGCCCCGGCTGGCACGTTTGTCGTCAACGTCCTGGGGTGCTTCCTGTTCGGTATCCTGGTCGGCCTGGCCGACCGGCGGCTGCCGCTCTCGGTGCCGGCCCGTGCATTCCTCCTGGTCGGCGTCCTCGGCGGCTTCACGACCTTCTCGTCCTACACCTTTGAAACCTTTACTCTGGCGCGAGAGGCGCAGTTGTGGCGCGCCGCCATCAACGCGGCGGGGCAGGTCGTGCTCGGACTGGCCGCGCTCTGGGCGGGCGTCGCCGCCGTCCGGGCATGGTGAGCGGCCCGGCATTCCCCGAAATCAACAGGCATGTACACGGAAAAGGGGCGGCCGAACACCGGTCGTACTATCGACCGGCGTCAGCCGCCTGCGGATGTGACTCGACGGACCTCGCGCGACCCTAGTGCCGGGTCAGACCCGCCGGCGACCGCTGACCAGGCCGAGCACGAACAGCACCAGCGCGATCACGAGCAGCACGTAGATGAAGTTCCCGAGCGTGTACCCGCTGACGATGCCGAGCAGCCACAGGACGAGCAGGATCACCGCAATCGTAAAAAGCATCATTCGCCTCCTGCCCGAGGGTTCAGCACAAGCCGTACCGCCTCCAGATGAGCCCCGCAGAGGTGTTTTCCTGGCTCAGCGGCGATTGGTACGTCGCGGGCTTCCACCTGTTGGGATGGGAGAAGCCGCGCCTGAGCAAGGGCTCAGCCGTCCGAATGTCGGCTCCGGCGCGGGTCGCCCATGCCGCGGGTCCGCCGGCTCCGCTATAATCAGACGTTCATCCCGATGATTGTGGCGCGGCGGTTCCTGGTCGGCGGACGTGTGCAGGGTGTGGGCTTCCGCATGTTCACCGATGCGCGCGCCGCAATCGAGGGGGTCCACGGCTACGTCAGGAACCTTCCTGACGGCCGCGTCGAAGCGCTCGTCGAGGGGGAGCAGGAGTCGGTCGACCGGATCGAACTGGCGCTCAGGCGGGGGCCTGCGGGCGCCGACGTCACGTCGTTCGAGGTCGAGGTGCTGCAGCCCACCAGACGCATGTCCGGCTTCACGACCCGGTAAGGCGGAGAACTCGGGATGCGGTATCTCACTGCGGGCCGAGGCCCGCGCGTAGAAGGAATGCGATGGAACATCTGAAATCGAAGATCCGCCATGTCCCCGACTTCCCGAAGCCGGGCATTCTCTTTTATGACGTGACGACGTTGTTGCGCGACCCGATCGGTTTTCGCGATGCCGTCGATGCGATGGCGTCGCCGCATGCGAAGCGCGGCATCGATCTGGTCGTCGGGATCGAGAGCCGCGGCTTCATTCTCGGCGCGGCGGTGGCGGACCGGCTCGGCACGGGGTTCGTGCCGGTGCGGAAACTCGGCAAGCTCCCCGCGGAGTGCATCCGCGCGTCGTACGCGCTCGAGTATGGGCAGGACAGCCTGGAGATGCACCGTGATGCGGTCGCCGGCGGGCAGCGGGTGCTGATCGTCGACGATCTGCTGGCGACCGGGGGGACCGCCCGGGCAACGGTCGACCTGGTCAAGCAGCTCGGCGGCGTCGTCGATGGGGTGGCGCTGCTCATCGAGCTGGCGGCGCTCAACGGCCGGTCGCGTCTCGCAGGTGAGAACGTGACCGCCGTCCTGCAGTACTGACCGGGCGCGGATCGACCTAGAAGAATTCACTTTTCCGCGCCCGTAGCTCAGCAGGATAGAGCACCGGTTTCCTAAACCGGGGGTCGCAGGTTCGAGACCTGCCGGGCGCACCAGGTTTTGAGGGTTATGAAGAGTACTGAGCGTCACAAGCTGAAGGAAAATGCGTTCGCGCACTCGGTCGCCCGCGCCCGCGACGTCATCGATACGCGCGGACGGGACATGGCGACGGTGGCGGTCGTCGTGGCGGCCGCCCTGGCGCTGGCGCTCGGCTATATGGCCTGGCGGCAGTCGCGCGTGGCCAAGGCCAACACCCTGCTGGCGAGCGCCCTCGCGGTGGCGGAGGCGCCGGTGGTCGCGCCGGTCGCGCCGGCGCCGGGCAGCCCCATGCCGGTGCAGCAGCCGGGGACCTTCCAGACCGAGCGCGCCCGGCTCGAGGCGGCGCTGCCGAAGTTGCAGCAGGCGGCCGACAGCTATCCGCGGACGGACGCGGGTGTGGCGGCGCGCTACCACAGCGCCGGGACGCTGGCGGCGCTCGGCCGGCCGGCGGAGGCGGAAGGACAATACAAGCAAGTCATCGACCGGGCAGGGAGCGGGATTTACGGCCGGATGGCCCATCTCGGTCTGGCGCACGCGCAGGTCGCGCAGGGCAAGTACGACGCCGCGATCGCGATCTATCAGCAGTTGACGACCGACACGACGTCGCAGATCCCTGTCGACGGCGTCCTGATGGAACTCGGGCGCACCTATCTCAAGGCCGGCCGCAAGCAGGAAGCCGCGCACGCGTTCTCCAGGGTGGTGGAGGAGTTTCCGCAGTCGCTGTATGCCGCCGACGCGCGGCGTGAAATGGAAGACGCGAAGAAGAGCTGAGCCCGGGCGGGCGCCCGGCGGCGGTTAGGCCGTCCGGGTCTGGCCGCTGGCCGCTTCCCACGCGCTGTCCCGCTTGGCCGTCTGACGGGCGGGCTCGACCATCAGCCGCAGCGCATATTCGGCCGGCGCCCCGGTCGCGTCGCTGACGGCCCCGACCCGGAACACGGCGGAGAGCACGCTGTTCTTGCGGAGCGGCGCCGGCAGGTCGGCGCGGGACCGCGCCGCCCGGTCGACCTGGAAATACACCAGCCGATACAGTGGAATCGCCGCCCCTCCGAGGCACGAGACGCTCACACCGTGGGCGCTGACGTCCCGCGTCACGACCGAAGCCACCCGGGTATTGCCCTTGGCGTCCTTCCACAGGATTTCGCCGGGCACCTGCACGGGGTATCGGTCGTCCATCCGCTTCTCGTAGCGGCTCCCACCCTGGACGAGACGAAGGCGCTGTTCCATTGGGGTCGTTCCTTCAGCAAGCATGGTTACTGCTGTATCTATCAAGGTGCGCGCCCGCCACGAATGCACGCGTCTGCCGCCGTCAATAATTCCGTAACTCATTTAATCACTAGCCTTATCGCGTTACAGTGCAGCTGCACCAGACAACGCCGGCGGGATACTTCGTATCCATGCGGCCCGCAACTGATTACTTGGTATCCATCCACGGGAAAGGATGGGAAGTCACTGGGCCACCGTCGGTGCGATGCCAAGCCGGTTTATCTTGAGATACAGCCCGCGTCGCGTCAGCCCCAGCAGCCGCGCCGTCTCGGAGACGTTGCCGGCGGCGCGATCCAGCGCGGACTGTATCATGTCGCGTTCGACCTGCTCGACGGCCGCGGCGAGGGTCGGCAGCCGGTGGCGTGTCCGCGAGGCGTCGAGTTTCAGCCCCTCGGTCCCGAACGTGGCGGAGAGCGCCTCCGGCGTGATCAGGCCGCCGGGGGAGACCATCGCGACCGCCCGCTGAATCTCGTTGCGCAGCTGCCGGACATTGCCGGGCCAGGGGAAATTGTCGAAGAGGTCCAGCGTCTCGGCGCTGAGGCGCACTCCGGGCTTGGCGAGGCGCTCGCAGGCCTCGCGCAGGAAGAATGTGCTCAGGTGCGGAATCTCCTCCCGGCGGTCCCGCAGCGGCGGCACGTGCATGCGGATCACGCTCAGGCGGTAAAACAGATCCTCGCGGAAGGTTCCCTCGCTGACCCGGCTTTCGAGATCGACGTTCGTCGCCGCGACCACCCGGACGTCGACGCGCTGCGGCCGGGTGTCACCGACCGGCAGGACCTCTCCCTGTTCGAGGAAGCGCAGCAGTTTCGGCTGGACGTCGAGCGGCAGGTCGCCGACTTCGTCGAGGAAGAGCGTCCCGCCGACCGCGGTCCGCAGCACGCCGGGCTGGTCGGCGACGGCGCCGGTGAAGCTGCCGCGGCGATGGCCGAAGAGCTGACTGTCGGCGAGCTCCCGCGTCGCGCTGGTGCAGTTGTAGGGCAGGAACATGTGCGCGGCGCGCGGCGAGCCGGCGTGAATCGCCCGCGCGACCAGATCCTTGCCGGTGCCGCTTTCGCCGGTGATGAGGACCGTCAGGTCGTTCCCCTGCATCCGCTGGATCTGGTCGGCGACGCGCTGCATGGCGGCGCTGGCGCAGACGAAGCCGGGCAGCAGCGGCTCGAGCGGACGCTCAAGGGCGCCTGACGCGCCGTCGAGTGGACGCTCGCGCGCCAGGCAGAGATCGAATCCCTGGCGGAGGACGGCCGAGAGCGTCCGGAACCGCTGGAGCGCCGATGCCGTCACCGGCCGGGCCGACGCGAGCACCGCGAAGCGCGCCCCTTCCAGCGCCCGTCCGATCGGCTCCATCATCAGCACGCCCGCGCCGCCCGAACTGCGCAGCGCCGCCTGCGCGAGCGCTCGCGCGCTGTCGGCATCGCACCCGGCGGCGGACAGGATCGTGATCTGCCCGCTGGCGCCGTGGACGAACAGTGCCGCCGCCTGGCCGTCGCACGACTCGAGGAGCGCGGTCGCCCCTTCCCGCGCCAGCAGCGCCGGCATCGCCGCCGCGTCGACAATCCGCCGTACCAGCGCGTCGTCTCCGTCCATCTGCACGCCGAGATAGCCGACCGGCGCCGTCGACGGCGCCTGCTCGAGCGCGGCCCGGGCATCGGCGAGATCGGGGTCGGCGCCGAGCGACTCGAAAACCGCCGTCGCCGCGGTCAGGAAGCGGGTGGCGCGCGAGCGCGCCCCGGCCGCGGCCGCGAGCCGGCCGAGTTCGAGATAGCTCAGGCCGGCCTGGTAGCCCTCGCCGAGCAGGTCGAAGACGCTGACGCTCTGGCCGAAGTCGTGGTACGCCTCGGTCGCCCGCCCGCCGGCGGCGTGGAGCCGCCCCCGCAGCCGCAGGAACTCCCCCCAGGTGCCGGTCATAGCGCCGGGCTGGACGCGGGGCGCGACCTGGTCGAGCCGCTGCTGCGCGGCCTCGTTCTCCTCGAGCGCGAGCAGCGCCTCGATGGCAATCAGTTCGGCCTGCAGCGCGTATTGGGCGGGCGCGTCCGCCGCGGCCGCCACCTCCGACGCGATCGCCAGGCCGGTATCGGCATCGCCTCGGCGCAGCGCCAGCCTCGCTTCGAGCGCCCGCACCGACCATTGATACCAGCGGCTCGCCAGCGTTGCCCCATAGGCCTCGCGCGCCTTCTGCAGCGACCGGCTCGCCTGGTCGTGCTCGCCGCGGATCAGGTGGATCTGGGCGAGCGTGTCGAGCACCGCCCCGGTCGTCTCGCGCATGAAGTGCAGCGGGCTGCGCACGTCGAGCGCGCGGTTGAGGATTTCCTCGGCGCGCTTCAGGTGCCCGACCCGCACACAAATCTGCCCGAGCGACGCCAGCGCCACCCCAAGGCCGTGCGGCGTGCCCGAGTGTTCCTGCAGCTGGACGCTGCGCTCGGCCAGCGACAGCGCCTGGTCGTGGCGGTGCTGCATCAGCGCGACGTTGGCCTGGTTGCCGCAGACGGTCGCCAGGACGTCGCCGGCCTCGACGATCACCGCCAGACGTTCCGCCTGGCGCAGCGCCGCGATCGCCTCGTCCAGCCGTCCTTCCTGGGCGAGCGCGACGCCGGAGAGGGAATGGACCATCGCGAGATGACGACGGTCCCCGGCCGCGTGCAGCGCCGAGGCGGCATTGTTGATGTGCTCGCGGACGATCGCCATCTCGCCGACCTGGCGGTAGCAGAGCCCGAGCTCGTAGTGGGCGAGGCCGATGGCGCGGGAATCGTGGGCCCGCTCGGCCTGCTTGAGCGCCTTGGCGAGGAAGGCGATGCCGCGCGACGGCTCGCCGCGGGCCACCGCCAGACGGCCGTGGGCGCGCCAGAGATCGG
Source organism: Acidobacteriota bacterium (assembly GCA_031393955.1). Classification (GTDB taxonomy): domain Bacteria; phylum Acidobacteriota; class Vicinamibacteria; order Vicinamibacterales; family 2-12-FULL-66-21; genus JALZOC01. The sequence continues at coordinate 24,214 of JANMWI010000049.1, forward strand.
ACAGCCGCGCCGGATCGATCCGCTCCCGGCCCTGCGGCGGCGCGCCGAGCGCCTCGGTCGCCTGCCGCACGTCGTCCTGGAGCAGCCACGCCTCGGCCAGCGCGCAGCGGATCTGGACCTGCTGATCCCGGCCGAGCCCGGGCTGCCGCAGCGCCCGGATCAGGAGCGTCGCCGCATCTGCGCCGTGCCCGCGTTCGAGTGCCTGGACCGCCTGCTCGTAGAGGTCAGGTGTCGCCACGCGCGGGAGTATACCTTGTATACACTCCTGGCACCATGGGGACACTCACCTTTAGGCTAAGTTGTTGATCCAGCAGGGACGACGCTGAAAAGGGGCCCGATCGGAAACGGTGAGTGTCCCCAGTGGGGCTGTGGGGGCGGACCGTCAGAAGGCGCGGGACAGCCGGGCGAACGCCGCCCAGCCGCGGCGGCGGCCGGACGGGTCGTCACGCACCGCCGCGCCGGCGGTCATCGTCAGCGGCAGCGCATACCCCACGACCGTGTCGGCCGAAAGCTCCGCGCCGAACGAGCGGCGCACCTCGGCGGCGCGGAAGGCAGCATCCCAGGCGTGTCCCGCGTCCGCGAAGAATGCCCCGTGCACGCTGCGCAGCATCAGCGGCAGCGTCCCGACGCCGCGCTGCGGCCATGCCAGCGGGAAGCGGTAGTCGACATTGAGCACGGCGGCGTGCTGTCCGAAGACATCAGCGGCGCGGAAACCGCGGAGCAGGGCAATCGCGGACGTGCCGAAGTCGAAGCCGGCGTGCTCCGGTCCCGGGCCCGACGCCTCGAACACGCGGCGCAGCCCCGCGTCGCCCCACGTCGTCGCCCCGGCCAGCCGGGCGGCGATCACCGCGTGGCGCGGGAAGGCGCGCCAGTAGTGCCGGGCATCCGCGGTCGCGGCGCCGGCCAGTTGACCGGCATGCGCCGCACGCTGGCTGACCTCGGAGGTGACGGTGACCGTCCCCCCTTCCTCCGCGCTGATCGAGTAGCCAAAGGCGTGCGCGTTCGAGGCCTGCCACGCCAGCCGCACGTCGCGGCGCGACTCGACGGCCGCCACCGGCGGCGCGCAGCCGGCGCACGCGTACTGGTCGCGCGCGGCATGCAGGCCGGCAAACGCAATGCTCGACCAGCGGACGCGCCGGACCGGCAGCAGGACGCCGCCGCTCAGTTCGAGCGAGCGCACCGTGCCGGCGCGCCAGTCGTCTGACGTCCTCGACGCCGAGGCGAGCAGCGTCGGCCGCCACCGCGCGTAGGCGTAGTCAAGCGACCACTCCGCCTGATCCCGCGGGAGCGCCCATGCGCCGGTCGCCAGATAGGCGTGCCGCCCAAGCGCATCGTTGCCGCTCGTCAGCGCGCCGAGCAGCAGTTGATCCTGCCTGGTCTCGACGAGCGGCACCCAGTAGCGCGGCGTCAGCGTCGGCCAGGGACGATACGGGCGGGCGTCGAGCGCCGGCGGGGAAGCCCTGAGCGGAGCCACGGTGCGCGTCACAGGCGCCGCGGCCTCCTCGCTCCAGCGCGCCGCCGCCAGCGGCATCTCGAAAAGATCGTAGCCGCCGGCGGTATAGCCAACGAACGTCACCCGGCCGTCTGGCGACAGCGCCGGCGACTGGGCGGCGTCGCCGGTGCCGAGCAGCTGCCTGACGACACCCGTCGCGACGTCGACGGCGTAGAGGGCGAACCGGCCGTGACGGTCCGACGAGAACAGGATCGCCGATCCGTCCGGCAGCCACGCCGGTTCGGCATGACGACCGCGCCCACCGACCAGCGTGCGAACGAGCCGCGTCGACGGATCGATGAGCACGATCTCCGACGGCCCGCCAAGCTGCCGGCGCTCGGCGGCGATCGTCCGTCCATCCGGCGACCAGCGCGGCGTTGAGAACTCGGTCGACTCCTCGGCGACGAGCGGCCTCGGCGTCGCCGTCTTTCCGGCGGCTGGCATCGTCAGCGTTGCCAGCAGCCGCCGGCCCGGCTCCTGCACGGTGCAGACAATCGTTCCATCCGGTGCGACGTCCGGCTCCGCGGCCCGGGCCTCGCGCGTCAGACGCCGCGCGGCGCCCCCGTCGATCGACAGCGCGTACAAATCAGACTGCAGGCCGGCGTCGCGCACCACTTCCAGCTGGTCGAAGACGAGCTCGCCGCCCGAGACCGCGATCCGCTGGCCGTGATACCAGGTCGCGAGCCGGCGCGGGGCGGCGCCTCGCGCCAGGGTCATCAGCGCCGGGAACTCGTGAGGATTGGCGGTGCCGTAATACAGCCGTCCTTCGCGGCCGACGGCTGGCGCGGCGACGACGAAGCCGTGCCGCGTCAGCCGGACGGCGTCGGACGCCGCCGCTCCGGCGGTCGCGCGGCTGACCTGCTGCGCCTCGAATTCCTTCCACAGCACGCCGAGCGGCCGGCCGAAGACACGCCGGAACGCGCGCGCGCCGAAATACGGCAGCGACCGCGCCGTCTCGTCGGCCAGCCGCGCCAGCGACGCCGCCCCATAGCGCTCCGCCAGAAAGTCGTGGAAGTAGGCGCCGTACGCGTAGACGGCGTTGCCGGACGGCCAGTCGACGAGGCCGCCGCTGGCGCGATCGATCGACAGGAACCGTCCCGCCGCGGCCGCGCTGTCGATCAGCAGATGGAAATCGCCGGCCGGGACGCGCCCCTGTCCCGTCACCGCGCTCTCCTGATACGTGGCGATTCCCTCGATCTGCCATTCGGGCAGGAACGCGTTGGGATAGCGGAACGGAATCCGGCCGAACACTCGTCCCAGCCCGCCGATCCACCCGCGCGACTTCTCGAGATGAACGATATGGGTGTACTCGTGCGAGAACACCAGCCGCAGCCAGTCGTCGGTGTTTCCGAGCAGGCTGCGCGACGGCGGCGGCACCGCCGCCAGCTCGATCAGGTTATAGGGGAACACTGTCGCCCATCCGTTCGATTGATCGCTCTGATCGACCAACACGACATGGATGCGTCCATGCGGCCGGCCGAACCGCTGATCGACGGTCGCGGCGACCTCTTCGACAAAACCGGCCACCCGGGCGGCGAGCGCGTCTTCTCCCTGGTGGAAGTAAATATCGAACCGCTGTGTGCTGATGGTCCGGAAGTGGAGCTGCGGATCGTATCGTCCGGCGGTCGAGATCGTATCCGCTTGGCGGGACTGGGCCGCCGCGATCCCGCCAGCCGCGAGCAGCATCGCGATCACCGCGCACGCCACCGCCAGCCCGGCACTGCCTGGCTTCGCCGCCGTCTGCATCAGGGCCGGGAGCCGCATTCGCCGGGACGCCTCACCGCGCCGCGCGCGCGGGCGGCACGTCGCGATAGACCTGGCGGAGGAAGCCGTAATCCGCAATCGGCGACAGCGACACGCCGTGGATCCCCGGCTGGAAGATCGCCACGTTGGTGCGGCTCCACAGGCTGATATACGGCGCGTCGGCGGCAATCAGCTGCTGCGCCTGCCGATAGAGCGCGCCGCGCTGCGCTTCGTCGGCGGCCGCCGAGGCGGCCTCGATCAGCCGATCGACTTCGGGGTTGCTGTAGTGCGTCCGATTCAGGCCGACCGGCGGCTGCTGCGCCGAGTGATACACCAGCCGCAGCATGTCCGGATCGGTCACCCCGACCCATTGCAGGGTGTAGAGCTGGAAATTGCCGCGCCGCACGTCCGCCGACAGCGACTGCAGCTCCGCCGATCGGATCTCGATCGCAATGCCGACGCGCGCCAGATCGTGTTGGATCGCCGCCGCCTGCAGGCGGTAGACCTCCGAGGTCGACGTCCGGAGCGACAGCCGCAGCCGCGGCTGCGGCCCGCTGCCGTCGGGATCGCGGTAGCCGGCGGCATCGAGCAGCCGCTCGGCCTCGGCCGGATCGTGTGTGAAATCGGACACCTGCGGCTCGAACGCCCACGACATCGACGGCACGATGCCGACCGCCGACGCGGCAAAGCCCCGGCGCAGATACCGGATGATCGCTGCCCGGTCGATCGCGTAGCCGATCGCCTTGCGCACCTCGATCCGGCCGAGTGCCGGATCCTGGAGGTTCATGCCGAGATAGGCGTAATCGGTCCCCGGCGCCGTTTCGACCTGCATCCGGCCTTCCTGCTGGAGCTGCCAGACGATGTCCGGCGACAGATCGTTGACGACCAGATCGACCGTCCCCTTGCGCAGCTCGAGGCCGCGCATCGTGTCGTCCGGAATGACTTTCAGCACCAGACCGTCGTTCGCCGGCCGGCCGCCGTAGTAGTCATCGAATGCCGCCAGCTCGACGCGGTCGTCGGCCACGAACCGCACCAGCCGATAGGGGCCGGTCCCGATCGGGGCGCTGGCGTTGGCCGCTCCGGATCCCGCCTGGACGATCCCCATCACCAGGTTGATCGGGAAGGATGCCGCCGGCGCCTTCAGCTTGAACTCGACGGCATACCGGTCGATCGCATTGACCGCGGCGACCTGCCGGTAGGCGCCGGACCGGCCCTTGAACGCCGGATCGAGGAAGCTCCGGAACGTGTAGACGACGTCGTCCGAGGTCAGCTCCCGGCCATTGTGAAACCTGACGCCGTGCTTCAGCCGTGCGACATAGGTGACCGGATCCGGCTGCTCGAGCGTCTCGGCCAGGTCGGGGACGACGTGGAGCTGCGGGTCGATGCGCATCAGCGTGCTGAACAGCAGCTGATGGACCTTCTGCGACGCCGCGTCGGCGCCGACGCGCGGATCGAGATTGACGACCGCATCCGCCATGCCGACGACGATCGTGCCGGGGTCGGGGGCGGTGCGGCGACAGCCGGCGGCGCCCAACATCAGCAGCAGCGCGCAGCCGGCGCGCCGCGCCTTCACTGGTCCGCTCCGGCCTTGAGCTCCGCGAGCAGCGTCAGTGCCTGCATCGGTGTAATGGCGTTGACGTCGAGGGCGCGCAGCCGCCGGTGCAGGGCGTCGTCTTGGACTGGCGGCGCCTGGAACAGGCCGAGCTGCTGCTTGGCGATCGACCCCTCGCCGCTCATCGACGGCCGGCCGCCGCGCGACAGCTCGTCGCGCTCGAGGCCGTTGAGGATTTCGCGCGCCCGGCCGACGACCGAACCGGGCAGGCCGGCGAGCCGTGCGACCTGGATGCCGTAGCTGCGATCCGATCGTCCGGGCACGACCTTGCGCAAAAAGACGATGTCCTCTTTCCACTCGCGGACGACGACGTGATAGTTGGCGACGCCGGGGACGGCGTCGGCGAGATCGGTCAGCTCGTGGTAATGGGTCGCGAAGATCGTCTTCGGTCGGGCCCGCGGATTCGCGGCGAGGTGCTCGGCGACCGCCCAGGCCAGGCTCAGGCCGTCGAAGGTCGAGGTGCCGCGGCCGATCTCGTCGAGGATGACGAGGCTTCGCGACGTCGCGCAGTGCAGGATGTTGGCGGTCTCCTGCATTTCGACCATGAAGGTCGACTGGCCGCGGGCGATGTTGTCGGACGCGCCGACGCGGGCGAACAGCCGATCGACGACCGGCAGCTTGGCGCTGCGCGCCGGCACGAACGAGCCGGCCTGGGCCATCAGGCAGAGCAGCGCGGTCTGGCGGAGGAAGGTCGACTTGCCGCCCATGTTCGGCCCGGTCAGGATGATCAACTGGTGCGCGCCAGCGTCGAGGGTGACATCGTTCGGCACGAACGCGGCGGCGGCGTGCCGTTCGACGACCGCGTGGCGCGCATCGGCGGCGACCAGCTCGTCGCCGTCGTGCATCTGCGGCTTGATGTAGTTCTGCAGCGCGGCCGCTTCCGCCAGGGCGCTCAGCACGTCGAACGAGGCCAGGCCGCGGGCGGTGTCCTGGACGCGCGGCGCGTGCGCGGCGACGTCGCGCCGCAGCGCCTCGAAGATCTCGATCTCGCGCTCGAGGATCCGCTCGTCGGCGCCGAGGACCTTTTCCTCGTAGGCCTTGAGGCCCGGCGTGATGAAGCGCTCGCCGCCGGCAATCGTCTGCTTGCGGTGGTAGTCGGCGGGCACGTTGCCGAGATTCGACTTCGAGATCTCGATGTAGTAGCCGAAGACGCGGTTGTAGCGGATCTTGAGCGACGAGATGCCGGTGCGCGCCCGCTCGGCCTCTTCCATCTCGGCAATCCGCTGCTTGCCGGAGCGGCTGGTGCCGCGCAGGTCGTCGATCTCGGCGTCGACGCCGTCGCGGACGATGTTGCCGTCGCGGGCGACCGCCGCCGGCTCATCGATGAGGACGCGATCGAGCGTCGCGCGCAGCTCGGCGAGGTCGTCGAGCTCGGCGGCGAGGCTGCGGATGAGCGGCGCCTGGAACGGCTCGAGCAGCATCCGGACCCGCGGCACCGCGGCCAGCGACTGGCGCAGCGCCACCAGGTCGCGCGGCCCGGCCGTGCCGAGCGCGGCGCGGCCGACCAGCCGCTCCATGTCGTGGATGGTCTTGAGCGTCTCGCGGACCTTGGCGCGCTCGGTGCTCCGGAAGGCGAACTCCTCGACAGCGTCGAGGCGATCCTGGATCCGCTCGATCGCGACGAGCGGCTTGATCAGCCACCCGCGCAGCAGCCGCCCGCCCATCGGCGTCACGGTCCGGTCGATCTCGTGGAGCAGCGATCCGCTGCGGCCGCCGTCGGCCGCCTCGATCACCTCGAGGTTGCGCAGCGTCGTCGCGTCGATGACCATGGAGTCGGCCGAGGTCCGGAAGGCAATCTCGCGGACGTGCGCGAGATCCGCCTTCTGGGTCTCGCGCAGGTACTGGACGAGCGCGCCGGCGGCGCGCGTCGCGGCCGGGCGGTCCTGCAGGCCGAAGCCCTGCAGCGTCAATGCCTGCGTCTGCTCCATCAGCGAGCGCTCGGCGGCTTCGAACTCGAACGTCCAGGCATCCGCCGAAGTCAGCCGCGCCTCGAGGCGGAGCTCGGCGACGAGCGCGGCGACGTCGTCGAGACCCGGCGCGGCGAGGATCTCGCGCGGCCGCAGCACCGACAGTTCGTCGGCGAGCGTCTGCCGGCTGTCGGCGCCGGGATACTCCGCGGCGGTGAACTCGCCGGTCGAGACGTCGAGCAGCGCCACGCCGTAGCCCGGGCCCGGCTGCATGCCGGCAATTGCCATCAGCAGCGCCGGCTCGCGCGCATCGAGATAGCTGGCGTCGGTCAGCGTTCCGGGGGAGACGACCCTGACGACCTCGCGCCGCACCAGGCCCTTGGTCTTGCGCGGGTCTTCCATCTGCTCGCAGATGGCGACGCGGAACCCCTTGCGGACGAGCCGGGCGATGTAGCCGTCGGCGGCGTGATAGGGGAGGCCGCACATCGGGATGGCGCCGCCGCTGGCGTCCTTCGCGCGCGAGGTCAGCGTCAACTCGAGCGCCCGGGCCGCGGTGAGCGCGTCCTCGTAGAACATCTCGTAGAAATCGCCCATCCGGAAGAAGACGATCGCGTCGCGGTACTGCCGCTTCGCCTCGAAATACTGCCGCATGGCCGGGGTCGCACCGGCAGGCTCGAATGACACGGGAGGAGAGGACATTTAGGGGAGATTCTGCGCAAAGTATAACATTGGGACCTTGATCATACTGGCGCTCGACACGACGACCAGGGCGGGCAGCGCGGCGGTGCTGCGGGACGGCGCGGTCGTCGCCGAACAGATCGGCGATCCGGAGCGGACGCACGGCGAGCGTCTGCCCGCCGACCTGACGCGGGTGCTCGATGCCGCCGGGGCGCGGATCGAGGACGTCGACCTGTTCGCGGTCGCGGCCGGGCCGGGGTCGTTCACGGGCCTGCGCGTCGGGATTGCCACGGTCCAGGGCCTGGCGATGGCGCGCGGCCGGTCGATCGTGCCGGTCTCCGTGCTCGAAGCGCTGGCGCGGGCAGCGGCCGACGCCGGCGCGCCGGTCGCCGCCTGGATGGACGCGCAGCGCGGTGAGGTCTTTGCCGAAATCTACGCGGCGGGCGGGCTGATCGTGACCGCGCCGGCGCGCGCCGTGCCGCCGGCGGTCCTGCTCGAAGAGGATATTGACGACGACGGCGGCCGCCGGGTCTTCATCGGCGACGGCGCGGTGCGCTATCGCGACGAAATCGTGGCGCGCTACGGCGCCGGCGTCCGAATCCGGCGGCCGCCGCCACTCGCCGGCGTCATCGCGCGCATCGCCGCCGAGGCGCCGGCGCGGGCGGTCCGGCCGCACGCGCTCATCCCGATCTATGTGCGCCGGCCGGACGCCGAGCTCGCCCGGGCGCGGCGAGCCGCCGGGGACTGAGCGCATGGAGGGGTGGACGGTCGCACCGCTCGCCGGCGACGACGAGCTCGACCGGGTGGCGGCGCTCGAGGCGGCGTCGTTCTCCAATCCGTGGACCCGCGAGATGCTCGCCCGCGAGCTCGAGCGCCCCGAAGTGACCCGGGTCTACGTCATCCGGCATCCGGCGCACGGCATCGTCGGGTTCTGCAGCTGCTGGCTGATCGCGGACGAGATCCACATCAATTCGCTGGCGGTCGATCAGTTGGCGCGGCGGCGGGGCGCGGCGACGGCGCTGCTTGGTCACGTGCTCGATGAGCTCGCGGCTCAAGGCGCGCGTCAGGCCACGCTCGAGGTCAGGCGGTCGAACGCGGCCGCGCTGGCGCTCTATCGTCGGGCCGGCTTCGTCATCGTCGCGTCGCGGCCGGCTTATTACAACCAGCCGGAGGAGGATGCACTGATCCTGTGGTGCCACGACCTCCGCCGCCGCGCCGCGCCGCCTTGAAGCGCCCCGGGTCTTGTGGTAGCTTGCCTTTATGGCTGCCCACCACGAGTGAATACCCCGTCTCAAGGAGGCGCACATGCCGATGGACTTCGAAGCGCTGAAGCGCGAGCTGCTGCAGACCGACGACGAGTACCGCCAGCTGGCCACCCTGCACCACGACCTCGACGAACGCATCCACGACCTCACGACCCGCCATTTCCTCTCCGAGCCCGAACAAGTCGAAGAGATTCGCCTGAAGAAGCACAAGCTCCAACTGAAGGATCAGATGGAAAGCATCCTGCGCCGTCACACGAGCGACGGCGGGGCGCCGCTCGCCGCGCGGCCGTGAACGCGGCGGCAGCCACACGTCGGGTCACGAGGGCCGGCGCGGGCGTGTGCCCGGGCGCACGGCCGCCGGTCCTCGCGAGCCCATCCACTTCCGGACATCCGCTTCCATGAAAATCGATCGCGCAGGGTTCCCGTTCATCGCGGCTGCACTCGTTCCGGCCGCGGCGCTGGCGGCGCGCCGCCGGCCGGTGCTGGCCGCCTCACTGGCGGCAGTCGGCGGCTTCCTCACGTATTTCTTCCGCGATCCGGAGCGGACGGTGCCGCAGGACCCGGATCTCGTCGTCTCGCCGGCGGATGGCCGCGTCATGATCGCCGGGCCGAGCGACGGCCGCTGGGCGCCGCCGGGCGACTGGCTGCAGATCACGATCTTCCTGTCGCCGATGGACGTCCATATCAACCGTACCCCGGTCGACGGGCGGGTCGAGCGGATCGATTACCGCCCCGGCCGGTTCCTGCCGGCCTACGACGAAGGGTCGAACGACAACGAGCTCAACGAGGTGTGGATCGACCATCACGGCCGGACGGTGGTTTTCCGGCAGGTGGTCGGCATGCTGGCGCGGCGGATTGTCTGCCGGGTGCAGCCGGGCGATACGCTCGAACGGGGCCAGCGGGTCGGGCTGATGAAGTTCGGGTCGCGGATGGACGTCTTTCTGCCGCCCGAGGCGACGCTGCGGGTCGCGGTCGGCGACCGGGTCGTCGGCGGCGAAACCGTCCTCGCCATCCTGCGGGGCGCCGGTGCTCGATAGCACCCAACGGCGGCGGCGCGAGGACAAGCCGCACCGGCTGCGCCGCGGCGTCTACCTCCTGCCGTCGCTGTTCACGATCGCCAACCTGTTCTGCGGCTACGCCTGCGTGGTCTACGCGACCCGCTCCGACTTCGACACCGCGGCGCTGTTCATCGGCGTCGCGATGATCCTCGACACGCTCGACGGCTTCTTCGCGCGGCTGACCAACTCCTCGTCGGCGTTCGGCGTCGAGCTCGACTCGCTCGCCGACGTGGTCTCGTTCGGCATGGCGCCGGCGATCCTCGCCTTCACGTGGGGACTGTGGCCGCTGCACCGCCTCGGCTGGGCGGCCGGCTTCCTGTTCGTCGCCGCGGCGGCGATGCGACTGGCGCGGTTCAACGTCCAGAGCGCGACCACCACGGCGTCGGCAGACAAGCGCTACTTCGTCGGCATGCCGAGCCCGGCGGCCGCCTCGGTGATCGCCGCGACCGTCTTCTGGTATCCGTACGGCCTGCACGTCCGCGAGACGGCGCTGCCGGCGCTCGCGATGGTGCTCGTGCCGGCGTTCCTGATGGTCAGCACGATGCGCTTCCGCAGCGTCAAGGCGATCGATCTCGGGTTGCGGCGATCGCCGCTCCGCATCCTGTTTCTCGCCGCCGCGGTGCTGGCCGCGGTCGCTTCCCATCCGCGTCTGGCGTTGGTGGTGCTGTCGTACGGCTATGTCGTGGCGGCACTGGGCGGCTGGGTCTATGGCCGGCTGCGGCGCCGCCGCCTGCCGCCGCAGGACGGCGACGCGGCCGTCACGGCGCGGCCGGTCGAGAGCGACCCGGCCGTCACTCCGCCGCCGGCAGCCGGACTCTGACGAGCGTGCCGCGTCCGCGCTGGCTTTCGACCTCGACCTGGCCGCCGTTGAGCTCGATGTTGCGGCGCGCGATCGGCAGGCCGAGGCCGGTCCCGGTGGTCTTGGTCGAGAAGTAAGGCTCGAACACCCGCGCCAGGGCATCGTCGTCCATCCCGGGGCCGCTGTCCCGCACCGCAATCACCACGAACGTTCCTTCCACCGACGCCTCGAGCGTCAGCGTGCCGGCGCCGGGCATCGCGTGCAGCGCATTCTCGACGATGTTGCCCAGGCTGCGGGCGACCAGGGTGCGGTCGACGAAGACCGCCGGCAGCGGCGGCGCGACGCGGTTGTCGATGACAGTCCGGCCGGTCAGTCCGGTCCGGTAGGGATCGATGACATCGGCGACCAGCTCGGGGACCTCGACGCGCGCCGGGCGCGCGGTCGGCGACGAGGCGAAGTTCGAGAACTCCGCTGAAATCTGCCGCAGCAGCCGCACCTGGCCGAGGATCGAGGTCACGCAGCTCTCGAGCACTTCGCCCATCGGTTCGCCGCGGTCGGCGTGGACGCGCCGCAGGTGCTCGGCCGACAGCTGGATCGGCGTCAGCGGGTTCTTGATCTCGTGCGCCACCTGCCGCGCCATCTCGGCCCACGCCTCGAGCCGGTGGGTGCGCTCGAGCTGGGTCTGCTGCGCCTTGAGCTCCGCCGCCATGCTGTTGAAGGCGTCGACCAGCCGGCGCAGCTCGTCGGCCGACTTGACGGCGATGTGCGCGTCGAAGTCGCCGCGGGCGATGCGCCCGGTGGCGCGCGTCAGCCGCCGCACCGGATCGGCGATGCGCTCGGCCATGTAGAGCCCCATGCCGGCGCCGACCAGGATGAACACCAGCGCCAGCAGGTGGACGCCGCGGTCGAGATCGTCGAGCTCGCGATCGATGTCGCGCTGCCGGTTGGCCAGCGGGACAGTGAGGATTGCCTTGCGGCCGCGCGCCCGCACCGGCGCGGCGGCGATCGTGTACGGAAACATCCCGATTCGATCCTCGCCGACAAAGCTCGGCAGCCGCTGCAGGGCGATCGCCCGGTAGACATCCCCCGGCGTCCGCGTGCCGAGCAGCCCTGAGGCGAACAGGTCGCGCTCGCTCGTCGCGACCAGTTCGGCGCCGTCGAAAATATTGACGTCCTGGTCGATGACCTGGCTGATCCACATCAGCACATCGTCGCTCGCCGGGGCGAGCCCGTCGGTGCGCTGGAGCAGCGCGTTCGACTGCTCGATGACGCGCTGCGCGACGGCGGCGGTCCGCGCCGCTTCGAGCGCGACATCGGCGGCGAGCAGGTTCGCGAAGTAGGTGCGGATCAGGAACGCGAGGATCAGGACCGGGACGATCGAAGCAAGCACGAACGCCAGGAACAGCTTGCGGTAGAAGCTCGCCCGGATCTCGCGCAGCAGCGCCCGCCCAATCCGCAGCCGGGCGCGGGCGACGCGGGTGAAGAACGCGGTGCCGAGCAGGACGATGACGTAGAGGATGCCGGCGAGCGTGGTCAGCTCGGCGAGATGGACGAAATGATCGAACGGCGTCAGCGCCGGGTAGCCGATCGCGTAGATGAAGACGCGGTCGTTCGAGAAGTAGACGTGATAGCGCCGCCCCTCGGCACCGACCTCGGCCCAGAACGGCCGCCGCTCCGGATCGTAGATGCGCGCGAACAGCGCCTCGGTGATCGGCCAGGCGACGCGGCCGGACGTGTAGATCGGGCTCAGGCTCCAGCCGTAGATCGCGACGTCGACATCGCTGCCGGTGGTTCCCTCCTGCGGCGCGCCGCCTTCGGCCGGCCGGAACACCTCGAAGTACGGATTCTGGGACGTGATGAACGGCAGCGTCCGGTAGTCGAACAGCAGCACGTGGACGACGACGGTGCCGACCGGCTCGGGGGGCGCGCCCGGCGACGGGCTGACGCAGATCTGGCGATCGGCGTGAAGGACGCGGCGTTCGTCGGAGCCGAACGGCGTCGCCTCGCCGAAGACGTCCCACTGGCAGCCGGAGGCGGCCTGGGGCGCCTGGGTGGCGATCGAGTACTCCGGGTAGCTGAGCGCGAAGCGGCTGACCAGGGCGCCCGAACGGTCGTACAGCTCAATCGCCGACGTCAGCCGGGCGCGCGCCAGCGCGGTCCGCTTCCAGACCAGGAACGCCCCCTCGGTCCGGGTTTCAGGCGACGCGCCGGCGCCGTCGCCGGCGACGAGCATCGGCAGGATTTCGAGCGCATCGATTTCCCGCCGCGCCTGGGAAAGATGATCTTCGAGCGTCTGCTGCTGACGCTGCGCTTCGACCGCGTAGCGGCTCGAAATCAGCGAGCGCATCGCCCGCTCCGCGTAGAAGTCCACCGACGGGTAGAGCAGCAGCGCCGGGACCAGGAAGGCGGTGAACAGCCACAGGATGCGCGCCGCGACCGTGCCGTGGCGGAACCAGGCCACGAACCGGCGGGCCGCGAGCGTGGCCGCCGCGCAAACCGACGCGGAGCCGAGAATCGCCCACGGCGGCAGCGGCCAGCCGCGCGCCTGGGCGACGGTGGTGAGGACGATGCCCGGGCTCAGCCAGAGGAGCGCGAGTCCGAGCCGAAGGGGAGTCGACGCCGGCGGCCCGAACCGCCAGCGCGCCATGGCGGCGGTGAGAATCAGCGTGCCGGCCCAAATCGCCGCGATATGGCTGGCGAGCATGCCGGTGAACAGCGCCAGCCGCGCCGGCACCCAGGGATGGAGCGAAAAATGGCGGAGGTCAACCGCCGCCGGATCGATCGCTCCGATCAGCAGCCGATCGTATGCCACGAACAGGCCCGCAACCGCCGCGCCGGCGGCGAGCTGGATCAGCAGAAAACTGATCAGGCTGGCGCGGGCCGCCCGGCGGGCGCCGTGGAATGCGACCCGCAGCCGCGCCACCGGCGAGGCGAGCAGTGCGACCGCGGCGGCCGCGGAGACTCCCGCGAGCAGCAGGACCACCGGCGGGCCCGGCGCGAGATCCCACGCCACGCGAAGCGCCGCCCAGATCACGCCGGCGCCGGCGGCGAGCAGCAGCAGCGAGGCGGTCGTCGCGTTGATGAACGCCGACCGGCTGGCGGCGTCCTCGCGGCGGTCGAGGGCCGGACCGATGAGCAGCAGCAGCGTGACGCCGAGGGCGGCGACGACGGCGGCGGCGGTGTGGCGGCGCAGCCGGGCGCGGGCTGCGGCGATATCGGCGGGCGCCATCGAGACCTCGACCAGCGGCTCGCCGTCCGGGCTGCGCAGGAGGAAGGCGTTCGGCCGCCCCTCGCCGCCCGCCCCCTCCCAGCGCATCCGCAGCGACGCCGGGCCGAGCGGCGTCGGCAGCGCGAATTCGCTGGCGGCGATGGTCGCCGCGGCGGAGGCGGGCGACAGGACCCGCTCGACCGCGACCACTCCGACGCGCCGCGCGTGCGCGTCGAAGATCGGCAGGACGTGGACGAGCCGCAGTCCGAGCGGTGACGGCGTGACGAAGAAGGACGGCGGTCCGGCCAGGCGATCGGGCACGCGGATGTCGGACGGCCGCCCGCCCCAGGCGCGCGCCGTCGGCTGGGTGTCGTAGATCGTCGCGGCGACATCGCCGCCGGAGCCGCCAGCCGCCGCGAGCCGGCGGTCGACGAGGTCGAAGAGATCGCGCGCCCCGTCGGCGCCGGCCTCCAGTCCGCGCGCCGCGATCGGGTCGGCGGCGATGCCGCCGGCGACGCGCGACAGCACGTCCGTCATCCGCGCGAACTCGCCGCGGACCTGCCGCTCGACGCGCGCCGACGCCGCGGCGGGGGAGGCGCCGAACCGCCACAGCTCGAGCAGGGCGCCGCCGAGGGCTATCAGAACGGCCGCGGCCAGTCCGGCGGCAAGCAGCCGCGGCCATCGCGCGCGCGGATGACGAGCCCCCGGGAGGGCGGGTGAAGCCACTGGATCAGCAGAATACCGCAAGAGGTACAATCGCTTGTTCGATGCCTCATCCGCCTGCCTTGAAGCCGTCCCTGAAGCGCGGCGCGTTCATCGCCGCGGCGAACTGGCCGCTGATTGCGGTGCAGTTCATCGCCGAGGGCACGCTCAAGCTGCTGCTCGCGGTCCCGGTCCTCGGCGGCATCTTCCTCGTCGTCCTGCTCCTCGGCGCCGACGTCCAGGACGTGCTGTCGGGCGACGTCCGCGACATCATCGGCGCCGTCGTGGCGGCGCTGCGCTCGAACCCGGCGGCGCTCGGGGCGTTCTTCGCGGCGTTCGTGCTGGTGCTGCTCGGCGGCTCGACGCTGACCTTTGTCGTCAAGGGAGGGACGGTGGCGATCCTCGCCGAGGCGGAGGCGCAGGCCGGGCCGATCGAGCGGCCGCCGCTCCGGCTCGCGGCGCTGCGCCGCGCCAACCGCACCAATATCGAGCCGTTCCTCGCCGGCTGCCGGCGGCTGTGGCGCCGCTACGTGCGGCTCGGCGCGCTGCTGCTCATCGCCTACGCGGCGACGGCGGTCATCTACCTGACCGTCATCGTCGGCGGCTATGCGCTGGCCGGGAATGCCGGCGTGCTGCTCGGCTGGACATTCGCGGCGGCGGTGATGTCGAGCGCGCTGGTCGTCTGGATCACCGTGCTCAACTTTCTCTACCTGCTCACCCAGATGGCAATCGCGGTCGAGGACGTCGGCGTCCGCGACGGCTTCGCCCATGTCGGCCGCTTCCTGCGGGCGAGCATCCGCGAGGTGGCGGGGATCTTCGGCGTCGTGCTGCTGCTCGTCACGATCGCGACGTTCGGATCGGTCATGGCGACCGCCGGGCTTGGCCTGATCGCCTTCGTTCCGCTCGTCGGCCTGGCGATGGTGCCGCTGCAGGTCGCGGCGTGGCTGCTGCGCGGCGTCGTCTTCGAGTACCTGGCGCTGACTGCGCTCGGCGCCTATCTGACTCAATACCGGTATCGCCTCGAGAGCCACGCCGACGCCCGGGTCGCGAGCGTCTCGCCGGCCGTGCAGACGGGAGGGATCGCGTGACGGACTACCAAGGGTTTCTATCGACCGCGGGGCGCGACATGCGGGAGTCGCCGATCCGCCGCATGGGTGCGCTGCTCGGGAAGCAGCGCGGCATCATCTCGTTCGCGCCCGGCTACCCGGCGCCGGAAACGTTTCCGTCGGCCGACCTCCAGGATATTGCCCAGAGCCTGGTGTCGGGCTCCGACCCGTACGTGCTGCAGTACGGTCCGACGCGGGGATTCCGGCCGCTACTTGAACAGATCGCCGGGATCATGGACGAGCGCGGCGCGCCGACCAGCCTCGACCGGCTGCTCGTCACCACCGGTTCGCAGCAGGGGCTCGACCTCGTCGCCCGCGTCCTGATCGATCCCGGCGACGTCGTCATGGTCGAGCGGCCGACCTATACCGGCGCGATCATGGCGTTCCGCAACGTGCGGGCGAGCCTGGCCGGGGTCGAACAGGGGCCCGATGGTGTGGACGTGGCGGCGCTCGACGCCGTCCACCAGCGCCTGGTCGCCGACGGCCGCCGGGTCCGGTTTCTCTATCTGGTGCCGAACTTCCAGAATCCGACCGGGCTGCTGCTCAGCCTCGAGAAGCGCCGGGCGCTACTGGCCTGGGCGTCGCGGCGCAACGTCCTGATCCTCGAGGACGATCCGTACCGCGAGCTGTACTTCGAAGGGGCCGCGACCGAGGCGGAGGTGCGGCCGCTCCGCGCCGATGACGAGGACGGCCGCGTCATTTATCTCAGCAGCTTTTCGAAGACGCTGGCCCCGGGGTATCGCGTCGCCTGGATCGACGCGCCGGTCCCGCTCTCGGATCGCCTCGAGGTCGCCAAGCAGTCGGCCGACATGTGCTCCGGATCCTTCGACCAGCGGATGGTGCACGAAGTCGCGAGGCGCGGCATCCTCAGCCGCCGGCTGCCGATGCTGCGGGGGCACTACCGCGACAAGCGCGACGTGATGTCCGATGCGCTGCGCCAGGAGCTTGGCGGTCTGTGCACCTGGGCCGTGCCGCGCGGCGGCTTCTTCCTCTGGGTCGCGCTCCCCGAGATCGTCGATGCCGATCGCCTCGTCGAACGAGCCGTCCGCCACGGGGTCGTCTATGTCGCCGGAGACGCGTTCTACGCCGACGATGACGGGGTCGGCCCGGGGGGCAGGAACATGATGCGGCTGGCGTTTTCGGCGGCGCCGCCGGACCGGATCCGCGAGGGCGTGGCGCGGCTGGCGGTGGCGATCCGGGAGGAGATCGAGGCGCTCAGCCCGGCGGCGCCGGCAGCACGACCGGCACCACCTCGCCCGGCATGACGGTCAGCGGCACCTCCGGCACGCCGCGGCGCTCTTCGAGCAGGAGCAGTTTCCACTGGCCGTTCAGGCTGCCGGAGACCGCCGCCATCACCGCGCCGCCGCGCGACGCCGAGAACGCCGGCGCAAAAACCAGCGACTCCTCGAGCTTGATCTGGCCCGCCGGCTTGCCGGCGGTGTCGAAGGCGCGCACTTCTGCGGCGGTGCCGGAGACCATGACGGTCCCGTCGAGCATCACCACCCCGGCGGGGCGGAAGGGCAGCGTCGGGTGCCAGAGCAGCGCGCCGCTGCGGCGATCGAAAGCGCGGACGACGTTGTCGATCGTCGCGATGAATACCTTCTCGGCGTCGCCGATCGGCTGACCGCGGAGCATCGCGCCGACCCTGAACCGCCAATCGAGCGAGCCGTCGCCGGTTCGCAGACAGTAGAAGCGGCCCTCGGAGGCGCCGGCGAACACGCGATCGGGATAGGCGAGGACTTCCGAGACGCCGGTCGACCCGCTGCCGGTGTGCGTGGCGACTGGCAGCGCCCGCTCCCAGCGGGTCGCGCCGGTCCGCAGATCGAGCGCCAGCAGCCGGCCATCGTCGAGCGGCACGTAGAGATTGTTCCCTTCGATGGCCGGGCGGACGCGTGCCGGCCCGATCGCGCGCGCCCACACCTTGGTGCCGTCGGCGGTCCGGTACGCGGTGAGCGAGCCGTCGGCGGCGGCGAGCAGCCAGCCGTCCTGGGCGAGCGGCGGGGCGGTGAGCGTTCCGGTCGGCGCCCGCCACCGGACGGCCGCGGAGTCGACCGCGAGGGCATGGATCGCCTCGCCGGAGGCGACGAGCAGCTGGCCGTCGTCCACCGCCAGCGGCTGATCGGCCCTGAGTTCCGCCCGCCATTCCTCAGAGCCGTCGGCGAGGCGGTAGGCGGCGACGACGCCGGTCTGCAGCGCGAGGAACACGCGGTCGCCGGCGATCAGCGGCGACGCCGCCGGACGTCCGGCGACGGCCACCGACCAG
>JANMWI010000053.1:0-1887 GCA_031393955.1 Acidobacteriota bacterium
TTCCACGGCTCGGGGCGAGCCGACGACACTCGTGGTGGCGCTCACCGGGGACCCCGGAGCCCTCAACCCGGCGGTGACCACGTCTGGAGGCACCCATCCGGTCACCGATCAAATCTTCAACGGCCTGGTGGGGCTCGACGAGAAGCTGAACCCCGTTCCCGAGCTGGCGGAACGATGGGCGATCGAAGAGGACGGCCGCGTCTACCGCTTCACGCTGCGCCGAGGGGTCGTCTGGCACGACGGCCAGCCCTTCACGTCGGCCGACGTGAAGTTCACCTTCGAACAGGCGCTGCTCAAATACCACTCCCGCACGAGGGCCGCGCTGCAGGATCTCGTCGAGCGTATCGAGACGCCCGACGCTGACACGGTGGTCTTCAGGCTGAGGCGCCCGTACGGCCCCCTGCTCCAGCGTCTCGACGTCGTCGAAGCGTCCATCATTCCCGAGCACGCCTTCAGGACTGCCGACCTCCTGACCGGTGAGCCGACTCGCCATCCCATCGGGACCGGCCCCTTCCGGTTCGTCAGCTACACGCCGGGCAACCGCCTGGTGCTCGAGCGAAACCCGTCGTATTTCCGCCACGGTCTGCCCGGTGTCGATCGACTCGTGTTCCGTATCCTGCCCAATCCGACCACCGCGGCGGCGGCGCTCGAAAAGGGAGAGGTCGATTACATCGGCGGCGTGAGCGGGCCGGAGTCCGAGAGGCTCCGCCGCACCCCCGGGATTGCGGTCGTCCACGGCACGGGCGGTTCGGGAGGTTCGTTCTGTCAGGATGTGCTGATCCCCAACCTGACGCGCGCGCCGTTCTCAGACGTGCGCGTGCGCCGCGCTGTCGCAATGGCCATCGACCGCCAGTTCATTGTCGACCGCGTCTACTTCGGGCAGGGGCGCCCGGCGACGGGACCGATCAGCCATCTGTTGACGTGGGCCTACACGCCAGACGTCAGGCAGTATCCCCACGACGTGACTGCGGCGGGACGCCTGCTCGACGAGGCGGGCCAGAAAGCGGGCCCCGGCGGTCTCCGCTTCAGGATCACCTTCACGCACGCCGCCGGTGCGCAGCGCCTCGGCCTCGCCCTCCGCGAGCAACTCAAGGCGGCCGGTATCGCGCTCGAGCTGCAGACGCTCGATTTCAATGCGGCGGTCGATCAGGTGTTCGTCAAGAAGACCTTCGACCTCGGCATGGCGTCCTTCTGCAACGGCGCCGACCCCGACATCGGCGTCCGGCGCGTGTACGTCTCGACCAATATCGGGCCGTTCCCGTTTTCGAACGGGGCGGGTTATCGAAATCCGCGCGTGGACTCGCTGTTCGACGAAGCCTCCCGGCAGACCGACCGCGGCGCGCGCGCGTCGCGGTATGCCGAGATTCAGCGGATTCTGGCGGACGACGTCCCGTACTTCTGGCTGCTCGACTCGGAAGGCCTGCGCGCCTACCGGACCACGTTCACCGGCTTTCGGCTCTGGACGGGTGCCTTCGTCGAAGCGGTGCATCAGACGTCTGGACACCCATGAGGCCGAGGCCGCCGGCCCGCTGGCTCGCGCGGCGCTCCGCTCTGGCGATGTCGGTCGTGCTCGCAGTCGCCACCCTCACGTTCGCGCTCATCCATCTCGCGCCCGGGGACCCTGTTTTCCTGCTCGCCGGCGAGGGCGGCAGCCCTTCGTACTACGCCGACATGCGGGCGAAGTACGGACTCGATCGGCCGCTCCTGACGCAGTTCGGCCGCTACGTCCAGGCCGTCGGCACCGGGGACTTCGGGTATTCGTTCATGTACCAGGCGCCGGTCACGCGGGTGATCCGCGAGCATGCGCCGGCGTCGCTGCTGCTGGGCGGGACCGCGCTGGCGATCGCAACGGCGGGCGGCTTCGGGCTCGGATTGCTCTGTGCCGTG
>JANMWI010000063.1:0-8388 GCA_031393955.1 Acidobacteriota bacterium
CAGCGTCGCGGCGACCGCCTCGCTGCTGATCGATGTCGGGGTGACACGGGGGTCCGATCGCGCCGCCAACGGGTGGGGAGTCGCCGCCAGGGTAGGTTATTGAGGGCCACTGACGATTTCGTTCTTGACAAAAAGTGTCAAGCCGTGTCTTAATACTCGTCCCCCAGCTTTTTCCCCAGCTATTGGTCCGCGCTCCCGGCGGCCCTACTGAACCCGAGCCTGAACGATGCCTGTTCGGATTGGCGAGCTGCTGCTCAAAGAGAAGCGTATTACGCCTGCCCAGCTGCAGGAGGCGCTGAGCTATCAGAAGACCAACGGGGGGAAGCTCGGCTTCAACCTCGTCAAGCTTGGTTTCGTCAACGACGAGGAGATCACGGCGCTGCTCTCCAAGCAGTACGGCGTGCCCTCGATCAACCTCGCGCAGTTCGACATCGACGCGCCGATCATCAAGCTGATCCCGTCCGAGACCGCCCACAAGTATCAGATCGGCCCGCTCAGCCGCGCCGGCGCAACGCTGACGATCGCGATGACTGACCCGACCAACGTCTTCGCCATGGACGACATCAAGTTCATGACCGGCTACAACGTCGAGCCGGTGGTGGCGTCGGAGACGGCGGTGCTGGCGGCGATTCAGAAGTATTACAGCGCCCCGGCGCCGCGCAGCCGCAGCGAGGCGGCGGCGACCAATCCCGCCGATTCGATGTCGAGCGTGTCGTCGCTCGACATGGTCTCCTAGGCGCTCGAGGAATCGACGGCGATCGTCGACGAGGACGTCGAAGTGCTCCAGGAGATGGAGCAGATCGACGTCGCCTCGCTCGAGCGCCAGGGCGGCGAGGCGCCGGTCATCCGGCTCGTCAACCTGATGCTGATGTCGGCGATCCAGAAGGGGGCGAGCGACATCCACGTCGAGCCCTACGAGAAGGAATTCCGGGTCCGCTTCCGGATCGACGGCATCCTCTACAACGTCATGGCGCCGCCGATGAAGTTCCGCGACGCGATCACCTCGCGCGTCAAGATCATGGCGAAGCTCGATATCGCCGAGAAGCGGCTGCCGCAGGACGGCCGCATCAAGATCCGCTTTGCCGACAACGGCACGACCAAGGAGATCGACTTCCGCGTGTCGTGCCTGCCGACGCTGTTTGGCGAGAAGATCGTCATGCGTCTGCTCGACAAGGACAAGCTGATGCTCGACATGACGAAGCTCGGCTTCGAGCCGCCGTCGCTCAAGAAGCTCGAGTCGGCGATCGCCAAGCCGTGGGGCCTGGTCCTCGTCACCGGTCCGACCGGCAGCGGCAAGACCAACACGCTCTATTCGTCGATCGCCAAGATCAACACCACCGAGACCAACATCATGACCGCCGAGGACCCGGTCGAGTTCAACCTCGTCGGCGTCAACCAGGTCCAGGTCCGCGAGAACATCGGGCTGAATTTCGCCGCCGCGCTGCGCTCGTTCCTGCGCCAGGATCCGAACATCATCCTGGTCGGCGAAATCCGCGACTTCGAGACCGCCGAGATCGCCGTCAAGGCGGCGCTGACCGGCCATCTCGTGCTGTCGACGCTCCATACCAACGACGCGCCGAGCACGATCAACCGGCTGATGAACATGGGCATCGAGCCGTTCCTGGTGGCGAGCTCGGTCAACCTGATCTGCGCGCAGCGGCTGGTCCGGCGGATTTGCGCCCACTGCAAGGTCGAGGAGCGCCACGCCGCGCCGGCGCTGGTCGAGGCCGGCTTCACCCAGGAGGAAGCCCAGACGGTCGTCCCCAAGAAGGGCAGCGGCTGCGAGAAGTGCAACAACACCGGCTACAAGGGGCGCGTCGGCCTCTACGAGGTGATGGAGATCGGCGAGCAGCTCCGCGAGCTGATTCTGGTCGGCGCCTCCGGCCTCGAGCTGCGCCGCAAGGCGGTCGAGGAAGGGATGATTACCCTCCGCCGCAGCGGCCTCCACAAGGTGATGGAAGGCGTCACGACGATCGAGGAAGTGGCGCGCGAAACGGTGAAGTAACGAACGTTCGCTACCCGCTACCCGCTCGAGCGGGACGCTGGACTGAAGCAAGAGCGGGAAGCTGGAAACTGGAAACTGGAAACTGGAAACTGGAAACTGGAAACTGGAAGCTGATTAAAACCATGTCCACACTCCCTGAACTCCTCAAAACGCTCGTCGACCAGGGGGGCTCCGACCTCCATCTGACGACCAGCACGCCGCCGCAGATTCGCGTCCACGGCAAGCTCCAGACGCTCGACCTGCCGGTGCTCGGGCCGGCCGAGACCAAGGGGCTGGCCTACAGCGTGCTGACCGACGCCCAGAAGAAGCGCTTCGAGGAGTCGCTCGAGCTCGACTTCTCGTTCGGCATCCGCGGCCTGGCGCGGTTCCGCTGCAACGTCTTCAACCAGCGCGGCGCGGTCGCGGCGGTCTACCGGGTCATCCCCGAGACGATCAAGGGCTTCGCCGAGCTCGGCCTGCCGGCGGTGCTGGCGACGCTCGCCGATCGGCCGCGCGGCCTGATCCTCGTCACCGGCCCGACCGGCAGCGGCAAGTCGACGACGCTGGCGGCGATGATCGACAAGATCAACACCGAGCGCCGCGAGCACATCCTGACGATCGAGGATCCGATCGAGTACATCCACCAGCACAAGGGCTGCCTGGTCAACCAGCGCGAGGTGCACAGCGACACGCACGGCTTCGCGACCGCGCTGCGCGCGGCGCTGCGCGAGGATCCGGACATCGTCCTGATCGGCGAGCTGCGCGACCTCGAGACGATCGAGTCGGCGCTGCGCATCGCCGAGACCGGCCACCTGACGTTCGCGACGCTGCACACCAACTCGGCGGCGCAGACCATCAACCGCATCATCGACGTCTTCCCGGCGCACCAGCAGGGACAGATCCGGACGCAGTTGTCGCTGGTCCTCGAAGGCATCGTCTGCCAGGCGCTGATGCCGCGCGCCGACGGCAAGGGCCGGGTCATCTCGCTCGAGGTGCTGATCCCGACGCCGGCGATCCGCAACCTGATCCGCGACGACAAGGTTCACCAGATCTACTCGACCATGCAGACCGGGCAGGAGAAGCTCGGCATGCAGACGATGAACCAGTCGCTGGCGACGCTGTATCAGAAGCGCCTGATCACGCTCGAGACCGCGATGGGCGCCTCGTCGCTGCGCGACGAGCTCGAGCAGATGATCAGCCGCGGCGCCGGCGTCGTGCCCGGCGCGGGGATGGCCCGGCCGGGCGCCGGCCTGCCGCCACGCCCGGTGGCACGCTGAGCCGACAGCTGAGCGCCGAGAGCCGAGAGCTGACAGCTGCGAGCTGACAGCTAAGAGCTGAAAGAGACCTGACTTATGCCTACATTCGCCTATTCCGGACGCACCCGCGCCGGACAGACGGTTTCGGGGGAGCACACCGCCGACTCGATGGACGCCGCCGTCGCGGCGCTGCGGCGCGACCAGATCATGGTCACGAAGATCGATGCCGCCAAGGCGAAGGCGGCCGCCGCCGCCGCGGCCAAGCCGAGCGGGCCGAAGGCCGGCAAGGGCGTCCCCGCCAAGAACCTGGCGATCTTCGTCCGCCAGTTCTCAGTCATGATCGACGCCGGCCTGCCGCTCGTCCAGTGCCTCGAGATCCTCGGCAAGCAGGAGCCGCACAAGAACTTCTCCGCCGTCATCCTCAAGACCCGCGAGGACGTCGAGTCGGGCGCGGCGCTCGCCGACGCGATGAAGAAGCACCCCAAAACCTTCGACCCGCTCTTCACCAACATGATCGCGGCGGGCGAGGCGGGCGGTATTCTCGACACCATCCTCAAGCGGCTGGCCGAGTACATCGAGAAGAGCGTCAAGCTCAAGGGGGACGTCAAGTCGGCGATGATCTACCCGGTCGCCGTCATCGTCATTGCCGGCGTCGTCGTCACGGCGATTCTCTGGAAGGTCATTCCGACGTTCGCGTCCCTGTTTGCCGGCCTCGGCGCGCAGCTGCCGATGCCGACCCGCGTCGTCATCGCGCTCAGCGACTTCATCGTCGGCTGGGGCTGGCTGGTGGCGATCGCGATGGGCCTGGCCGGCTATGCGCTGAAGAGCTACTACGGGACCGCCCCGGGCCGGGTGGTCATCGATCGCATCCTGCTGAAGCTGCCGATCCTCGGCGGCATCCTGAAGAAGGTCGCGGTGGCGCGCTTCTGCCGGACGCTGTCGACGCTGCTCGCCTCGGGCGTGCCGATTCTCGACGGCCTCGACATCACCGCCAAGACCGCCGGCAACGCCATCATCGAGGCGGCGGTGCAGACGACCCGGACCAGCATCGAACGCGGCGAGACGATCTCGGCGCCGCTGCGCCAGACCAACGTCTTTCCGTCGATGGTCGTGCAGATGATCAACGTCGGCGAAACCACCGGCGCGCTCGACGCGATGCTGTCGAAGATCGCCGACTTCTACGAGGACGAAGTCGACACCGCCGTCGCCGGCCTGCTGACGCTGATGGAACCGGTGATGATCGCCGTCCTCGGCGTCATCGTCGGCGGCATCGTCATCGCGATGTATCTGCCGATCTTCGACCTGATCAGCAAGCTGACGTAAATGCGCTGCCCGCTGCCCGCTGCCGGCTACCCGCTCCCCGGAGCCCCCTTTCCGCAGGGCATCCGGAGCCACGCCCGGCACGTACCAAGCCGCCAGCCGCAAGCGGTGGGCCCGCCGCGGGACGCGGGAAGCTGGAAGCTGGAAGCGGGCAGCTGGACGCGGTCATGATCTCCCCGCTTCGTCGCAAGCTGTTGTGGTTGATCGCCGGCCGTGCCGCGGCGGTCACGCTGCTGCTCGGCTCGGCGATCCTGATCGAGCTGCACTCGCCCGGCGTCCTGCCGATCGATCCGTTCTTCCTGATGATCGGCGTGACCTACGCGCTGACGGCGCTCTACAGCCTGTTGCTCGCCCAGGCCGAGCGGCAGCGCTGGATCATCGACCTCCAGCTCGGGCTCGACGCCGCGATTGTTTCGGCGGTGGTATACCTCAGCGGCGGGGTGGCGAGCTACTTCACGCCGCTCTACGCGCTGCCGATCATCGCCGCCAGCACGATCCAGTCGCGCCGCGGCGGCGTCATGGTCGGGGTGCTCAGCGCGATTCTCTACTCGGGTCTGGTGCTGGTCCAGTACTATGCGCCGTTCGCGCTGCCGCACGGCTCGGTCGTGCTGCTGCCGCCGCTCCGGCTGGCCTGGTTCGCGGTCGGCCTCAACCTGTTCGGCTTCGTTGCCGTCGCCGGTCTGAGCGGCTACCTCGCCGAGAACCTGCGCCGCGCCGACGAGCGGCTCGCCGACGCTTCGAACCAGATCGCCGACCTCCAGGCGTTCAGCCAGCACGTCATCGACAGCCTGACGAGCGGCCTCGCGACGAGCGACATCGACGGCCGGCTGATGACGTTCAACCGCGCCGCCGAGGCGATAACCGGCGTACCGGTCGCCGGTGCGGTCGGCCGGCCGGCGCTCGACGTCCTGCAGCTGCCCGAAGAATTCGGCGACCTGTTCGGCCCGCAGCAGGAGCGGCCGCCGCTGCCTCGCGTCGACTTCGGCTTCGTCCGCAACGACGGCCGGCGCCTCGAGCTCGGACTGAGCACCGCGCCGCTGCTGACGCCGCGCGGCGAGACCGGCTTCCTGTTCACCTTCCAGGACGTCACCAACGTCCGTCGCCACGAGCGCGAGGCCCGGGCCCAGCAGCGCCTCGCCGCGGTCGGGGAGATGGCGGCGGGAATCGCTCACGAGATTCGCAACCCGCTGGCGTCGATGTCGGGCTCCATCCAGATCCTCCGGCAGGAGCTGCCGCTGACCGAGGAGCAGTCGCAGCTGATGGACATCGTGTTGCGCGAGTCCGATCGACTGAACGACACGATCCGCAGCTTTCTCGCCTACGCCCGGCCGCAGCGCCTGGCGGCGACGCGGATCGACATCCGGCAGGCGATCACCGAAACGGCCCGCCTGCTCGAGAACAACGCCGAGCTCAGCGACGCCCATACCATCGCGGTCGACGTCCCGGCCGAGGAAACCTGGTACGAGGCGGATGAAAACCAGATCCGGCAGATCGTCTGGAACCTGGCGACCAACGCGGTCCGGGCGATGCCGGACGGGGGTGAGCTGCGGCTGTCGGTGCGCCAGGAGCCGACGGCGGCGGACGGCCGTCCGGGGGCGGTCGTGATCCGCGTCGAGGACCAGGGCGTCGGGATTGCGCAGGAGGAGATCGATGGCATCTTCCAGCCGTTCCGCGGCGGTTTCGCCGGCGGGACCGGACTCGGCCTGTCGATTGTCCACCGCATCGTCAGTGACTATGGCGGCGCCGTGCGGGTGGCGTCGCAGCGGGGCGCCGGCACACAAGTCGAAGTGACGCTGCCGTCAACCGCCAGCGCCCGGCCGGTATTGAGCTGAACATGACTATCGAACTGCAGACCGAAGAACTGGTCGCGGCGCGCCCCGGGCGCGTCCTGGTGGTGGACGACGAACGGTCGATGCGCGAGCTGCTGTCGATCGTGCTGCGCCGCGACGGCTACGACGTGCTGGTGGCGGAGGACGGCGCCGACGCGCTCGAGCTGCTCGGCCGGGAGCGGGTCGACATCCTCATCACCGACATCCGGATGCCGACCATGAACGGCGTCGAGCTGCTGCGCGAGGCGAAGCGGATCGCCCCCGACATCATCGCCATCGTGATGACCGCGTTCGCGTCGACCGAGACCGCCGTCGAGGCGCTGCGGCTCGGCGCCGCCGACTACGTCAACAAGTCGCCGGCCGCGGCCGCCGAGCTGCGGCTGCGCGTCGGCCGCGAGCTCGAGCGGAAGCGCCTCCTGCAGGAAAACCTGCTGCTCAAGAAGACGCTGAAGACGACCCACCAGTACGCCAATATCATCGGCAGCAGCGGCTCGATGCTGGCGGTGTTCCAGCTCGTCGACACGATCGCGCCGACCAGCAGCACCGTGCTGATCACCGGAGAGTCCGGGACCGGCAAGGAGCTGGTCGCCCGCGCGATCCATTTCAATTCGCAGCGCAAGGACCGGCCGTTCGTGGCGGTCAACTGCGGCGCGCTGTCGGAAACGCTGCTCGATTCGGAGCTGTTCGGGCACATGCGCGGCGCCTTCACCGGCGCCGACAGCAACAAGAAGGGGCTGATCGAAGTCGCCGAGAAGGGGACGATCTTCCTCGACGAGATCGGCGAGATGAGCCCGCTCGTGCAGGTCAAGCTGCTGCGGGTTCTGCAGGAGCGCCGCTTTCGCCGCCTCGGCGGCACCGAGGAGATCCCGGCCGACATCCGGGTGCTCGCCGCCACCAACCGCGACCTGACCAAGATGGTCGCCGACGGCACCTTCCGCGAGGACCTGTTCTACCGGATCAACGTCATTCCGCTGCGGCTGCCGGCGCTGCGCGAGCGCCGCGACGACATTCCGCTGCTCGCCGAGCACTTCATCGCCAAGTTCGCCGCCCAGATGGGCAAGCCGATCACCGGCATCTCGGGAGGCGCGCTGGCTCGGCTGCGCGAGCATCACTGGCCCGGCAACATCAGGGAGCTGGAGAACGCCATGGAGCGGGCGGTCGCGCTCGAGCAGACGCCGACGATCCTGGTGGACAGTCTGCCGGAGCAGCTGAACCTGCCGGTGGGTACGGCGGCCGCTGCGGCCGCCGTGCCGGGGCCGACCGCCCATGACGGCATCCCCGACGGCGGGTTCGACCTCGAGCGGCACGTCCAGCACATCGAGCGCGAGTACATCGCCGAGGCGCTGCGGCAGTCCGGCGGCGTCAAGGTCAAGGCGGCCGACCTGCTGGGCATGAGCTTCCGCTCCTTCCGCTACTACACGAAGAAATACAATCTCAAGTAGCGGCCGGGCCTGACATCCCCTCCTTTCCGGCCGCCACTAATTGCCGCTCAGACTGACGGAAATTGTCACTCGACAAGGATTGTCGGCCCTATCGGCCGGTATACTAGAAGGATAAGTTATTGATTTGTAAGGATTTGCTCAGCGCTGCCAAACGTTGCCGGATGGCCGCGGAGTTGCTCTGATGACGGCGTCGGCCGCCTGCGCGCCGGCGATTATCAACCCCGCGCTTCGGCGACCGAAAATTTTTTTGAGGAGTAAAGGTAATGAAGATTCGCAACCAGAAGGGTTTCACGCTCATCGAATTGCTGATTGTCGTGGCGATCATCGGCATCATCGCGGCGATCGCCATCCCCGGCCTGCTCCGCGCCCGCATGTCGGGTAACGAGGCGTCGGCGATCGGCTCGATGCGCGCCATCAACAGCGCCGAGTCGACCTATTCGTCGAGCTGCGCGAGCGGCGGCTACGCCCAGAGCCTGGCCGACCTGGCGAAGGCGCCGACCGGCAGCACCGCCGGCTTCATCAGCCCCGACCTCAACGCCAATGCCGTCGTCAAGAGC
>JANMWI010000008.1:0-14436 GCA_031393955.1 Acidobacteriota bacterium
GCCGGCGCGCCCCCCTCGGCGGCCGCCAGCGCCGCGCGTGCGGCCGCCTCGGCGTCGATCAGCCGGCCGCCGTCGGTGCGCGCGACCGCAAGGCCGATGGTCCCGCGAATGGCCTCCTCGCCCCCCGGTGCCAGCTGCATCGCCCGGTCGAAGCTCCCGGTCGCGTCGTCGAGACGTGCCCGCTCGAGGTGGAGGGCGCCGAGGCCGAGCGCGCAGCGCGCGGCGGCTCCCCCGTCCGGACGCGCCGACAGGACACGGGTCGCGCGGCGCAGCAGCCGCGTTGCCGCAGCATGGCGGCCGGCGCGCGCCAGCGCCACGGCCCGCGCGGGCGCCCGTTCGAGCCTCGAGGACGTGCGCCCGCCGGAGATGATGGACGATGTCGCCGGCGGCCGCGGCCGTGCCGGCGGCACCACGTACTCCGGCGATGTCTCGTGCACCAGCAGCGCCCGGCGCGGCATCGAACCGGCGCGCCGCTGCAAGGTATCGAGAAATGCCCCCGGCCGCCCGCCGGCGTCGAGCGCCGCCTTCAGCAGCGCATCGGCTGTCGGCGCTCTCTCGTGGCCCACGAACACCATGCGCGTTAGGTCGGCGACGGCGAGCCGGTCGATGGTGATCCCGGGGCCGCGCAGGCCGGCGCGGCTGAACTGGAGAATCAGGTGCCGTCTCGGACTGGCGGCGCCGATGCGGAGCAGCGCGCCGTTGAGCGCCGCGCCCGCCTCGAGCGGGCCGTCGGTCAGCAGGCACACGTGGCGTCCGCTCAGGGCCGGCACGAGCCGTTCCGCTTCGTTCAGCATGCGCGACGCAACCGGCACGTACCCCGCCAGCCGCGCCGACCGCGCCGCCGCGAGGCGCAATGTCCGCAGGCCGGAACGCGGCTCCCCCGCGACGTGAACCGTGCACGGCCCGGGCGGTCCCTCCGCATCGAGCACCTCGCGGATGACAGTCAGCGCCACACGGCACTGCAGGCGGACGCCAATCACCGGGCCGCCGCCGTAGCGGCCGCGGACCACCGGCCGCAGCAGGAAGTCGGCGAGCGGGCGCGGCACCTGCGCCTCCTGGGCGCCGAGGAACAGCGTGAGATGTTCGAGTAGCTGCACCGCCACCGCACCGCTCGCAGCGACGGCCGGCCCTTCCGCGTACGCTTCGAACGTCCGCTGCGCATCAGCCATGCCGTAGTCGACCAGCGGGTTGACGAGCGGATGGCGCAGGTTGGCGACGACGGCGCACCAGTCGTTCCACGCCAGTTGGGCGCTGCCCGACCCGGCCGGCGCCAGCCGGATGCGGACCGGCGCGCCGGTCGCGAGGTCGATCCACCGGCCGCCTGAGCTGACGAATCGATCGGCAAGGAGCAGCGCCATGGCGGGACAGGGTGCAAGCCGATCGCCGCGGCGCGACCGGCGCATTCCGGCCGGAATCGGCGGCACGCCGCTCCCGGCGATGCAGAAACTTCGTATACAATTGCCGCTCCAATGGTCCGTTTTCTCACCGCCGGCGAATCCCACGGCCGCGCGCTCATCGTCATTCTCGAAGGCATTCCCGCCGGCCTGTCGGTCGACATCGACGGCATCACCGCCGACCTGCGGCGGCGGCAGGGGGGCTACGGCCGCGGCCGGCGCATGGCCATCGAGTCGGATCGCGCCGAGATCCTTTCCGGGGTCCGCGCCGGCGAGACGATCGGCGGGCCGATCGCGATGTCGATCGAGAACCGCGACTGGGTCAACTGGCAATACACGATGCGGACGACCGCGGAGCCGCCGCCCGACGCCGGCGGCGCGCGGCGCGCGCCGGTGACGAAGCCGCGTCCCGGCCACGCCGACCTCGCGGGGGTCGCCAAGTACGGCCGCGCCGACGTCCGCGACATTCTCGAGCGCGCGAGCGCCCGCGAGACGGCCGCGCGCGTCGCCGCCGGCGCGGTGGCGCGCCAGTTCCTGGCGAGCGCCGGCATCCGCATCACCAGCCACGTCTTCGTCGTCGGCGCCGCCCGCCTCGACGACGGCCGCCTAGTCACCTTCGAGCAGGCCGCGGCGCTGGCGCCGGACGCGCCGCTGCGCTGCGTGGACGAGGACGTCGAGCGCCGGATGATCGCCGAGATCGACAGCGCGCGCGAGGCCGGCGACACCAAGGGAGGCGCCTTCGAAGTGATCGTCACCGGCCTGCCGGTCGGGCTCGGCAGCTACGTGCAGTGGGATCGCAAGCTCGACGGCCGTCTGGCGCAGGCGCTGATGTCGATTCCCGCGATCAAGGCGGTCGGCGTCGGCCTCGGACCCGAAGTCGCCGTCCGGCCCGGCTCCCGCGTCCACGACGAGATCGTCCCGGACCCCGGCGGCTCGCATGTGACCGGCGTCTCGCGCCCGACCAACAACGCCGGCGGACTCGAAGGCGGCGTCACCAACGGCGAGGACCTGCGCGTCTCGGCCTGGATGAAGCCGATTTCGACGCTGATGAAGCCGCTGCGATCGGTCGACCTCACCACGATGGGCGAGGCCCCGGCCGCCATCGAACGCAGCGACGTCTGCGCCGTGCCGGCGGCGGCGGTTGTCGGCGAGGCGATGGTCGCGCTGATTCTCGCCGACGCGCTGATCGAGAAGTTCGGCGGCGATTCGATCGCCGAAATCCAGCGCGCGATCGGCGCGTGGTCGGACACGCTGCACGCCCAGTTCACGAAGGGGCTTGCCAACGCCGGGTCCTGACCGCCGCCAATGATCCGGCCCATCCTCCGGCACGGCGAGACCGTCCTCCACACCCAAGCCGCCCCGGTTCCGGTTGTCGACGACGCGGTGCGGGCGCTGGTCGACGACATGATCCAGACGATGTACGCCGCGCCGGGCGTCGGCCTGGCGGCGCCGCAGATCGGTGTGCCCCTCAGGGTCTTCGTCGTCGATGTCTCCGTCGGACGCAATGCCGCCGACCTGGTGGTGATGATCAACCCCGTCTTCGTCGAGCGCGACGGCGTCCAGATCGAGGAAGAAGGTTGCCTGAGCGTTCCCGGCTTCAACGCGACCGTCGTCCGCCCGGCCCGTGCGGTGGTCCGGGGCCTCGACCGCAACGGCGCCGAATACACAGTGGAAGGGCGTGAGCTGCTCGCCAGGGCGTTTCAGCACGAGATGGATCACCTCGACGGCACGGTCTTCCTCGACCGTCTGCGAGGCGTGAAACGGGACGTCATCGTCAACAAGATCCGCCGGCTCAAGCGGACCGGCCGGTGGTAGACGCGCCGCCCGCCGCGCCGCCGCTGCGGATTGTCTATTTCGGTACGCCGGCCTTTGCCGTGCCGACGCTGGCGGCGCTCCTGAAGTCCCGCCACCAGGTCGTGGCCGTGGTCTCCCAGCCCGATCGGCCGAGTGGGCGCGGCCATCGGGTCGCGGCGACCCCGACCAAGGCGCTGGCGGCGCTCTGCGGCGTCCCGGCGCTGCAGCCGACACGCCTGCGCGACGAGGAGTTTCTCGAGGACTTCGCCGCCCGGCGTCCCGACCTCGGCGTCGTCGCGGCCTACGGCCGGATCCTGCCCGAGGCGCTGCTGGCGATTCCGCGGCTCGGGATGATCAACGTCCACGCCTCGCTGCTGCCGGCGTATCGCGGGGCGGCGCCGATCCACCGCGCCGTCATGGCGGGCGAGACGGTGACGGGCGTGACGATCATGCGGGTCGTCGCCGAGCTCGACGCGGGCGCGATGATGGCGCGCGCCGAGGTGCCGATCGGGGCCGACGCCACCAGCGTCGAGCTCGAGACGACGCTCGCCGACACCGGCGCGAAGCTGCTGCTCGAGGTCGTCGAGCAGCTGGCCGCCGGCCGCGCCACCGAGCGGCCTCAGGACCACAGCCTCGCGACCTATGCGGCGAAGATCACCAAGGCCGAGAGCCCGATTGACTGGACGCTGCCGGCCGCCCGCATCCACGATGCCGTGCGCGGCCTGCAGCCCTGGCCGCTCGCCTCCACCACCATCGGCGGGAACCGCTGCCTGATCCATCGAACGGCCGTCGACGACAGCGCCGACGGAGCGCCCGGCACCGTGCTCCGCGCGGAGGGCGACGACCTGCTCGTCGCCGCCGGCGCGGGAGCGCTGCGCCTCCTGACCATCCAGGCGGAAGGGCGGCGACCGGTGACGGCTCGCGAATTCCTCGCCGGGCATCGGCTGGTGCCGGGTACGCGGCTGCCGTCATGATTGCCGCGGCGCGGCAGGCGGCCTACGAAGTCATCCGGGCGGTCAACGGCGGCCGCGCCGATCTGCCGGCTGCGCTGGCGCGCGTGCGGCCGCGGCTCGACGACGAGCGCGATCGCGCGCTGGCTGGAGAGATCGCGACCGGAACGCTGCGCTGGCAGGGGGCGTTCGACCTCGTCATTGCCGCGTTCGCCGGGCGTCCGATCGCGAAGCTCGACGCCGAGGTCCTCGACGTCCTGCGGATGACGATCTTCCAGCTCCTCCACCTCGATCGCATTCCGGCCTCGGCGGCGGTCAACGACGCCGTCAATCTCGTCAGCAAGTCGGGCAAGCGGAGCGCATCGGGCCTCGTCAACGCGGTGCTCCGCCGGGTCAGCCGCGAACGCGGCGCGCTGCCGCTGCCGCCCAGGCCGGACGATGCTGCCGATCGCGCCGCGGCGGTGGCGTATCTGTCGGGCGCGCTGTCGCATCCCGAGTGGCTGGCCGGCCGCTGGCTCGATCGCTACGGGTTTGCCGCTGCCGAGGCCTGGGCGCTGTTCGACAATGCCCCGGCGGCGCTGACGCTGCGCGCCAACACGCGGCGCGGGACGCGCGACGCGCTGGCGGCCAGGCTGGCGGAGGCCGGGGTCACCACGGAACCGACCCGCTTCGCCCCTGACGGACTGGTCGTGACGGACGGCAACCCGCTCCTCACGCCGCTCGTGAGAGACGGCCTGTTCATTGTCCAGGATGAGTCGTCGCAGCTCGTCGCGGTCGCGACCGGCGTCCAGCCGGGGGACACGGTCCTCGACGCCTGCGCCTCGCCGGGGGGCAAGACCACCGCGATGGCGGCGGCGATGGCCGACCGCGGCCTGATCGTCGCCACCGACGTGCGCGGACGACGGGTGGACCTGCTGGCGCGGACGGTCGGAGGGGCCGGGGCGGCGTGTGTCCGGGTCGTCCAGGCCGACGCCGCGGCGGTGCTGCCCTTTGCGGCGCGCTTCGACGTGGTGCTGCTCGATGCCCCGTGCTCCGGGCTGGGCACGCTGCGGCGGGACCCTGAAATCCGCTGGCGGCGCGGCGCCGGGACGCTGCCGGCGCTGGCCGACGCGCAGCTCGGGATGCTGCACCGGACCGCCGACGTGCTGCGGGCGGGCGGGCGGCTGCTCTACTCGACCTGTTCGAGCGAGCCGGAGGAGAACGAGGAGGTCATCGGCCGGTTCCTGGAGGCCAGGCCGGATTTCCGGATCCAGCCAATCGGCGGAGCGCTCGCCCGCTTCGCGACCCCGGAGGGCTACTTCCGGACGCTGCCATTCCGCGACCAGCTCGAGGCGTTCTTCGCCGCCATGCTGGTGAAAACTAAGGACTTGCAGTAAACTTGCAAGGTTCATGGCGCTGACAACGCGGGTCTGGGGGGCGGGCAAGCTGCTGCTCATCGGCGGGGCCCTGGTCCTCACTTACGTGCTGTTTGCGGCCGCCTCGATGCGAGTCGCGCTCAAGACGCGAGAGGTCGTCGTGCCGGCGCTGACCGGCCAGGCGGTGAACGAGGCGACCGCGCTGCTGGCGGATTCGGGCCTGAACCTCAAGGTCGAGGAAACGCGGCGGGTCGACACCAAGGTGCCGGCCGGGCAGATTCTCGCCCAGGAGCCGGCCGCCGGCGCGAGCACGCGCCGCGAGCGCAGCGTCAAGGTCTGGGTCAGCTCCGGCGCCCGCGCCACCATCGTCCCGGATCTCGTCGGCGAGTCGGAGCGCACCGCGCAGCTGCGGCTGCAGCAGGAGGGCATCGAACTGGCGGGCATCTCGGAGTTTCGTTCCGGCGACTACCAGTCCGACGTGGTGGTGGCCGAGACCCCGCCGGCGAAAAGCAACGCTCCGCGCGTGACGCTGCTCGTCAACCGCGGCGAGCGCGGCGCCACCTACGTGATGCCGGACCTGATCGGCGTCAATGGCGATCGCTCAGCCGATCTGCTACGCGCGCGCGGTTTTCGCGTCGCGATGGTCGGCGACCATCCCTACCCGGGCGTGCCGTCCGGGGTGGTCCTGCGCCAGAGTCCGCAGGCCGGCTTCCAGATCGCGCCCGGCGAGCCGATCTCGCTCGAGGTCAGCCGATGACGGTGCGGATCGCGCCGTCGATCCTGTCGGCCGATTTTGCCGCCCTCGGCGAGGCGATCGCCACGGTTGAGCGCGGCGGCGCCGACTTCATCCATGTCGACATCATGGACGGCCATTTCGTCCCTAATCTGACGATGGGGCCGCCGGTGGTGCAGTCGATTTTCAAGGTCGCGACCGTGCCGCTCGACGTGCACCTGATGATCGAGCACCCGGACCGCTACCTCGAGGCGTTCGTGAGCGCCGGCGCGGCGATGATCTCCGTGCATGTCGAGATCCTGCCGCACCTGCACCGCACGATTCAGCGGATCCGCGAGCTCGGCGCGAAGGCGGGGGTGGCGATCAATCCGTCGACACCGGTCGTCGCGCTGGAGGAGATCGCCGAGGATCTCGACCACGTGCTGGTGATGTCCGTGAACCCCGGCTTCGGCGGCCAGACCTTCATCCCGCGTACCGAGTCTAAGATCGAAGCGATTCGCGCGCTGCTCGATCGCCGCGGCAGCCGGGCGCCCATCGAGGTCGACGGCGGCATCGATCGCGGGAACGCCGCCCGGGTGATCGCCGCCGGCGCGGAAATCCTGGTCGCCGGCAGCGCCATCTTCGGCACCGCCGACCCGGCCCGGGCGACGCGGGAACTGCGCGCGGCGGCCACCGCGGGGCTGCGGGCATGAGCGAGCTGGAGGCGGCCGGGAGCGTGCGGACGTCGGTCTCGTCGGTCAGGGTGCGCTATGCCGAGACCGACAAGATGGGGGTCGTCTACTACGCCAACTATTTCGTCTGGTTCGAAGTGGCGCGCGCCGACCTGCTGCGCAGTCTCGGCTGGAGCTATCGCGAGATGGAGCACGCGGGCGTCGCGCTGCCGGTGATCGAGGCCGAGTGCCGCTACCACAAGTCGGTCCGCTACGACGATGACCTCGAGATCCATACGGAGGGACGGCTGGTGTCGAGAGTGCGAATGGAGTTCGTGTATCGGGTGATTCGCCGCGAGGATCAGCTGCTGGCCGCCACCGGGCGGACCATGCATGCCGCGATGGACGCAGCCGGCAAGGCCTGCCGGCTGCCCGATCGCGTCCAGGACGCGTTCGCATGAGGGCGCTCGTCACCGGCGCGGCCGGGTTCATCGGCTCGCATCTGACCGGGGCGCTCCTCGACCGCCGCGCCGAGGTGATCGGGCTCGACTGCTTCACTGACTACTACCCCCGCGCGCTCAAGGAGGCCAACCTCGATCACAACCGCCGCCGGCAGGGCTTCCGCTTCGTCGAGAGCCGGCTGCAGGACGCCGATCTCCCGGCGCTGCTCGACGGCGTGACGCACGTGTTCCACCTCGCGGCGCAGGCCGGCGTCCGCAAGAGCTGGGGCCGCGACTTCCGGACCTACACCGAGAACAACGTCGAGGCGACCCAGCAGCTGCTCGAGGCGGTCGTCGGCCAGCCGCTGCACCGCTTCGTCTATGCGTCGAGCTCGTCGCTCTACGGCGATCAGGTCGCGATTCCGATGCGCGAGGACGCGCTGCCGCAGCCGGTGTCGCCGTACGGCGTCACCAAGCTCGCCGCCGAGCAGCTCTGCTACCTCTATCACGTCAACCACGGCGTGCCGGCGACGTCGCTGCGCTACTTCACGGTCTACGGACCGCGGCAGCGGCCCGACATGGCGTTCAACCGATTTCTCAAGGCGGCGCAGAACGGCGAGCCGATCACGCTCTACGGCGACGGCGAGCAGACCCGCGACTTCACCTACGTCGCCGATACGGTGGCCGGCACGATCGCGGCCGGCGACCAGGGCGTGCCCGGGCGCGCCTATAACCTCGGCGGCGGATCGCGGGTCACCGTCAACCATGTGCTCGACATCATTGGCCGCGTCACCGGCCGCTCCCTCACCATCCGCCGCGAGGCGGCGCAGAAGGGGGACATGCGCGACACGTATGCCGACACCAGCCTGGCGAAGGCCGACCTCGGTTTCGCGCCGCGCGTGACGCTCGAAGAAGGGATCGAATCGGAATACCGATGGCTAGCGACAACCGCTCAGACCGCTTGATGTCCACCGCTCTCCCCGGCCCGGCTCCGTCACGCCCACGCCGCTGCTCCCGGCTGGCCGCCGCCCTGATGGTGACGGCCGCGCTCGGCGGCGGGCTGCTGAGCGGCGCCTGTGCGACCGCCTCGAAGAGGCCCCCGGTCGGGACGCTCGACCCTGACAAGTTCCTGTGGGAGCGTGGCACGAAGGAGCTCAACGCCAGGCACTGGCTGAACGCGCGCGAGTATTTCCGGCAGCTGATGGACAGCTATCCGCAGAGTCCGTACCGCGCCGATGCCAAGCTCGGGCTCGCCGACGCCTATCTCGGCGAGGGCTCGTCGGAGTCGAAGGTCCTGGCGATCAACGAGTATCGCGAGTTCCTGTCGTTCTACCCGACCCACCCGCGCGCCGACTACGCGCAGTTCAAGCTCGGGATGGCGCACTACTACCAGATGTCCGGACCGGAGCGCGATCAGACCGAGACGCGAGCGGCGATTGCCGAGCTCAAGCAGATGGTCGAGCGCTATCCGAAGAGCGCCCTGCACGACGAAGCGGTGCAGCGCCTCCGCGAGGCGCGCGACCGGCTGAGCGACGCCGAATACCGGGTCGGCTACTTTTACGTCCGGACCCAGAAGTTCCCGCCGGCGGCGATCGACCGGCTGACCGCGCTGCTCAAGGACGACCCCGGCTACAGCCGCCGCGACGCGGTCTACTTCTACCTCGCCGATTCCTACATGAAGCTGAATCGTCCGGCGGAGGCGCTGCCGTACCTCGACCGCCTGATCGCCGAGTTCGAGCAGAGCGAGTTCCTGGCGGAGGCGCAGACCATGGCGGACGCCATTCGGACCAAGCAGGCGCAGAAATAGGCCGAGAGGAGCGTGACGTGAGTGGTAATCCCCTGGTGAGAGTCGGCCTCCTGATCGCGATTGCCGCGGCCGCGGCCGGATGGTCCGCGCCGGCGGCCGCGCAGCCGCTGCACCCCGCAGCCGTTCGCGACGTCGCCGCCGAGCTTGCGTGCGGTCCGACCGCCGTGGAGGCGCTGCCGCTCGACGCGCTCCGGCTGGCCGGCGGAGCCGTCGCCGGCAAGGTGCTGTTTGGCGCCGGCGAGACCGTCGTGGTGCGCGGCGGGTCCGCCAGCGGACTGAAACCCGGCCAGCAGTTCTACGTCCGGCGCATCGTCTCCGATCGGTTCACGCCGTCGGTCAGGGACGGCATCAGCCTGCACAGCGTCCACACCGCCGGCTGGATCCGGATCGCCGACGTCCAGCGCGAGACCGCGGCCGCGACCGTGACGCACGCCTGCGGGGAGCTGATGGAGGGGGATTATCTGGAGCCGTTCGCGCTGCCTGAGGTGCCCGCGACGGCGTCGGCCGGCACCGAGGACTTCTCCAGTCCGGGGCGGCTGATCCTCGCCGACGAACGGCGTCAGGTCGGCAGCGCCGGGTCGCTGATGGTGCTCGACCGCGGCGCCAGCCACGGCCTGAGACCCGGACAGCGCGTCACCATCTTCCGGCTGTGGCCGAACGGCGGGCCGCTCGTCCGGGTTGGCGACGCCACCGCGGTGGTGGTTGGACCGGCGCGCAGCACGGTGCGGATCGAGCGGTCGAGCGACGCCATCTACGTCGGCGATCTGGCGGCGATTCAGCGCTGACCGGTCACGCCGCCGGCCGGCCGCTGATGACGTGGCTGAAGCGGCGGTAGTAGTCGGCCGCCGAGACCAGGGCGGTCAGCACCGCCACCCACAGCGCAATCCGGCCGAGCACGAAGAACTCGTGGAGGTGCTCGCGGCCAAGAATCAGCAGCAGGATCGCCACCACCTGCGACGCCATCTTGAACTTGCCAAGCGGCGAGGCCGGAATCGCGACGCCGCGCGAATGGGCGATGCTGCGCAGTACCGTGACCGCGAACTCGCGGCCGAGAATGACGACGACCATCCAGGACTGCGCCAGGTCCATCTGCACCAGCGAGACGAGCGCGGCGGTGATGAGGAGTTTGTCGGCCAGCGGATCCATGAACTGGCCGAGCGTCGTGACCTGCTTGCGGCGGCGGGCGAGATAGCCGTCGAGCCAGTCGGTCAGCGACGCCACGCCGAAGATCGCCGCCCCGACGAGCTCCTTGCTGACCCCGAAGATCAGCCGCCCCTCGAACTTGGTCAGCAGCACCACGACCAGCAGTGGCACGAGGAAGATGCGGCCGAGGGTCAGGGCGTTGGGCAGATTCATCGGCGCTCTGGTGCAGAAGCGGCAATCAGCATTATCATCGTAAGTTGATATGAAGGCTATTCTGCTCGCCGGCGGCAAGGGGACGCGCCTCCGCCCGTTCACCGTCCACACCCCCAAGCCGATCGTGCCGATCCTCAACCGGCCGTTCCTGCACTATCAGGTCGATCTGCTGCGCCAGGTGCCGGAAATCGACGAGGTCATCCTCAGCCTGAACTACCAGCCGCGCCGGATCGAGGAGATTTTCGGCGACGGCGAGGGGCTCGGGCTGCGCGTCCGCTACGTCGTCGAGCCGATGCCGCTTGGCACCGGCGGCGCGATCCGCTACGCCGGCGACGCGCTGACCGATTCGGTCGTGGTCTTCAACGGCGACGTCCTGACCCAGGTCGACCTCGGCGCGGTGCTGCGGCTGCACCGCGAGCGGAAGGCGAAGGCGACGATCGTCCTGACGCCGGTCGACAACCCGCGCGCCTACGGGCTGGTCGAGACCGACGCCAACGGCAACGTCAGCCGCTTTCTCGAGAAGCCCGGCGAGGACGAGATCACCTGCAACACCATCAACGCCGGCATCTACGTGCTCGAGCCGGATACCTTCGACCGGATCCCGAAGGACACCGCGTGGTCGATCGAGCGGAGCTTCTTCCCGTCGCTGATCGAGCGCGGCGAGACGTTTGTCGCCTACGTCTACGACGGCTACTGGATCGACATCGGCACGCCGGCGAAGTACCTGCAGGTTCATCGCGACATCATGGACGGCCGCTACCAGGCGCCGCCGTTCACCGGCTCGGCGGCGTCGATGGCGTGGGTCTCGCCCGACGCCAAGGTCGAGGCTGGCGTCGAACTGCACGGTCCGTGTTTCGTCGACGAGGGTGCGGTGCTGAAGAGCGGCGCGCGCATCCTCCCCTACTCCGTGATCGGCCGCCAGACGCACGTCGATGAAGGGGCGACCGTCGACGGCTCGATTGTCTGGCCGAACGGCTGGATCGGCAAGGACGCGGTCGTGCGCGGCTCGATCCTCGGCCGCAACTGCCACATCGGCCGCAGCGCCACCATTGAATCTCCCGCCCTGCTGGGCGACAAGACCGTGATCACCGATTACAGCCGCATATGAGCATCAACGCTTCGATCTTCAAGGCCTACGACGTCCGCGGGCTCTATCCTGCCGAGGTCAACGAGGACGCGGCGCGGCAGATCGGCCGCGGCTTCGTTGCCTACCTCGACGCCAAGCGGATTGCCGTGTCGCGGGACATGCGGCTGTCGTCGCCGACCGTGGCGGCGGCGTTGATCGAGGGGGCCCGCGAACAGGGGGCCGACGTCGTCGATTACGGCATGCTCGCGACCGACATGATGTACTTCGCGGTCGCGCGCGACGGCCACGACGGCGGCGCGCAGATCACGGCGTCGCACAACCCGAAGCAGTACAACGGCATCAAGATGGTGCGCCGCGAGGCGTTTCCGCTGAGCGGCGAGGCCGGGCTGGTCGAGATCAGCGAGATGATCACCAGCGGCACGCTGCCCGCGCCGGCCGCCAGGCCGGGCTCGCTGTCGACCATGGAAGTGGTCGGGGACTACGTCAACCACGTGATGTCGTTCATCGACCCGAAGATCGTCAAGCCGTTCAACGTCGTCCTCGACGCCGGCTCCGGCATGGCCGGGCTGGTCGCGCCGAAGCTGTTCGACCGGCTGCCGTGCAAGACGACGAGGCTCTGTTTCGACATCGACGGCACGTTCCCGAACCACGAGGCGAACCCGCTGATCGAGGAGAACCGCGTCGACATCACCGAGCGCGTCATCCGCGAGCGCGCCGACATCGGCATCGCCTGGGACGGCGACGCCGACCGCTGCTTCTTTATCGACGGCAGCGGCGAGTTCATCGCCGGCGACTTTGTCACGGCGTTGCTGGCCGAGGCGTTTCTCCTCCGCCACCCAGGCGCCAAGGTCGTCTACGACGTCCGGGCGAGCTACGCCGTCAAGGATACGGTCGCCCGCTACGGCGGCGCGGCGCTGATGAACCGCGTCGGCCACGCCTTCTTCAAACGCCGGATGCGCGAGGAGGGGGCGATCTTTGGCGGCGAGGTCACCGGCCACTACTACTTCCGCGACAATTTCTACGCCGACAACGGCTTCATTCCGGCGCTGCTGATGCTCGAGCTGATGTCGCGCAAGGGACAGACGATGGCGGAGCTGCTGGCGCCGCTGCGCGAGAAATACTTCATCTCCGGCGAGATCAATACCAAGATGCCGGACATGCATGTCGTCCAGGAGAAGATCGACGCCCTGAACGCCCGCTATCAGGATGCCAAGACCTACACGATGGACGGCGTGTCGGTCGAGTATCCCGACTGGCACTTCAACGTCCGCGCCTCCAACACCGAGCCGCTGATCCGTCTCAACCTCGAGGCGACCTCGCAGGCGATGATGGAGGACCGGCGCGACGAGGTCCTGACCTTCATCCGGGCGTAGCGCACCGGCCGGTAGCGCCGGTGGCGCTCCCGGCGGGACGTGATAAAATCAGCGCTCAGCGCGGGCTTAGCATAGTGGTAATGTCCTGGCTTCCCAAGCCAGTCAGACGGGTTCGATTCCCGTAGCCCGCTCCAATATGGAATCGGCGGGCCCCCCTGCACCCCGCCTGGCGGCCTTCATTGCGCGTTCGCTCCAATCCGGCCGCTCACGTGAGCATGAGGAAGTGGCGCGCCGAAGCGCGGAGCGCGAAGGCGGGCCTGGCTACCTCAGCGAAGGCGTTCACTCCGTTCACGCGGAAGTTGGCGCGATCTACTTCGTGAAGTTGACGGTCACATTCACGACCACCGGCACCGGTACCCCGTTCAGCATTGTCGGCAGGTATTCCCATTGCTGGACGGCGTCGAGCGCGGCCTGGTCGAGGAGCGCGATCGAGCGGACGACGGTGGCGTCGACGACCTTGCCGTCGGCGCCAATCGTCGCTTCGATCTGGACCTCGCCGGAGACCCCCGCCGAACGCGCCAGCGCCGGGTAGACCGGCGGGACGTCCTTGATCTTCTTCGGCGGCATGATCCGGCCGCCGGGACGAACCGCCGCCGCCCTGACCTTGGCGCGCGCCGCGGCGGCATCGGCTTTCCGCTTGGTGTCGGCCGCTGCCTGATCCCTGCCGGCGGCCGCGTCCGCCGCCGCCTTGTCCCCCGCCGCCTTCGTCGCCGCGGCGAGCTCCCTGGTCCTGCCGTAGGACTTGACCCACTTCCCGGTCTGCGCCTTCAGCTCGGCGTCCAGCGCCGCCTGGCGCTCCTGGGCGGCCTTGAGGGATTCGGCGGCGTAGCGATCCGCGCCGTCAGCCGCGGCCTTGTCAACCGAGGCCCGCGCCGCATCGACCTCGGCGGCGGGCTGGGACGCGCAACCGGCAGCGGCAATCGCCAGGACCAGGGCAAGCAAACGGAAACTGGTGGCAGACATGGGCGCCCTCCTTCGGGCATCAGGCCAGCCCGCGCACCCGCGTGGCCGCCCGAGACAGGCCGATACTACACCCAGGCCGCTCACCGTCCAGCCGGAAACGTTGGTGATTTCAGGAGGGACGTCGAGCGGCCTGTCAGGCCGCCGTCAGGCGCGAGAGGGGTTCAGAGATTTCGGAGACGAAAGCCGCGCCCGTGGAGCCAAGACATGCGAGATTGCTTCGCGCTACCGTCCCACCCGCAGCGCCGAGAGCAGGCGCTCGGTGGTCGAGCCGCGCGTCACCGTGACTTCGACCGCGTAGTCGCCCGCGGCGAGCGACGCGAGCGTGAGGTCGGCGGTCAGCCACCGCTGGCCCGAGGCGGGGTCGGTCCGATCGGCGACCGTGACCGGGATGATGAGCGGCTGGCCGGTCCGGTCGAGCAGCCGGCCGGCGCCGACGACCGCGTCGGCCGCAATCGGGAACTCGAAGCGGACCCGCTCGGTGCGGCTGAAGAGGAACGATGCCGCCGGCACGAGCCGGTTGCCGGTGAACGCGCT
>JANMWI010000086.1:0-13124 GCA_031393955.1 Acidobacteriota bacterium
AAACGAAAGGGCCGCCCAAGCGGGCGACCCTTCGTCGAAATTACAGAAAGTTACGAGCGGAGAGGAAAAATTGGTCGGGGCGAGAGGATTCGAACCTCCGACCCCTCGGTCCCGAACCGAGTGCTCTACCAGACTGAGCCACGCCCCGACAGACGTGAACGGCTATTCTACCTCAACCCCCGTCTTCAACACCAAATCTTTCAGCGCCTCAACCGCTGCGAGCGCCGCGTGCGCGGTCAGGTCGGGCTGCAGCGGCGTCACCGAGACGTAGCCGTCACGCACCGCCTGGAAGTCCGAGCGGTCGTGCGGCTCCCAGTGGTTCTCCCCTTCCTCGATCCAGTAATACGCCTGACCCCTGGGATCGATCCGCTCCGCGACCACCGTCACGTGGTTGCGCTTGCCCTGGACCGTCACCCGCACGCCGGCCGGCGACCCGGTCGGCACGTTGATATTGAGGAACGTCTGCGCCGGCAGGCCGCGCTCGAGGACCGCCTCCGCCAGCGACGCCGCATGCGCTGCCGCGTATGAAAAATCATAGGTGTCCGCGGCGCGCTCGAGCGACACCGCGATGCCCGGCACACCCAGCAGGCACGCCTCGAACGCACCCGACACCGTCCCCGAATACGTCACATCGTCGCCCAGGTTGTAGCCCTTGTTGATGCCGGAGACGACCAGGTCGGGCTTGCCCTTGTAGATCTGCGTCACCGCGATGTTGACGCAATCGGTCGGCGTGCCGTCGACGTCATAGACGCGGTCGCGCAGCCGGGTCATCCGCAGCGGCCGCCGCAGCGTCAGCGCATGGCCGATCGCGCTGGCCTCGATGTGCGGCGCGACGACGGTCACCTCGCCCAGCCGCGCCAGCGCCGCGGCGAGCGCATGAATTCCCTCGGAGTGCACCCCGTCGTCATTGGTGACAAGAATCTTCTTCATACGGATCGCTGAGGCTTGGCTGCCGGGGAGCCGCCAGTATACCTCCTCTTTTGCAACTCGCCCAATGTTTACAACAACTTACCGTAAAGGTGACTGTCCCCGTTCGAGGGTGGGCGGAGGGAGGAAGATGAGGAACGACGCGGCCAGCGCGAGAGCGGCGCCGGTCAGGAACGCCGCGCGCGGCGAGACCTCGGACCAGATGACGCCAAACAGCAGGCTGGCGAGCAGGCTGCCGACGCCGAGCGCCGCGTTGTAGACGCCAAACGCGGTGCCGCGCAGGGTGGCGGGCGCGATGTCGGTTATCCACGCCTTCTCGGACCCCTCGGTCAGGCCGAAGTAGAGGCCGTAGGCCAGGAAGATCGCGATGACGACCGGCAGCGAGGATGAGAAGCCGAAGCCGGCATAGACCGCGGCGTAGACGATCCAGCCCAGCGCGATCAGACCGCGGCGTCCGAAGCGATCCGACAGCGAGCCGCCGATGAAGGAAGACGACGACTTGACGACGTGGAGGGCGGACCAGAGCAGCGGAATCCAGACCGCCGCGACACCGAGGTCGCTGAGGCGCAGGAGCAGGAAGGCGTCGCTGGCGTTGCCGAGCGAGAACAGGAAAATGACGGCGATCGCCTGATAGAAAGACCCGCCGAGGTTCCAGGGGCTTCCCGTCGGCGTCGCGCTCCCCTCGCCCGCCGGCTCGGTCCGCGTCTTCGCCGGCAGCCGGAGAACGAAGAACATCACGATCAGGCCAGGGATGATCGTCAGGGCAAACAGCGGCCGGTAGCGGCCGGGATAGAAGTACAGGAACGCGGACGCCAGCAGCGGCCCGGTGACCGCGCCGGCGTGGTCCATGGCGCGGTGAAATCCAAACACCCGGCCGCGCGACTGCATCGGCGCGAGGTCGGCCAGCATCGCATCCCGCGGCGCGCCGCGGATGCCCTTGCCGAGGCGATCGGTGAAACGGATCGCC
The DNA here is from genome assembly GCA_031393955.1 of Acidobacteriota bacterium. Classification (GTDB taxonomy): domain Bacteria; phylum Acidobacteriota; class Vicinamibacteria; order Vicinamibacterales; family 2-12-FULL-66-21; genus JALZOC01. The sequence continues at coordinate 1,895 of JANMWI010000086.1, forward strand.
AGCACCTGGGGCCAGACCTGCGCGATCGCAATCAGCGGTCTGACCGCGGACGCCAGACCGTAGCCCAGGAAGACGAGCTTCTTCGGCGACTTCGCTCGGTCTGACCACCGCCCCGACAGAATCTTCAGGGCGCTGTTGGCCGCTTCGGCCGCGCCCTCGATCACGCCAAGCGACATTGCCCCCGCGCCCAGCACATGGGTCAGGAACAGCGGCAGCAGCGGATAGACCATCTCGCTGGCCATGTCGGTGAAGAAACTGATCCAGCCGATTAGCCACACTGAAGAAGGCAGGCCGAGGAGATTACTTGTCGTGCCGGGGGTGCCAGGGGGGGCACTTGTTGTGCCAGGGGCGCCAAAGGGCATCGTCAATGGACTATATCGCTATAATCGCAGGCGACCGTGACCACTGCCTTTGATGCCGTGTTAGTGATTGCGTTCGGCGGGCCGCTCGGGCCGGCCGATGTGCGGCCGTTTCTGGGGAACGTGCTGCGCGGACGGCGGGTGACGGCGGAGCGGATCGAGGAAGTCGCCCACCACTACGAGCTGTTCGGCGGCATCTCGCCGCTGACCGCGCTGACCACCCGGCAGGCCGAACTGCTCGAAGCGCAGCTGCGGAAAGACGACCTGCCGCTGCCGGTCTATCTCGGCATGCGGAACTGGGATCCCTATCTGAAAGACGTCCTGGCGCGGATGTCGCGCGACGGCATCCGCCGCGTCGTCGGCGTGATTGCCGCGGCCCAGCGCAGCTACTCGAGCTGCACGCAGTACCGCGAGAACGTCGCCGCGGCGCGCGCCAGCCTGCGCGAGCAGGGGCTGGCGGACGTCGAGGTGTTCTACGTCGGCGACTGGCACACCGCCCCGGGCTTCGTCGACGCCAACGCCGAACATGTCGCCGGCGCCCTCGCGAAGTTGCCGGACGACGTCCGCGCCGCGGCGCGCATCGTTTTCACCGCGCACAGCATCCCCGCGTCGATGGCGCAGCGCTCGCTCTACGAGCGCCACCTCGAGGAGTCCGCGCGCGCGATTGCGGCGCGGCTCGAGACGGACAACTTCGCGCTCGTCTATCAGAGCCGCAGCGGCCGGCCGGAAGACCCGTGGCTCGGTCCGGACGTCGGCGACTACCTCCGCGACGAGCACGCCAACGGACTGCAGGCGGCGGTGCTCTGCCCGGTCGGCTTTCTCTGCGACCACATCGAGGTGCTCTACGATCTCGACGTCGAAGCCGCGACGATCTGCCGCGACATCGGCCTGCCGATGGTTCGCGCCAGCGCCGTCAACGATCACCCCAAGTTCATCCAGGCACTCACCGACGTCGTCAAGGCCACCGTCGTCCGCTACGCTCACGCGCGGCCGCTACAGATAGTAGCCAGTAGCCAGTGAGCTGACAGCTGAGAGCTGAGAGCTGAGAGCCGGTAACCAGTGAGCTGTGAGCTGACAGCTAAGAGCTGACAGCTGTGAGCGAAGAGCCCCATGCGCATGCTGCACATCGCCGGCGTCAGTGTTCTCGCCTACCTGCTCGTCTCGACGCCCGCTCCCGGGCAGGAGCGCGTCATCATCAGCGGGCCGCCCGAGGGACCGGGGCCTGGCATGCCCGGCATGAATCGCCAGCCGGCGAAGACCGGCACGGCGCGCATCCGCGGCCGGGTCGTCTCCGCTGAGTCAGGAGCCGGGCTGCGGCGGGCGCAGGTCCGGATGAGCGGACCGGAGGTCGGCTCGCGTCTGGCGATCACCGATGCCGACGGGCGGTTCACCTTCGAAGGCCTGCCGGCCGGCCGGGTCAGCCTGACCGCCTCCAAGCCGGGCTTCGTGTCGATCCAGTACGGTCAGAAGCGGCCCCTCGAGGCGGGCACGCCGATCGACCTGATCGAGGCACAACAGCTCGAGCGCACCGACATCACGCTCCCGCGCGGCAGCGTCATCGCAGGACGCGTTCTGGACGAGTTCGGCGAGCCGGTCGCCGAGGCAATGGTCACGGCGATGCGGTCGGTATGGGGCAGCGGCCGCCGGCGCCTTCAGCCCACCGGCAGCTTCGCGAGGACCAACGACCTCGGCCAGTTCCGCGTGTACGGGCTCTCCCCGGGCGACTACTACGTCAGCGCGACGCTGCCGGATGCGGCGGCGATGGAGATGAACATGGTGTCGATGAGCGGGGCTCCTGCCCCGCCGCCGAGCCAGCCGCCGGCCTCCGGTTACGCGCCGACCTATTTTCCCGGCACCGCGGCTGCGGCCGACGCCCAGAAGATCACCGTGGCGGTCGGTCAGGAGGCGCAGGGCATGGACTTCGCGCTCGCGCCGGTCCGCCTCGCCCGGATCAGCGGGATCGTCCTCACCTCTCAGGGCCGGCCCGCTGAGGGATCGATGGTGATGGTTTATCCCCGCGGCGACGTCGGGTTCATGATGATGAACGGCAATGCCCGCACCGGCCCGACCGGCGCCTTCACGCTCGCTGGCCTTGCGCCGGGGGACTACGTCCTGCAGGTCCATGCCGTCCAGATCACGACGTCGGACCGCGGCGACAACATCACGATAACCGCGCGAATCGGTGGACCTGATGGTCCGGACGTGGAGTCGGCTTCGGTCCCAGTCACGGTCGGGTCGGAAAACCTGTCCAGCCTGACGATCGTCACGTCGAAAGGAGCGACCGCAATCGGCCAGGTGACCTTCGAAGGCGGCACCCCGCCGGCCGGCGCCGTTCGTCTCGGCGCCCTGCCGGCGCTCTCCGACGTGCCGATGTTCGATGGCGGCGCGCTCTCCCCCGTCAAGGCCGACGGCACGTTCGAGCTCCGTGGTCTGACGGGCGCGCGGCTGATCCGGCCGATGGGCCTGCCTTCGGGCTGGGTGCTGAAGTCGGTCCACGCCAGCGGCGTCGATATCACCGACAGCGGCATGGAATTCAAGGGTGGAGACGTCGCCGGCCTGGAAGTGACGCTCACCTCGAAGACTACCGATGTCTCCGGCGGCGTCACCGGCCCCGCCGGCCGCCCCGTCATGGATTACACCGTCGTCCTCTTCTCGGACGACCCGCAGCGGTGGCTTCTCCCCGCCACCCGCTGGGTCGTCGGGACGCGGCCGAATCAGGAGGGGCAGTTCCAGATCAAGTCGCTGCCGCCCGGCACGTACTACGCCGCGGTTGTCGACTACCTGCCGGTTGGCGAGTGGGGGGATCCGGAAGTCCTCGAGCGTCTGAAGCGTACGGCCACGACGATCACGCTCGACGAGGGAGAGAAGAAATCGCTGGCGCTGAAAATGCCCTAGCCGGCTCGACGCGTCAGCCGCGCTCTGGCGGCTCTTCGAACAGTGCCGCCCCTTCTCCGGGACGCGCATCTTCGTCCTCGACCGGTCCCTGCCGCCGCGCGTAGAGGTAACCGGCGCCGAAGATCACGAAGATCAATCCGAACGACAGCCACTTGCTGATGTGGATGCTGGTCCAGCCCATCACGTTGGCGTACTCGACCAGCAGCTTGATCGCGACCCACGCGATGATCACGAACGCGGCATCGACGAGGGCCGGATAGCGGCGGACGATCTTCAGCAGCTGGCCGATGACGAGACGCATCGCGACGATGCCGAGCAGGCCGCCGGTGATGACGACCCAGCGCTTCGGCGACATCGCGACCGCGACGAGAATCGAGTCAACCGCGAAGACGAGGTCGGTCAGCTCGACCTTGACGACCGTCGCCCAGAACGCGCTCAGCCCGAGCCAGGCCTGCGCCGGCTTGATGGCGCGGCGGCCGCCGCTGTCGTCGCCGGCGCCGAAGAAGTGCTGCCAGACCAGATACAGCAGATAGAGCCCGCCGATCAGCTTGACCCACGGCACCGCCAGCAGCTGCAGCGCGAGCACGACCGCGAGCGTCCGGAAGACGAAGGCGCCGACGATGCCGTAGCGGAGCGCCTTCTGCTGCTGGCCGCGCGGCAGTCCGAGTACCAGGATGGCGAGAACCAGCGCGTTGTCGGCGCTCAGCAGCCCCTCGAGGACGACGAGCAGGCCAATCGTGACGAAGTCTGTGACGTGGACGTCCATGAGTCGGTTCGCGGCACCTCGCCGCCTTGACACGGCCCATATCAAGTCCTACATTGGATCAGGGGCCGATATGCAAGACACCGAGCTTTACTTTATCAGCATGGCGGCGCGGCTGCTGCGCATGCACCCGCAGACGCTGCGCAAGTACGAGCGGCTCGGCCTGGTCCAGCCGACGCGGACGATCGGCAGCATGCGGGTCTACTCAAACGACCAGCTCGAGCGGCTCAGGCTCATCAAGCATCTGGTCGACGACGTCGGGGTGAACCTGGCCGGGGTGCAGCGGCTGCTCTCCATTGCCGAGTCGGTGCAGCGCCTCCGGCCGCTGGTGAAGACGGATCCGGGCGGGGCGGGCGCCCGCCGGCGCATCGCGCTCGAGTTGAAACGCATCAGTGACACGATTGAACTGTGAGGCCGGGCAGGCGCGGCCGAATCGGACAGCGGGAAGCAGGAAGCAGGAAGCGGGAATCGGGCAGCGGGCAGCGGGAAAGCGGGAAAGCGGGAGCCGGTAGCTGATTAATGGAATTCAAGGACTACTACCAGACGCTGGGCGTCGCCAAGACGGTCTCCGACAAAGAGCTCAAGCAGGCCTACCGGAAGCTGGCGCGGAAGCATCATCCCGACGTCAATCCTGGGGACAAGTCGGCCGAGTCCCGCTTCAAGGAGATCAACGAGGCCTACGAGGTGCTCGGCGATCCGGAGAAGCGGCGCAAGTACGACGAGCTCGGCGCCAACTGGCGCCAGTACGAGCAGGCCCAGCAGCAGGGCCAGGGCTTCCCCGGCGGCGGCCCGTTCGGCGGTGGCGCGCCGGGCGGCGGCGCCTGGAACATCAACATGGGCGGCCCGGGCGGCTACCGGACGATGAGCGAAGAGGAGATGCACGACCTCTTCGGCAACGAAGACCCGTTCTCCGATTTCTTCAAGACGTTCTTCGGCGGCGGCGGCGGGCCGCGCGAGGCCGGCGGCCGGCGGCAGGCGCGCGGGCCTCGGGCGCAGAAGGGGCGCGACATCGAGCACGAGGTCGAGCTGACGCTCGAAGAGGCGTATCACGGCGCGACGCGGCGGGTGTCGATCAAGCAGGGCGGCCATGCGCGCAGCGTCGACGTACGCATCCCGGTCGGCGTCAAGGACGGCTCGCGGGTCCGCGCCGCCGGCGAGGGGGAATCGGGCGGCGGCGGCGGCGCGTCGGGCGATCTCTACCTGCGCGTCCGGCTGAAGCCGCACCCGGTGTTCGAGCGCCAGGGCAACGATCTGCACGCCAAGGTCAGCGTGCCGCTGACGACCGCGGTGCTCGGCGGCGAGGCGCAGGTGCCGACGATTACCGGCTCGGTGCGTCTGAAGATTCCGGAGACCACCCAGAGCGGCCAGGTCTTCCGCCTCAAGGGGCACGGCATGCCGGCGATCGGCAAGCCGGACGACCGCGGCGACCTCTACGCCACGGCCGAGATCCAGCTCCCCCGCGTCCTCACGAAGGAGCAGCGGGGGCTCTGGGAAAAGTTACGGGACAGTAGCCAGTAGGACGCAGCTGACAGCTGAGAGCTGAGAGCTGAGAGCTGAGTATGAACATCAATAAATACACCGAAAAAGCGCAGGAGGCGATCGCGGCGGCGCAGCAGGTCGCCGACCGCGAGGGGCATCCCGAGATCGCGCCCGAGCATCTGCTGCTGACGCTGGTCGAGCAGCGCGAGGGCATCGTCCCGGAGATCGTCCGGAAGATGAATGCCGACCCGGCCGCGGTCGCGGCGGCGGTGCGCGCCGAGTTGCAGAAGCTGCCGAGCGCGCGCGGCGGCTCGCAGCCCGGACTGTCGGCGCGGCTGCGTCAGGTGACCGACGCCGCCGAGCAGGAGGCGGAGCGGCTCAAGGACGAGTACGTCAGCACCGAGCACCTGTTCGTGGCGATTGCCTCCGAAGGCGGCCGCTCGGCGTCAGTGCGCCTGCTCCAGCAGCTCGGCCTGTCGAAGGACGCGATCCTCCAGGCGATGACCGCGGTACGCGGCTCGCAGCGCGTCACCAGCCAGAACCCGGAAAGCACCTACCAGTCGCTCGAGCGCTACGGCCGCGACCTCACCGAGCTCGCCCGCAAGGGCAAGCTCGACCCGGTGATCGGCCGAGACGACGAGATTCGCCGCGTCATCCAGGTGCTGTCACGCCGCACCAAGAACAACCCGGTCCTGATCGGCGAGCCCGGCGTCGGCAAGACCGCGGTCGTCGAGGGGCTCGCCCAGCGGATCGTTCGGCAGGACGTGCCGGAGGGGCTCAAGAACAAGCGGATCGTCGCGCTCGACATGGGGGCGCTCATCGCCGGGGCGAAGTACCGCGGCGAGTTCGAGGAGCGGCTGAAGGCGGTCCTCAAGGAAGTGTCGGACTCGGCCGGCCAGGTGATCCTGTTCATCGACGAGCTCCACACCGTCGTCGGCGCCGGGGCGTCGGAAGGGTCGATGGACGCCTCGAACATGCTCAAGCCGATGCTGGCGCGCGGCGAGCTGCACACCGTCGGCGCGACGACGCTCGACGAGTACCGCAAGTACATCGAGAAGGATGCGGCGCTCGAGCGGCGCTTCCAGCCGGTGATGATTGGCGAGCCGACCGTCGAGGACTCGATCAGCATCCTGCGCGGCTTGCGCGAGCGCTACGAGATCCATCACGGCGTCAAGTTCAAGGACGCGGCGCTGGTCGCCGCGGCGGTGCTGTCGAACCGCTACATCGCCGACCGGTTCCTGCCCGACAAGGCAATCGACCTGATAGACGAGGCGGCGTCGCGGCTGCGGATGGAGATCGACTCGATGCCGGCCGAGCTCGACGAAGTCGAGCGCCGCATCATGCAGCTCGAGATCGAGCGCGAGGCGCTGCGCAAGGAGACCGACAAGGCGTCGGTCGAGCGGCTGCAGAAGCTCGAGAAGGAGCTCGCCGACCTGAAGGAGAACAAGTCGCGGCTGACGACCCACTGGAACCAGGAGAAGGAAGCGATCCAGGCCGGGCGCACCGTCAAGCAGGACCTCGAGCAGGTTCGTGTCGACATGCAGCGCGCCCAGCAGGCGGGCGATTACGCGAAGGCGTCCGAGCTGCAGTACGGGCGCCTGCCGGAGCTCGAGCGCCGCCTGCAGCAGGAGGAGGCGCGGCTGGCCGAGACCCAGAAGACCGGCCGGATGCTCAAGGAGGAGGTCGACGAGGAGGATATCGCCGAGGTCGTCAGCCGCTGGACGCAGATTCCGGTCAGCCGGCTGATGGAAGGGGAAATCCAGAAGCTGCTGCAGATGGAAGCGCGCCTCCATGCCCGGGTGGTCGGCCAGGACGAAGCGATTACGGCGGTCGCCAACGCGATGCGCCGCGCCCGGGCCGGCCTGCAGGACCCGAATCGCCCGCTCGGCAGCTTCATCTTCCTCGGCCCGACCGGCGTCGGCAAGACCGAGCTGGCGCGGGCGCTCGCCGAATTCCTGTTCGACGACGAGCAGGCGATGATCCGGATCGACATGTCCGAGTATCAGGAGAAGCACACCGTGTCGCGGCTGATCGGCGCGCCGCCCGGCTATGTCGGCTACGAGGAGGCCGGCCAGCTGACCGAGGCGGTGCGGCGGCGGCCGTACAGCGTCGTGCTGTTCGACGAGGTCGAAAAGGCCCATCCGGAAGTGCTCAACGTCATGCTGCAGCTGCTCGACGACGGGCGGCTGACCGACGGCAAGGGCCGGACGGTCGACTTCAAGAACGCCGTCGTGATCATGACCTCCAACGTCGGCAGCCATTACATCGCCGAGCAGGCGCTCGGCCGCGACCGCGCCGGCGCCGACCGTCAGCCGACGACAGACGAGGGCGTCAAGCGCGAGGTGATGGAGGCGCTGCGCGCCCACTTCCGGCCGGAGTTCCTCAACCGGGTCGACGAGATCATCATCTTCCACGCGCTCAGCCGCGTCGAGATGCGCGACATCATCGACATCCAGCTGCGCGGGCTGATGAAGCGGCTCGAGGATCGCAAGATCCACGTCACGCTGACCGATCCGGCGAAGGACCTGCTGATCGCCGAGGGCTACGACCCGACCTACGGCGCCCGGCCGCTCAAGCGGACGATCCAGCGCCGCGTCCTCGATCCGCTCGCGCTGCGCGTGCTGCAGGGGGAATTCGGCGAGGGCGCGGTGATCCGGATCGACGCCGCCGACGGGACGCTCGACTTTGCGAAGGCGGACGAGCCGCTCCCCGCCTGACCGGGGCGACGCCGCTTTCGCGGAATCCGGATAAGATCACGAGATGCCGCCAGACACGCCACAGGCACCCAAGAGCCGCCGGCCGGCCGATCGCCGCACGGGTCCGCGCACCGGGCCGGCGAAGTCGCTGTGGTACGTGCTCGGCCTGCTGTTCCTGCTCGGCCTCGGCCAGAGCTACTTCTCTTCGCTGCAGTCCGGCGAGACCGTGCCCTACAGCACTTTCAAGGAGTGGGTCCGCGACGGCAAGGTCCAGGAGGTCGCGGTCGCCGAGGATCGCGTCCGCGGCAAGCTCAAGGGGAGTGCGAAGCCGAGTCCGTTCACGGCGGTGCGGATAGACGACCCCAAGCTGCTCGAGGATCTCGAGCAGGGCGGCGCGAACTACACCGGCGAGCTGGCGAACCGCTGGGTCGGCGAAGTCCTCAGCTGGATCGTGCCGCTGCTGCTGCTGATGGCGCTGTGGAGCTTCCTGTTCCGGCGGATGGGCGGCGCCGAGGGGGGCGTGATGTCGTTCGCCCGCAGCAAGGCGAAGATATATGCCGACGACGACGTCAAGGTGCGGTTTGGCGATGTCGCCGGCGTGGACGAGGCTGAGGGTGAGCTGCGCGAGATCGTCGAATTTCTCAAGACGCCGCGCAAGTACACCAGTATCGGCGGCCGCATCCCGAAAGGGGTCCTGCTCGTCGGGCCGCCGGGCACCGGCAAGACGCTGCTCGCGCGGGCGGTCGCCGGGGAAGCCGGCGTGCCGTTCTTCAGCCTGAGCGGCTCGGAGTTCGTCGAGATGTTCGTCGGCGTCGGCGCCGCCCGGGTCCGCGACCTGTTCGCGCAGGCCGAGGTCAAGGCCCCCTGCATCGTCTTCATCGACGAGCTCGACGCGCTCGGCAAGGCGCGCATGCAGGGACCGATGGGCGGCCAAGAGGAGCGCGAGCAGACGCTCAACCAGCTGCTCGCGGAGATGGACGGCTTCGACGGCCGCAAGGGGGTCATCATCATGGGCGCGACCAACCGCCCCGAGGTGCTCGACCCGGCCCTGCTCCGTCCGGGGCGCTTCGATCGTCAGGTGCTCGTCGACAAGCCGGACGTCCGCGGCCGCGAAGAGATCCTGCGGATCCACGTCAAGTCGGTGACGCTGTCGCCGAGCGTCGACCTGAAAGTGATCGCGGCGCGGACCGCCGGCTTCGCCGGCGCCGATCTCGCCAACCTCGTCAACGAGGCGACGCTGCTCGCCGCCCGCAAGGACAAGACCGCGGTCGAGATGCCCGACTTCGAGGAGGCGATCGACCGGCTGATTGCCGGGCTCGAGAAGAAGCGCGTGATGAGCCCGAAGGAGCGCCGGATCGTCGCCTATCACGAGTCCGGGCACGCGATCGTCGCCAGCGTGCTGCCCGGCCTCGACCCGGTCCACAAGATCTCGATCGTCCAGCGCGGCTTCGGGGCGCTCGGCTACACGATGCAGCTGCCGCTCGAGGAGCGCTATCTCCTCACCCGCGAGGACCTCGCCAGCCAGCTCGCCGTCCTCCTCGCCGGCCGCAGCGCCGAGGAGATTGCCTTCGGCCACCTCTCGACCGGCGCTCAGAACGACCTCCAGCGCGCCACCGACATCGCCCGCGCGATGGTGACCGAGTTCGGCATGAGCGAGGCGCTCGGCGCGGTCAACTACACCGGCCACAAGCGCGGCGCGTTTCTCGACAACCCGTTCGCGCCCGACCGCGGCAACTATTCCGAGGACACCGCCCTGACGATTGACGCCGAGGTCAAGCGGATCCTCGGCGAGGCGGCGGCGACCGCCCGCCGCGTCATCAGCGAGCAGCGCGCGGTGCTCGACACCCTGTCGGCACGGCTGCTTGAGAAGGAAGTCATCGAGGCCGAGGAGCTGCGGGCGATTCTCAACGCCGCGCCGGCCGCACCGTGATGCCGACCACTGCCGACGCGCAGTCGTTCGAGGCGATCCTCGATTACCTGCGCCAGACGCGCGGCTTCGACTTCACCGCCTACAAGCGCGCCAGCCTGATGCGCCGGCTGGTCAAGCGCATGCACGACGCCGGGGTGCCGACCTTCGATGCCTACCTCGACCACCTGCAGGTGCACCCGGACGAGTTCGAGGCGCTGTTCAACACCATCCTCATCAACGTCACGACCTTCTTCCGCGATCCCGAGGTGTGGGACTACGTCGCCGCGGAGGTGCTGCCGGCGATCATCGCGGCGCGCGACCCGAGCCGGCCGATCCGGATCTGGAGCGCCGGCTGCGCGTCCGGCGAGGAGGCCTACTCGGTGGCGATCCTGCTGGCGGAGCGGCTCGGCCTCGAGGGCCTGCGCGACCGGGTCAAGATTTACGCCACCGACGTCGACATGGAAGCGCTCGCCCAGGCGCGTCAGGCCAGCTATCCGGCGCGGCTGCTCGAGAACGTTCCCGCGCCGCTGCTCGACAAATACTTCGACGCCGCCGGCGACCGGCAGACGCTCAATCGCGATCTCCGGCGGGTCGTGATTTTCGGAAAGCTCGACCTGCTGCAGGACGCGCCGATCTCGCGGGTCGACTTCCTGCTGTGCCGCAACACCCTGATGTACTTCACCTCGGAGGCGCAGGCGCGAGTCCTGGAGAGGTTTGCGTTCTCGCTGAACGCGGACGGGTTCCTGCTGCTCGGCCGCGCCGAGATGCTGTTCAGCCATTCGACGCTGTTCGCGCCGGTCGACCTGAAGCGGCGGGTCTTCACGGTCAGCAATAAACTTCACGCCCGCGACAGGGCCTCACTGCCGGCTGCCGCTGACGTTCAGCGGATGGTACCCGAGATGCCCCAGGACACCCGCCTGCGAATGGCCGCGTTCGACGCGGAGCCGTGCGCCCAGTTCGTCGTCGATCTGGCCGGCCGGCTGGTCGCCGCCAACCTGCGCGCCCGGCAGCAGTTCGGCCTCTCGGTGCGGGACATCGGCCGCGCCCTCCAGGATCTCGAGGTCTCCTACCGGCCGGCCGAGCTGCGCGGCGCGGGCGCTAGGGCCCCACAGGGAACACCCCCCGACGC
>JANMWI010000119.1:0-36561 GCA_031393955.1 Acidobacteriota bacterium
CAACCTCGCGCTCTACACCGCCTACGCGAGCGACTTCGAAGGGGCGGAGCGCGAAGCCCTCGCCGTCGAGGAGCCCGACGTCTACGCGGTCCTGCCGCTGGCGTTCGGCCAGCTCGGCCAGGGGAAGGTGGCGGACGCCACCGCGACCTACCAGCGGCTCGGGACGATGGGCGCGCTCGGCGCCTCGTTCTCGGCCTCAGGCCTGGCTGATATCGGGCTCTACCAGGGGCGCCTGGCCGATGCGGCCAAACTGTTCGAGCAGGGCGCGGCGGCGGATCTCGCGGCGAACAACCCGAGCAAGGCGGCGACCAAGCTGGCGATGCTGGCGCACGTCCACCTGCTGCTTGGCAGGAAGGGCGCGGCGGCGGCGGACGCCGACAAGGCGCTGGCGCAGAGCAAGGCCGTGCCGATCCGCTTCCTGGCGGCGCAGACCTACGTCGAGACCGGCGCGGTCGCCAAGGCGCGGGCACTGGCCGACGACCTCGGTGCGGAGCTGACCGCGGAGCCGCAGGCCTACGGGCGGATTATCGAGGGAGAGCTGGCGCTGACGAAGGATGCGCGTTTGGCGGTGAAGCGGTTCACCGAAGCGAACGGCATGCTCGATACCTGGATCGGGCACTACGATCTCGGCCGCGCCTACCTCGCGCTCGGCATGTTCCCGCAGGCGGACTCGGAATTCGACCGCTGCCTGAAGCGCCGCGGCGAGGCGATCTCGCTGTTCATGGACGAGGAGCCGACCTACGGCTACTTCCCGGCGGTCTACTACTATCAGGGCCGGGTGCGCGAAGGCATGAACAGCACCGGTTTCGCCGAATCCTACCGCGAATATCTCGCCATCCGCGGCGACTCGACCAGCGATCCGCTGCTGCCGGACGTCCGCCGCCGGCTCGCCAAGTAGTCCCGCCGCGCCGCGCGGCGCTTATTGCGCCGCCGGGTTCTTCGGGTCCGCCAGGTCGATCAGGTAGGAGTGCGTCGCGTGCGTCGACGGCAGCTCGCCGTCCCAGACGTCGACGAACAGGAAGCGGGCGGTCCCGTTCGGCGTCAGCTTCTCCACCGAGCCATTGAGGCCGATTTCATCGCTCCCGCCGTTGTAGGCGATGGTGTTCACGCCGGCCGCCAGGCCGCTGAAGGTCTGGGTGAAAACCGTCGTTGCGTTGGTCCCGGCGCAGTCCTGGTCGAGGGCGGTGACCCGGATGGTGGCATCCGGACCGGGCTGGAAGAGCAGCGCCAGCGAGATTGTCACGGAAGAACCGCCGCCGGTCACGAAGCGTCCAGCACCGCTGTAGCTGAAGGCGATGGCGCCATTCTCGAGCGGCATCTCCGGCTGCGGATGCATGTCGGGGCTGGCCAGCGCCGCATCGCAGACGGTGACGGGCAGCGTCCCCTGCGCCGCGGCCGTGCCGGGCGCCAGCAGCAACCCGCACGCCAGCGCCGCGCCGCCAATCATCCCCGTCAGCGGAATCCTCTGCTTCATCTCACCTGTCTCCACTCTGGTCGGCGGGAACGCGATCGCGCGTCCCCGCCGTGTATTCGTCGCGCGGCCGCCCGCGGCGGCGTCTTTTCCACCGCTGCTCCCGCCGCTAGTGCGTCGGGGGCCTCGACTCCTGCGTGATGATGTAGGGCTGCTCGGCCGGCGTGCCGGATGTCTCGACCGCAATGGTGTTCCAGCCGGTTGTCGGGAAAAAGCTGAACCATTCGTGCACGGAGTCACCCCACCCTGACAGTGTCGCGTTCGTCAGGCCCGACATCAGCGGGTGCGAAGGCGCCTTGATGCTGACGCTGTTGCGATTCACTCCCGTGACGGTGAAGGATCCGAACTGGTCGAGCACCGGAACCGGTGTCGCTGCGGCATTGTAGTAATAGCAGCTGAGCGACATATACATGCCAGTGCCGGTCCCGCTCGCCACATAGGTGATGGCGTTGCGGGTCAGCGTCTCAGCCGCCGCCTTCGTCGCAGCTGCGCCACTGTAAATTCGATGCCAGATCGGGTCAGTGCCGATCAGGACGATCCGGCCGGTGACCGCGGGTGACCAGACGGTTCTGGTGTTCTCCGCCGTCACCAGTGGCGCGGCGGTGGTGCAGGCGGGGTCGCCAAACACGATCGCGTTATACGCGGCAAAGTCCGTCGTCGTCATCGCACCCCACTGCGTGGCGTCCTTGACGGTGACGACGTAGCCGGCCGCCTCGGCGATGGTCTGCTCGTTGACCGTCACCCCCGATGGCGCCGCCGTACTCACTCCCGACCCAATCGCCGCCAGCGACGGCCCGTAGATCAGGATGCTGTTGCCGACAGCAATCGTGAACGTCTGCGCCGGGCTGGTGTCGATACCGCTGTCGGCGGTGCCGCCATCGTCCTTCAGGACGACGGTGACGACTGCGGTCCCGACGGCGCCTGACGCCGGCGTGTAGGTCAAGGTGCCGGCCGGACTGATGGCCGGCTGGACCGTGAACAGCGTGCTGTTGGTCGAACTGACGACGAAGTTCAGGACCTGCGCCGATTCGTTGACCGGGCCGGCGCTGATCGACGTCGCCCAGTGCGGCACGGTGTGAACCGCGCCGTCCCCGGCGGCGTGCTGGTCGGCCCCCTTGACGAAGCTCGGCGCGTCGTTGACCGCGGTGACGGTGACCACGAAAGTCTGCGGCGCGCTCGTGCCGACGCCGCCGTTGGCGGTCCCGCCGGTGTCCTGCGCGTTGACGGTCACGGTTGCGGTGCCGTTGGCGTCCGCCGCGACCGTATAGGTCAGCGTCCCGTCGGCGGCCACCGCCGGCTGGCCGGTCGCGGCAAACAGCGTCGGGTTGTCGTTGCTGACCAGGAACGAGACGGTCTGATTGCAGATCGACAGCGCCAGCGGGATCGCGCCGCAGCTGCCGTCGCGTTCGTTGGCCGGACCGGCGCTGATCGCGCTGGCCCAGTTCGGGACCGACCGCGCCCCGGCATCCTCGACCACCGTATCGTTCCCGCCGCTCGTGAACGACGGCGGATCGTTGACCGGGTTGACGGTGATCGTCACGGTGCGATCGGCCGACGCGCCGCTCACGGCCACCGGGACGGGGGGGCGGTTCCAGGTGCCGGGATTGAGCCGATACGTGAACGTATCAGTGCCGAAGAAGTCGGCCGCCGGCAGATAGCTGTAGGTGCCGTCCGGATTGAGGGTGAAGCTGGCCGCATGCGCCGGAGCCGTGACGACCGTGGGGAAGCGTCCGGGGCTGTCCGGGTCGGCATCGTTGGCGAGCACCGCGCCGGTCAGCAGGGTGTCTTCGTTGACCGTCGCCACGTCGGCCACCGCCACCGGGTTGTTGTTGACCGCCACCACACCGGAATAGTTGGACGGACTGCTGACGTCGGCATCGCTCACGAACCGGCCCACGGCCCAGTAGGTGAACGCCTGCCCGTTGGGCAGTTCCTCGTTGTCGTCGAGGGTGAACGTCGAGCCGTCGATGGTCCGTCCCACTTCAATCTTCTGGGCGGCCGAGGCGGCGTCGACGATCGCGCCGGTCACGCGATAGACGATGTACTGCGTGACAACGTCGCCGCCGAAATTCGGCACCTGCCAGCGCAGGCGGTTGCGATGCAGCGGACCGACCCGGCAGTCCGCATCGGTCGATGACGGGTCAATCACGCAGGCCTTGAACTGGGTCGGCGGCGTGTGCCCGAGCGCTGCCGCCAGGTCGGCGGTGATCTCTTCGCCGCCGCCGAAGTCGACGCCGCCGCCGAAATCAACACCGCCGCCGAAGTCGACACCGCCGCCGAAATCAACACCGCCGCTGAAGTCGACGCCTCCGCCGAAATCAACGCCGCCGCCGTAGTCGACGCCGCCGCCGAAGTCGACCCCGCCGCCGTAGTCGACGCCGCCGCTGAAGTCGACCCCACCGCTGAAGTCGACGCCGCCGCTGAAATCGACGCCGCCGCCGTAGTCAACGCCGCCGCCGAAATCCACGCCGGCGGAAAAGCCGGCCATGTTCGGGCCGCTGAACGACTCGTTGAGGCGGACGTTGGCCCATTCGCTCGCGCCGGCCAGGGTCGTCTGGGTCAGGCCGTCGAAATTCAGGTCCTGCGCTCCGCTTGACGCCCCTGTCGTTGTCCAGTCGACCGCCACGCCGAGCTTCGGAGCGTCGAATCGCGCCATCTGCGCCGACGAGCCGTCGGGATTGGTCGGGATCGCCCCGCCGCTGCAGAGTTTCGTCGCTGCCGACAGGCCGAGCGCCTTGGCCAGCGAATTATTCGCCAGCGGCACGAACCAGGCGGTCCGGTACGTCATCGTCGTCAAGGGGCTGTTCTGGAGCGCGTTCTCGTGAAGGTCCGCCAGCTTCTCACGCGAGTAGTCGAGATACGCGGTCCCGGTATCGTCGAGCAGGCCGTGCAGCTGGAACAGGTAGCTCATCACGCTGAGATCGTTCGGCTTGCAGTTCGGCTCGAAGTCGATGCGCGTCTTGACCGACGGCGCCGCGCCGACGGTCGTGTAGGTCGCCGGGCCGCCGCCGTGCCACAAGTCGAAGTTGTGCCCGAGCTCGTGCATCGTCGTCGAGGCCTGCGCGAACGGCGTGCCGACGAAGTTGTCCCAGAGACCGAGCGTCACCATGACGTCGGCGCCGGGTAGATTGCTGACGCCGGAGCTGCTCTTGGGAACGTGGAAATCCGGCGAGTTCTTGTCGGTCGACTTCGGAATGCCCCGCGCGTGAGCGTAGAGGATGTAGTGGAAGATCCCCTCTCGGTTAGGGTCGAAACGGCGGCGGCACCGCCCCGTACTCTTTGAGCACGCGGTTTGTGCGGCCGCG
Source organism: Acidobacteriota bacterium (assembly GCA_031393955.1). GTDB lineage: Bacteria > Acidobacteriota > Vicinamibacteria > Vicinamibacterales > 2-12-FULL-66-21 > JALZOC01. Next base: position 4,777 of record JANMWI010000119.1, read on the forward strand.
TCGAGTTCCTCGCCGTCGGGGTTGACGGGCGCGTCGCGATAGAGCCGGTAGCCAATCTGGAAGCTGACCGTGCCCGGGTAGGCGGGGAACTGGCACTTCGCGGCTGTGCAGCGCTTTTCCGTGATCAATTCGCCGCCGCGTGCGTACAGCCCGGGAACCAGGAGCTTGTCGTCTGCCGGATTCGCAAAGCGGGGATAGTCACGACCAACATCGAAGTGGACGCGGACGCCGGGCAGGCCATCAGGGTTGCTGACCGGCGCACGGTCGTATGCGTCTCCGACCATCTTCAGCACGTCCGGCCTCGGAAGATGGGTGTGTCCGACGACATCGGTCAACGAAGGCACACCGGGGCGAATCGGCGCGTCCAGGGAACCGTAGGTCGTGCCGGGTGAAGTTGACGTTTTGCCTTCGGCCTTCATCGCCCCGACTTCAACGAAGACGTCCTTGTGCTGCGAAGTGGCGCCCATTGCGTGAAGGTCGGGCAGCGGTTCGCCGCTCGGCTTCTTCAGCCCGCTGACGTCCTCGACCTTGTCGATCAGGCCGTCCCCATCGCTGTCCTTGACGGTCGTGCTGAAAACGGTCGCGGCAAACGACAGGCAGTCGTACGGATTGTCGCTTTTGTGATCGACCGTCGTGACGACCTCTTCGCCGTAGCCGCCGCCGGCATCGATGCCCGGCATCAGCGAGGTCACGTCGAAGGTCGGATTCGACCAGCCGCGGTCGGCGCTTCCGGCCTGGTCGAGGTTGAAGAACTTGTCGCCGCCAATCGGGACTGGTTTGTCCGCCCCCTTGAAGTACACCCGGTCGGTCTTGTTGTTCTTGCCGTTGCCGCCAATCTCCGTCAGCTTGGCGACGTGAGTGGCCGAGGACTGGAAGAAACCGCGAATCGTCTGCGTCGTCGTCGTCCCCTGCCCCTGGAGGTAGGCGCCTTCGTACAGAACGATTGACGTCAGCTCCTGGCTGGGATCGCGATAGATAACCAGCAGCGTCGCACCGGAACTGACCGGCGCGTGGTTGGTCGACTGGCCGGCGTCCGGCAGGGTGACCGTGTGCTTCGCAATCCCCCGGGCGATCAGATCGGTGTCGTTGACCAGCCGCTTGCCGGTCGGCTTGCCGTTGGTGTCGAGCTGGAGCGGTAGGAACCGCAGGACGTCGGCCCGGAACGTCGTCAGCCTCGACTGCGGCCCGGTGCCGAAGCAGGCCGCGGTGGCGGCATTCGGTCCAAGAGAGGTCGCCTTGACGACCGTGAGCGCGTTCCCGCGGAACTTGGCGCCGTCGGACTGCTGCTTGATTGTCGATGAATTGGTGATCGTCTCCCAGTACAGAAACGCCGCGAGGATGTCGGCGTTGTCGGGCACGCCCTTCATCGGGATCGTCCCGCTGACGAAGCCGCTCTGCGAGTTGGAGGCGAGGTCGACGCCGCCGACGACGTAGTTGCCGGTGACCACATAGCTCTTGGCGAACGGCAGCGCATCGGCTGGCGCCTGCGCCCTGGCGAGCTGCGGCACGACCAGCGACAGCAGCGTCAGCGCGGCGATCGCCGCCACCACCCGCACCGGGCATTTTTTCCCCTTGGCCGGACCCGCGGCCTCTGGAACACTGATGGTCGTCATCGAGAACCCTTTATGAACGGAGAAAGGCGGGCGAAGTGGGGGTGGCGGAGGATACGCCTGCATCGCATCAAACCCTCGGGGCAAGAAGTTTGGCGGCTTTGAAAGTCATCTGCAAGTGAAATTCGTGAATGCGAACCAACAATGACGGGTTTGACGCCAAAAAATCCGCCGCCATGCAGATATTTATCCGCAGATTGACGCCAATGACAGCCCTGCTTTGGCTCCGATTCGGTATCGGTTTCAGGCGCTCTGGCGGACTTTAGTCCTCAAACACCGACGCTGGGCGTCATTTCCCCTGGACCGTGCGATTACGGTCGCCCCGCATGTAGCATGGACCAGGCCACGCGCAATCACGATGGCCAGGCCCCTCTTTCAAGGAGTTTTCGTGCGAATCATCGCCACTTTTTGTCTCACCCTGATCCTTCCCACCGCTGCCTTGGCCCAGGCGCCGCTGCCCCAGTGGCAGGACCTCTTCAACGGCCGCGACCTCGCCGGCTGGACCAACGTCAACACCGCCCCGGATACCTGGACGTTCAAGGACGCCATGCTGATCGACACCGGCAAGCCGACCGGGGTGATGTGCAGCGAGAAGATGTACGAGAACTTCCTCCTCCACGTCGAATGGATGCACCTCGAACCCGGCGGCAATTCGGGCGTGTTCGCGTGGAGCGACGCGAATCCGCAGGCCGAGAGCCGGCTCCCGAACGGCGTCGAAATCCAGATGCTCGAGCTCGACTGGCCCAAGCTCCACGTCAGGAACGGCGTCGTCCCGCCGGTGGCCTACGTTCACGGCGAGGTGTGGGGGGTCGGCGGCGTCAAGACCGTCCCCGACAACCCGCGCGGCGAACGGAGCAGCTCGATCGAAAACCGCGCCAAAGGGCGCAACGAGTGGAACGTCTACGACGCGGTCGCGGTGGACGGGGTCATCAAGCTGTCGGTCAACGGCAAGTTCGTCAACGGCGTCAGCAAGTCGACGCAGAAGAAGGGCTATCTCTGTTTCGAGGCCGAGGGGGCCGAAATTCACTTCCGCAACGCGCGAATCCTCGAGCTGCCGCCCGGGGTGACGTCGCCCGAACAGACAGCGCCGGCCCGGAACTGACCCCTACCGGGCGCCGCGGGCGGGAGGCGTGGCGGCGCGCGTCGCCGCGTCCCTCGCCGCCGTCGTCTCGACGCCGGACTTCTGCAGGAAGCCCAGGTCGCGGAACCAGTCGATGAAGCGGAACTGCCAGGTGCCGAACGGGGTGTTGTTGCGATCGGTCAGACCGCCGCTCTGATTGCCCCCTTCGGGCAGCGGATCGCCGGGGTGCCGGCCGTGACCGTAGATGTGCATCTCGAGATTGGGGATGCGCGCCTTCAAAAATGCGGCGAAGAACTCGTCCGCCCAGACCGCGTGCACGGCGTCCCCGACGCCCCCGCCGGCAATGAACACCGGCGGCGCGTTATCGGGCACCGGGACCTCGGCACCGCCGCGAAACGGGGTCGGCCCCGGGTAGATCACGCCGACGAAATCCGGGCGGGCGCTGACCGCTGCCGCGGCGCTTCCGGCCGTGGGCGCCTCGTCGAACTCCGGATACCTGACGGCCGCATGCGACGTCAGCTCGGCGCCCGCCGAGAAGCCGATCGCGCCAATCTTCCTGGGATCGATTCCCCACTCCGCGGCGTGGGCCCGCACCACCCGGATCGCCTGCAGCATGTCGCCGGCCGCATCCGTCTTCGGCTCGTAGCCGTCGCGCCTGAGGCGGTTGCGCAGGATGACGGTGTTGACGCCGTAGTTGTAGAAGAACGGCACGAAGTCGGCCCCCTCGGAGCCGACGTTGAGCGTATTGTGGCCGCCGCCGGCCACAACGATCACCGCGGCGCCGGTGTTCAGGCCCGCCGGCACGCGATGGAGCTCAACCGACGGGTTGTGGATGTTGACGATGCTGGCGATGCGGCCGGGGACGCCGTTGGTCATGTTGTAGACCTCGGCTTCCCGGACGCGGGCCGCGTTGAGCGCGGTCGAACCGGCCGGGTAGAGCGGCACGACAAGGCCGCCGGGCAGAATCGGCTGCGGGACATATGGACCGTCGCCGGCCGGGCCTGGCGACGGTATCCCCTGCGGCACAGTGTTACCCGCGGCACCGGCGGCCGCGGCAGCCGGCTGCTGGCGAGAGGCGGCCAGCGGCAGCGCCGCGGTCCACAGGGCGGCAACCAGGACGACGCCGGATCGTGGAAAGCGGGACACATGCATCATGCGGGTCCTGGCTGTCGGTTTCGCGGACGCTGCTACTTTGCCGCGTACTCCGCCGGGATGACAGTGATTGGGCGGATTTCGATATCGCGATAGTAGATCTCCGCCCCTTCCGACTGCAGGATGATCGCGCCGGACGTTACCGGCGCCGGCACGGCGCCGTCGATGCGCAGCGGCCCGTGCAGCCGCATCACGACCTTGCCGTTGACGATGTGGATGGAGTCGTCGCCGACCGTGATGAGCTCGACGGTGTTCCACTCGCCGCTCGGCTTTTCGTTGTCGGGCTGCTTGATGCAGCGGCCGGACGCGCCCTGGCTTTGCGAGAAGAAGGTCCACTCGCCGGCGGGGTCGTAATCGTAGAGCAGCGGCTTGGTGTCCTTCCGGGCCGTCGCCCGCACCGCGATCGCCGACCCGACGGCGTAGAGGTCGCCGACATCATGCTCCTGGATCTGGAGCTCGACCGACCGCGCCCACGTCCGTCCCTGCGCGCCCGGCTCGGCGTGGACGTGATAGAGCAGGCCGCTGTCGCGATAGGTCTCCGGCTGGTCGCGCGGCGGCCACTTCTTCCGGCCCCACTTGAACTGGAGCCGGAGGTGGTAATTGCCGTACGACTGCTTCGTGCGCAGTTCGCCGAACGCCTCGCCGGAGATCCGGATCGCCGGCCGGCCGTCGACATCGGCGGCGACCGTGAACACCTCCAGCGGATCGCGGTTGGATCCAATCGGCTCGGTATACTTTCCGGCCGCGTTCCGCGGCAGCCCCGGAACGCTGGAGGTCGGCTCCGGCCGCTGGATCCACGTCGTCCAGCCATCGAGATTGCTCCCGTTCCAGAGCGGCATCCAGCCGCTCTGGGCGCGCACGCTCATCACCCCCAGCAGGCACAGCATCGCTCCGGTCAGCAGCACTCGTGACATCCGCATCGCCTTGGTCTCCTCGGTGACGGGTCCGCTCCCGGTGGTTACTTTCCCTGCGCCGCCGCCAGCGCCTGGTCAACATCCTCGAGGATGTCGTCGATCGCCTCGATGCCGACGCACAGCCGAATCATGTCGGCGGTCACGCCGGCGCCCTTCAGCTCGGCCTCGGTCAGCTGACGATGCGTCGTCGAGGCCGGGTGGGCGGCGAGCGACTTGGCGTCGCCGATGTTGACCAGCCGCTTGAAGATCTTCAGCGCGTCGTAGAACTTCACGCCGGCGTCGAAGCCGCCCTTGATGCCGAATGTCAGCAGCGCCGACGGCCGTCCCTTGGTGTACTTCTGCGCCAGCTGGTAGTACGGCGAGGATTTCAGGCCGGCATAGTTCACCCAGGCGACCGCCGGATGCTTCTCCAAATGGGCCGCAACCGCCATCGCGTTGGCGACGTGGCGCTCCATCCGCAGCGCCAGCGTCTCGATCCCCTGCAGGAACAGGAAGGCGTTGAACGGGCTCATCGCCGAGCCGGTGTTGCGCAGCGGCACCGTCCGGGCGCGGCCGATGTACGCCGCCGGGCCGAGCGCCTCGGTGTAGACGACGCCGTGGTAGGCCGGTTCGGGGTTGCTCAGCATCGGGAAGCGCGCCTTGTGGTCGGCCCACGGAAACTTCCCCGAGTCGACGATCATTCCACCGATCGACGTGCCGTGCCCACCGATGTACTTCGTCAGCGAATGCACCACGATGTCGGCGCCGAACGCGAACGGCTTCATCAGCACCGGCGTCGGCACGGTGTTGTCGACGATCACCGGCACGCCGTGCTTGTGGGCGATCGCCGCGATCGCCTCGAGGTCGGGGATATTGCCGGCCGGGTTGCCGATCGACTCGCAGAAGACGGCCGCGGTCTTGGCGTCAATCAACGACTCGAGCGCCGACGGGCTGTCGTCCGTGGCGAACCGGACCTGGATGCCGAGGCTCGGCAGGGTGTGGGCGAACAGCGTGTAGGTGCCGCCGTAGAGCATCGGCACCGAGACGATGTTGTTGCCGGCCTGCGCGATCGTCATGATCGAGTAGTTGACGGCCGCGCTGCCGGCGCTCAACGCCAGCCCGGCGATCCCCCCCTCGAGGGCGGCGACGCGCTGCTCGAGCACGTCGTTGGTCGGATTCATGATCCGGGTATAGATGTTCCCGGGGACGACGAGGTTGAACAGGTCGGCGCCGTGCTGCGCATTGTCGAACTCGTAGGCGACGGTCTGATAGATCGGCACCGCCACCGACTTGGTGGTGGGATCGGTCTTGTAGCCGGCGTGGATGGCCAGGGTTTCGTCTTTCATCGATGCTTCGCCTCTCTTCTGAAAATGATGTCTGCGATTCTATTCCGACAGGCCGTCGAGCGGACGGCGCGGGTCGATACCGTCCATGAACGGCAGGCGGCGGTCGAGGTTGGTGGTCCGGTAGATCAGGCCGAGCCAGTTGTCGAAGATCGCCCTGGCGGTGTCGGCCCAGGTGTTGTCGAGAAACGGCGCCAGCTCGCCTTCCGGGAAGTCGGGCAGCTCCCGGTCGGCGCCCTCCGCCCGGTGGGCCTCTTCCAGGAACCGCGCGATCACCGCCTGGGCGTCGCTCGAGATGTAGTGTTCGGGTAATTCGGGAAGGCCGCGCTCGCCGTGGAAATAGCGCAGCACTTCGCGCTTGTACTCCTTCAGCAGGCTGTTGGCGTCGTACTCGGGGTGTCCCTGGAAGTAGACGCGCCGGAACTGGTCGTCGCTGACCGCGGCGTGCACGCCGGCCTCGGCGCTCTCGATCAGAATCGTCAGGCCGGCGGCCTCGAAGTGCGCCCTGGTGATGGCGTTGTAGCGCGAGTGCGGCACGTCGAAGCGGGTGTTGATGCCGCGCAGCAGCGGGTGCGCCGGCACGACGACCCGGTGGCTGTAGACCCCCCACTGCTTGCGCGGCAGCGGCGTCCGATCGATGCCGTGGAGATGCTTCATCAGCGCGTGGGTCGACAGGCACGAGCACAGCACCGAGGTGACGTTCTCGCTCGCCCAGCCGATCACTTCGGTGAGCGGCCGGTAGAACGGCTCGAGCTCGAGCCGGGGATTGGCGACGTTGGCGCCGGTGATGATCAGGCCATCGAGGCCGTGCTCGTAGAGCGAATCGATCTCCTCGTAGTTCTCGGCGATGTAGGCCTGGGTGGCGTCACTGCGCGGCAGCCCCGGAACGGTGAAGCAATGGAGGTAGAACTGCGCGATCTGGTTCGAGCCGCCGACCAGCCGCATGAACTGCTGCTCGGTGACCTGAAACGCCGCGTCCGGCATCATGTTCAGCAGGCCGATGTGCAGCCCCCGGATGTCCTGGCGCTGCGCCTCCTCCAGCGTCAGGATCGTCTGTCCCTGCCGCCGCAGCTCGGCGAAGGTCGGCAGCGATGAATGCGCGACGATCGGCATGGCGGGCGGACGTCCTACGGCTTCCGGGCCGCCCGCGCGGTCGACGGCGGCGGCCAGCGGTGAATGAACTCCAAGTTATACAGGGTACGGCCGGCTGATGCCAGCCCGGACGGCCGCTGCGGCGGTCGAGCCTGAACCCCGCCCGTTGTCGCGGCCGGGGCGGTGGACGGCTTACCATAGGCGCCAGGCCTGCGCCGCCCGCGCACGCCAAGCCTGGAGACTCGCGTGCGAATATATCGACTGACCGCGTTCGTGCTGGCTTGCCTGACCCTCGCCGCGGCGCCTGCGCCCGGCCAGAGCGCCGGGGCCGCGCCGCCCGCCGCGTCATCCCCGGCACAGCCCACCGCGCCGCCGGCGCGCCCGGTGCCGCCGACGCGCGACCCCGCCACCCCGGGCTACGTCGCGGCCAGGGAATTGCCCGACGGCGCGGTACCCCCGGCCGACGCCGACGGCAACTTCATCATCGGGCCCACGCACACCGCCGCCGCGGAGATGACAGTGCGGGAAGGTGTGCCGCAGGGCACGACCTGTGACCTGACGATGAGCTCCGCCGACAGCCGGATGTATCCAGGGATCGCCCGCGACCCCGGCACCTTCGGGACGGTCGATCCCGCCGATCCCGCGAAGCTCGTCGTCACGACCAGCCATCCCGCGCCGTATACCCGCCGCGTCGCGGTGTTCATTCCGGCGCAGTATGCCGCCGGCAGTGCGGCGCCGTTCATCGTCGGCGCCGATGGTCCGGACCCGGCGCTGTTCACGATCCTCAACAACCTGATTGCCGCGAAACGGCTGCCGGCGATGATCGCGATCTCGATTGGCAACGGCAGCGGCGACGCGCAGGGCAGCCAGCGCGGTCTCGAATACGACACGATGTCGGGGCGCTACGCCGAGTTCGTCGAGACGGAAGTGCTGCCGCTGGTCGAGCGGCAGTGCCGCGTCACGCTGACGAAAGATCCCGATGGCCGCGCGACCATGGGGTCGAGCTCCGGCGGGTCGGCGGCGCTCGCGATGGCGTGGTATCACCCCGAGCTTTATCACCGGGTGCTGACCTACTCCGGCACGTACGTGAACCAGCAGTGGCCGCCGAGCGCCGAGACGCCGCACGGTGCGTGGACGTTCCACGAACGGCTGATCCCGGAGAGCGCCGTCAAGCCGATCCGGATCTGGATGGAAGTCGGCGATCGCGACCTGCTCAACCCAAACGTCATGCGCGACGGCATGCACGACTGGGTCGTCGCCAACGAGAACATGGCGCGGGTCCTGGCCGCCAGGGGCTACCACTATCAGTTCGTGTTCGCGCGCAACGCCGGGCACAGCGATCGGGCGGTGAAGCAGCAGACCCTGCCGGAAGCGCTCGAATGGCTGTGGCAGGGCTATCCCGGCCGGCGATGAAGCCCCGGCCGCCGCTGCCGGCGGACATCGAAGACTACCGCGACGGCCGGTGGCGGCGCGAAGGCGCCCGCCAGGTCGACAGCCCGTTCGGCGCCGAGCGGTTCATCGAGGAGGCCGGCTTCGCGGCGTGCCTGACCGACTCCCGCCGCCCGGGACCGTCGCTCTACGTCGCGGTCTGCGGACGCCGCGATGCCGTCATGCCGCGCAACGTCCAGAAGGATGCCGAGGCGGCGCTGACCTGGCGGTTGAAGGACGAGCTCGTCAGGCGCGGCAAGGTCTATTACGCCAAACTCGCCCGCGGCAAAACGATGTTCCTGGCGTCGCGCATGATCCCGTACTTCCATGCGGTCTGGGGTCTCCGGCGCGCCGACGAGGCCGGTCGACTGAGCCGGCCGGCGCGAGCGATCCTGCACGTCCTCCGCAAGGAATGGGAGATGAGCACCGGCGACCTGCGCGCCGAGGCCGGCGTGCCGGACCGCGCGACCTTCACGGCGGCGATCGACGAGCTCCAGGCGGCGATGATCGTGATCCCGAGCGATGTCGTCTACCTGCCGAAGTTCACGTACATCTGGACGCTCGCGGTCGGCCGCTTTCCGGAGGCGCTGCGGCGGCGGATCGGTCCGGAACGCGGACTCCGCGAGATCGCCCGCTGCTTCCTTGGCGGCGCCGGCATGACGACCCGCGGCGAGCTGGCACGCGTGACCGGGCTGCCGCGGCCGGACGCCGGCCGCGGCAACCGCGCGCTCGTCGGCGAAGGCTATGCGACGCTGCTCGAGACCGGCGTCTATCGCCTGGCGACACCGCTGGCGTCCGACGACAGCCCGACCGGGACCGATCCGGGCGTCGCGGACTGACTGCGACGCATCCGGACGGCCGCGCCGTCCGTCACCGACGCGGCAGCGCGAAGGCGACGATCCCGGTCGGGCCGTCCGGCAGCGGCAGGGCGTCGATGCCGACCCGCCCGCCCGCCGGCGCCGGCGGCATCGCCGCGCTGACCAGCAGGAACTGCCGTCCACCCGCCTCGTACATCGTCGGCGAGCCGCTGGTGTTGGCGCCGAGCTGGAGCTCCCAGACCTGCTTGCCAGTGGCGCTGTCGTAAATGTGGACCTTGCGATCGGCGGCGGTGACGAACAGCAGGCCGGTGGCGGTCGGGATGATGCCCCCCTTGACCGTGGCGGCGGCGCCGGTGCCGGTGATCTTCTGGCCGGCCAGCCGCGGATCGTCGCCAAGGCCGATCTGCCATTTGAGGGTGCCGCTGTTCAGGTCGTAGGCGTTCAGGGTCGTGTAGGGGGGATTGACGATCGTCGGGTAGAGCCCGAACCCGTCAGTCACATAGTGCCCTTCCTTGACCACCTCCGCCGACCGGCCCGGCGCGGCCGGGCGCATCTCCCCCGGCTTGAGCAGCTTGATGATCGTCGGGACGTTGAAGCCGATGACGTAGACGCTGCCGTCGCTCGGGTTGGCCGCCGTGCTGCCCCAGTTCGAGCCGCCCTGGTTGCCGGGCATGTGCACCACGTCGTCGAAGCCAATCGGTGTGAACGGGCCATCGTTCCTGGCCTTCTGGATCCGCGCCTTGAACTGCTCGCGCTCCTCGGCGGTGAGGATGTAGGGGTTCAGGTCGTCGACGGTGAACTTCTGCCGCGAGAACGGCGGCGGCGCGGTCGGGAAGGGCTGCGTCGGGGAGAGCTGCTCGCCCGGGACGGTGCTGCCCTGCGGGACCGGCCGCTCCTCGATCGGCCAGATCGGCTCGCCGGTGACGCGGTCGAAGACATAGAGGTAGCCGGTCTTGCTGGCGACCGCCACCACGTCGACGCTGCGGCCGTTCCGGCGGATGGTCGTCAGCTGCGGGGCGGAGTTGTTGTCGAGGTCCCAGATGTCGTGATGCACCATCTGGAAATGCCAGAGGCGCTTGCCGGTCCGGACGTCGAGCGCGAGGATCGAGTTGCCGAACAGGTTGGCGCCGTGGCGGTAGCCGCCGTAGAAGTTGTACTTCGCGCTGCCGGTCGGAATGTAGACGATGCCCCGTTTCTCGTCGATCGACTGCTCCCCCCAGTTGTTCGCGCCGCCCACTGTCTTCCACGCCTCCGGCGGCCAGGTGTCGTCGCCGAACTCGCCGCGCCGCGGCACGGTGTGGAACGTCCAGACCAGCGCGCCGGTCCGGACATCGAAGGCGCGGATGTCGCCGGGGGCGGAGGTATATTCCTGGTTGGTCGCGGACCCGAGAATCAGCAGATTGTCGAACACCCGGCCGGGCGTGCGCGTCTGCTGGTTGACGGCGGCGGGATCGCGGTCGAGCCCCTCCCGCAAGTCGACCTTGCCGTCCTTGCCGAATGAGGACACCGTCTCCCCGGTCAGCGCGTCGATTTCCTGCAGCATGTTCAGGGAGCTGAAGATCAGCCGCCGCGCCTTGCCGTCGGCGCTCTCCCAGTAGTTGATGCCGCGGGCATTGAAACCCTGCACCCCGGTGTGGCTCCAGAGCTGCTTTCCGGTCGCGGCGTCGAGCGCGACGAACGAGCCCTCGGGACCGCGGCCGTAGACCACCCCCCGCACGACCAGCGCGTTGAAGTCAGTTTGACCGGCAGGAAACGTCCAGGCGACCTCGAGCTGCTTGACGTTATCCTTCGTGAACCCGGTGGCGGCGACAAACCGCGAGCTGTCCGGACCGCCGGCATAGTCGCGCCATTCACGCCCCTGCCCGGAAACTGTCAGCCCGGCCGCGCCGGCCAGCGCCAGCGTCACTCCCAACCCGGCTACCGAGCGCGCCCACCCCGACACCGCCCACCGCTGACTCGAAACCATCGCTCTGACCCTCCTGAGCGCCCGAAGCCGCGAACGACCACACTGTCCCGGCCGGGCAGATGCAACAGTACACCACGGCCCCGGTGTTGAGACGCCCACTCTCGGCTACAATGCGCGGTCATGAGCACCGCGACCTCCCCTTCGATGGCGTCTGCTACGGGTGTCCAGGCGACGGCGGCGACGGCAACCACCCGGGTGCTGTCGATCGACGCCTTCCGCGGCTTCGTGATGTTCCTGATGCTCGCCGAGGCGCTCCGGCTGTGGACGGTTCACGCCTGGTACCCGACCAGCCGCTTCTGGGCGATCGTCGAATTCAACACCACGCACGTGCCGTGGCAGGGATGCTCGCTCCACGATCTGATCCAGCCGGCGTTCTCGTTCCTGGCCGGCGCGTCACTGCCGTTCTCGATTGCCAACCGGCGCGCCCGCGGCGAGCGCTTCAGCAACCTGCTCGGCCATGCCGTCTGGCGCAGCGTCGTGCTGATCCTGCTCGGCATCTTCCTGCGCTCGATGGAGTCGCCGCGGACGTACTGGACCTTCGAGGACACGCTGACGCAGATCGGCCTCGGCTACACGTTCCTGTTCCTGTTCGCGTTCGCTCCGCTGCGCGCGCAGGTCGCGGCGTTCGTCGTCATCCTGGTCGGCTTCTGGGCGGCGTTCGTGCTGTACCCGCTGCCGGGTCCCGGCTTCGACTACCCCCAGGTGGGCGTCCCGGCTGACTGGCCGCACCTCTATTCCGGCTTCCTCGCGCACTTCAACAAGAACGCCAACCTGTCATGGGCCTTCGACCGGTGGTTCCTCAATCTCTTCCCGCGCGAATCACCGTTCCTGTTCAATTCCGGCGGCTGGTCGACGCTCAGTTTCATCCCGACGCTGGCGACGATGATGCTCGGCGTGTGGAGCGGCGCGTGGCTGAAGGGGGCGAGGCCGCCGCTCGACAAGCTCAAAGGACTCGTCGCCGCCGGCGTCGGACTGACGCTCGCCGGCCTGCTACTGCAGTGGCTGCACATCAGCCCGATCGTCAAGCGGATCTGGACCTCCTCGTACACGCTGTACAGCGGCGGGGTCGTCATCCTGATGCTCGCGACGTTCTATGCCGCGATTGAGTGCCGGGGCTGGCGTCGATGGGCCTTCCCGCTGCTGGTGATTGGCGCGAACTCGATCGCCATCTACGTGATCAGCTGGACGATGGAGCACTTCGTACTGGCCGCGCTGGTGCGCCATCTCGGCCCGGCCCCGTTCGCGATCCTCGGCCCGCCGTTCGAGCCGGTGCTGCGGGGCGTCGGCGTCCTCATCATCTTCTGGTCGATCCTGCTCTGGATGTACCGGCGCAAGATTTTCCTGCGCATCTGACCCGCCCGCGGATCGGATCCTGGCCGCCGGCTGTACCTGGGTACCGGTGTGCAGTATTGAACACCTGCGCAGCAGCCCGTCTGTTTATCATCACGGCTTCGGATATCCGGACGGACGTCGCGGGGCGTGCTACGGGGCCAAAACATCATCGCCGTGATGCCGGGCGAATCTCCGACCATCGCCAGCCCCGCGGGGCTGGCCTCGCACCCCCCTCGTTCACCCGCGGGGTCACGGTGCGGAAGGAAGGGTCCGATGCTGCACGATTTCGTCACGACCCATCGTCAGGCCATCGCCACCCGCGCCGGGGAGCGCGCCACACGTCGCGCCGCCGTCCCGGAGGCGACCGTCGCGCTGGAGTACGGCGCGGGGCGCTTTCTCGACCAGCTCTCGGAGACGCTGCTCGCCGAATCCACCGCCGTCGTGACCGACGACGACGACATCGGCGAGACCGCGACGCTGCACGGCCGGGAGCTGCTCGCCCTCGGGTTGACGGTCTCCGAGGTGGTCCACGACTACGGGGAGATCTGCCAGGCGGTCACCGAGCTTGCGATCGAACGGGACGCACCGATCACCACCCATGAGTTCCGCGTCCTCAATCGCTGTCTCGACACGGCGATCGCGGAGGCGGTCACGGAGCACACACGTCTCGCGGCCGAGTCGCGGTCAGCCGACGAGATCGAGCGGCTCGGACGAGTGGCCCACGAGGTGCGGAACCGCCTCCACACCGCGCTGCTCGCCTTTGGCGTCGTCAAGGCCGGCGGCGGGGGCGGGGGCGCGCGCGAGCGCGCGCTGGAGGTGCTCGACCACAGCCTGAGCGGACTGCGGGAGTTCGTCAACGGCGCGCTCGCCGAAATTCGCACCGCCGCCAGCCATCACCGGCCCGAGTCGGTGTCGGTGCAGCGCTTCTTCAGCGACATCGGCCTGGCGGCACAGCTGCAGGCGGAAGACAAGGGGGTGGGCTTCGATATCGAACCGGTCGATCCGGGGCTGGTCGTCCACGTCGACCGGCTGCTGCTCGAGGGGGCGGTGATGAACCTGCTCAGCAACGGCTTCAAATATACGCACGCCGGCGGCTCTGTGACCCTGAGAGCCCACGCCGACAGCAGCCGCGCCATCATCGACGTCGAGGACAGCTGCGGCGGGCTGACAGAGACCGATGACGATCCGTTCAAGCCGTTCAGCCACCGGCTCGGCAAGGATCGCACCGGCCTCGGCCTCGGGCTCGCGACTGCGCGCCGGGCGGTGCGCTCGCAGGGCGGCGACGTCCGGCTTCGCAACCTGCCGGGGCAGGGATGCATCTTCACGATCGAGCTGCCGCTGGCGCGGGGCGATGAAGCCGCCGGCGCGCCAGCCGCCAGCAGCTGACGGGCCGGTCAGCGGCGGGCGATCGCCGGCTTGAGCGTCCAGGCCTGGAGCCGCGCCAGCTCCATCAGCCGCGGCGCACGGAAGCCGTCGGGAAAGATCGGCCAGTTCCACAGCTGCGGCGAATCCTGCGCGACGTAGCGGTCCGCCGTCAGTCGGCCATCGCGACGCTGGACATTGGCGGGCGGCTGCCCGGATTCGAGCAGCCCGCTGACCGCGCCGGATAGCGTCGCCAGGTACTCGCCCGGCGACAGGCTCTGCGACCCCACCCAGACTTCCGACGGCAGGCGGTGAGCGGTCCGGCAGTATTCGGCCGTCTCTCTGACCGCGCGGGCGAAGGCGGCCCACGGCAGGCTCGCCGCGCGAGTCCCGCCGATCGCCGGCAGGTAGGCGCGCCCCGGACCGTCGAGCGGCATCACCTTCGCAGCCGCCGGCCACGCGCCGCGCTCGATGAACCCGGCGGTCGCATCCGTCAGCAACCCGAAGGCGTCAGCGGCCGACAGCGCGATGCCGTCGAATCGCTGGAACGTGATCTCGTTCTGCATCGCCGCCGCGAGCCGCTGCAGATCGTCGCGCCCGAAGCTGCGCGACGGCGCCTGATCCTGATAGATCTGCTTGAGCTCGGTCGCCGTGACGAACCGGACCCCGGCCTGCGCCTTGATGAACAGGACGTATTGCTCGAAGTCCTGAAACGCCTGCTCGGTCTCAGCCGCCGGCCGCGTGCCCGGCGCTTTCCAGTCCGATCGCGGCGGATTCGCACCGCTCCGGAAGTTGACGCCGTCCCAGAACTCGGTCTGCACCCACTCGTTCGGGTGGTAGTAGATGCTGATCGTGCCGCCGCCCTGGCCGCGGAGCCGTGCCGCCGCGCTCGTGAATGCCGCCTTGCCGTTCGCCAGGCTGGCGCCGCCGGCGAGATCCATTCGCGCCAGGTTCGATCGCATCCGGAACACGTTCAGCATCCCGCCGTAGTAGAACGGCTGATCGTCGATGCCGACGTGATCGGCTTCGTCCAGATACATGAAGATGCCCATGTCGCGCAGCGCCGGGTAGGATTGCGGCGCCCATGCACTGCCCGGCTGCCCGTAGGCCACCGGCGTGACGCCGAAGATCCGCGCCACGTCGCGGACGCCGGGCGTTTCGCGGCGGCGGAACTCGTCGCGCCCCTCCTCCCAGCCGGCGTTCTGCAGGTAGACCGACGGGGCCGGCGGCTGGCTGTGGGTATTCGAGTGATAACCGATATCGTGCTGGCGGAGCGCCGAAATCACATCCCGGCGGCCACGCTGCTCGAGCACTCGCGCCTTCTCGCCGACCACCTTGAAGGTCGCCCGCACCCCAAGCCGCGTCAGCAGCTCCGCCAGCCGCTTGGTCGCGTCGTCGTCCTGGGGAAGGATGTAGTCCTCGGTGTCGAACCACAGCGTCACGTAGACGGGGGACGGGTGGTCCTGGGCGGCGGCAGCACGCGGCACAGCGGCGAGAACGGTCAGCAGTACCAGCACGATTCGAGTCACGGCAGCTCCTGTAGCGACGACCCGCAGGTCGGCGAAGTGAAGCCTGATCGTGTGCCGGAGCCGGTGCCGTGTAAAGAGGAATTCAGGAGGCCGACGAGAGGATGGAATCGTACTCCGCGGTGACGATCTCGCCCCGCCAGTACAGCTGGTCGGTGCCGTCGAGTCCCCAGCCGACTTCCGCCTTGACGGGGATTCGCCTGCCGCCGCGCAGCTCGTGCTGCCAGAAGCGGCCGCGCCACGGCGTCAGCTCGTAGCCCTGGCTGGTGGCCCGCGGGCGAATCGCCTCGACACCGACGATGTCGCCGCTGCGGGCGAACTCGAAGACGACGGAGACCGTCGTATCGCCGTCCGTGAGGGTCGCGCGCGCGTGGCGCCCGTCGATCGGCGTCCAGGCGAGGCGCGGCCCGGGAACAAGTATTTCGGGCACCCACGGCGCTTCGGCCAGGTAGCGCAGCAACGCGCCGGCGTTGAGCTCGGGCGCGAAGGCGGTGTCGACAACGGAGACCAGGCCAAGCGCCGACCCCTGCATCGAGCCTCGTCCTTCCAGATACGTGTCCCGCACGAACACCTTGACGAACGGGCGGAGATTCATCGTCGCGGCCCAGACGAAGGCGGGGGGATCGCTACGGACCGTCTGTGTGGCCGTGAATGGAAACCAGCCACTTTCGGGCAACCGTGGCGTGTCTGGCACAATCTGGCGAAAGGTCCCGACCGAGGCCAGCCGGGCACTCCGGATGGGGTGAGGCCCCTCGGGCAGCGCCACGTGGAGGTAACGGCGCACCGGGTCGGGCAGATCGTCGGCACCAGGTCCGGCGCTGTCCCGGACAATCAGATCCTCCGAAACAGCGGCCATCCGGTGCACCAGTTCGGCCGTGCGCCGATGCCAGCGCCCGGTCGCGGTGCGCATGGTCACCGCCGCGGCCGCCAGGCCAGCCAGCGCGCCGCCGCCTGCTATCCATCGCTTCTTTGGTGACATGTGCGGTCAGATTCGACCGTCCGTGCAACAACAGGGCCCGGCGATCGTTCGTCGGATGGCTTAAAATTGCCTCAACGAATGGTAGCCGAACTGCGGATGCGGTGTCAGCGCTGCGGAACCGGGATGGAGATGCGGGATCCGACGCCAGGCGCGCCGTGGAAGCCGGATCAGTTCTGGGTGTGCCCGCGCTGCGGGCGGCATTTCTGGACGACGCATCCGACGCCGCCGCGCCCCGCGGCGGAGCCCGCCGGCGCGGCCGCGAGGCCGGCCGCAGAGCCGGGTGTCGGGGGCTCGGGGGGCCTGCCCTAAAAACTTCACCGTCGGCTTGACTTCGCTGAAGGAAATCCCTACACTGTCCCGGTTTTCAAGCTCAGCGTGCGACTGGCAGTTTTACCGAGGCCAGCCGGCGCGGTTGTTCGGCAGGTCGTCGGCGCCTCCCCGTCTCGCGGGCCGCCTCCTCCGGCCCTCAACCCATGCTCAGCTTGCGAGGCCCTCGAGATAATCTCGCGGGCGCCGTTCATCGGAGGACACGGGTATGCCGACCGGGACAATCGCTCGCCTTCTGATCGATAAGGGTTTTGGATTCATTCGCGACGAAGGGGGAATCGAGCACTTTTTCCATCGCAGCTCTGTCCGCGGCGCCGTCTTCGAGCTGCTTCGTGAAGGCCAGCGCGTCGAGTTCACCCAGGAAGATTCCGGCAAGGGCCCGCGCGCCGGAGAAGTTCGCCTGCTCGAAGGCTAGCCGGGCGTTCCGCACCGGGATGGCGGGGCGCTCGCCCCGCCATTTCCGCAGACCCTGATTTCAAATTTCCATGGCACGCGCCGGAGTCGGACGGAGCCGGCGCCTCGCGCTGCGACTGCTGGGTGCGCTTGCCGCCGCAGGCATCGGCGGCCTGCTCGTGTTTCTCCCCTTCGCCGGCCGGTTCCTCGTCCTCGAACAACCACTCGACCATGCGGACGCGATCGTCGTGCTGGCGGGCGCCCGGGTGGAGCGCTGGCTCGAGGCCGTCGATCTGTATCGCAGCGGCTGGGCGCCGCGCATCGTCCTCAGCCGCGGCCAGCTCGAACAGGCGGAAGTGAGGCTGCACGAGATGGGCATCCGCTTTCCGGAGGATGCCGACCTGGTGCGCGATGCGATGGTGCAGATGAACGTGCCGGCCGATGCGGTCACGATCCTGTCGCAGTGGGTCGACAATACCGCGCAGGAAGCGGCGGCGGCGCACAAGCTCGCTACCGCCTCCGGCTGGCACCGCATCATCGTCGTGACGTCGAAATATCATTCGCGCCGCACGGCGTACGCGTTCGCGCGCGAGTTCGAGAGGGAGCCGGTCCAGGTGATCGTGCACATCAGCCGCTACGACCCGGCGGTGCCCGGCCGCTGGTGGACGGCACGCCAGGATGTGCGGCAGGTGACATCGGAATTGCAGAAGCTCGTCGCCTACCGGCTCGGCCTCGGCGAGTGATCGCGGAGACAGGCCGCCGCGTCTGCCGGAGGACGCGCGGCCTCACATGTCGTCAGGGAAGTGAACGGGGCCCGGTGGCCCTCCCGGTCTTCAAAATCGGTCGCTGCCCGCGTTGAGCAGGCAGGCTGGGTTCGACTCCCAGGCACTTCCGCCATCACGCTCTCAGCTCTCAGCTCTCAGCTTTCGGCTCTCAGCTGTCACAGGAACAGTCGCAGCACGTTGGCGGTGTCGCTCAGATCCTGGAACACGATGTCGGCGCCCGTGCCGCGGAGCTGGTCGACGCTGAAGGAGCCGGTCGCGACGGCGACCGCCACCGCGCCGGCTGCTCGCGCGCAGGCGACGTCGTGCGGCGTGTCGCCGACGACGAGAATGTGCTCGGGGCCGAGCGCCGGCAATCCGCAGCCCTGCGCGCGATCGACGGCAAACGGGACCAGGGCGTTGCGATCGGCCGCGTCGTCTCCATACGCGCCGCAGCGGAAGTAGCGCCACAGATCGAAGTATTCGAGCTTGATGCGGGCGCCGGCCTCGAAGTTGCCGGTGAGCAGCCCCAGGAACACGTCGTCGCGCTGGTGGAGCTCGTCGAGGAGCGGCCGGACCCCCGGCATGATCCCCTTGGTGCCGTGTCCCGGCAGTTCAATCTCTTCCCGCAGGTAGGTGACGTAGCGCTCGCGCAGCGCGCCGAGCAGCGGCTCATCCAGCGCGCGGCCGTGACGGGCGAGAACGTCGGTGAGGATGATCCGGTCAGTCCGCCCGGCCACGGGAATGCCCTCGAGCGCGATGCCAGGGCCCAGGATCTCCGCGCACGCGCGGTTCATGGCGCGCAGCCCGGCTGCGCCGGTCAGCACCAGGGTTCCATCGATATCGAAGAGCACGAGCTTACGCATGGGAGGGAGTTGTCCGTCGGCCCCGCGCCGCGAAGTACAATCGGCGGCAGGAGGCTAGGAAATGAAACTGTTGAATCTTCCCGTCACGGTCGCGATTGCCGCGATGGCGGGCTCGGTAATGCTGGCCCAGGAGCCGGCACAGACGCCCGCCGCCAAGGCGCCCGCCGCGCCGGCGGCCCAGTCGGCCCGCCCGGCCGCCCCGGCGGCGCGCGCCGGCCAGACGACGGCCCACGCCGTCATCAAAGGTCAGGGGATCACTGGCACGGCGGACTTCGTCGAGCGGGCGCAGGGCACCGGACGGTTGGTCGAAATCACGGTCACGGCGAGCGGTCTCACGCCGGGCATGCACGGTGTCCATCTGCACGCGATCGGCAAGTGCGAGCCGGACTTCACCGCCGCCGGCGGGCATTTCGACCCGGGGCCGTCGGCGAACACCGATCCCGACGCCAATCATCCGTTCCACATGGGTGACATCCCGAATCTCGAGGTCGGCGCGAACGGCCGCGGGACGATGAAGATTGTCACGTCGCGGGTCACACTGTCGGACGGCCCGCTGTCGCTGTTCGATGCGGACGGCAGCGCCATCATCATCCACGGCAACCCTGACCAGGGGATCACCGGCGAGCCGAAATCCGGCGTCAGCGGCGGTCCGCGCGTCGCCTGCGGCGTCATCGAGAAGAAGTAGTCGGCGATCTATCGGAACCATCCGCGTTTCACAGGTTGCAGCCGGCCGGTGGCCGGATCCAACGTCAGCTGCCGGTCGGCGGCGACCTGCGCGAACACGGCATCGAGCGAGACCATCACGACCGTGAGGCCGCGGGCGGCCGCGACCCGCCGCACCACCTCGCCGAACGCCCTGCCGGCCGGCGCGGCGAGCGGCGCCGTGGGATGTTCCATCAGGAGCAGTTCCGGCTCGAGCGCGACCGCGCGCGCCAGGTGGACCCGGACCCGGACGTCGGCCGGGACCTGGCCGCATGGCTGGTCGAGCCATTCGGCGGCGATGTCGCACTCGACGGCGAGCTGCGCCGCCCGCGCGCGGATCGCGTCCGGCAGCGGGTCGATGTCGAGTGTCAGCGGCAGCGCCAGGTTCTGCGCCAGCGTCGCCCCCTCGAGCATGACGGCGCGTTCGCTGACGATCCCGAAGCGATCGAGCGACGACAGCCACGCCTCGCCGTCGGCGACATCCGCGGTGCGGCGGCCGAACACCCGGATCTCGCCGGCGTCCGGCAGCGACGCGCCGGTAATCAGATTGATCAGCACCTCGGCGGCGTGGGCGTCCGGCCCGGCGACGGCGACCCGTTCGCGCGCGGCCACGGCGAGCGCGGCAATCCGGAGCGGCCGCAGCCCGCCGTAGGCCTTGCGGACCGCGGTCATCTGGACGACGGCGTCCGCTGTCATCGGCGTCGCGACTCGAGCGCCGCGAAGTCGGATGCCGGGAGGGTGACGCGTCCGAGCGAGCCGGGGCGATGGCTCGACACGCCGTGAAAATCCGAACCGCCCGAGACGGCGAGGCGGTGGTCGGCGGCGAGCCGGCGGTAGCGCGCCTCGGTGTCGGCATCGTGATCGCTGTGGCGTGCCTCGAGCGCCGCGAGACCGGCGGCGGCAAGCCGCGGAATCACTTCGTCGCATCCGGTCAGGCCGGGGTGCGCCATCGAGACGATGCCGCCAGCGCGCCCGACGATCGCGATGACGTCGTCGGGCGAAGCGCCCCTCCGCGAGACGTAGGCCGGGCAGCCATTGCCGAGCAGCCGGTCAAAGGCGTCGTTACGGTCGCGCGCGTGGCCGGCGCTGACGAGCGCGTCGGCCAGCCGCGGCCGGCCGATGCTTCGCCCCGGTGAGACGGCGGCGTTCGCCAGCAGCGGATCGACATCGATCGGCGAGCCGAGCGCGGCGAGCCGCGCGGCGATTTCCCGGATCCGGCGCACGCGGTCCGCACGCTGTCGTTCGAGAAAGACACTCAGCCCGGCATCGTCGAGATCGATGAAATAGGCAAGCAGGTGGACGTCGCGGCCGGCTTCAATCGCGGTGATTTCGACCCCGGCGACGAGGCGGATCCCCGCCGCTGCCGCCGCCGCCGCACCCTCCGGCAGCCCGGCAATGGTGTCGTGGTCGGTGATGCTGATCGTGGTGAGCCCGGCGGCGGCGGCCGTCGCGACCAGCGCCGATGGCGCCAGGGTGCCGTCCGAGGCCGTTGTATGGAGGTGCAGATCGATCAAGACAGCGACACCGCCTGGCGGCGCGGCTTGCGCTTGCCGCGCACCGGCCGCCGCCGGCGCGGCCGCGCCGTCAGCGCGCGGTATTCGCGGATCAGCAGCGCGAGGTGGGCTCGCTCCGCGTCGGCGCACGCCAGGAAGATGCGCTTGCCCTCGGAATCCTCGAACTGCTCGCCGTAGCGCCTGAAGAAGCGGTGCGAGCCGCGCTCGCAGCGAATCGCCATCAGCACGCCGTCGCGATCGTCGACGCCGTTGGCGAGACGCTCGGAGGCCGCGGCGAACAGGCCGTTCGCCGCCCCCTTGAAGAACAGGAACGTCGGCCGCGACTCGAGCTGGTTGTCCTGCTGCAGAAGCGCGCGGTACCGCCCCTCGAGCGTGGCCAGCTGCACGCGCTCTTCGTCGCCGAGCTTCTCGAACAGGCGGCGGACCCGCGGCGCGCGGGTCGCGCGGGCGGCGCGGCCGTAGAACTCGAGCCCGCTGCGCTCGGTCGCCATCGCGATGCGGAGCGCGTCCCGGGCGAACAGCAATTCCTCGTCGACACTGGTGTCCGGTGCGGCCCGCCCGGTGCGGCAGGCCTCGCAGGTGCCGTGGATCTGCAGGACGCTCTGGCGCGCCGAGAAATTGCGCGCTGCCGCGACCTCCTCGAGCAGCGCCTCGATGTCCGAACTGAGGAATTCGAACGACCGCGTGCAGCTCTTGCAGATGAGATGGAAATGGCGCGGGTGGCGGTAGGAATGCTCGAAGCGGATGCGCCCCTCGCCGAGATCGACCTTGCGGGCGATGCCGGCATCGACCATCCACTGCAGCGTGCGGTAGACGGTGGCTCGGCTGATCGACGCGCCCGGGGGCGCCGCCGGCGCCGCGCGCACCGCTTCATCCCGCTTGAGCAGGTCGAAGAGATCGTCCGCCGTCAGCGGAGCATCCTGACGGAGGAACAGATTGACGATGAGATCGCGTTTGCTGGAGCGCCGGGAGGGCGCCGGACGGGGCGTGCGATCAGGAGGATCGGGGTTCACGGCCGGAGCGGCGAACCCTGGATCCCCTGAACGCATCACACCGTACTACACGCTGAATGACGATCCGCAGCCGCAGGTCGACTTCGCGTTCGGATTCTTGATGGTGAAGCCACCGCCGGTGACGTTGTCGACGAAGTCGACTTCGGCGCCCTTCAGGTAGCGGGCGCTAATCGGATCGACCAGCAGCTTGACGCCGTTCGACTCGATAACCGCATCCGTGGACGCGTCCCCCTCGCCTTCGTCAATCATGAGGCCGTACTGGAAACCCGAGCAGCCGCCGCCCTGCACGAACACGCGCAGTCCGGCTTCGACCTTGTTTTCTTCCGTGAGCAGTTCCGAGATCTTGGTGGCGGCTGACGGCGTGACATTGATGAGCATGGATTGGATTCTCCCGAGGATCTACGACGGTTCTATTATACCGGTCCGGCTGGGGGCATACAACCGAACTTGCCTGCCCGAGCCGAAGCCCCGCCTCTGCAGGTAGTTAGACGCTTCGATCGGCCCGCTTGTCTCCGGCCGCCGGGCGAACGATACTGGACCGCGACACCATGACCATGCCTTACCAGTCAGCCGCCCGCCTCGCCGGCACTCTCATCCGCGACCGGGTCGCCTCGCGCATCTGGGAACGGGAGATTGGCGTCTGGGGCGCCACGGCGGGCAGCGTCGACGCCAAATCCATCGGCACCCGGCTGGGCTGGCTGGAAGTGCCCTCGACCATGGCAGCCGAGGTCGAGCGAATCGCCGCGCTGGTCGCCTCGGTGCGGGCGGACGGCATTACCTCGGTCTACCTCCTTGGCATGGGCGGCAGCAGCCTCTGCGCCGAAGTGTTCAGGCAGGTCCTCGGCATCGCGCCGGGCTTCCCTGAGCTGTTCGTGCTCGACACCACCGACGAGCGCACCCTGGCCGACGCCGCCGCCCGCCTCGACCCCGCCGCGACGCTGTTCCTGGTGTCGAGCAAGAGCGGCGGTACGGTCGAGGTCGCGTCGATGGAACGGCTCTTCTGGCAGCGCCTCTCCGCGACGCTCGGCGACACCACCGCACAGCACTTCGTCGCCATCACCGACCCCGGGACGGCGCTCTTCGACCTCGCCACCGCGAAGCGCTATCGCGAAGTGTTCGTCAATCCGCCGGACATCGGCGGCCGGTTCTCCGCGCTGTCACTGTTCGGCCTGGTACCGGCCGCGCTGATCGGCGCGCCGATCGACGATCTGCTCGCCGGCGCCGAGGCCATGGCGGCAGGCTGCCGCCAGGACAACCACGCCAATGCCGGGCTCGAGCTCGGCGCCTTCATCGCCGCCGCGGTCAAGGACGGGCGCGACAAACTGACGCTGGCGCTGTCTCCCCGCCTCGCCTCGCTCGGCCTCTGGATCGAACAGCTCGTCGCCGAGAGCACCGGCAAACACCAGACCGGCGCACTGCCGGTCGTCGACGAACCGCTCGGGCGGCCGGACGAGTACGGCGCCGATCGCGCCTTCGTGGCGATTGCCACCGAAGTCGACGCCCCCGATCAGGCCCGCCTCGCGGCCCTGGAGGCCGCCGGGCATCCGGTGCTGCGCCTCAGCACCCGGATCAGCAGCCTCGGCGCCGAGTTCTTCCGCTGGGAGTTCGCGACCGCGGTCGCGGGCGCCGCGCTGGGCATCAATCCGTTCGACGAACCCAATGTGTCCGAGGCCAAGGAGAAAACGAAGGCGCTGCTGAACACCTTCGCCGCCGCCGGCAAACTACCCGACAGCGCGCCGGCGGCCGCCGACGCGGCGATTGCCGTATACAGCAGCCGCTTCGCCGGCGCCACGCCGGCCTCGATCGTCCGGTCGGCCGTCGATTCCCTGCAGCCTGGCGACTACGTCGCGTTCCTCTCCTACCTGCCGGCCGAGGCGGACGTCCAGAACGCGATTGCCGACGTGCGGGGGGCGATCAGGTCGCGCACCCACGCGGCCAGCACGTTCGGCGTCGGCCCGCGCTACCTCCACTCGACCGGCCAGTACCACAAGGGCGGACCGAACAAGGCGCTGGCGTTCGTCGTCACGGCAGACGACCGCACCTCGACGCCGATTCCCGAGGCCGGTTATTCGTTCTCGGTGCTCAAGCGGGCACAGGCGCTCGGGGACGTCGAAACGCTCGACGCGCACGGACGACGGACGGTGCGGATCCACGTCAAGGACGCGGACCGGGCCGCGCAATCAATCGAGGCGCTGTTCGCGGCGGCGCTTCGCTAGGCTGGATCAGCGCAGCGTTTCGAGGACTTCTCCCGAGGCCTGCTCGACGTCCTTGTGCAGGCTGTTGCCGTGGGCGTCCATGGTGACGATGGCGGGAAAGTCGCGGACGTCGAGGTGCCACATCGCCTCGGGGGTGCCGAACTCCATCAGCGAGACGCCGGCGACGCGCTCGATGCAGCGCGCGTAGAACTGCGCCGCGCCGCCGATCGCATTCAGATACACGGCGCCGCTGTCCTTCAAGCCGGCGAGCGTCCTTGGCCCCATCCCGCCCTTGCCGATCACCACGCGAACGCCGTACCGCGAGAGGAGCTCGGCCTGATACGGCTCTTCGCGGATGCTCGTGGTCGGCCCGGCGGCGGTGACCCGCCAGCCGTCTCCCTCCTTCACGACCACTGGTCCGCAATGGTAGAGGACCGCGCCCGAGAGATCGACTGGCGGCTCGTGCTTCATGAGGTGGGCGTGCACGGCGTCGCGGCCGGTGAACATGCGTCCGGAGACGAGCACGACATCACCGACCTTGAGCGCCCGGACCGCCGACTCCGACACCGGCGCCTGGAGCGCGATCTCGCGTCCGGTCCGGGGAAACCCGGCCGCCACGACCGCCGGGTCGAGCATCGGCTCCGAGGGGGTCGTCCCCTCTCGATAGAGCCACTCGCGGATGTCACCGCGCGCCGCGTCGAGCCGGACGCCGAGGCGGCGGAAGGCCCAGCAGTCGTAGGCGACCGAAACGAAGAAGCTGGCGGGCAGCCGGTTGAGCGCGCCGATCTTGCAGCCGATGAGCGACGTCTGGCCGCTGAAGCCCATCGGTCCGACGCTCAGCCGGTTGGCCTCCGTCATCACGGCTGACTCGATCGCCGCCAGTCGCGCGTCAGGGTTGGTGTCGTCGAGCGTCCTGAACAGCTGCTCCTTGGCATGCAGGTAGCCGGAGGTGCGGTCGCCGCCGACGCAGACGCCGACCGCGCCGGGGCTGCAGCCTTTGCCCTGGGCCTTCCAGACGGCGTGGAGAATGCATTTCCTGACGCCGTCGAGGGTCCGATCGGCGCGGCCGAGATGATCGAGCTCGGCCGGCAGCGCGTACTGAGCGTTGGTGTTCTCACAGCCGCCGCCCTTGAGGATCAGCTTGACCTCGATCTCCGGCTGCTCCCACTGGTCGAAGTGGATGATCGGCGTGCCCGGCCCGAGGTTGTTGCCGGAGTTCTCGCCGGTGATCGAGTCGACGGAGTTGGGCCGCAGCTTACCGAGCCGGGTCGCTTCGGCGATCGCCTCGCGGATTTGCTGCCGCAGCCAGATCTGGTTGGTGCCGACCGGGACCTTCACCTCGAAGGTCGGCATGCCGGTGTC
Source organism: Acidobacteriota bacterium (assembly GCA_031393955.1). Classification (GTDB taxonomy): domain Bacteria; phylum Acidobacteriota; class Vicinamibacteria; order Vicinamibacterales; family 2-12-FULL-66-21; genus JALZOC01. The sequence continues at coordinate 30,492 of JANMWI010000119.1, forward strand.
CTGACAGATGGGCCCCTCGCAGGCGGCCGCCTGATCGATGTTCTGCGCGATGATCGTCAGCGCCTGTCCGGCCCGGGTCGCCGGCGCCTCCTGGCGCACCGCCAGCCCCATCGCGGCGCGCACGTCGGGCGGCAGGTCGGTGGACGTCCGGGTAATCAGCTGGACCATGCTGCCGAAAAAAGCAGGGAGCATATGCAGCAGTATAATCGCGCCGCAGCCATGAAATTCCGCCTCGAGCGCGACCCGCTGGGCGAGGTCCGCGTCCCCGCCCTGGCCTGGTACGGCGCCCAGACCCAGCGCGCGCTCGACAACTTTCCCGTCAGCGGCCTGACCGCGCCCGTCGAGCTCGTTGTCGCGACGATCCAGGTCAAGAAGGCCGCGGCCGCGGCCAACGGCGCGCTCGGCAGGCTCGCGCCGGCGGTCGCCAGGGCGATCGTCCGGGCGGCGGACGAAATCCTCGACGGCCGCTTCCGCGACCAGTTCGTCGTCGATATCTATCAGGCCGGCGCCGGCACGTCGCACAACATGAATGCGAACGAAGTGCTCGCCAACCGCGCCGCGGCGCTGCTTGGCGGAACCCGCGGCGACTATGCCCTGGTCCATCCGAACGACCACGTCAACATGGGGCAGTCGACGAACGACGTCTATCCGACCGCGACGCGGCTGGCGCTGCTGGCGGTGATCGGCCGACTGATCCCGGCGGCCGACGCGCTCGCCGACGGCCTCGCGACGCAGGCACGCCGCTTCGCGGCGGTGCTGAAAACCGGCCGCACCCACCTCCAGGATGCCGTGCCGATGACGCTCGGCCAGGAGTTCAGCGGCTTCGCGGCGAACGTCCGCCAGGCCGCGCGCGAGCTCGGCCGAACCGCCGCGCAGCTCCACGAGCTGAACCTCGGCGCGACCGCGGTCGGCACCGGGCTGAATGCCGGCACCCCCTTCACGCGCGAGGCGATCACGCGACTGGCCAGGGCCACGAAACTGCCGCTCCGGCCGGCGGCCGACCGCTTCCGGGTCACGCAGAGCATGGGTGATGTGCTGGCCGTCTCGGGCGCGATGCGCCGGCTGGCCGTGGAGATCGGGAAGGTGGCGTCCGATCTCCGCCTCCTCAGCATGGGCCCGCGCGCCGGGATTGCCGAGGTCAGGCTGCCGCCGGTCCAGCCGGGCTCGTCGATCATGCCGGGCAAGGTCAATCCGTCAGTGCCGGAGATGGTCAACCAGGTCTGCTTCCAGGTCATCGGCTGCGATGCCGCCGTCCTGGCCGCCGCCGATCACGGGCAGCTCGAACTGAACGTGATGATGCCGGTCATCGCCTGGAACGCGCTGCACGCGGCGCGCATCCTGACCGAGGCGACGCGGATCTTCCAGGCCCGATGCATCGACGGACTCGAGGCAGACGAAGCGCGCTGCCGGGAACTGCTCGACCGGAGCAGCGCCCTCGCCACCGCGCTCAGTCCGTACATCGGCTATGCGGCAACCGCCGCCATCGCCAAGGCGTCAGTCGAGACGGGCCGATCGATTCGCGAGCTGGTGCTGGAGCAGGGATTGATGCCCGAGCGGGAACTGAACGCCGTCCTCTCCGCGAAAGCAATGACGACCCCGGGCGTCCCGGGTCAGGACAGCCATGGCAAAAAAGTTTCGGCGTCTCCTCGGCGTGGCACTGATGGCGGCGGCGCTGGCCGCGGTCGCGACCGCGGCGGCCGCGCAGCACACCCGGTTGTTCCGCCCGGAGGATCTCGGCGAGCTCGAGGGACCGGATCGGGACGAGTGGCAGAGCCCGGACCGGATCATGGACGCACTCGGAGTCGGCGAAGGGGTCATCGTCGCTGACCTCGGGGCCGGCAGCGGATGGTTCACCATCCGGCTGGCCAACCGCGTCGGACCGAATGGCCTGGTCTACGCCGAGGATATCCAGCGGCAGATGATCGACTCGATCACGCGGCGGGTCGAGCGGCTCGGCCTGACCAACGTGCGAACCGTGCTCGGCACAGCCAGCGACCCGCGCCTCCCGGCCAAGGTCGATGCGGTGTTGATTGTCGATTCCTATCACGAGATGGAGCAGCCGGTGGCGCTGCTCAAGAACGTCGGGCGCTCACTGAAGCCGGGCGGGCGGATCGGGATAGTCAACTTCACCAAGGACGGCGGCGGGCCGGGACCGGCAATCGAAGACCGCGTCGATCCGGAGCGCGTGGTGGCCGACGCGCGCGCCGCCGGTCTGGCGCTGCAATCGCGCCAGACGTTTCTCAAATACCACTACATGCTGGTGTTTGAGAACTCCGGGAGATAAGGAACGGTTCGGGCGTCAGCGGGCGCGGGTCAGGCGCCAGAGCGCCGGCATCACCGCCGCGGCGATCAGAATCTTGAAGATATCCGCCGGAATGAACGGGTAGACGCCCGTCCGCAGCGCCTCGCCCAGGCCGGCCGCGGGGCGTGCCCAGAACGCCAGCCAGGTCACGCCGCAGCCAAACACCACCAGCAGTCCGATCGCCATGGCCGCCACGGAGGTCGCGTAGCGCCGGTCGAAGCCGCGCTCGGCGAGCAGGCCGGTCACGAACGCGGCAAGCGGATAGCTCATGAGGTATCCGCCGGTCGGGCCGAGCAGCCGGAAGATCCCCTGCGGCAGCACCGGCGACGCCGCGAACACCGGCAGGCCGGCGATGCCGGCCGCCAGATAGACGACCTGCGCTGCCAGGCCGAGGCGGCTGCCAAGCACCGCGCCGCCCAGCAGGACCACCATTGGCTGGAGCGTGAACGGCACCGGCGTAAACGGCAGCGGCACGCTGATCTGCGCGGCGGCCGCTGTCATGGCGGCCAGCAGCAGGACCGACGCCACCTTGGTCGCGGTGCCGAAATCTCCGGCCGCGGTCAGGGTCGTCAGCAGGGTGCCGTGGGAGGGATGATCGAGTCGGACGTCCATGGCGCGGATTGTACTATCTTCCGCGGGCCGGCGCGCCAGGCCGCCCCTCCTCCCCTACCCGGGGCTACACTGGGGCGATGCGCACCGTCCTGACGATTGCCGGCAGCGATTCGGGCGGCGGCGCCGGCATCCAGGCCGATCTGAAGACGTTCGCGGCGCACGGCGTCTTCGGCACCTGTGCGGTGACGGCGGTGACGGCGCAGAACACGCTCGGCGTGATCGCCTGGCAGGCGGTGCCGGCTGACCTGGTGACGGCGCAGATCGAGGCAGTGGTCGGCGACATCGGCACCGACGCCGTCAAGATCGGCATGCTCGCGACCGCCGCCATCGTCGAAGCGGTCGGCGCCGCCATCGAGGCGCTCGACCTGCCCCAGGTGGTCATCGACCCTGTGATGATTGCCAAGGGTGGCGACCGGCTGCTCTCGGAGGATGCCGTCGACGCGATGCGCGCCGAGCTGCTGCCGCGCGCGCACGTCCTCACCCCCAACATCCCCGAGGCCGAAGTCCTGGCCGGCATGCGGATCGGCTCGATCGAGGCGATGGCCGAGGCGGGCGCACGGATCCTCGCGATGGGTCCCCGCGTCGTCGTCGTCAAAGGCGGCCATCTCGACGGACCTGAGGCCGTCGACGTCGTCTGCGGAGCGGCGGGCACCTTCGAGCTGCGCCGGCCGCGGATGGCCGGCCCGCACACGCACGGCACCGGCTGCACGCTGTCGGCGGCGATTGCCGCCAACCTGGCGCGGGGTCTCGACGATCGGCGCGCCATCGAGAACGCCCGGGAGTATCTGGACGGCGCGATCCGCCACGCGCCCGGCCTCGGCCGCGGCCACGGACCGCTGAACCATTTCTGGCGCGCGGTATACTGAAGCGCACGCGCCGAGCGTCGGACAGGCCATGACTTCAGCTGGGGATCCCCGTTTTCTGATGACCGGCTCGCCGCTCAACGCCACCGCCGCCGCCGAGCTGGTGGCCGACGACGGCAACGGGGCGATCGTGACGTTCGTCGGCGTGGTGCGGGACGGCAATGCGGGCCGGCGGGTCCTCTGGCTCGACTACGAAGCGTATGCACCGCTCGCAGTCAAGGCCTTCGCCCGGATTGCCGGCGAAGCGGCCGAACGCTGGCCGTCGGTCCGGCTGGCGATCCAGCATCGGACCGGCCGCGTCGACATCGGCGAGCCGAGCGTGGTCATCGCCGCCGCCGCGCCGCACCGCGCCGAGGCGTTCGCGGCGTCGCGGTTCGCGATCGAGCGGATCAAGCAAATCGCCCCGATCTGGAAGCACGAGCATTTCGAGGGGGGCGAGGTCTGGATCGAGGGGGCGACCGCCGATCCGCACGATACCGCCGCGCGCGATACGGCATTCGAGCGCGCATGGTCGTGACGATCCGGCTGTTTGCGCGGCTGCGCGAGATTGCCGGCGCCTCGGAGCTGCGGCGGGAGCTGCCCGAGCCAGCGACCGCGGGGACGGCATGGGCGGCGCTGGCCGCCGAGTTTCCACCGCTGGCCGACTACGCCACCGCCGTCTCGTGTGCGGTCAACGAGGAGTACGCGCGCTTTGGCGCCGCGCTGCAGGACGGCGACGAGGTCGCGTTTCTCCCGCCCGTCTCCGGGGGCTGATTTCAGCCGTGTGGCGATGCCACGCGAGGATACATGTTCGATAAGCTCAACGCAGTCGAGGCCCAGTACGAACGGCTGATGGCCGAAATGTCCGACCCGGCCGTGCAGGCCGATACGACGAAGTTCCGGACGCACTCCAAGGCGCTGGCCGAGATGCAGCCGCTCGTCGAGCGCTTTCGCGAGTACCGCGGCGTCATCGAGCAGCTGAGCGCCACCGAGGAGCTGATGAAGGATCCCGACATGCGCGACCTCGCGCAGGAGGAGCTCCAGTCGCTCGAGGCGCGGCGCGATGCCCTGCTCGCCGACATCCGCGTGCTGCTCGTCCCGAAGGATCCCAACGACGCGAAGAACGTCGTGCTCGAAATCCGCGCCGGCGCCGGCGGCGATGAGGCGGCGCTGTTTGCCGCCGACCTGTTCCGGATGTACACGCGCTACGCCGAGCGCCAGGGCTGGCGGGTCGAGCTCCTCAACATCAGCGAGAACGGCTCGGGCGGAACCAAGGAGGTCACGGCGATCATCGAGGGCCGCGGCGCCTACAGCCGCCTCAAGTACGACAGCGGCGTGCATCGCGTCCAGCGGGTGCCCGCGACCGAGGCGCAGGGGCGCATCCACACCTCGACCGCGACCGTCGCGGTGCTGCCCGAGGCGGAGGAAGTCGACATCCACATCGACGCCAAGGACCTGCGCATCGACACCTTCTGCTCGAGCGGACCCGGCGGCCAGAGCGTCAATACGACCTACTCCGCGGTCCGCATCACGCACATCCCGACCGGGACGGTGGTGTCGCAGCAGGACGAGAAATCGCAGGTCAAGAACCGCGCCAAGGCGATGAAGGTGCTGCGCTCGCGGCTCTACGAGATGGAGATGCGCAAGCAGCAGGAAGCGATCGCCAAGGACCGCCGCACCCAGGTCGGGACCGGCGACCGCTCGGAAAAGATCCGGACCTACAACTTCAAGGAAAACCGGATCACCGACCACCGCGTCGGCTTCACGATGCACCAGCTCACCCAGGCGCTCGACGGCGACATCGGCGAGCTGATTGACGCCGCCGTGGCTCACTTCACCTCGGAGAAGCTGAAGGAAGCGACCGACGCCGAGAGCGGCGCCGTCCACTGAATTGCTGATTCCCACCGTCTACGCGCGCCTCGTCGAGGCCCGCCAGGAATTGACCCGGGCCGGCATCGCGGCGCCCGATGCGGCGCTCGACGCCGAAGTCCTTGCCCGCCACGTCCTCGGCTGGGACCGCGCCGCCTTGATGGCGCGCTGGCGCGACCCGGCGCCGGCGGATTTTCCCGAGCTGCTGGCGCCGCTCATCGCGCGCCGGTCGGCGCGGGAACCGGTCGCCTACATTACCGGGCACCGCGAGTTCTGGGGGCTCGACCTCGAGGTCACCCCCGATGTGCTCATCCCGCGGCCGGAAACCGAGCTGGTCGTCGAGCTCGCGCTGCAGCAGGCCGCGGCGTCGGGCGCACCGGCGACCGTCGTCGATGTCGGCACCGGCAGCGGCGCGATCGCGCTCGCGCTCGCCAGGGAGTGGCCG